>JBAYIT010000002.1:0-335014 GCA_041665485.1 Candidatus Shapirobacteria bacterium
ACAACAATACCAAACACCGTCGCTACATTGTTTTACTTGGCCACTAGTTTGACGACAGCCAGCACAATCAACTCCACCTCGGCCACCAGTGGTACAACCACTGTCAGGAGAACTGGTGCATTGAGGAGAACCGGAAGAAGAGGAATTAGTAGGTCGGGCAACTGGAGTAATACCAGCACAAGCAGTTCCACCGGATACTCCATGCCAACAATAGTCATTACCGCAGAACATGGTCATGTTATTTCGACAAATTGGCCTTGACTCTGGAGCGTCTGAGGGATAGTTACATTGATCACAAGTAGGAGGAGTACCACCTTCACAGGTGCCATTGTTACATCTTTTACCATCAGCACAATCACTATCTCTAGTACAGCCAGAACGACTACGACAACCACCATCCTGACATGTTTCCCACCAAGCACAGTCCTCGGGACCCCGACAAGAACCACCTTTACACTCACCATCACTACAGTTAGGTTTATCGGCAGGGCATTCGGCGTTAGTGGAACAGGAGATGGCGTCAATTACTTTTTCTGTTTTCCCTATGTCAACTTTAGTTAGTGCAACCCCCAAAATCGCTCCCCAGAAAAATACGATGGCTAACTTTTTAAACATCTGCTTTAATTTAATTTGGTATATCTTTAATTACAGGACATTATAGTCTTCAAAATTGTCCCTGTCAAGTAAATTTGATACACTGATCTATGATCAAGCCAACATCTGCCAAGCTTCCCGAGCTATCAGTTTTTTTTCTTTGCTACAACGAAGAGGCCAATATTGAAAACACCTTTAATCGGGCCTTACCATTTATCAAACAGGTCGCCCAAAGATTTGAAGTCTTAATCGTTAATGATGGCTCTAAAGACAAAAGCGCCCTAGTCTTGGAGAAAATCAAGAAAAAATATCCAAAAATCGTCCGCATTGTCACCCATCCGGTCAACCGCGGTTATGGCGCCGCCTTTAAAAGTGGCCTCTACAACTCGCGCTATCAATGGATTGCTTTTACTGACGGTGATGGCCAATTTGACTTTTCCGAAATCAAACTATTGATCGCTAAACAAAAAAAGACCCATTCAGACATGGTCATTGGTTATTATCTTGCCCGTCAGGTCTCTCCAATGGTTATTCTTACCTCCAAGATTTGGGAGTTAATAGTTTTTATCCTTTACGGCCTACGGGTAACCGATATAGACTGCGGTTTCAAACTCATTTCCAAAAAAGTCGCTGACACTATTCCTGATCTCGAAGCTGAAAGAGGAGCCTTTGTTAACAGTGAATTTTTAATTAAGGCTAAAAAAGCCGGATTCAAAATTAGCGAAGTTGGCGTCCATCACTATCCTCGCAAGGAAGGCAAAGCCACTGGCCGTCAGTTAAAAGTCATTCTCAAAAGCTTTTCCGATCTTTTCAAACTTTGGTACAAAATTAATTTTACCCGTGCCTAAATCAATCAAGCTATTACTTTGTTTGGTTTTAGTCACCTCTGCTTTTTTCCGCCTCTATCGGATCAATGACTATGCTGAATTTTTAGGTGACCAGGGCCGTGATGTGGTTATTGTTAGAAACTTTCTCAAGAATGGCGACCCTTTCTTTATCGGCCCTCAAACCAGTATTGGCAATATGTATCTTGGCCCTTACTATTATTATTTTTTTGTCGCCCCCGGGCTCTTTTTTACTAATTTTAATCCTGTTGGTCCGGCCGTAATTATTGCTCTAATTGGCGTTCTCACTACCTATCTAATTTTTCGTTTTTCTGCTCTTTGGTTTAGCTCAAAAGTTGCCGTTGTTTCTGCTTTTCTTTACGCCATTTCTCCGGTGGTTATTAAGTACAATAGTTTTTCTTGGAACCCCAATATTATGCCTCTTTTTTCTCTTCTCTATTTTTATTTTCTCACCCGCTCTCGGCTAATCTTAGCCACCTTAGCCTTCATCATGGCTCTAAATTCCCATTATCTGGCCCTAGCCCTTCTTCCTCTCGGTTTTATTATTTTATTTTTCAATCGCCAAAAATCAAAGATATCACTTAAATCATTCATTATTCCCTTTCTTATTTTCCTTATCTCCCTTATCCCTCAAATTCTTTTTGACATTAAGCATCATGGCCAAAATGTTAATGCTCTGATTACTTTCTTTTCCCAAAGAGAAACAACTGTCAATTTAAAAATTTATAAGGCTCTTCCCCAAATCTTCCCTCTCTTTAGTCAAATTAATACCCGGCTTCTTGCCGGCAAAAACGAGACCTTTGGCCTTATTGTCAGTCTTCTGTTTGCTTTTTTAATTATTTATCGAATTTTTCAGGAAAAACGAAAACTTAATCGCTACTTTGTTTTTCTTTTATTTTGGTATCTTACCGGTTTAATTGCCCTAGCTCTTTATAAACAACACATTTATGATCATTATTTTGGCTTCTTGTTTCCGGTTGTTTTTATCCTTTTTGGCTATCTTATTTCTTTTCTTCCTCGGCTACTTTTCATTCCGATAATTTTAGCCATAGCCATCTTTTCGTTTTTAGAAAATCCTCTTCGTTGGTCTGCTCCCAGGCAGTTAGCCACTACCGAACAAATTATTGACAGCATCATTGCTAATTCAGAAAACAAGTCATTTAATTTTGCTCTTCTGGCCAAAATGAATTATGATCCCGGTTATCGCTATTTTCTTTCAGAAAAAAAAGCTCCGGTTGAGTTGCTTCAAAACAAAGTCACCGATCAACTTTTTGTCGTTTGCGAGCCTTTTCAAATCGATTGCAATCCGATTAACAATCCCGAATGGGCCGTTGCCGCCTTCGGTTGGGCCAAAATTGATTCTCAATGGGAAATTAACGGCATCAAAATTTTTCGCCTAACAAAGAATCCCTCCGGCTTGCCACCTTATTCAACATACCCCAATAACGGGTCTAATTGATTCTCTTCTTTGTCACAGACAGCCTTGTCGGCAATCGTGCTTGGTTTTTTAGGAATTAAAACTCCAAATCTGCCGTAGTGAATCGGGTTTTCTTTTTCCACTATTTGCCAGGGAATAGAAATGTTATAAATCGGAACCCCGACTACCCCTGGGCGCACTAACTTTACTCCCTGATACCAGAATAAATATCTGAATCCCACCCCTACTCCCGGATCAGCAATAAAATTAACTGCCACACAAGGATAATTATTTTTTATCGCATCGTTCTTTATTTCGCCAACTATTTGTTTTCGATAAAAATACGACTGATCTCCATCGGTTTTATTTATTAACCAGCCAATATTGACTACCCCATACCCAAACAAAATAATTATCAGAACTGACTTATTTAGTTTCGATATCCCCAAACATACCAATAGTACTATTGGTGGTATCAAATTAGAAAAATAATACTCCGACACTATCCTCTTACTGGTAAACTGCGCCAAAAAAGTTAAACCTATCCAAGCCCATATCAATCCAACTTGCCTCCCGTTTAGACCTTTGTTTCGAATTAACACCAAGCTAATCCCACTTATTACTAACCAAAACAGCCAAACCTGCTTTATCTCGAAGCCGTAGGCTAATCTTGTTTGCAGTTCCCTTCCCGATGCATCAATTACTTTTAAAAATTTTCGTTCTCCGGTTGGCCCACCCATATCCTTTGAAAACCCACCAATGATACTTTTTGTTTGAGAAAAGTTATGTCTTACTTCAAACATTAATAACGGCGAAATAAAGACCAGTAAAATTAAACCAGCCCCAAGTACATTCTTAAGTGTTCCTCGATTTTTCGATATTATCCAGGCAATTAATGGTAGGGGAGTAATTGGTAATAAAGCGATATGAAGTTGCCAAATATAAGCTACCAAAAAAGCATAAATAGCCAAAAATTTATAATTTCCCCTTAGTAGTTCCAAAATTGTTGCCAGAAACCAAATTGCCCAGGTAAAGGTCGGCTCTGTTGGCACCGACCATCTTTCAAAATGAGCAATTCCAAAAGACATTGCCCAGATTAAACCACCGACAACACCAGCTTTTTTACCAAAATGCTTGGTAAAAATGTAGTAAATGCTCCATATGTTAAATAGTCCAATCAAAGTTAATGGAATTATTGCCGACAGAGGATTCATGTCAAAAATTCGGTAAAACAAGGCCATTAAATAGTAGTAAGCACTACCTATAAACACCCCGTCAACGCTGGTTATTTGGCCCACCAGCCTTTGGTGGCCGTTAATCAGCAGATCTTTTGCAATCCAGGAATAAAGATCTTGATCGTGAGCAAAACTAAAAGATTTCTCAAAGTTGTAAACTCTGAAAAATAAACCGACCAACAACAGCAGTATTAGCCAATAAAAGCCCTTTTTCATCTTTTTTATGTATAATTAACCCATGACCAAAGGAATCAGTATCATTATCCCTTGTTACAATGAAGAAAACAACCTGAAAAGAGGGGTTTTAAAAGAGGTTAGTGAATATCTTAAAACTGTTAAATATCCTCATGAGGTTATTGTTTCAAACGATAAGTCAACCGATAATAGCCTGAAACTCCTCAAAGAACACGCCCAAAAAGACAGTAAATTTTCTATTTTCGATCTTCCCCAGAAAGGTGGTAAGCCGGGTGGTCTTTGGTACGGTATTCAAAAAGCTAAATATCCATGGTGCCTAATGACTGATATTGATCAATCTACCCCCCTTGTTGAATTAGAAAAACTAACCCCTCATTTTAGTGATTATGACGTTGTCATTGGTTCACGTGGCACTCACCGCCAAGGCAATAGTTTGATTCGTAAAATCGGCGCTAATGTCTTTCTTAGAATAAGACGCCTGTTTTTACTCCCAGATATTATTGACACCCAATGTGGCTTTAAAGCCATTAAAACCGAGGTCGCCAAAAAAGTTTTTCCCCACTTAAACGCCATAAAAATGATTTCCGGTCCCGGTTGGCGGGTAACTGCCTATGATGTTGAAATGTTGTTTCTGGCTCAAAAATTTGGCTATAAAATTAAAGAAGTTCCAGTCAAGTGGCAAGATGAAGATACCTCTACTACCAAAGGTGATTTCGCCACTCGCTATCGTAAAGAATCAATTCAAATGGCTAAGGAAATCTACCGTGTCAAATCAAACGACTTAAAAGGCGTTTATGACCAAGCCTAAAATACTCCTTCTAGTTACGGCTTATCTTCTAAGCCGTATTGTTAATCTTACTTCCATGCCGGTTTTTGGTGACGAAGCCATCTATGTCCGTTGGGCTCAATTAATCAAAAATGTTCCCAGTCTTCGTTTTGTTCCTCTGTCAGACGGCAAACAACCACTCTTTATGTGGCTCAACTCGCTCACCTTAAGAATTTTTACCGATCCTCTTTTTGCCGGCAGAATTATTTCTGTTATCGCCGGACTTGCCACTATTATTTTACTTATTTTTATTTCTAAACACTTTTTTAATCGTCAATTATCGCTTATTACAGCCATAATTTATTTGTGTTTGCCTTTCACTTTCTTTTTTGACCGTATGGCCTTAGCCGATAACCTGCTTTCGTTTTTTGGCCTAGCTTCTCTTCTGATAAGCCTGCTTCTTGCCCAACATCCCCGGCCACTCCTTTCTTTGCTTCTCGGTCTTACTCTTGGCTTGGCTTGGATTACCAAGTCCCCGGCTGTTTTTTTTATTGTTCTCTCCGCCACCAATTTTTTTCTCTTCAATTTTAAAAATTATCGGCAAATTCATTTGATTATTCTTCCCGTAATCTTTGCCTTTTTCTTTTATAACCTGCTTCGGCTTAGTCCCGAGTTTCACCTTCTTGCCTCAAGGAACCTTGATTATATTTGGTCGCTAAAAGATATTCTTTCCCATCCCCTTGACCCATTAATTCCCCATCTTGGTGCCGTGGTCACTGTTTACTATCACTATTTGTCTCTGTCACTAATCATCTCCGCTATTCTTGGTCTATTTCTTTATTTTAAAAACAATCGTCCTTCACGTTATTTTTGGTTAATACTTTCTTGGTGGATCCTGCCCCTATTGGCCGATTGCGCCTTTACCAAAGTTTTTACCGCCCGCTATGTTCTTTACACTCTTCCTCCACTCCTTATCCTCATTGCTCTTGGTGTTAGCCAATTTAGTCGTTATCGTTTGTTTCCCTTCCTGTTATTTATAATATTGATTCCTAATATTATCTGGATTAAAAACATGTCCTTTAGGCCATTTACTGCCGTAATTCCGCCTTCCGAATCCGGTTATCTTCGCGATTGGACTTCGGGGTGGGGGATTAGAGAAGCCTCTGTCTATTTTAAATCCAGGGCCAAAGAAGCCAACATTATCGTTGGTACTGAAGGTTTTTTTGGTACTCTCCCCAATGGCCTGCAAATATATACTGACCACGTTAACCAACTTACTGTTATTGGTACCGGTGTTGATATTCATCAAGTGCCTCCGGAGCTGATTAATGCCAAAAATTACGGTGATGAGGTCTATCTCCTCTTTAATGCCTCCCGTCTCAAGCTCACTCCAGATGATTTTTCCAAACTTAAACTAATCCAGTCATGGATCAAACCAGACGGCGACAGTTTATTATTGCTTCAGCTGTGATCTGCTAAACTCAACTATGTCAAAACCTTGGTTAATTTTCTTAATTACCATCGCCCTTTTCCTCCGTTTCTTTCTTATGGCTTTTTGTTACCACCCCGATCTTGCCGGCCAAAGCCTTTCCACCTACTTTTGGGGATTTAAAAATGTTACCAATGTTTACGACCATCTTCTTTCTTTACCTCCAACTCACCCTCTTGTCAAAAACTTTGGTATTAGTGACATTTTTATTTATCCGCCCTTAACCTACTTTACTCTCGGCACCTTCGAAAAAGTTTTTGGCTTCACTGGCCTTGGTCAATTTCTCGAAACTCTTATGTCTGGTGCCAATGTTTATCAAATTAGTAATCTTAATCTCTATCTTTTTCTTCTCAAATTACCTTATTTATTTTTTGATTTGGCTGTCGTTTACCTGCTTTATCGTTACTTTGATCAACCCCAAAATAAGCGCCTTTCCGCTCTCCTTTGGCTTTTTAATCCTGTCACTCTTTACGCCACTTTTGCCATGGGTGTTTTTGATATTATTCCTGTCTTTTTTACTGTTCTTTCGCTTTACCTTCTCAAGAATAAACATCTCCTTTGGGCTTCTTTATCAATCGGCTTCGGCATTGCCTTCAAAATGTACCCTATCTTTTTACTTCCCTTTCTCATTGCTCCGGCAAAAAATCTATCTACCAAAATCAAAATTATTGTCGTCGGGTTTCTGCCTCTCATTCTTACCAACCTCCCCTATATCTTCTCTTCTGCCTATCGCTATATGGTTTTTAGCCCCAAAAGCCAAAAAATGCTTTTTATGCAATGGCCACTTTCCGGCTCTGAAGGCATTTTTCCATTTATCTTTATCCTTACCTTCCTTTATCTTCTCGCTTCGTCACTTAAATCGTTTCGGCCCATCAAGGCCTATTATTTGGCTTTTTTTCTTATTCTCTTTTCTGTCACCCACTATCATCCTCAGTGGTTTATCTGGGGAGCCCCTTTTTTAATCATCGAATTTATTAGTCATCGTCTTCGTCATCCTTGGTTATATCTTGGTTTGTTTTTGATTTATGTTTTTATTGTTTTTACTTTCGAAAATTCTCTTTCCATCGGCCTTTTCGCTCCACTTAATCCCAGTCTTGCCCAATTTGTCGGCACCGCTAATTTGCTTTCCCAAAAAATTAATCTCGATCAAACCAAAAGTCTTTTTCGTAGTGTTTTTGCCGGTATTTCTCTTTATCTGACCTATGTCAATCTTAAAAAAATCGATGTTCAAAAATAAATTTTTTTTTCCTATTCTTCTCTTGCTTTTAGTCCTGCCAGCCACTAGGTTCTTTTTTCGGTCAGGAGACTATTGGAATATGCACGATGATATGCAGGTTATTCGTCAGCTTGATTTTGAGAAATGTCTAACTGATGGCCAGATACCCTGTCGTTGGGTTCCAGATTTAGGTTATGGCTACGGCTATCCCTTGTTTAATTACTACCCCCCATTGCCCTACATTGTTGGTCAAGTCTGGCGAACTGTCGGAGCTTCGTTTACTGACACTGTCAAGTTTACCGCCCTTACCCAAATCATTCTCGGAGCTTTTTTTATGTATCTTCTTGGCGCCTCTCTTACCAATAAATGGGGGGGCTTGATTTCCGCTCTCTTTTTTACCTATGCTCCCTATCACGCTGTCAATATTTACATTCGCGGTGCTATGAATGAAGCTTGGGCAGCCACCTTTTTCCCCCTGGTATTATATTTCATTAGGCGGGCTATCCTTGACTCAAAAGTAAAATATTATCTCGGTATCTCCCTCTCTTTCGGTCTTATTCTTCTGTCTCACAACCCCATGGCTTTGATTTTCGCTCCCCTGGCCATTCTTTGGTCTCTTTACTGGCTTTTTATTTCCCAAAAACAATTTTTAAAAACAATTGTCTCTTTGGCCATGTCGGTTGTTCTTTCGCTTTTATTTTCTGCCTTTTACACCCTTCCTCTCTTGGTCGAAACCAAGCTTGTTCAAATTGAATCCATGTTTTCTGGCTATTACCACTATTCTGTTCACTTCGCCACTATAAAACAGCTCTTTATTAGTAATTTTTGGGGCGACGGTCCATCGGTTTGGGGCACGGAGGACAAAATGTCCTTTATGATTGGTTACCTCCATTGGATTTTGCCCATCTTTGTTTTTATTGCCTATCTTTTTAAATTTAAAAAAAGTCACAAATTTATAGACTTATTTCCTCCGGCTCTGGTTCTAATTGGTTTTTTCTCTGCTTTCATGTCTCATGAACGTTCCACTCCCTTTTGGCAAATATTTCCCGTTATTCAAAATGTTCAATTTCCTTGGCGCTTCCTCAATCTAACTACTTTTATCTTTTCCACCAGTATTATCTTTCTTGTCAATCTTATTAAGAAGCCCATTTTCTATGTGTTGATTATTACCAGTCTTCTTATTCTTAATCTTGGTTATTTTTATCCGATTCATTCCGGGCCGGTCACTGATTCGCAAAAGTTTAGTGGCCAAAGCTGGCGTCTTCTCATCACCGCCAGTATTTATGATTATCTCCCCAAGTCAGCTGAAACGGCCCCCAAGTCGCCATCCGTCGGGCTTATTGATGAAATAATCCCGTCAGACATTTCCCTTACTATCAAGAACGAAAAACACGGCACCGATTGGTTCTTTGTAAACTTTAATCTCAATAGCGACGCTCAAATTATCTTTGGTCAGCTGGACTTTCCCAACTTTTTAATTCTTGACCAAGATCAACCAATTCCCCATTTTACTGAAAACAAGCTTGGTCGGATTGGAGTTAATCTTAAAGCCGGTAATCATCAGCTTTTTGCCAAGCTTCAAAATACTCCCATCCGGACTCTTGCCAATCTACTTTCTCTTGTCTCTTGGATTAGTCTATTTATCTGTTTAATTCGCTATCTGTGGCTGAAATTAACACCTCGGAAATAACCCGAAAAGCTACTTCGTCAGTAATTTTTTTATCATTACGTAACTTTGGCCTCCAGGCTGTTTCTCTGGTTGGTTTTTTTATTCTCACTCTTCTCCTTGGCACCGGAGAGGTTGGTCTTTTTGCTATAGTTGCCGAATCAGTTGCAATTTTTGCCTATTTTTCAGATGTCGGTCTGGCCTCAGCCCTAATTCAACAAAAAAAACCAATTTCTCAAATTCAATTAAGAACTACTTTTTTTATCCAACAAAGTCTGGTAATTATTGCTCTTTTGATAGTTCTCTATTCTTATCCTAAATTGGCTGTCGCCAAAAATTATGGTCTGCCCGAAACTCTGATCTTAACTGCTCTCTGTTTTTCTTTTTTGACTGCCTCTCTTAAAACCATCCCTTCAGTTTTACTTGAGCGTCATCTCAATTTTAAAACCATTTCTCTGGTAGATATCGTCGAAAATGTCAGCTTTTATCTTGTCGCCGTTATTTTTGCCCTACTAGGTTTTGGGGTTTATTCATATGCTATCGCTACTGTTGTCAGAAGTGCTCTTGGTCTTTTTCTTATTTACCATTATCAGCCTTGGCCCATCGGTATCTCATTTTCTCTTCACACTGCTAAAAAACTCTTTCGTTATGGTATTCCCTTTCAATTCAATTCTCTGATCGCTATGGCCAAGGACCGGTTATCAACCATTGTTGTTGCCGGTATCTTAGGCCGAGTTGAGTTCGGCTTTCTCTCTTGGTCTCAAAAGGGTCCGAGAATTCCCCTAAGCTTCATGGATGCCGTCATGCGGGTTACTTTTCCTGCCTTCTCCCGCCTCCGCCAACAGCCGGAGCTACTTAAACGATCTTTAGAAAAAAGTGTTTTTTTTATTGCCTATTTTGTTTTTCCTCTTATGTCGCTTTTAGTTTTAGTCGCCCCTCATTTTATTGATCTCATTCCCAAATACAACAAGTGGCAACCAGCTCTGTTGCCGATGTATCTTTTCTGCCTAAACTACAGTATCGCCGCCATTACTACTCCCATAACTAACGCCTTTAATGCCACTGGTAAAATTTTTCTTACTTCAAAATTTATGATCATGTGGACTGTTCTCACTTGGATTTTTTATCCTCTTCTTACCGCTAAGTTTGGTTTCGTTGGCACAGCCATTGCTGCTTTGATTGTCTCTTCAAGTTCTTTTATAGTTTGGTATTTTGCCGATAAAATCTACTCCGTTAATCTCTATCTTGTTGTTGGTCACCCTTTCATTGCTTCTGTTTTGGCTCTATCTATCGGTTTATATATTCTTGATACCTATCCCCAAAACCCATTGATGTCAATTATCACCGGTTCGTTGATTTTTACCGCTTTTTACCTTAGTTATAGTTACCTTTTTCTCAAGTCGCATCTTCTTTGGTTTATTAATCAACTAAAAAAAAGTTTTAATGTCACTTAAGCATCTATTAGTCTTAGTTGCCGGTTCCATCCTCCTTTCTGTCACCATGATTCGTAGTGGTAGTCTTTACTCTTATGGTTTTGGTTATTGGGGTCCAAACGGTCACGACGCCATCTGGCATCTGGCCGTAATTGAACAGTCGAGGCTGGCTATCCCCCCTCAAAACCCTATTTTTTCCGGGGCAGAACTTACCAATTATCACTGGGGTTACGATCTTTTTGCTAGCTTTATTAGCTCTCTCACCGCTCTTAATGTTCAAACCATTTATTTTAAAATTATTCCGTTTTTAACTGCTTTTTTTTATGGTTTATTTGCCTATCTATTTTTTTTCGAACTTACCAGAAACAAAATTGGTGCTCTAATTTTTATTGGCCTTAACTTTTTCGCCGGCTCTTTAGGCTGGCTAATTACTCTATTCCAAAACGGATCCTTGGGTGGTGAGTCGCTTTTTTGGTCGATGCAAGGAGCCTCCACTCTCATTAACCCGCCTTTTGCCTTATCTCTGGTTTTCCTGTTTCTGGGTTTATGGCTAACACTCAAAAAGTTTAATCCGTTTTTAGTTGGAGCAATTTTTGGCTTGCTGGCTCTAATTAAAATCTATTCCGCCATCCTCTTTGGTCTTTCTCTCTTTCTTTATCTTATTGTAGATATTAAAAACAAAACATATTATCTTAGGCTTTTTGGAGCCTTTTCACTCTTAACCATTATTGTTGCTTTATTTCTCGGTTATCTAAACTCCGGCTCCCTTGTTGTTTGGCAACCTTTTTGGTTTGTTCATTCCTTAATTGAATCAACTGACAAATTGTATTGGCCCTCCCTTGCCTCCTACCGTCAAAGTTTATCTCAAAATTTGTCTTTAATTAAACTTCCGCTTTTCATTATTATTGAAACTTTCCTAGCTGTAGTTTTTCTTTTGGGTAATTTTGGCACCCGAGTTTTTGGTGTATTTTCCATTAAAACAAAATTAGAAATATCTTTAATCCTCAAAACTATCATTTTCTTATCAATTTTATTTCCTCTCTTTTTTATCCAAAAAGGCACAGCTTGGAATACTATTCAGTTTCTTTACTATGGCCTTATTTTTTCCAATATTTATTTTGCTATCTTTTTGTCGAAACTCATTCAAACTAAGCGTTTGGCTATTTTTTCAATACTATTTTTAGTTACTGCCCTGACTTCTCTTGGAACTCTTAAAGACTATTTTGGCAATCCTCCGCCGTCGTCCTTACCCATAGCAGAGATCCAAGCTCTGTCTTTTCTGAAACACCAACCATCCGGTATTGTTTTAAGCTATCCCTATGATCCTTATCTTAAATCTGGCCTAACTACTCCCATTCCCTTGTATCTTTATGAAACTACCGCTTACGTCTCGGCTTTCTCTGGTAAGGTAAGTTTTTTGGCTGACGAGATGAACGCCGATATCTTAGGTCTTAATTGGCGTTCTCGCCGAAAAGATATCACCGACTTTTTTCTAACCAAAGATAAGTTTTTCGCCCGTGGCTTTCTTCTAAACAATCGAATTGACTATATCTATCTTCTCTCTGGCCAACATCTTCCACTTTCGTTAGTCGAGTTAGAAATTGATCAGATTTACAACCAAAGCGGTATAACGATTTACCGTGTCAGAAGGTGATAAACTTATACTTATTATGACCAAGAACAAACCATTAATTTCTGCCGTTATTAATATTCACAATGAAGTCAAGACACTCGAGAAATGTCTTCGCTCAATCCGTGGTTTTGCCGACGAAATAATTATTATTGATATGGAGTCAACCGATAATGGTGCAGAAATTGCCAAGAATTTTAATGCCAAGGTTATTTCTCATCGTTTTGTTAAATATGTTGAACCGGTAAGAAATTTTGCCCTTTCTAAAACTACCGGCAAATGGGTATTGATACTTGACCCGGATGAATATCTCAACACTACCCTTAAGAAAGAACTTTTGCGTGTTACTCAAAGAAAAGACGTTGACTTTGTTCGTATCCCCAGAAAAAATTTAGTTTTCGGGCGCTGGTTACGTCATTCCAACATGTGGCCTGACTATCTTGTTCGTTTTTTTAAAAATGGCCATGTTTCCTGGAAAAAAGAGATCCATTCTCAGCCAACAACTAAAGGTAATGGTCTTAACCTTCTTGACTCTGAAAAGTTGGCTATTCGTCATCAAAACTATCCTTCCATTAATAGTTTCATTCAACGAGCTGTTCGCTATTCTTCCGTTCAGGCCGAAGAGCTTATGTCTACCGACTACAAGCTCAAGACCAGTGATTTTATTCTCAAACCAATTCAAGAGTTTAATAGTCGTTTTTTTCGTGGTGAAGGTTTTAAAGATGGGCTTCATGGCTTAATATTTTGTTTGCTTCAGGCTTTCGCGATCTGTCTCATTTATATTCGTCTATGGGAAAAAACAGGTAGCCCAGATAAGCCACTTGCCAAAGACTCTTTCGTTTCTGCTGCCCAAGAGGCCAATTTCGAATTCAACCATTGGTTTAGCTGGTACTACATTAAGGAAAACAATCAAAATTTCTTTAAAAATTTCTTTATTCGTTTTCGTCAGTTCATTAATCGTCTTACTAAAAATCTCTAATTAATGACTAGAGTCAATATTGTTATTCTTAACTGGAACCAACTCCAATTAACCCTCGATACTATTGCTTCGGTTAAGAAAATAAGTCATAAATATTTCCATTACCGAATTACTCTGGTTGATAACGGCTCCACCGACAACTGTCAAGCCGAACTTAATAAAGCTTTTTATGTTGACTCCCAAGTTAATCTTATTTTCCATCGTCAAAATCTTGGCTATGTTGACGGCAATAATTCAGGTATAAAACTTGGGCTAAGTGGCAACTTCGACTATACTCTGATTCTTAACAATGATGTTCAAGTCGACCCAGATTTTCTCGACAACCTAATAAAATTTTCGGAAAGTAATCCTCAATATTCTATCCTTGGTCCTAAAATTTATTTTGCTCCCGGCCATGAGTTTCACTTATCCCGTTATCAAAAAAAAGACCTCGGCCGGGTTATTTGGTCTGCCGGCGGTCATATCGACTGGGGCAATGTTATTGGTAGTAATGTCGGAGTCGATGAAGTTGACACCGGCCAATACAATTCGATTAACGATACTGTCGATTTTATTTCCGGTTGCGCTATTTTAGTTAAAAACCAGGTTTTTCAAAAAATCGGTCTTTTTGATTCCTGCTATTTTCTTTATCTTGAAGATGCTGACTTTTGTCAAAGGGCTCTTCGCGCCGGTTTCAAAATGGCTTGTGTTCCTAATTCAATCATTTGGCATATTAATGCCGGATCTTCCAGTAGTGGTGGTAATCTTCATCATTATTTCTTGAGCCGCAATCGTCTGGTCTTTGGTTTCCGCTACGCCAATTTCAAAACTAAACTAGCCCTACTCCGTCAGTCTATCGCCATTCTTTTTAATCCGCCATCCTCTTGGCACCGTCGTGGAGTTATTGATTATTTTTTAAATAAACTTAACCGTGGTAGTTGGTAATAGTTTAAGTGTTATTATCGTTGCCGGCAATGAAGAAAAGATGATTGCCGATTGTCTTAAAAGTTGCGCTTTTGCTGACGAAGTCATCATTTGCCACAACTCAACCGACAACACCATTAAATTGGCCAAACAAATTTATCCTAAAGTTATAATTAAAGAGAACAAACTTAACCAACAAAAATTTGATTTTGCCGTCGCTAGAAACATCGGCTTTAAAGAAGCTCGTTCATCTTGGGTTTTGTATTTAGACTGTGATGAGAGAATTACCTTGGCCCTATCCAAAGAAATTATTAAAATAACTAAGTCCAAAGAAGTTCCCTTTACTAACTACGACATCCCCCGAGCCAATTACTTTTTGGGTCAGCGGGTTAGATATGGTGGTACTTATCCAGATTACGTTAAAAGGCTCTTCTTGAGAAGTAGTTTTTCCGGTTACGTCGGTTCACTTCATGAACAGCCTCAAATTTCTGGTCCTAGCTCTGTTTTAAAAAACGACTTAATTCATTTAACCCACCGCGATCTGACTTCAATGTTGGAGAAAAGCATAAAGTGGACTGTTATTGAAGCCGAAATGCTTCACGATTCCGGTCATCCACCGGTAGTTTGGTGGCGATTTCCTCGGATGATGTTCACTAAATTTTGGCAAAGATTTGTAAAGGAACAAATGTGGCGCGACGGTATCGTTGGTCTTATTTCCGTCATTTTTGAAGTCTTCGACACCTTTATAATTTATGCCAGATTATGGGAAATACAACAAAAAAGGAATTAAGAGCCGGTATATACGACCCCTATCTTGACACTCTTGGAGGAGGGGAGAGATATTGTCTTACTGTTGCCGAGATTTTACTCAAACAGGGATATACTGTCGATCTCTTTTGGTCAGGAAACAAAGAAGTAATCGCCAAAGCTAAAGATAGGTTTTCTCTTGATCTCGACGACATGAATTTGGTTTCCGACATCTTCTCTTCTCCTGCTAATTTAACTGACATTGCCGACAATCCCGAAATCATTAGAATGCTTCTTGCTAATCCCACCCATCGTAAAATGGCCAGTCTTTGGCAAAGATTCAAAACCACCTCCAAGTACGACCTCTTCTTCTATCTTTCTGATGGTAGTTTGCCTTTTCTATTTTCCAAAAAAAATCTCTTACACCTTCAAGTTCCGTTTAACTATTTACCAAACCAATGGCAGAAAGTCAGCAATTATCTTAAGTTAAAACTCATCAATAAAGTTATCTGCAATTCCCGTTTTACTAGTCGTTTTATTTCCAAGTTACTTTCAAAAAAGCCGTCTGTTCTTTACCCTCCCGTCGACGTTGATCGTTTTAGTCCAAGTCCTGTCAAAGAAAACATAATTCTCTCTGTTGGTCGATTTGACAATATCCTTAACGCCAAAAGGCAAGATATATTAATAGATATTTTTAAAGAATTAATTACTAAAAACAGCCTTCCTGGTTGGAAATTAGTTTTAGCCGGTGGTAGCCACCAAAAAAGTCAAGACAATAAATATCTTAATCTCCTTATTGATCAAGCAAAGGGTTATCCGATTGAATTTCTCGTCGATCCTCCCTTTGCTGATCTTGTCAATCTCTATTCAAAAAGTAAAATCTATTGGCATGCCGCCGGATTTGGTGTTGATGAGAATCAAGAACCTCAAAAAACTGAACATTTTGGAATAGTTGCTGTCGAGGCTATGGCCAGTGGTTGTGTGCCGGTGGTAATTAATAAAGGTGGTCTTCCCGAAATTATTAACCCCGGTATTAATGGTTACCTTTGGTCTGATTTTCCTCAAGCAATCGAATCAACTATGAAATTAATTAATGATCGCGGTCTATTAGAAAAGCTATCTCATAGGGCTTTAGGTGATTCAAAAAAGTTTTCTAAAAGTAACTTTGAGTCTGACCTTTTATCCATTTTACAAAACAAATGAAAATATCGGCCATTATTACCAGCTGGAACGGCAAAAAATTACTCCGAAAAAACCTTCTCATTGTTATTAAAAATTCTCCTGAGGTTTCCGAGTTTATTGTTGCCGATGACGCTTCAACTGATTCAAGTATTGCATACTTAAAAAAAATCAAGAAACGGTATCCTCAACTTCGTATTTTAACTACCCCCCATAATCTCGGTTTTTCTGCTAATAGCAACCGTGCCGTTCGCCTTGCCAAAGGCGACCTGGTTGTTCTTTTAAATAATGATATTTCCCCCCATCCGGGCTTTCTTAAAGCATCTCTAAAACACTTTTCCGACTCGAAAGTTCTTGGGGTTGGTTTTTGCGAATTAGGCAACGAAAATTGGGCAAAAATTTTTTGGAGTGGAGGTTACATTCAACACGAATCCGGAAGTCCTGTTGACAAACCCCACCCCACCGCCTGGGTTTCCGGCGGGGGTTGTATCGTCAGACGTCAATGTTTTCTAAAACTAGGCGGTTTTGATCCTGCCTTTGAACCTTTTTATTATGAGGACGCCGATCTTGGCCTCCGCACTTGGGAGCAGGGCTATAAATTAATCTGGGAGCCAAAATCTATCATCGAACATCGTCATGAAAGCACCATGTCCCGCTTTCCTAAGCGCCACCTGGATTATGTTAAAGAGCGTAACCGCCTTCTTCTTACCTGGCGCCATATTACCGACAAAAAGTTAATTTGGCAAAATAAATTAGCTATGGTCGGTCGTGTTATATCTGGCCCCAATTATATTAAAATCATCCGCGCCGCCAAACGCCAAATGGCCAAATATCCGATTAATACTCACCATCACCGAATCGATGTTCAAGGCTTAATCAAGATGTTTTCATAAACTTTTTACTCTCAAACTATCGTTTTTAATCAAACTCCAACAAAACCAAACATATAAACCCGCATTAACCAAAGATAAAGGCAATCCAGCCCAGTAATTACCCGCGGTTAGTGCCCACCTAACCGGCCACAAGAATCCGGGATACCACCAATGTCGGAATAGGTTTAACCAAAAAATAAGACTCATCAGTAGCCACGGTCGGAATAACTTCGGATTCCAAATGGTTATAATTAGTCCTGTAACTACACCCATGTAATAATATCTCTCCAACATATTCGTCAAAAAAAGCCACCCGCCGGCACTTACTATAAACAAAGCACTAAAGATCGCTTCTTGACTAATCCCTTTCTTTAATTTTTTAATTGCCAAAAAATAACAGCCAGCAAACAACATTAATCCCCACAATTTTCCCGATACACCAAAAAATAACTGATTTTGATTGTAGGCCTTATCTAGAGTAAAAATATGCCAAAAATTATAGGAGTTAGTTGTTAGTCTAAATTCTGCTCGATAAAAAACCTTTTTAACAACTGTTTCCATCGAATATTGTAAAGGGTTTTGTTTGGCTGAAAACGGTATCACATAGGCTAAAGTTAGTCCTGTCACCAAAACCGCCCCCATCAAAAAACTTTTTAGTTTTAAACCTACCATTGGCCAAATAACTAAAAAAAGTGGCACCACTAATACTGCCGTTGGTTTTAATGACACCGCCAACCACAAAGAAAGCAACGAACCCCAAAAATTTTTTGGTATCAGTAAAAAAGATGTCAAAACAAAAAGATACGCCAACGAATCCGTTTGTCCCCATAAACTACTAACATACCAACTAAAAGGGGAGAGCCAATAAACCAACGGCCAAGCTAGCGGTTTTTTAGTTTTTTTCTTTGCTATGGAGTAAAGCAAAACCCCAATCAACATGTCAGCCAAAATAGATAATAACTTCATCGTAAATAAGTATCCCTGTTCAAATGGAATTTCAGGCGACACTAACGCCTCAAAATTAGTTCCCCAAACGTAAAATCCTCGAAAAATCTCTAGCGGAAATACTGTATACAATCCATTTGCTAAGCGGGGAATCACCCATATCAATTGCCAATAAAGCCACTTTTCAGCTCCATACATCAAGCTCATTAATGGTGGGTGATTCGGCCAAGAAAAAATCCACACCGGATTCTCATAAAAACCAGTTCCTCCATTACTATAAATATAATTTCCCCAACCCGCCTGACATAATATATCCGAGTGAAACACCACCGTTGAGACTAACAATCTTCCTAGTAATACTAATCCTAACAGCAAATACACTCCTTTCTGCATCCACCATTAGTCTAACATTTTACTGCCACCAATAAAAACGAAATCCAGCATCTCTCTGGACGGATATTCTACTCTTTTACGCTTAAAAATTGATACACTTACTCAAGGTAAGATATGTTGTTCAAATTTGTTTATCTCATTTTCATTATTAGTCCCTTTTTTGTTGGCAAGATTTACCCGTTTTGGGTTTATTTACTCATCATCTTCGCCTACATTGCCTCCTCCAAATCAAAGTTATTCATACTTCCAGTCATTTTTGTACTATTCTTTGTCAATCTTCATGTTAACAGTCTTTTTGGTCTAAGTCGTCAGTTAAAACCAGATTTCAATCTAGAAAAAATAAACATCACCAGTCCAATTAGTATTCAAAAAGTAGCCCAATATTACTACGACGACGTCTATACACCCTATCGAATCCGCCACTTTCTTTATAGCCAATGGCTCACCGTTTTTGTTTGGATCAGTTCTGTTTTAAAATTATTGTCACCGATATTTTGGGTAAGGTTAATGGGTTTTAGTGGTAGTATCCTTATTTTTTTAGGTGTTATCGAATACATTAAAAATGATTTTTCACCAAGATATTGGTTCTGGTGGTTTTTTATAATAATTTTTAGTTCCGGGCTCGGAATTAATCTTGACACCAGGAATTCTATTTTTCTCTCCCTACCCATACTAATAAATTTGGTAATCCTGGGTTTCAAGTCTAAACTATTTATTTCTATCCAAAAATATTGGTGGCTATTACTTTTTGTTGACTTCATCTTAAAATGAGTAATAAACACTTTGTCCTATTTTTAATTTTAATTTCCGTGTTCGGTTTTTACTTACGAACCAAAAACATAGCCACTAACCCGCCGCACTTGGGCAATGACGAAATCTCTATTGCCTTTGACAGCTATTCGATTAGAACCGTTGGCAAAGATGAACATGGTAGATCTTGGCCGTTATCTTTCATGTCCCACCGAAGCTATAAGGCTCCTCTTTACGCCTATCTTAACACCCCGTTCAATTATATTTTTGGTAATAACGAGTATGGCATCAGAATGTTGTCAGCCATTTCCGGCACCTTACTAATACTTATTATTGGACTTCTCGGAAAAACTTCATCCAACACTTCCATCGGTATCTTAAGTGCCATTATTATTGCTATTACTCCAAAAGCAATTATGGCTTCCAGAATAGGCTATGAGGCTAATTTGGCCTTAACCATCATGTCTTTTGGCGTTTTAGCTATGATTTATTATCGATTTGCCAAAAAAACCATTTGGCTCATTGTCGCCGGGGTGTTTTTGGGATTATCTGTCTGGGGTTACCATACTCAATGGGGTCTGGCTCCAATGTTAGCTTTCTGTTTACCGATGCTCTTTAGACCTAAAATCAAATTTACCAAATGGTGGCCAACGTGGATATTGTTAGTGGTCATTGTTTTTCCGATTTATCTTGATTTTTACCAAACCCAGCTTTCTGACTCACACAATCGGGCCAGCTCGCAAATTTGGTATCAAGATGGTCAACTTAATGACTATCTCAAAAATTCTCCAGACAATAAAGTTAAAAAAATCGCCGTCTTACTTATTTCTCCGATCAATAATTATATTGAGCATTTCAGCTTTGACACCCTTTTTGGTGACGGTTTGGGTATGTTCGAACGAACCTCACCGCTTGAATTTGGCTGGTTTTTACTTCCCTGTTTACCATTGCTAATTGTCGGGCTAATCAAAGTTAACACAATCTTTGGTGATAATAAAAATTGGCTTCTATTATGGATGGCTTTGTCCCCAATTATCCCTGCCACCACTTACGGTGGGGTTGCTGCCGTCAGAAATCTCTCAATTATGGTGCCACTATCGATCATCACAGCTGGTGGCTGGTGGTATCTGAAAAAACACAAACCAATAATTTTTCTTTTAACCTCGTCTTTACTTCTTCTCCATCTTTTAATTTTTCTCCCCACCATCTTCGTTCATTTTCAAAAAAGTTCTGGCAATTATTTTCAGTTCGGATACAAGCAATCATGGGAAAAGATAAAACCAGTGGTCAAAAACTACCAACATGTTATTGTTGAGTCGAGATTCGGTCGCTTTGGTCAATTCGTCGGTGTGCCACACTTGTACTTTGGCTATTTTGGTGCTTTTCCAGTCGAGGCCATGCAATCCAAAACCAACGAAAACGGTCGAATGAAAATTGACAAATTCGAATTTGGTCACGTTGATTGGATGGTAGAAGAAATTCAGCCTAAATCGATCTATGTTGTTTCCACCATTAATCCCATTGTTGCTAATGCTATTGGTAAACTAAATCAAATTGAAGAAATAATAACTCCCGATAATCAATCTCAATTTTTAATCTATGCCACCAAATAAAACATCTCTCTCCATCATCATCCCCACCTGGAACACTGCCGAAATCACCCTTCGTTGTGTCAATAGTATTGTCAAACATCTTGGTAAGTTAGTCGAAATAATTGTCGTTGATAACGGCTCTACCGATAGTACCCAAGATGTTTTAAAAAAAACTACCGTTAAATATGTTAAGTTAGACAAAAATTACGGTTATGCCACTGCCTGCAATGCCGGCGCTAAAGTAGCCACTTCCGAATATCTTCTATTTTTAAATTCAGATATGGAACTTATCGACAAGGAAGTTTTGGCCATGGTCAATTTTTACAAAAAAAATATTAATTGCGGTCTAGTCGGCCCACAATTTTTCAACCCTGACCTCTCTCCCCAAGGCTCTGTCTTCCCACCCCAAACTCCACTCAATGCATTTAGGGAATTTTGGTTACACCAAAAAACCTTCTCTAAGTATTTCCCAAAAACCGATAAACCGGAAAAAGTCTGGGCCATTTCCGGTGGTGCTGTTTTAATTTCTAAAAAAAATTACCAAAGTGTTGGCGGTTGGAGCCAAAAATATCACATGTACTACGAAGATTTGGACCTTTGTCGCCAAACCAGAAATAGGGGATTCTCAATCTATTATTTTCCAAGTTGCCGCTTTATCCATCGTCATGGTGCTAGTGGTGCCAATATCGCCAATGCCAATAACCAATGGCGTCGCCTAATTAATGGCTCAAAAATCTATCATGGTCTATTTTTGCATTACCTCATTAACCTAATTATATGGTCGGGCCAAAAATGGCAGAAAACTTTTTTAAAAACTTAACCTTAACTAAAATTATTTTAACTGCCTTAATTATAAGGCTCCTATTGCTACCTTGGGTCTATCATGGTGATGTTACTGTTACTTATTGGTGGGGAAAATTTGCCTCTGAATTTGGTTGGCGGGGCTATTACGACTGGCTTAATTTTGGTGGCTATGGTCGACCTGATCAACCAATGCTAAACATTTATTATGATTGGAGTGTTAGACAAATCTATTTATTTTTCTATGACATCTTTTGGTTTCTTAACACACATATCAGCTTATTCCCATCAAAATTTATGCAATGGTACTTCATCAATGGTAATCAAATCCTACTCAAACTGCCAATGGTTTTTTCAGACATCTTCCTTATTTTTTTAAGCTACAAATTTTTTTTAAAGATTTTTAACAGCCAAAAAGCAAAAATAATTGCCATTGTTTTAACTTTTTATCTTCCTCTTATCTACAATAGCGCTGTCTGGGGTAGCGGCGACAGCATCATTAATTTATTTGGTCTGCTCTGTGTGTACCTTGTTTGGCAAAAAAAATACATTTCCAGCGCATTATTTTTTCTTCTATCAATTTTATACAAGTCCTCGCTTTTAATTTGGATTCCCATAATAATAGTTTCACTTATAAAAAATAATATAAAACGAACAGAAATATGTAAAGCTACGATATTTTTCCTATTATTTATATCTTTAGTTAGCTTCCCATTTACTCCATTAGGAATAAACCCATTGATTTGGTTTTTTCAAACGATGCTCACTAAGATTTTACCCGGTGCCATGCCTCAACTTACTGCCAACGCCTTTAATTTTTGGGCTCTACTATACGGTCTTAAGCCTCAACTTGACGAGATTATCTTGTTTGGTGGTTTTTCCGCCAGAATGATTTCTATCGTTTTATGCTTTATTGGTTATCTTATTATCTGTCGTAAACTATACCTAAATTATAATCTTAAAAATCTCCTGTTATCTCTGGTAAACATTTCCCTTGTCACTTTTGTTTTTATGACCAGAATGCATGAACGCTACACCTTTCCTGCCCTAATTCCTCTCCTCATCCTTTGTTTTTACGACAAAAAATTCATCAAATATTTTGTTGTTTTAACAATCACTCATCTTTTAAATGTTTACAACTGGTGGTGGGTTCCAACCATCCATCCTCTAGAAGATTTTTTGTCTAATAATATTGTTATCAAAACAATTAGCCTAACTAATCTCTGTATCACTCTATTACTATTATTTTTTAATTTTTCAATACCTATCGAAGCGGATAATTCTCCAATTCGATCCAGAAACGGTCTGATCAAATCTAATAACTCCCGTATTAAATAGCCTCATTTGTACCGATGGGTCACCCCTTAATAATTTATCATCACCCTCCTGAGTAATTACATATAAATTGTCAGAAACAGAGTATTCGTCTATTGATCTTATTCTAACGTCATTCACCAACAATATGTCCCGATATTTTACTCCAAAACTATTTATATCATTACTTTGTAAAACAGCTAAATTTGGATTCTTAAGTTCATTATCAATAATGTCTTGAGCAATTATATTGGTTATGCGCTTGGCAAAATAAGCACTGTCATCCGGTATCTTCCCAAATAGGTAATTTAAAGAGACGGGAAGATTGATGACAACCATCAGAAAGAATATAATTGGTTGAACCCATCGCCATATTTTTTCTCTTGGTAAAATCAGCCACAGATACCAAGGGATCAGCGCTCCAATAAAATAGTGGCCCTGAGGCGATTTTATAAAACCAACGGCAATAAACAACGACAATACTGGTGTCAATAATAGTAAGTTTTTCCTATTAAAACGAATATCATTTACCAACAAAGGCAAACAACAGATCAATATCCAGGCTCTTGTTAACAAGAATTTCAAACCAACCGATAAAGCCTCAAAATTAAAATCAAGAGTGGCTGAAGATTGTTTGTATAGTATTGTTCGAGACAAAAACAAGCCTGGTGGGTGAAAAAAATCGAAGGTTAAGAAAATTAATATCGGTATAGAAAATCCTAAGATAAATAGAATTTTGTTTTTTGCTGAAAACAAAAACAAGGCCGATGGTATGATTGCCAAATAGTGCAGGTGTGACGTAAAACCAAATAAAACACCTGCCAGTAAAGTTAACAGATTTTTTTTAGACATTAATAAAAAATAGCCCCCTGCCATCAATGCCGGAATTAGATTAGGATTCCACGCCCATCTTGACGACAACAAATATGGGTACCAAATAACTAACAATAGACAAGCCAAATATGTTAGTCGTTTGTTTGTTAAGTACGTAGTTATAATCAATATCAATAGGCCCACAATACTTATAAATGCATTACCTATAGTTGGTGATACCGGCGTGAAATTAAATAAAAGGGCAAAAGGCATTATCAAGTAGTAACTTAAACTACTGTAAACCATATTGCCATCTTCTGACATTGGACCTATCAACGTAATATCTTTATCAACCCAATACTGGTGAATTTTAACTAAATCAGAACTCTCATCTCTGTTAAAACGTAACTGCTTTTCCAGGTTATAAAATCTGGTAAATAAAACCAACGCAAACACCATGATAACAAGTCCATATCGATTTATACTGTTAGACTTCATTTATGACCTAAATAAAATATAGGGTTAGCATAGGTATTTAATATCACTTTTTCTATTTTGATGCCCTCCGGTTGATCGTAGCCATTTCTTTCATATGCTACCAAATACAGAGTATTACTTTCGGCCAAATTTGGGTTGAACCTGTCTCCAAAATTAACAAAACAATATCTCTTTTCCAGGCAAAAATCACCTTGATCGTCTATTCCAAAGACCAATCTTGGATCATATTTATTCCAAAACAGAAACCTAACTAGTGTCGGCTCATAGGTATTGTCCATAATAATCTTCCTATATTTATCTTTGTTTAGTAAAACATAACTCATTGCTTCTTTGTAGCCACTGTGCCACCATCGCCACGATTCGTTTCGATAATGGTTCCAATAATAAAATTGGTAATTTATTAGTTCAGTGAATAATAATAATACAACAAAAATCTTGGCTATTTTATTAATTTTGACAAAACCATATCCAGTCAACCAAACCAGGGGAAAAACCATTAAAAATAATCTCGAAGCGTGGTTGTAACCATCGATTGTCAATGCCGATGCTACTGGTGAAATCAACAACAGACCAATTAACCATCGAGCCCAACTTTCCCTGGCTCTTATTAAATAAGCCACCCCATAAACCAATAATGGCAATGTTATCCAAAACATATTACCAACTTGATGCAGTGAATGTCTAAATGTAATATCTCCTTGTCCAAACAAAAAGGCAGAACTAAAAGCGTTTGTGTAGTTGAACAATATTTTTTTTGTCGATAACGTAAATTTATTGTAAAAAATTTTACCCAGAAGCTTGTTCTCCGTTGCATTTCTATATTTTTCCACTTCAGCGACAATCTCTTTATTGCTAATCACCGACATTGTTTTAAATCTATCAGCACCGTGTCCTTGGATAATGTGATAGGCGATTGGCAAGCTGGTCAGAACAACAACCAACAACAATAAAGCAGTTTTTGAACGATTAATCCTGATAAATCCAACTGTTAGTAAAATTATTAATGGAGACAGGACATTGGCAATGCTGTAAACATAAAAAGAAAGACCAAACAATATCCCAGCTAGAATAAGGCAACGGGTGTTATTTGTAACTTTAGACATAATCAAATAGTGAATACCGGCAAATAGTACTGTCATTAATAGAGTAAGTTCAAACCCAGATCGACTATACTGAATATGCCAAGGGGTAATGGCCAGTAAAAAGATACTAATTAATTTGACTTTTTTGTCTACCCCAATTAATCCCAATACTAAATAAAAAAACAAAATACTTGTCATCCCAAAAAAAACCGAGGTCATCCTTACCCCCCACTCATTTAATCCGAATAACTTAATGAAGGGAATCATCGCGTATATCAGACCTGGGGCTCGCCATTCCGAAAAACTATGAATATACGTTGGCAATAAATTTCCCTTATAGTCTCGCCCAGTTGTTAGCAACGAATAAGACTGATATCCAGCATCGACTTCGTCACCAAATAGCTCAAGGTAGTCTAGCCTATAAACCCTCAGTAAAAAGGCTAATAATAATGTGAAAATTAATACCCAATTCCTAGCCAATATTTTTACCATACCAAAAACCCAACCAATAACACAGGGAGTATTATTATTGACTTTTGCATTAGTTGGCCAGTCTTTGATAAAGCGTATTGCCAATCACCACCCCACTTATAGTAAATTACCATATCAAGCTTTTGTCCCCTAGTCCCGAAAGCCAATTTTCCATCAACTATTTTGGTAGGCAAAATTTCAACTATGTATCTTCTGTCTTTGGAATTAGTAATTGTTTGAAAATCAAGCCGAGCTCGACTAGTATCACCAAAGTTGAATCCGCTAAATAACTGACGATAAATCTCCAAACCACCACTCTCTCTGATTACAATCTCGAGTTGATCTCTACTTTCCAAGTTTGGGTTCTTAAACAATACGTCAACCCGATTTAAATTGTCATAACTTGACACAAATTCCGATTTGAACAATGACATATCAGCCAGCCTAATAAAAGTCAATTCTAAATTACTATTATCAGCAATCGCCAACTTTGACGGTATCAGATTAACCAAAAAGAAAACCCCAAAGTAAGAAACCAAGATCAACAGCCAACCAATGATAACTTGCTTTGATTTACTTTTTAAATTTTGCACATAAATATAACCAATAAACTGAAGTCAAGCTTAGGAACAACTTTAAACAGCTATCAAGCCAGTGCACGTTTACTTTATGTTTAACCAATATTTCAGAAATAAATGGCATATTAATTAAGTTGTTATTGATCGGCGTTAACAGCCCCCAATATAGATATTTATCATCGAATAATAGTGTAATACCAACGAACAAAATCAATATCAATAAAAAATTCCTGTAACCTCCACGCAACACCAGTAGTATGGATATGAATGGCATAAACCATATTAACCATTGTGGGTTGAAGTTCGAAAAACCAAGTAGCATTAGATTAATGGTTACAAGCAAAATGCTCAATCCAACTAAATTTATACCCATTTTATTTTTAATGGCAAACAAAGTTGTAACTGTTAGCAACGCCGGTACTAGGGGCACCATCGTTATTGATCCAATATTAATTACATTTTCAAACATTCTCATTGCTAAACCGGAACGCATGACATCATTTACAAAATAGTCATACTTGATAAACGGCAAAATTGTAATCGCATAAACAAAAAAGCCCAATGCAAATAGTCCGATTTTTTTAAGCCAACTTTTTGTTGGGTAAACACCCGCCAATGCCAAAGTCCAAATTAGTGGAAAACTTTTTATACTAGAAGCCAACCCAAAAATCATAAAAGCAACTAAAGGCTTATCGTAATAAAAATAAAGGCCCAAAATAAAAGGGAAAATTGCCAGAATGTCATTCTGGCCCATTATGACACCGCTAAAAATCGTAATCGGATTTAAATACCAAATCAAAGTTGCTAGTTTGGCCTGGTTTTTTTTATATCCAGCTTTCAAAACTATCTTGTACACCAAAAAACCAGTTAATAAAATCAATAACAATATCGGTGTTTTGCTGGCCAAATTATATAAAAAGATGTTCTCATCTAAAAAAGCAATATTGCTCCCCGTACCAAGCCAACCAACAATTTCTTTACCAGCTATTAATTTCACTAGCGGTAGCTCTGCTTTTACTATCCAGTAATTTGCTGGAGGGTAGTGAAACTTTGGTGCATTATCATGATGTTCATCAAGATATTTATATATGTTCCAAACTTTCTCATTGCCCAATGTTGCGTAATACAAAACTAGTTTGGTGTCCGGATGATAGGTAATCGGAGCAATAAACAAATAAACTGTCAGGGTCAATAATATTATTTTTCGCATTTTTATTTTGTGGTAATTATTTTTGCCGTTTCATAAAGAATGTTTGACACCTTCATTTCAATTTTTGCCCCGTCAACTCTCAGTATTTCTTCATCGGTTATATCTGGTCTTGTCCAAAAGAGAGTATTTGTTAGCTTACTATCCACTGGCCAATCAACCTTTCTAAACTCGTATTTATTAAAATTAAAGTTCAAATTCCCTTCTATTCCCGGCTTCGGTCTTAAATAAGCATAAGATTGAACCAACTCTGGTTTTATTTGGCCGTAAAAAAGGAAAAATATATAATTTTGGGCATGAGGTGAATCAATGATTACGTGGTGATAATCTTTAATTAAACCGGCAAAATACGGCATCCCTTCCTTAAACCCCCCCGGCTGATACTCACCGTAATTTAAATAGGGGCTATATCTTAATTCGTTGTTTACGTTAAAGACCAAGGACACTCCTAATACCATTGAAAACACAAATTTCCAGCCATATTTCAGTAATCTAGTTTTTATTTTACTGTCTATATAGTTAATGCTGACAACAATTCCTAAGCCAGATAGTATTTCCAAAGCTGGAAATATGTTTAACGATCTAAAGGGATGAAACCACGTCCACGTTGAAGCCGCCGGTGCAATTCCCGCCACCAACCAATAGATAATTATTCTCGTCGGCTTTGAGTTTTCAAATCTCTTGATTAAATAAACAACACCAAAAAGCACCATTATTCCCTCAATCCAACCCAACATGCTCATCCCTGGAATATATTGGGGCGAACCTCTTACCCAATGAAAAATTCTGTTGTTTAGGTTAATGGGGGATATGTAGGCGCTAACGTTTCCCACCAATCTCCCAATTAGAAAATAAGCCATACTACCATTAATATCCAATAGTTCCTTCGGAGCATAAGGATAGAACTTATTAAACACGTTCTCCTGTCTGAATCTAGTCAGTACTAGTTGGCTATTGTTAGCGATTAATATTGGTAGGCAAATTACAACCAAAAGTGTCAGATAAAGCAATCTAGAAAATTTCAAACTAATTTTCTTTTTTTTAATCCAGCTTAACGGGTCTAGTGCCCACAGAAGTAATAGCGCCGGCCCGGCAAGTCTAGCTGAGTGGTAAGAATAGGCGGATAAACCCAAAAACAGTACTGATAACAACACCCTGAATCTCGTCTTGGCCAAAATTAATAGCCATGTAGCTATTAAGAAAAAGCTGGCTGATAAGTTAGTCTCAAGAGCGTTTCTGGAAAAATGCAATCTCCAAGGTTGAAAAGCTATTAAAATGAATATCCCCAATAATAAATATTTATTTTTAATAAATATTTTTAACAACAGGAAACTAAATATTAGAGAAACAGTTCCGGCCACTGCCGAAGGTAAACGGACAGCCTGATCACTAACGCCAAAAATTTTATAAAAAGGAATGATCAAATATGCGTACAAAGCTGGTTTATAGTCATTAAATGATCTTAATGTCAGAGGTAACTTGTTTCCACATTCATCCTTACCTGTTTCCATTAATGAATAGGCGTTGTATCCCAAAGCCGCTTCGTCAAAACCTAAAGATGGTGGAGATTTGTCCAGTCCCACAACCCTAACAAAAAAACCGGCCAAAATTACTAAAACCACAAGTATCGGCCAAATTATCTTCTTATTCATTCTATCTCAGCCAAACCAATATCTTCACCAAACCGAAATGCTACAGAATCCCTGACACTGCTCTTTGCTAGTATCTTTATACCAGTTTCTTGAACCTTATCTACCCAATTGTTTGGAAAACGATTATCCTCTCGGCTACCCGCAAATTCACCCACAAAACCAGCCAATAATGTATTTTTCTCTATCTCATCTTTAGGAACCTCAAAACTTTCAAAAATAAAATTATATTTTTTGCACTTTTCACCAAGGTAATAAAAGCAATAACCTTTACCATTTCCCACCCGGCCACTAACTCTAATGGTTTTATATTTACTTAAGTCAAGTTTATCAATATTTTCAAACCAAAACTGATAAACCAATGGTCGATTGTCAAACCAGTACTCGCTTCTCCTACTAAGATTGCTGGCGTTAATCAGAATCCCGTATACGATCAATAAACTCAAAGGTATGGCAATGTATTTCGATATATTTACCAACCCAGTAGCCAATATTAGAGAAATAGGCCACATGGCGCCAATCAATCTTAAATTAGTTGGACCGGAACTGAAAACAAAGCCTAACCAAACTATCAATCCGCTAATCAATAAAAAATGGTTAATTTCTTTGTTTTTTTGTTTGGTCAAATAATACAAACCAAGAACTAATAAGAATATTTCCGTCCAATAAAACATAACTATCGATTTTTGTTCAGTTGGGTTTATCTCTCCAAAAAATAGGCTTTCTAGATCAAAAAAAGGTAATGTCTCTGTCACAATCTCTTTGTAATCAAAAAATATTTTATTGCCCGATAATCTCCTAAACCAAAGAGGTGTTTCTATTTTTTCTCTCAAACTGTCTTCAGCATAAAAATGGTTATTTACCTTTTCCTGAATCTCCTCAAAACCAATTTTTGACAATACGGTCGGATGATTTCCAATCAGCAGGACGTTTAATATTGGTAAAACAATTACCCCAATATAAAAAAATCTATAGTTCAAATTAAGAACCAAACTTAAACAAAATAGCATCAACGCAGTTAGAGGATAAGCCAGTGCGACAACCCAAAGTGTCGGCGAAATTATCAGCAAACAAACAGTCACCAGTGCCACTATCCGGCTAGTTCTAGCAGCAATAGTTTTTGCCAACAAGAACAAAGAAAAAGCTAGTAACAAGGTTGCAACAACTCTCAAAACGATCAACCAATTTTCTCCATATAGCCCAACCCATCCCATGATCTTTACTTGTTCCTCTGTTGGTGGATAGGCCAATATGTTAAACATCTTACACAGTATAAAACAACTTAGGACTCAATTTTGGTATAAAATATATAAGTTCCAATGAAATTCAAGCTTATTCTAACATTCTTTACTCTTCTTATTGGCCTGCTTTTAGGTTACACCCGCTTTACTAATCTCAATTCTCTCCCCCCATCCCTTTTTTCCGACGAAGTCGACGCCCAATACCAAGCTTTTGTCTTTAATCACCTTAAAACCGATTACTTTGGCAACCGTTTCCCCGTCCATTTCCATTCTTTCGCCGATTGGCGTACCCCGCTTACTATCTACGTTACCGCTCTTATTCAATCAGCATTCCCCGATTTTACCGATATTTCCGTCAGATTGTCTTCGGCTATTTTTGGTATTGGCTTTGTTCTTGTCATGTCATTTTTTATCTATAAAGCCGTTTCTCCTATTTCCGGAGTAGTCTCCTTTCTTTTTCTTAGCTTCTCTCCCTGGTTAATCCACTATAGCCGAACTGGCTTTGAGGCCACCGGCATGCTTTTTTGTCTAAGTCTTAATTTACTATTTTTTTACTACTACACAAAAAAACATCGTCTCCTTTTCTTAACTTTTTCGATCGTTTTTTTAATTCTTTCTACCTACTTTTACAGTACTGCTAAGCTTTTTGCCGTTTTTATCATTGTTTCGGAGTTCTTTTTTTGGCGCTCCGATATTATTAAAATCAAAACCAGAGATATGTTCAAGGTTCTTATCATCTCTCTTATTGTTGCTCTACCGCTTATTCGAGACACCCTACTAAACCGCACCGGCTTCCGTTTCTCTTACATTAGTATTTTTTCTAATCCCCAAATAAGCAAAGAAGTAGATTTTTCCCGTTATCAGGATATCCTCATCGACCACCCCCAAGAAATCGGTGTAGTCACCCCCTTCTCCTCTAAGATATTTCATAATCGCCTCCAATATCTCTGGCAAAATTTTTATCAAAACTACATCTCCTCTTTTTCCACCGATTTTCTTCTCCTAAAAGGGGACACCAATCTTCGTCAAGGCTTTGCTGATACCAGCCTCCTTTATCCTCTAGACCTAATCCTTTTACTTTTGGGAATTTATATTTCTTTTCGAAAATCCAAAAATAATTTAAACAAGTTTTTTCTTATTCTGCTTCTACTTTCTCCCATCCCTTTTTCTCTTACCCGTGACTCCCTCGGGCCCCACGCCACCCGTTTAATTCTTTTTTTACTTCCCTTTACCTATTTTATTTCCCAAGTCGGTCTTGTAATTAACAAACGGCTTTTAATTCCTCTTACTGCCATTTATTTTATCTTTTTTCTAAATTTCTGGCATTACTATTCCCTTCATTATCCTCAAATTTCGGCTAGATTCTGGCACACTGGCATTAAAGAAACCGTTCTCCAAGTCGGTCTTTACCCCAACACCGATATCTACTTTAGTAATAATCCCGAGCCAATTCTCCCTTTCTTTTTATTTTATTCCCGGTATCTTCCCCAAAATACTTCTATTACCCAAAATATAAAAAATATCTCTACTGATTTTTTTGATGGCGCCCGTCTTGGAGAACACTACTATTTTGGCCATCTTAATTGGTCAAGTCCGCCGCCATCAGGATTGGTTGTTACTACCCAGGAAGAAGTTAAAAACAACTTCGATTTTGCCACTAATTATAAAATAATTCTAACTTTTGATAAAAAATACATCGAAGAGCCAACCTATCTTCTTGCCAAACCCATTAATGAAAACTAAACGTCGGCTTATCCCAATCGTCTTAATAATCTGCCTCTCTCTTCTCTCCGTTTACCGGTTGTTGCGTCCTGGTTTTCTTTCTCTTCAAGACGATATGCATGTTTTTCGCTTACAGGAATTCCACCAGTGTCTTATTGACGGCCAAATTCCCTGCCGTTATTCCACTACTGCCTCTTTCAATTACGGCTCACCCATTTTTAATTTCTACCCACCTCTTTCCTATATTATTCCCGAATTATTTCATCTTCTTGGTTTTTCTCTTGCCGACAGCATTAAACTCCTTCTCATTTTTTCTGCTGTTATCCGTGGTTTAGGCATGTACTTTCTTGCCGGTCCAGTTGCTGCCATTCTTTATATTTTCGCCCCTTACCAAGCCCTAAACACCTTTGTTCGTGGCGCTATTGCCGAAAACCTAGCCCTAAGCCTTCTGCCTTGGCTAATTCTGAGTTTAAAATATAAAAGATTTGCTTCCGCCACTCTCTTTTCAACTCTGCTCCTATTAACTCATCAACTTTCTATCATCGCCTTTCTGCCAATAATTGCCGGATTTTGCCTAATCGAAAAAATATCTTTTAAAAAATTAATAACTATTTCAACTCTTTCTCTTGGTCTTTCTTCGTTTTTTTTATTGCCCTCTATTTTCGAAAGGGGATTCACTACTAATAGCACTATGTTTACCGACTATTTTGATTATCATCTCCACTTTGTCAGTCTTTATCAAATTTTTATCTCTCGCTTTTGGGGTTATGGTGCTTCCAATTGGGGAATAGGCGATGGCATGGGTTTTACTATTGGCCAAATTCAATTTATCATCCCATTTTTACTTTTTTTATTTTCTCCAAAAAAGATTAAACTCAAAATTATCCCCTTACTTGGTCTTGCTCTTTTCTTTCTTTTCCTCACTCACCAACGTTCTACTTTTATTTGGCAAGCCATACCTTTTTTGGCCTTTTTCCAATTTCCCTGGCGTTTTATTGGTCCAGCCGTTTTTCTGTTCTCTTATGCTTCAGGTTTAATCAAAATTAATCGGTTGTTTATCATCCTCATTGCCGTCTTGGCCATCACCTCCAATATAAATTTCTTTCATGAAGACTTGTGGTATAAAAATCCAGATTTTCTCACTCAAAAATCAGAATCAGGTTTTCGTGATTTTTGGCCAAAATCCGGTAATCAATTTCCAGACAAACCCGCTCCTGCCACCACTGATGTTTCTAATTTCTCCAAAACCTCAAACCAAATAAATTTCACCTCCAATTTTGACAAGCCAACACTTACCGAATTGCCCTTAGTCTATTTTCCCGGCTGGAAAGCCACCATCAACCTTAGGCCCGCTAGTATTATCGTCAACCCTGATCTTGGCCAGATAAACCTTGATATTCCTGCCGGTAAAAACCAAATAAATTTAACTTTTGCCGATACTCCAATTAGAAAAGCAGGTAACATTATTTCTTTGGGAACACTAGTTATTATATTAATAACCCTCCTACCACTATGAAAAAGTGGCCAAAATTTCTATTTGTCGTTATTCTTCTTCTATCCGCGTTTATCCGCTTCTATCAGTTAGATCATTTCCCTCCCAGCCCCAATTGGGACGAAGTTAGTCACGGTGTTAATGCTCAAAGTATCTTAGAAACGGGAGCCGATCAATGGGGCCAAAAATTTCCTCTCTTCAATTTTCGTGCTTACGGCGATTATCCAACTGTCGCCAACATGTATTTCACTATCCCTTTTATTAAAATCCTTGGTCTCAACACTTTATCTATTAGATTACCTTCGGCCATCTTTGGTTTTCTTTTCGTTCCTTTAATTTTCTTTTTATGTCAGATTTTGTTTGGCCAAACCAGAATCTCTCTCATCGCGATGTTTATTACTGCCATTGCCCCTTGGTCCTTTTTCCCTTCCCGCGCTGTTTTTCAATCAACTACCGCCATTACTTTTCTTATCGCCGCCATTACTTTCTTTTTTTATTTTTATTATCATCATAAATCTTATCTCATATTTCTTAGTTCTCTCTTCTTAGGCTTATCCATGTACGCCTACCACAACACCAGGCTAATCGCCCCTTTGATCTTTGTCTATCTTTTTTGGTCAATCAAAAAATCATTTAAAAAAGTAGTTTTCCCTATCCTGTTATTTTTATTTTTTGCCGTCCCTTCTTTAATTAATCTTCTTTCTCCTGAATCCCGGGCCCGTGGTTATTGGGTTTCTTTAATTAACCCCAGTGCCATCAATTTAATCAACGAACAACGTCGGCTTTATGAAGGCCCACCAATTCTAAATTTGATCCTTCACAATAAAGTTACTTACGCCGTCCCTCAAATTACCCTTAATTTCTTGAATTTTTTCAACCCCATTCCTTTATTTTTTACTGGTACCGGCCAATATCAATTCAATGTTGCCGGAAAGGGTCTCCTCTTTCCCGTTTGGCTTCCGTTTTTCTATCTTGGATTGTTATCTCTTTGGCGTCATCGCCAAAAACCATCTTATCGGTTTTTAATCTTTTGGCTTATTGTCGGCTTATTTCCTGCCATTATTACCTCCGGTGATTTTGCTTCCATCCGCGCCACCACTGCCATGCCTGTTTACCTTATTCTCACTGCCCTAGGCATCAATCAGTTTCTTTCCTCCCTTCCAATAATTCTTATCATTATTGCTTCACTTTTATCTTTTTCTAATTATCTTTATCTTTACATCACCTCTTACGCTCAAAATTACTCCCAATCTTGGCAATTTGGCTACCAAGAAGCCATAGAAATCATCAAACCCATCTACTCTAAGTACGACCATATCTATTTTACTAAAAAATACGGCGAACCCCATGAATTCATTCTCTTCTTTTGGCCTTGGAGTCTCAAAAGCTTTCAGAATGATCCTAATTTAGGTTGGGACTATCATGCTTATTGGTATTGGGTCAACTCCTTTGATAAATTTATATTCCTCAATGATTGGGAGATAACCAAATATTCTTTCCCCCCCAATAGTCTTTTGGTAACCTCTCCCCAAAATTATTCTGGCAAACCGGTTAAAATATCAGCAGTTAAGTTTCTTGATCAGTCGGTCGCTTTTGACATTGTCGGCTATGAATAAAACAAAAATAATTTTATTCTTAATTGTTCTACTTGGTTTTCTCCTAAGATTCTACCGAATAGGGGAGTATCCTCCGCTTCTTTGGGACGAAGCCGCTCTCGGTTACAATGCTTATTCACTTCTTCAAACCGGAAGGGACGAACATGGTGCCTTTTTTCCATTAATTCTCAAATCTTTTGGCGATTACAAACCGGCCATTTATTCTTATCTTTCTATTCCCTTTGTCTTCCTTTTTGGTCTTAATGAAACATCTGTCAGGCTGGTTTCTATTATTGCCGGCTGTCTTTCCCCTTTGTTTTTGTACTTTCTTATTAATAAAATCGATTCAAAAAAACAGAAAGTCGCCTTACTATCAGCTTTAGTATTGGCTGTCACTCCTTTTGCTATCCACTTTTCCCGTGGCGCTTGGGAAACTAACCTATTGGTTTTTGAAATTATTGTTAGCCTCTATTTCTTCTTTTCCCAAAAGTTTTTTCTTTCCGCTTTTATTCTTTCTCTTTCACTTTACACCTATCAGTCAGCCAAAATGCTTGTTCCCTTTATCTTCTTACCTCTGATTCTACAATCTCTGAAACAACACCCAAAAATTATCTTTACCAAGTTCCTCATCCCAATTCTTATCTTTTCTCTCCCGCTCCTATGTGGTCTTCTGTTTTCTCAAGACTCGGGTCGTCTTAAAGTCGTTAGTCTCTTTTCCTATCCTCAAAGCCAGGAAGAGATATCAGTTATCAAAAACGAAACGGGAAACTTTGATTATTTGCTCTTCCACAATAAATATCTAAATTTTGGCCGCCAGTTTTTAACCCGTTACTTTAATCACTTTTCTCCCCGTTTCTTATTCTTTGATGGCGATTGGCAATCTCCCCGCCATAGCGCCCCTTACATCGGCGTCCTCCTCCTCCCCTCTACCTTGTTCCTAATTTTAGGACTGATTACTAATTACCGTTTACCAATTACCAAATTATTCCTCTACTGGCTTCTTATCGCCCCCATTCCTTCTTCTCTCACCCGCGATCTCCTTTCCGGCGTCCGCTCCCTCTTTCTTGTCATCCCTCTCACTTATTTCACTGCCCTCGGTATCCGCCGGATTACGGATCACCGTTCACGATTCACGTATCTAGTTACTAGTATCATGTTTCTAGTATCTTTAATCTATTACTCCGATCTCTACTACAGCCATATGGTCAAAAAGTCACCTTTCGATTTTCTTTATGGTAATAAGGAAGTTGCCCAATTTGTCATTAACAACCAACAAAATTACGATCGTATTTATTATTCCGACTTTTATGGCCAACCTTACATCTTCTATCTTTTCTACTCCCAATATTCCCCCAAGAAATACCAAGCCAAAAATCATTTAAGTTTATCCGGGCCAGACATTGGACATGTTGAAAAAATCGACAATATTCTTTTTGCTTCACCCGATTTCAATTTCATTAGAAATCAACCTCAAAAAATTTTAGCCATTTTTAGTTTTGACGAAGTAGAGAGGCAGGGGATAGATAAAAAATTATTAACCCCTATTTCTACTATTGGCAATATTACCACCTACTATGCCTACTCTAATTAAAAACAATTTTTGGTTACTACTCATTATTTTTTTGGCCGCCGTCTTGCGGTTCTACAATATTGGTAATTATCCTACTCTTAATCCCGACGAAGCCGCTCTTGGTTACAATGCTTACTCTTTAATTCAAACCGGTAAAGACGAACACGGCGCTTCCTGGCCTCTCCATTTTAAATCATTTGGCGACTTTAAACCCGGAGGTTACGTCTATTTAGCTATCCCTTTTATTGCCACCTTTGGTCTTACTCCACTGGCCGTTCGTCTCCCTAATCTTCTGCTTTCGCTTTTAACCATACTTTATTTCTATAAAATAGCTTTTTTGTTCACCAAATCGCGACAAATTTCTTTGATTTCAGCTTTGTTTTTAGCCATTAACCCCTGGCATCTCCATTTTTCCCGTGGCGCTTGGGAATCATCTTCTGCTCTGGCTTTTTTAGTTATTGGTAGCTACTACTTTCTTGTTCGTCGTTATTTTCTTTTTGTTCTCACTTTTGTCGCCTCTCTCTATCTCTACCACTCTGCCCGTATCGTTGCCCCACTTCTGGCCTTGTCATATCTTTTTATTCATAAATCATATTTCATAAATCATAAATCAAAATTAATTTTCCCAATACTTATCGGTATTCTCCTCACTTTCCCCGTTCTTTTCTCATTTCTTAAAAACGGTGGTACTACCCGTTTTGGCGGTGTTGGTTTAACTGCCGACACCGGCCCGTTATCCCGTTCTGAAGAACTTCTTAATCACCACATGAGTACCGCCCTGCCTTTAAGAATTCTTCATAATCGTCGGGTACTTTATCTTATGTCTTGGGGGCAAAAATATTTTTCCCACTTTGATCTCAATTTTCTTTTTATTAATGGTGATGAAGTTCCCCGTTCCAAAGTTCCCGATATGGGCCAACTTTACCTTCTTCAACTTCCGTTTCTTCTATATGGTATTTATATTTTCTTTCAATCTAAGATCTATCATCTAAAATCTAAGATCTTTGTATTGTCTTGGCTTTTAATCTCCCCCCTTGCCTCTTCTTTCACTTTTCAAGCCCCCTCTGCCCTCCGCGCCCTACCCCTGGTTATCCCCCTCACTTTTCTCTCCGCCCTCGGCTTTTATTGGTTTACGTATCACCTATCACGTACCTTGTACCTTGTACCTTGTACCTTGTACCTAGTCTCTTGTCTCTTCTATCTTGATTCTTATCACAATCATTATCAAAAACGCTATCCCTTTGCCTGGAATTATGGCTTTAGTCAAGTTATTCCTTACCTTAATTCCCAAAAAGACAACTATCAAAATATCTATTTTACTAACAAATACGATCAGCCCTATATTCTCTATCTCTTCTTTTCAAAGTATCCTCCGCAAAAAATTCAATCGCAAATAAAACTCACCCCGCCCGATAAATTCGGTTTTTCCACTGTATCCCAAATCGACAACATCTACTTTGGTAAAATTGAGTGGGACAAAATTTCAACTAACTCATTAATTATTTCTTCTCCAGACGAAAAAGCCCCAATTCCACCAATTAAAACAATTGAAGTTCAACCCAACAAAGCTGTTTTCAATATTTATCAAAAATAAATGAAAAAACCAACAATTTCCATTGCCATCGCCACCTACAATGAAGCTGACAACATTAAACAATGCCTCAAAGCTGTTGTCGATTGGGCTGATGAAATCGTCATTTACGATGCTGAATCCATTGACGATACCGTCAAAATCATTAATACTTTCCCCAAAACCAAACTAATCACTGGCCCCAACCATCCTATCTTTCATATTAATAAGCAACGAGCTATTGACGTTTGTAAATCTGATTGGATTCTCCAGCTTGATGCTGATGAGATTGTCACTCCAGAGCTTAAGTCAGAAATTTTGACCACCATTTCAAATAACCCTTCAGAAAATGGTTTTTGGATCGACCGTAAAAATTATTTTCTTGGACGATTCTTAACCAAAGGTGGCGTTTACCCAGATCCAACTATCCGTCTTTATCGTCGCAATAAAGGCAAATTACCATGTAAAGATGTTCACGAACAGGCAAGAATAATTGGTAGTGTTGGCCATCTTAAATCCGACCTTCTCCACTATGCTGACCCTTCTTTTCAACGTTACTTAATGCGCAACAATCGCTACACTGGCCTAATTGCCACCGAATTAGAATCCCAAAAAGTTCCTCTTAATTTATTCTTCGGCCTAAATTATTTTCTTCTCAAGCCTATTATTAACTTTTTTTCTACTTATTTTCGCCACAAGGGTTTTGCTGATGGTTTTCCCGGGTTTATCTTTTCTTGGTATTCGTCTCTTCGCTTTCCTATTTCTTTTATCAAATATTGGGAATTAAAAAATGGCAAAACAGATTAAAGTTGCTCTTGACATATCTCCCCTCAAAGATGGCAACGCCAACCGTGGCATGGGCTATTATGTCCGCAACTTACTCACCGCCATGCAATCACAAATCTCCTCCAACCCCAACTTCAAAAACTTTAAAATTTCAGAAGTTAGAAATTGGAAATTAGAAATTGGAAATTTTGATTTACTCCATATTCCTTACTTCAACCCTTTCTCCCCCTCCTATCCTATTCATCTCCAAATACCCACAGTCATTACTGTCCCTGACTTAATTCCTATCGCTTACAAAAAACATTACACAGTTGGCATCAAAGGCACACTCAATTGGTGGCGACAAAAACTATTTCTCAAAAATATTCCCTATATTATCACTATCGCTCACTCTCAAAAATATATCATTCATAAAATTACTGGCTATCCGCTTGATCGCATTTACGTCACATGGCTAGCTGCCGCCAGCCACTTCAAGCCGGAAACTTCAAAAATAAAACTAAATCAAATTAAGAAAAAATATAATCTGCCAGACAAATTTGTTCTCTATGTTGGTGATATTAACTGGAATAAAAACATTCCTCGTCTTGTTAGTAGTTGCCTCGATTTAAAATATCCATTAGTTATTGTCGGTAGCTCCGCCACTAGAAAAAATATTACCGATCATCCTTGGAATCAAGATTTACTTTGGGTCCAATCTCACTCCAATCAAATCACTTTAACTGGTTTTGTCCCCGACGAAGATATACCTGTCATTTATTCTTTGGCCACTATTTACTGTCAACCATCATATTCCGAAGGTTTTGGTCTACCCTTAGTTGAAGCCATGAAAACCGGCTGTCCTGTCAGCTATAGTCAAGAGCCAACTTGTCAGGAAATTATGGATTATCACGGTGATTTTTTTGATCCTAACTCTACTGCCGGTCTTAAAGATTCTCTTAAGAGGCTCTGGTCAGATCCTGAACTTAGGAAAAAGTTAGCAATCGAGGGATTAAAACATTCGCAAATCTTCGACTGGAAACTAACAGCCATTCAAACTCTCACTCTTTATTCCCAAATCTACCATGAAAATCACTGAGCACTTCCTTTCAGTCATCATCCCTATCTATAAACAAGAGAAAACTATTTTGACCGATATTACCAATATTCAAAAAACTCTTGATCAAATCCGCTACGATTACGAAATTATCGCCGTAGTTGACGGTAAAAATATCGATCGATCTTATCAAATTCTTAAGAAAGCCAAAATTCCCAAAGTTAAAATTTACGGTTACCCCAACAATTATGGTAAAGGTTACGCTGTCCGTTTTGGTATGGCCAAAACTAAGGGCGACTATGTTGCCTTTATTGATGCCGGTATGGAAATCGACCCTAACGGCATTTCCATGATTCTCGAGCACATGGAGTGGTACAACGCCGATATTATTGTTGCCTCAAAAAGGCACCCCGCCTCTCAAGTTAAATACCCGTTAGATCGCCAAATTGTTAGTTTCGGCGCCCATCTTATCGCCAGATTTTTGCTCGGCATTAATGTTCACGACACTCAAGCCGGTCTTAAAATATTCAAAAGATCAGTTTTGGTAAAGGTTCTTCCTCGACTTTTGGTAAAAAATTATGCTTTTGATTTAGAAATATTATCAGTTTCTAATCGCCTTGGTTTTAATCGTATCTTCGAGGCCCCCATTAAACTTAGTTATGCCTTTGATAGTCTAACTCACGCCGGTAGTTACAAAACTATTATTAGATGTTTTATTGAATCTCTAGCTGTTTTTTATCGTCTAAATATCATTAAATTTTATGATGACAACAACAAGCGACAATGGGTGTTTAATAAAGACCTACAAATGAGAATTAATACCGGCCGATGAAACCCCTATTCTCTGTAATTATTCCCGTTCGTCATCCTACCGACTATCTTGAAGAGACAGTCAGGGCCCTCGACAAGCAGTCTCTTAACAACTTTGAACTCCTAGTTATTACCGACAAAATAGCCGGTAATGTCTCACCGGCAATTAAGCGTAATCTTGGTGCCAAGATGGCCAAAGGAGAATATCTTGCCTTTCTCGACGACGATTCTTATCCTTCTTCTGATTGGCTCAAAAACGCCCGAAAACACTTTTCCAAAAATATCACTGCCGTCTGTGGCCCTTGTTTAACACCTCCAAGTGATGATGTTTTTCGCCAAGCGTCTGGTCTCGTTTGGTCTAGTTTTCTTGGCAGTGGTGGGGCAGGGGAGTATCGTAATAATATTGCCAAACCTCGATTTGTCGACGATTTTCCTTCTGTCAATTTGATAGTCAAAAAAAGTGATTTTTTAGAAGTTAAAGGCTTTAATACTCATCACTGGCCGGGAGAAGACACTATTCTTTGTTTAGATCTGACCCACAAACTTCATAAAAAAATCTTCTATCATCCTAGCGTTCAAGTTTTCCATCACCGCCGAAAAGTTATAATCCCCCATCTTCAACAAATCACCCGCTACGCTATTCATCGTGGTCTTTTTGCTAAAATCTACCCCCAAACTAGCCTTCGAATTGGTTACATTCTCCCCTCCCTCTTTATTATATATTTATTATTATTGCCGTTATTGCCAAAGACATTTTTAATTCCACTATTTATCTATCTGCTTCTACTTCTATTTACTTTTTTCAATTTTATTTTAAAAAATAGCCTTATCGTTTCTCTTTTGGCTACTATCACCATTCCCATTACTCACCTTTATTATGGTATATTTTTCATCCGTGGTTTATTCAAAAATGAACTAAAGTTTATCCCCCTATGAAAATAGCTATTTCATATCCGCCGTTAGATTCATCAAAGGGCTCTGCCTTTCTTTCTCAAAATCGCCAGTTTCAGTGGACAAACACCGGTAATATTATTTATCCGGTTATCGCTGCTTATGCCGCTACTCTCCTCCAAAAACTTGGCCATCAAGTATTTTGGGACGATGCCATTGTTCAAAAACTTGACTATCAAACCTGGCTTAATCGTCTTATCAGACAAAAACCAGATCTCATCGTTATTGAATCCAAAACTCCGGTTATTAAACTCCATTGGCAAATCATTAAAGACCTAAAAAGAAGGAATTTGGAAATTGGTAATTGGAAATTGGTTATTTGTTTAATTGGCGATCATGTTTCCGCTCTCCCTGAAGAATCAATTAAAAATTCCCCCGTCGACTTCGTTTTAGTCGGCGGTGACTACGATTTCTTGCTTGAAAAACTAGTTAATCTCTTGTCCAAAAATAAAATACCAAAAAACAAAATTATAAAAGTTAGCCCAACACACAATCTTGATTCGCTCCCCATAATCGACCGAAAACTAACCCAATGGCATCTTTATGCCTACAACAACACCAACTATAAATATAAGCCTGGAGCCTACATCATGTCTGGTCGTGACTGCTGGTGGGGGAGTTGTACTTTCTGTTCTTGGACATCTCTTTTTCCCGGAAAAACATTCCGTAAATTCAGCGTCGACCACACTATCTCTGAAATCGAAAACTTAGTTAACAATTTTGGTGTCAAAGAAATTTTTGATGACTCCGGCACTCTTCCCACTGGCCAATGGCTTGAAAACTTATGTCATCAATTAATTGATAAAAAGTTAAGTCAAAAAGTTAAACTCGGTTGCAATATGCGTTTTGGTGCTTTGAACCAAGAACAATACTATCTAATGAAACAAGCCGGCTTTCGTTTAGTGCTTTATGGCCTTGAATCGGCTAATCAAAAAACACTTGACTTAATTAATAAAAATGAAAAGACTTCTGATGCTATTAAAACCTTGCAAATGGCCAAAAAGGCCGGCCTTGAACCACATATCACCGTCATGATCGGCTATCCTTGGGAAACTGAATCGGATGCCATCAAAACTCTCAATCTTGCTCGTAAAATTTTTCGAGAAGGGTTGGCCGATAGTATCCAAGCCACCCGAATTATTCCCTATCCGGGCACGGTTCTCTTTAATCAATCCCTCAAAAATAATTGGCTTTTATCTAAAGATTGGCAGGATTATGACATGCGCCAAAGTATCATCAAATCACCCATCAGCTCTGCAAAACAAGAAAAACTAATACTTAGCCTTTTTAAGGGTGTTCTCACTCCTAATTTTCTTATTCGCAAAATCCTTTCCGTTCGGTCTCTTTATGATATTAAGTTTCTTACTGGCTATGCCATCAAATACCTCCAAAAAATCAGGGATTTTAAATAAACTAGATACTGCAATATTATTGAAACAGCTTCATTTTAATGATTTCCAGTATCAATCCTCCGTTTTGTCCCACACCAATCATCGCTTAAATATTATGCTTCAGTTCTCTGGAAACAATCAAAGAGTATTGGATTTAGGTTGTGGTATCGGATATTTTATGGAAATGTTACAAACCAAACATTCAAAAGTGTTTGGAGTAGACATATCAAAAAAGGCTTTATTAACCGCCAAAAGAAAGGGGCTAAACGTCATCCAATCAAACTTCGAATCAAAACTCCCATTTGACGATAATCAGTTTGATGTTGTAACCGCCGGCGAAATAATTGAACACCTCTATAACACCTCTTTATTTTTAGCCGAAATTAGACGAATTTTAAAGAAAAACGGAACGCTTATTATGTCTACTCCAAATGTCGCTTCTTTAGGTAGAAGATTAATGTTATTATTCGGCGTTAGTCCTTTTCTGGAAACAGAATTATCAAAAACTGATGCTGGCCATGTTCGCTACTTCACTAAAAAGTCATTGCTTTCTTTATTGACTAAAAACAAATTTAAACCAGTCCGCCACACATCGGATTCAATCAACTTTAACAACAAACTAGATAGTAAATTAAGATCAAAAACATTAGCCAAAGTTTTTCCGACTCTAGGCGCCAGCATTATTGTTGCCTGTATTAACCAGAAATGAACCCATGAAACTCAATATCCTTTTTATAATTAACGGTCTTGGTTTTTCAAAAAATACCGGTATTGGTGGGTCTGATAAAAGAGCCATTGAGATTGTTAGAAATGCAAAGTTGCTTTATCCAAGCTCTAATTTCGATATTATGACCACTGAATCCGGTTATGCCATCTTCTCCCAACAAGAAAAACTAGAAACCAACTATAACATTATTAAAAGACCTAAATGGTGGCCGAGAATTTTTGAAAAAACCCTATTGGGAAGATTATTTTCCTACTTTTACTGCACCATTTTCGCCACACACAAGATTATTAACCTTAAAAAATACGATATCGTTTTTTCCACCAGTGATTTTTTCTTCGATATTATCCCAGCAACCATCTCTAAAACAGTCAACCACCAAAAAATCGTAGCAATGATTCATCATCACATCGCCAGCCCCTTAAAGCGAAAAGGCGACTTATTGGTCAATATTTTTAATTTCTTATCTCAACAGTTTAGTTATTGGTGGATTAAAAACAATTTTGATTCTGTTTTTTTATACAACACTCAAGAAGGTAGACACATCTCCCACTTACTTCTTGGTAGTAAAAAGATCACATTTTATTTTACCGAAAACGGTATAGATAGAGAAAAAATTGACAACGTTAAAAGTAAATTTAAAAAATACGACGCCTGCTTTGTTGGTGGAATAAGATATAGCAAAGGAATTTTGGACATATTGAACATATGGGAAATAGTCATTAAAAATTTTCCAAAATCAAAGATCGCCATTGTTGGTGGCGGAAGCAATGAAATAATTAAAAAGTTCAAATCAGAAATTATAATACGAAACTTGACCAAAAACGTCTATTTGACTGGACCTCAAAGTAATCAAGAAACAATCTCAATAATGAAACAAAGCAAAATATTTCTCTTTCCCAGCCATGAAGAAGGGTGGGGGATTGCCCTGAATGAGGCATTGTACTGTGGTCTTCCGACAGTCTGTTACAATCTTCCTGCCTTTTCCATATTTAAGAAATTTCTTTACACTTCAAAAATTGGTCACTGGCAAAAATTAGCATCTCACATGATTAAACTTCTCAATTCCAATGTCAATAAATCCAAATCCACTCAATCAATAAAATTTGCCAGTAAGTTTAACTGGAAGAGTATTACCGTCAAAGACATTAATTTTATTAATTCAATTAATCGTGGATAATAAAAAGTTTGAATACGACTATTTCCACAAAGAAACTCACAGTAACTACCGTGGTTATCACTATCGAGATGTCTATCCCGCCTTCAATTCATATGCCCATATTCTCGTTGGTATGTTAAACCCTAAAAAGATGCTTGATATTGGTTGTGCTAAAGGATACCTGGTTCTCGCTTTCCATAGATTGAAGGTCGATGCCTACGGAGTCGATATCTCTCGTTATGCTATAACCCATGGCCATCCTGCTATTAAATCCAAAATTAGGGTTCACAATATCGAAACAAAAAAATTACCCTATCCTGATGGTTATTTTGACCTTGTAACCTCATGTGAAGTAATTGAGCATGTTGTTAAACACAAGCTTGTTTTTAAGGAAATAAAGCGAGTCTTATCTCCCAACGGCATTGTTTTTTTAACTACTCCAGTTAAAAATATTTTAAATAAAGACGGTGTCCCAGCCGACAAAACCCACGTCAGTGTTTTTCCCAGAAAAAAATGGCTAAAAATGTTTGATCAAATTTCATTGAAATCAATCAGTGGACTTCGCTATCTCAAACTATCTCTAAATCTCACCAATACTATGTATCAAAACCCTGCCAAAAGCAATCTCGGCCAATTTTTGGAAAAATTGGGAGTAATTGGCCGAAAATTAAGATTTCTAATCCTATTTTATGATGTTTTTTTTCATTATCAAACTGATGTCTTTCTTCTTAAAAAAAGCTAATTGCCCACCACCTTTTTATAGACTTCCAGAGTTTGTTCAGCAAACCTTTGCCAAGAGAAACATTTCGCTCTTTTGATACTTTTTTTTATCATCTCTCTTCTTTTTTCTCCTTTTAAATTAAGGATTTTATTCAATTCTTCCGCCATTTGGTTAGTGTCGTTTGGATCAACTAAAACAGCGGCATCCTTTACGACCTCTTTCATTGCCCCACAGTTACTTGTTATTACCGGACAACCACATGCCATCGATTCAACCAGAGGAAGTCCAAAACCTTCTTCAAATGAAGGGAAAAACATCACATCAGCCGCCGAATAATATTTTGCCACTTCTTTTTCGGAAAAACTCTCTCGGTAAATAACTTTATTGTTCAAACGATGCTTCTTAAGCATGTTACCAATTTCACTAGTTTTATTTCCTAAACGGATTAAAACAACTTCATCATCCAGATCATATTTTTTCTTTAATATCGCCAATGCCTCAACCACACCAAGCACATTTTTTCTCGCCAATTCATTGCCAACATGAAGCACAATTTTCTTGCTTTTTGCTAGTTTCAATTCATCTCTAGCTCTATTTTTTGGATATGGCTTAAAAATCTCATGATTAACTCCGCTATATACAACACTTATCTTTTTCGGGTCAACACTTAATATTTTTATAGCTTCGCACTTGGTATATTCCGACACGCAAATAACTGCGTCCGCCTTTTTCAAGCGAAGAATACTCATTCTTATTAACCGACCATAAATTCCATCAAGAAATTTGTTACCTAACTTATCATGATATTTAAACTGTAGCACGTCAAACAAGGTCACCACATTGGGTCGATAATAATCGACCAAAAACCCCAACATCTGATTAGTAATATGATAAACATCATATCCCTTAGGAAGCCTAAATCTATCCACAAAATAAATTAAAAACCGGGAGATATTCGGGTGATCAAAATAGGCAAACTTTTGTAAAAAGTTAACCCCTTTATTTTCCACCCAGCCTAGCTCCCCCTTTTTTATTACATGCGTACAAAATAAGTCAGCCTTCACTTTATCTATTTTTTTAAACATCATCCATAAAGCATAGGCGTTTCTTCCTGCACCGGAATATGGGGGAAAATTATTAATCAAGCACACTTTCATAATCAAAGATTGAGCCTTAACTTTAACTTCAATAAAACAAAATTAATCAAACGCTTAATCGGTCCAATTTTTATCATCCTAAAAATAACCTTAGTTAAAAAAGTTTTGTATATCAACCAAGACAGCAAAAAAGCTATTGCCAAACCGCCCAGCTTTCTCGTCATATCCCTTCTTTTTAATTCCATATTTACCCAACTTCCCAAAACTAATGCCTTTTTCCTCTCTTCGGCAGTAAAATCCTTTGTTTCAAAAATAGGCACAAATTCCAAATGGGCAATTGTGTTCAAATAATTATTCGGTTGTAATATAAATAGGCCATTATCTGTCACCCATTTAAACAATTCTGTCCCGGGAAATGGAATAAGATTATAAAAAGTTGCCGTACTTATTGGATATTTCAGCGCAAAGTCGATTGACTTTTTAAATGTTTTCGTCGTTTCTCCGGGCAAACCGACTATAAAAAACAACGATACCTCTAAGCCGACTTTCAACGCCATCTTAACCGCTTTTTCAATCTGCTTGTTCGTTTCACCCTTCTTAACTCTTACTAACACTTCTGAATCGAAAGTCTCCACTCCAAAGGCAATCGCTTTAAAGCCAACGTCTTTCATTCTCTTTAATAATTCCTCGGTAGACAAATCAGCCCTAATCCCATTACCGCATTGCATAAACAAGTCTTTCATTTTAGCCTTTTCAATCAAATCAAAAAGTCTGTAGACTCTTTCTTTATTTACGGTAAAATTGTCGTCCTGAAAGTCAAAATCTCTATAACCAATGTCATACCAGTATTTCAATTCGGAAAAAATATTTTCTGCAGAACGAAAACGATACCGTTTTCCCATAACCGTCGAAATTGGACAAAATATACACTGATAGGGGCATCCTCGCGAAGAAATTATTGGCACCCTTTTCCGGGTATACTGGCTCATATCTACATTTTTATATTTTGGAAACGGGATTAAATCAAGTTCCTCGATAATCATCGGCTGATTTATCTTCAATTTCTTATTCTGTCTATAAATTAGGCCATCAATCTGTTTTAGTGGTTTGCCTTTACAAAATTCAACTAAAGAGATTTCTGCCTCATTCATAAATCCATAGTCAGCCCCACTTTCTTTTACTGCCACTTCTTTTAAGGTCGAAACATGAGGACCACCAACAGCAATGGGTTTATCAAATTGTTTAAGAAAACCAACTATTTCATACGCTAAATTATGATAATAGGTCATCACCGTCACCCCAAATAAATCTGGTTTAAACTCTTCAATTGTTCTTCTCAGTATTTCATAGCCATTACCCAATCGGAAATCCACCACTCGACTTTCAATTCCATTAACCTCAAGACTCTGTGATAAATAACCGATACCAGTATGAGGATGTGTCGGTAATCCATACCTATTTGGAAACGGTGGTATACAAAATAGAACTTTCTTAATCATTTTTAATCACCTCTAAATATTCTTTTTCATACAATCTAATTTGTTTTTCCCAATCAAACATCAAAGATCTTTTCTTTGAATTGTTTGCCAATGTTTTTCTTAAATTACCATCACCAACAACCTCAATTAACTTATTTGTCAGATCAACACTATCGCTCTTTCTAAAAAATAATCCGCTGTCAGCCACAACTTCCGGGCAAGCATCAACATCTGTTGCCACTATCGGCAATCCCGCCGCCATCGCTTCAATAAAAACTATTCCAAACCACTCTTCTTTACTGGTCAATAAAAAAAGATTGGCAACGCCATAGTAATACGGCAGTTCATCATCAGTCACGAAACCTAACATCTTTACGGTCGATCTCAATTTCCTTTTTTTAATTTCTATCTCGATCTCCCCCTTTGATATCCCGGTTCCCGCAATCATAAACTTTATCTTTCCATTAATTTTTCTAATTCGATCGGCCGCTTTTATTAGGGTTAAAAGGTCCTTTCTCGGTTCGAGTCGGCAAACCGTTAAAATCATAAATTCGCCCTTCTTAACCAACTTTGATCTTAAAGTCCCCAATCTCTCTTTATCTAAAACAAATTTTTTAAAATCAATCCCGATATAAATCAGTTTTGAAACTAAACCGTGCCTTTGTTTGTAAATCATAGCTTCATACTTTGAAATAGCGATTCTTTGATTGGCAAATTTCGCCGCTTGAGCCTCCATCGGTGTATACCCCTCTAATATAAAGATAAATGGCACACCAAATAACCATCGATAAAGCCTTGCTATTACAGCTTCTGTAACAAAATGAACTGAAATAACATCATATCTTTCACCGCCTAGTTTCAATTTTAACAGCATAATCATCGATTTAAACATGAAAAGTAAAGTATAAAAATATACCCGCCAGTCGTTATATGAATGATCTGTTTCCCTATAACTTTTACTAATTCTTATAACTTTGATTGCCTTATCTAAGTCAGTCAACCTCTCGCCCTCTCTCGTCAATATTGTTATTGTATGCCCTAATTGACTAAAACGCTTTGCTAACTCCAACAGATGCGTTTCTGTACCGCCACCATGAACCCCCACCCAACGATGAAAAAATAGAACTTTCATGTTTTAAATATTCCCTCCACATATCCGGTAATACCTTTAAGTTGTGAAACATCTTTTTTAGACACAGCCGAATACATCCAATAAACATTAAGCACTAAAATATTCAAGACAGCTCCCAATAAAGATCTTAAACTTTTTGGTCGTAAATGCTTTCGGTGAAATATGCCGGTGTCTTTACCTATGTAATAGGCGTTTCTTGATGGTCCGATTCTTACCATATGTTTTACTTTTATTTTAGGAGAAAAAATGAGCTTGTATTCAGCTTGCTTAATTCTCAAGAACAAATCTCCGTCAGCATGGTTAAAATTATATATCTCATCAAAGCCGCCAAGCTCATCTAACACCTCTCTTTTAATTCCCATGCTTGTCGTTGTCAATAAATCTATTTCAGCTCGAGAAAAATTAATCGATTCTGGCAAGGCTGTCCCAAACGAATACGCTCCACTACCAAAGTACTTTCCCGGTACCGTAGGACAATTTTCCATTGCTAGATAAATATACGGACCAATAAACATTTTTCCCAGTACACTGGATCTCATTTTTAAATATAAACTATGCATTTCACCGGTTGGGTAACAACTAGAAATTACTGGCCCACTAACAGCTGCAATTCTCTCATTCTTATCTAATTCAATCTTGATATTTTTTAACCAATCTTTGTCAGCCACTGCATCATCAGCCAAAAAAGCAACATATTCAGTTTTTACTTCCTTCCATCCTATGTTGAACAAAACTGATAATCTTTTTATCGAGCAGACCACCACTTTCACCTCAATTTTATTCAAAAACAATTTAACAATCTTCTCAACACCAATCTGATTAACATTATTTTCAACCAAAACCACTTTAAAATTCCGATAACTCTGTTGCGCCAATGAATCCAGACATTTTTCCAAGTCAACACCTCTATAATTGTGTGGATAGGTATTAACCACTACGGTAATCATTTCTTTAGTCATTTTTTAAGGCCTTTTGATACACGTCAACAGTTTTCTGTCCGACTACTTGCCAACCTCTTTTCCTAGCCGTTTTCAATGCCCCATTCTCTAGTTTCTCTTTCAACCCTTTCTCCAACACTAAACGATTCATTACGTTGGTTAAACTTTCTATGTTTCCAGATTGGCAATACAGACCACTAACACCATCTTCAATCTCTTCCGACAACGTTCCGATCTTAGCTACCACCACCGCCTTCCCAAAACCCAATGCTATTGACAGAGGCAAGCTCGAAGAGATTGATCGCGTATATGGGAAAACTACAAAATTGGCCTTTTCGTAAAATTTATCTATTTCTTTCTGGCTCAAAAAACCGGTAAAGACAACTTTGTTCTTTAACTTTAACCTCGCCACCACCATTCTAAGATGCTTCATGTAGTCCTCATAACCACTTAAAACTCCGCCAGCAATTACTAATCGGGCCCTCGGACTGATTTTCAAATGTTTCTCGAAAGCAATTATAAGTTCATCCAAACCTTTTCTTTCCAGTACATAGCCAAAAAATAAAACCAAATGATTTTTAATTTTACCGCATTTTCTTTCTTCTATTCCTATTGTTACAACACTGACGCGACTTCTCATCCCATAGTCTCTTTGGCAAACCTCTTTCGTATAGTTCGAGTGGACAATAACCATATTTGATAATCTCCAAACCAATCCAAAAAAAACCCTGAAACTCAAGCCAACCACCACAGGATTACCTTTAATTTTCATCATTTTTAAAAAATCAGCATCAATTTCCCTTATCGATGGAATAGCGTGAATTGTCACCACCACTTTTTTGCCAGAAATTCTTAATAACAAAATTGCCATAGGAAGAGTAAACAAACCAAGAAGTCTGCCGTACATATTAAATTCGTGTTGAAAATGAACCAGCTCGACTTTTTCTTCTAATGCTTTCTTCAAAATTAAAAACGGAAACAAAAAATTGTTTTGCCAAAAAACAACGATCTTTTTATCCTTTTCCTTCTTTGCGTAGTCAACATTTTCTAGGCAGTAATCAACCCATAACCGAGGATTACTTCCACTATCTACCAATCCCTTATACAAATATCTTGTATAGTGAGTTTCCGGTTGAATCGTCGAAACAATCGCAACTTTTACCTCTTTTTTCATAATTTATTGAGCGCTTCTCTGGCCGGAGAATAGTTTGGCACTGCTTGCAATATATAGTTAAAAATCTTTTTAGCTTCTTCATTGTTGCCTGCCTCCGCCTGAACTACCCCCATTACATAAATTGCCTGTAAACTATTTGGTTGTAATTCTACTATTTTTTTGGCATGAACTAAAGCTAAATCAATCCTTTTTTCCGTCAAATCAATTTGAGTTAATGATAAATATGTTTGAAACATTGCCGGATTAAGGCTCAAAGCTGTTTGATAACTCTCTCTGGCCAAGTCTAATCTTCCGGTTTTAAAAAATATATTCGCTCGATTGTGATATGCATCAGCATAATTTGGTTTAACCAATACCGATTGAGTAAAACCCCTAACAGCATTGTCATATTGCCCTAATTTGTCGTAGTCATCACCGATGTTATTCCATGCATTGTGAGAGTTTGGAGACACCTGACAGGTATTAACCCAAAGGTTGTGGTTAGTTTGCCAATCAATATTTCGATAGAAGGTTCTAATGCTATAAACAGACAGTATAACTACCAAAAAAAAGGGGCCCAACTTTACAAAACCATCTATAATCGAATCAAACAGATACCCCAACAACAAAGCTACTCCGGTCGACCCAAGAAAAATGTATCTTTCCGCCACCAACCAACTGACTTTTATTGGTGCCATTGAAGAAGCTGTTGCCGCAAAAATGAAAGCTAAACAAAAAAATATTTTTTTGTTCTTCCAGAAAAAATACACCAAAGACACCAAGTAAGTAATTAATATGGACCAGTTTAACCAAACTGGAAAAATATACATTGTATGATAAAGCGTTAAATCAGCCGGAAACAAAGCAATTTGGAGATACTTAGCTGCAGCCGTCGGATATTGAAAAAGCGGATTATAAAAAATTTCACCAGAACCGTTAGTTCCTGAATTAACTTCGTTTATTCTATTAAAAATGTCATTTTTCAGCATTAGAAAAAGAATCGACCCAACTAAAAAGATCAAGATCAAGTACCACTTAATAAACAATCCTTTACTAATATTTTTTGACAAGGTCAAGACGTATATTGGCAAAATCAAGAATATGGCCAAGGAACGAACCGGTTCAAAATATGTTGCCACAGGAAGAAAGGCAAAAAAGTAATAAAGGTATTTCTTATTCTTTGTTGCATCATAAGCAGCAAAGAATAACAATAAAGCAAACATCCCAATCGCATTTAGCAAATACGGTTTGCCTGAAATCCAAGAAACAGCTTCTACATGAACAGGTAAAACAGAAAACATTAAAACAGATATTTTTGCCACGTTTTTTCCGAAAGAAATATTGGCAAAAATAAAAAACAGTAAAATCGACAATAAATACAAAGCAGTATTAGCAAAGTGAAAAGGGAAACTACTACCAACACCAAAAATCATAGCGATAATGGCGTTTATTACTGATGGAGAACTTCTAAAACTTGAAAAAAGAATTGACAAATCTTTCACGTTTGAATTCTGAGTTATCGCCGCATAATCATCCGACACAAAGTTGCCATTCAGCGAATTAAAATACAGTAAAAACACACCAACACACAAAGCCAACAAAAACTTCCAGTTTTCTTTAATAATCCCTCTAATTCCTAAAAAAGATTCGACCGGTCTGTCCACAATTTTTAAAACTTCTGCTCTTTTTATTCGTTTCAACCTCTTCTGTGACATATCAAAATTCTATCATCTCCTAGCCGCCTACAACCACCTTAATCAGTGACAATCTCTTCAACATGAGAACCAATAATACCGATAACCCCCAGGCCATTAACCATTGGCTAACAATCCACCAAAAAGTCATTCCAACTCCCATAAAAGAATTTTTCTGTTTTAAAACCAAATCAGTTATCAATGGGTGAATTAAGTAAACCCCAAACGAAACTTCACCCAACACCTTAACTAGTCGGCCAAGTTTATTCTTTTTCAAATTTTTAATTGCTAAAAACACCGCCACTGCCTGCAATCCAACCCATGGCCAAAGTCTATCGAAGGCTATCTGGCCCCCATCAGTTGCCCCATGCAAATATAAAGCATGACTATTCACTGCAAACATTAACAAACCTAGAGCAACTACCACCAACAAATATATTTTTCTTATCTTTATCTTTTCCAATAAATTGCCAAGTAAATAATATCCAATATAAGGCACAAAAATTACTATCGGCCAATCAGCTTTTCGCCACCAGGCCAAATAATATCCAAGAATATAAATAAAACAAAACGTTAACGACACCACTAAAGCAAATTTTTTGTTTTTAATTATTCTTAAGATTGGCGTCACTGCATACAATCCCAACGCCACCATCAAATAATATAAATGGTAATAAGTTTGCGAATACTTCCAAAAAGTTTCTAATCCAGACACTAAACTTCCTCGGTTAAAAACTAGAAAATAAAATATATTCCAAAAAATCAATGCCGGCAATATTCTCCCCATCCTTTTTCTTAAAAACACCTTACCACCTTCCCACCTGTAGCTTTTTCCCAAAAATATTGCCCCCGAAATCATGATAAACAATGGCACCACAAAGCGCGTCATTGATGAAACCAACAGCCCCATTAGTACTGATCCTCTGTCTGAAAATTGATAGTTATTAATCACCTTGGCGCAGATGTGCAATAGCACCGCTGCCCCACTTGCCACCACCCTCAACCAATCATAATTTTCTCTCTCTTCCATCCCAAAATGCTATCATACAAAAGTGCTTGATCTAATTTCTGAAATCAAAAACATTTTTAAGTGGCGCGAACTTCTCTTTCAAATGGTTGGCCGGGAAGTCAAAGCCCGCTACAAACAATCAATTCTCGGCTACTTTTGGGTAGTCCTCAATCCATTAGCTCAAATGCTGGTCATGAGCTTTGCTTTTTCTCTAATTTTACGCATTCCTACCAACGCCGCTTCAAATATTCCCTACAGCATTTTTCTTTTTGTTGCCCTTCTTCCCTGGAATCTCTTTGCCAACTCTTTATCTTCTTCAGCCCGATCTCTAGTCGACGCATCCTCGCTTATTACCAAGATATATTTTCCTCGAACCATTCTAGTTGTTGCCGCCATTGTTGCAAAAATCGTCGACTTTCTTTTCGCCTTGATTATCCTCATTGGTTACATGGTTATTTATCAAATTCCCATCAATACAAATATCCTATGGGTCTTTCCAATCTTTGTAATCCAACAAATCTTTACCATCGGGCTTTCCTTTTTCTTCGCCGCCGCCAATCTTCTCTATCGTGATATTCAATATCTTCTCACTCTCCTTCTAACTCTCTGGATGTATCTTACCCCCATTATCTATCCGGCCGACATTGTCCCTCCACAATATAAAATTTTCTTCCAACTCAACCCTCTCTCGGTAATTGTTAATGCCTACCGTCAAGTAGTTTTAGGTGGTTCTCCACCAAATTACACCAGTCTCTTTATTGCCCTTTCTTTGTCTTTACTAACTTTCACATTAGGACTTTCTTATTTTAAATCCCGCGAAAAAATCTTCGCTGATAATATCTAATATGACAAAATCTATTATTGAGTTTGTTAATGTCCAAAAAGACTTTAATCTTACCTCTCAAAAAACTTTCAAAGAGTTTTTGCCGGCTCTATTTCTTGGTGAAAAAACTCACGATTCTTTCACCGCTCTTAGTGACGTTTCTTTTACTATTAATGCCGGAGAAACCATTGGCATTATCGGCCCTAATGGTTCAGGCAAATCAACTATTCTAAAACTTGTCGCCAAAGTTATGTCTCCAACCTTCGGCAAAGTTGAAGTTCACGGTAAAGTATCGCCTCTTATCGAACTTGGTGCTGGTTTTCACCCTGAACTTACCGGTAAAGAAAATGTCTATTTAAGTGGTGCCATCTTAGGACTCAAAAAAAGACAGATCGACGAACATTTTAAATCAATTGTTGACTTTGCCGGGCTTGAAGAATTTATTAATCAGCCCATCAAACACTTTAGCTCCGGCATGTATATGCGCCTAGCTTTCGCCGTTGCCGTTCACGTTGACCCAGAAATTCTTATTGTTGACGAAATTTTGGCTGTTGGTGACGCTCCTTTTCAGGCTAAATGCTTCACTAAAATGGAAGAATTCAAAAAGAAGGGAGTCACTATTCTTTTTGTCTCCCACTCTCTCAATACCATTCAATCTTTTTGCACTCGCGTGCTCTACATCAAACAAGGAAAGCTAATCGCCGATGGCCCCAGTTCTCAAGTCTGTCAGCAATATCAAAATGACCAATAAAATTTCGAGCTATTTTTCGCCAAACCAAATTCCATACTCAACTGCCAATTCATCAGTACTTTCTGAAGCAATGTCTACCGCCTCTTCCAAATCCTTTCCTTTTCCTAAATCGCTAATAACGCTATCATCGCTGGCACACATCAACTTTACCTCAAAATTCTTCCTATTAATAAATATGTAATTATCAGCACTCATACCCTATGATACCGAAAAAACGGAAAAAATCAAATAAATCAAAAATTAATCAACCAACTGGAATATCGATCGTCATTCCCAATTGGAACGGCCAAGCCTTCTTGCCCTCCTGCCTTAACTCTCTATTAACCTCCATCAAAAAAACCAAAAACATATTGTTTGAAATAATCCTTGTCGACAACGCCTCCACCGACAAATCTGTCTCTATCTTTAAATCCAGCGTACCAGCTTACCAGCGTACTAAGGTATTGCGACTCCGTCGCAATACCGGCTTCGTCTACGCCGTCAACAGAGGCATTGAAGCTTCCCAATTCGATTACGTTTGCATTTGCAACAACGACCTTACTGTTGATCAAAATTGGTTTACCGAAATCGTCAAAGCCATCCAGCGCACCAGCGAACCAGCGAACCATCGCACCAGCGAACCAATCACCACTTTCTCCGGTCTAGTTCTCAACAAAGATGGCACTAAAATCGAGAGCAGGGGGTTAAGATTCTACCCATATGGCAAAGCCGAAAACATCGCCAACGGCCTCCCTTTTTCAAAAACTAACATCCATCATCTAAGTTCTAAGAACTATCTGATTTGGGGTTCTTCCGCCTCCATAGTCATCTACCACAAACCGACTATTTTAAAAGTTGGTCTCTTTGATGAACGTTTCTTTGCCTACGAAGAAGATGTTGACCTCGCCTACCGCCTTAACAAATCCGGCTTCAAAACCCTCTTTGTTCCCACCGCCATCTCTTATCATCTTGGTGGCGGTACTTCTTCTAAAATGGGCAACTTCCGCCAACAGATGGATTTCAAAAATTGGATTTTATTAATTGCCAAAAACTATAGTTTCAGGGAAATCCTTGCCAATTCTCCAGTCATTTTCATCGAACGCCTTAGAAACCTCTCCGGTGTTGTTAAATCCACCCCCCTCCCCAAACTCCCTCAAACCCTCTTTTCCGTCTTCTCCCAAACCCTCTCTGCCCTTATTCAAAAAAAATAATTTCCTATAAAATAGTATAAATCATGTCAATTTTAAAAATAGACCACATCCCAAGCCCTGAAGATGTTATCGCTCTAACACAAGAATTTCCCGAATATATAAAACTCTCTGCTGATTTAAACAAGCAAATATTGTATGGTGGAAGCCGTCTGCATCATGATTGTGAACAAAAATTAATTAATCAAGAGTCTTCAGAAAATAAACATATTTGGAGTAGGGGAGTCAATCTCGCCACTAAAAAAATAGATTACGAGGCCGTAGCTAACATCAAACCATCGATGGGTAATCCCAGTTCTGAAATTTTAGATCCGGAAAAACGGCGAAAATTTAAGGATTTAGTTAAAATCTATTTTCCCGACTATGAATAACAACCAATATCTTGAATATATGAATTTAACCACCGACGCCAAGCGAGCTGTCTACGAACTAGTAAGTCCAGAAATAGGAAACAACAGCTACTTCCTCCGTCAATATTTGTTTGGTATTTCTCAATACTTTTCCCACTTAAAAAACTTTCGCCAGTCTTTTAACCTCGACTTACTTGAATCCTCAAACACCAATCCAAAAATCAAGGCAGAATATTTACTCGACAACAACCGAATAATTTTGAATTTTATTAAAAAATCTTCTTAAACAGCCTCGTCAACTTTTCTTCGCTATGCCTTAGTCGCATATTTTTTTCCTCAATCATCGCCACATCTTCAACTATCGTTTTAACCTTTGCTTTTTGGCATATTTTTAGCAATTCTGAATGCTCTAGGCGGTAAAAATCCATCACCTTTTTTAATTTTCTTGTTGGTAATATCCCCAAATCAGCCATAACCACCAAGTCAAACGGTTTCTTCATTTTTATATATTTTTCAAACACCTCAACAATTTCTTCTTGACTAAACCCTTTATTTTCAAAAGCCGTTGTCATTAAATTTGTCAGCAATATCTTCTTGGCCCTCGATCTTCTATAAGCTTGGGCCACCCCCTCCACTAAAAAATTAATCACCACCGATCCATACATACTTCCCGGGCAAACAATAATCACCTCTGCCTTACCTAAAGCCTCAATCACCTCACAATTTATTGCCACTTTAGGCTTTAGCCATACGTCTTTAACCTGATCATCAGACATTCTTAGCTCATCCAGCCTGTGTTCTCCCTCATAACTTCTTCCACTTCTTGTTTTAAAACAAACATTACTTGGCTCCAAAGACACCGGTATCACTCTCCCGCAAATCTTAGCCCCGGTTAGTTGAGAAAATAAAGTGTCCACACGGCTCAAGTTTCCTACTTTTTCCGCCATAAATTGAAAAAATATGTTGCCAAAATTTCTATCTCTGCCATCTCTAAATTTGAGCATTTCCTCCCAAATCTCTTTTTGTTTCCCATTTTTCCATAAAGATATCATCGATCGCCAATAGTCAGAAAACGCCAAGATGTTTCCTCTCTCATCAGTCCGAATTCTGCCGCTATCTCCTCCGCTATCAAACGGCGTTACTATCGAATCAATGTTCTCAAACCCGGCCCGAATCAATGCCCGATTGACAATCGGCATCCCCGACCCTCCGCCAATTGTGCAAATTCTTTTCCCCAAAGTCATCATTTATCCCTCCGATTGCCATTATTGGCATGATAGGCCTCGACATAATTTGAACGGGTCAAGACTTTATCGATCCATCTCACCTTTAGCTTTTCACTAAGTTGCTTGATAAAGCCGTAATCCCCACACATATTATTTGTCCAATTAGACTTATCTTTATGTTTAGAATGAAATATAAAGCCAGTTCCAGTAACATCTCCACGAACTATTTTTTTCCCAAAGCTTAGGGAGGGAACAGTTTTGTTAGGAAACCACACTTTCCACACATATAACGTATTCTCATCCAGCAAGTAAGTTGCCAACTTTTCCAAGGAATATTTATTTACCAACATATCATCGTCGTCAAGGTACATCACCCACCCCTCTTTCACTTCTTTAATTAATCTATTTAAATATAAATTATAAGGAAAATCTGCCTCTTTTTTTCTCTTCAATCTTGGATACTCAATAATATCTCTTTTGTTTATTCCACCAAGATAATCCATTGACTTTTTATCATCAATTCCAATTATTTGCCTAACATTTACATAAGTTTGATTAACTACCGATTGCCGGCACTCTTTAAAAAACACCGGTCTACCTGCCGTTCTAGTTAAAATATTAATTAACGGCTTCTCTTTCATCAATATTCCTTTTATTTTCTCTCCGATACTTAATCCCTCATTTTCTATTTTTTTCAGATGTCTGATATTGGCCTCAACTATTCTCTTTAAGTCAGTTTCGTTCGCACCTCTTCTCTCCATCTTCCCAAAATTTCGATAATGCTCACAGGCTTTTCTTTCATCGTCAATCCCCGCTGGAACCAAATCAGGATAAAATTTTACATACCACTCCCAATCAAAATCGCTTTTATTCACTCTCATATAATACAATATCCTAGTGCCTCGACTCCTAGACAAGCTCATCCAAAAAAAACTTCTCCTCAAAACTAATTTTGACTATTTTTTTTGGTTCCAAAAAAAAACATCAATCAAAAAAGAACTCCCCATTTTAAAGTACCAACCCCTAATTAGCATTATAGTTCCAGTTTACGACCCTCCTGAAAATTTCTTCAAAAAATGCCTCGACTCAGTTCTTAATCAAACTTATCAAAACTGGCAACTTTGCCTAGTTGACGACTGTTCTCCCAATTCAAATATTAGAAAAATAATTTCTGATTATGCCAAAAAGGACTCCCGTATCAAATACTCTTTTAGAAAAGTAAACGGCCATATTTCTCAAGCCAGCAACGACGCCATTACCCTGGCTACCGGCGAATTTATTGCTCTCCTTGACCACGACGATGAAATTGCTCCCCACGCCTTATCCAGTATCGTCCTGCTCCTCAACAAATCTCCTAAAACCGATCTTATCTATTCTGATGAAGACAAAATAAACAGGTGGGGGATTCACTGCGATCCTTCATTTAAATCAGATTTTGCCCTCGATCGTTTTTTGTCTAATAACTATATTTGCCACCTGTCAGTCATCCGCAAATCACTCATCAATAAAATTGGCGGATTTCGCCCTGGATATGAGGGCTCTCAAGACTACGATTTGATTTTAAGAGTTATTGAAAACACCAAAAATATCGCCCATATTCCAGATATTCTCTATCACTGGCGAAAAACTCCAAATTCTACTGCCTCTGTTTATTCAATCAAAAGCTACGCCAACCAAGCCTCTACCAATGCTCTAACCGACCATTTTAAACGCCAGAAAATCAAGGCTACAGTTCAAAATGGGCTTAAACTTGGTACTTTTCGCGTCTCTTATTCCATTTTAAAAAAACCTTTAGTCTCGATTATTATTCCCTCCAATAATGCTAGTCTTCTAACCAACTGTCTTCAAACTATCATCGATAATACTACTTATCAAAATTACGAAATAACCACTGTCAATAATGGCTCTGAAAAATTTAACTATTCTGCCGTCAATAATTTTGGGGTAACCAAGTCAACGGGGGATTATCTTTTATTTTTAAACAACGATATTGAAATTATTACCCCAGAATGGATTGAAAACATGCTTGAGCATGCCCAAAGGCCAGATATTGGCGCTGTTGGCGCCAAATTACTTTACAAAAACGGCCAAGTCCAACACGCCGGAGTCATCTTGGGGGTCGGCGGTGTTGCCAACCACAACTTTTATCGTCTTCCAGATAGCATAAGTCAGCCATTCCCCCTTCTCAACGCCAAAGACATTGTTAACAACTTTTCCGCCGTCACCGGCGCTTGTCTAATGGTTGCCAAAAGTAAATTTGGTAAAGTTGGCGGCTTTGATGAGTCCCTTTCTATTGCCTACAACGACGTCGACCTTTGTTTGAAACTAAATAATCTGGGCTTTCGCACCCTCTACACCCCCTACGCCGTCGCCTACCACCTCGAGTCGACCTCTATTTCCCCCAATCGCGATCAGGTCCAGTTTGCCCGCGAACAAGAACTCTTCCGTTCCAAATGGTCAAAGCTAATTGAAAACGACCCTTTCTACAATCCTAATTTACCTCGCTAGATAAGAACAACAACCGTACCATCGGCTCGTCCCACGACTGGACATAGTCAAAATATTTTTCCTTGTCATTCACCACTATCGGCTCAATTTCCAAACAAACATCACCCCAATCTCTCTCAAGTCTTTCAATTTTTTGCAAATACACCTTTTCTTTGCCAATTTTTTCCAAATCCAAATAGCCCCACCTCATTTCCTTTTTACATTCGGCATCCTTTATGGCAAAGCGGTAGGGGACCCGTATTAAATCATCATTACTCTTATTTATCACCATCTCAAAACCGCCAATCACATCACCGTCCGAGGTGTGAAACATTTTTATTAACTTGCTTTTGGAACTTAAGTAACTTGGTTCCTCAACTTCTTTTAAAAATTCATCTTTATTTCTAAAATTTGTTGAAAGGTCGTAATAGCGCTTATTTATTTTGTCAACCACCCCCAAAACCAACACCAAAGCCACCAGTCCAAAAACCATCAAGTTTGCCCATTTCTTCCCCACCAATAGCCAAAATTGGCTAACCCAAAACAATAATAACGGCACCAACGGCAACAAATACCTCCCCTGCACCCCCTCAACTACGGTCGACCCCACCACTGTCCATTGTATTAAAAATGCCATCTCGATCAAGGTGTAGGTTAAGAAAATTATACTTCCAATCGAGACAAAACCAACCCAACCAATTATAGGTTTTTTTAGCTTACGAATAGTCACCACCAAAAAAGTTAATACAATCCCTACAACAATAAAGAATTGGTACAAATCAAATTCATAATCAAGCCAGCCAAAATAGCCAAGCACACCCTTAAAGTAAAAATCTCTCTTCGCCACCCACGTATCCGCCAATATTCGTCCTGCTTGCCATGGATCATGCTTAATTATTTCTAGTTGATACACGCCATTTATCAAACCAGAAGTTCCGCCACTTATATTATTTGTAAAATATTCAATAAATGCCAAAACCACCGGCACACAAGCCAGCACCACTGGCGCCACAATCCATGGTTTTCTAATTACCACCTCTTTATACTTAGCCCAAAGAACTGCCGGTAATAGCAAAACCATTGGATAATACCCAGGCTTTACAAAAATAAACAGCGCCATCAAAATCGCTAGCAAAACCAAATTTTTCTTCAAAAAGACTGCCAATATCAAAGGCGCCAAGCACAACAAAAATACGTCGTGATTAACCCCCGTCACCTGATGAATTACCATTGGAATCATGGCATAAGCCATAACCAGGTCCGCATATTTATCTGGAATTATCCTCAACGACAACCACACACAAATTAAAAACAATATTAATCCAGCCATTCTCCCCAAATAAAACGATAATGCCGGATAAACCGAAAAAGATCCCGCCCACACCCCAACCTCAACTGGAAAATAACTAATATAACTTCTCCAATCAGGCAAATAACCAAAAGTCACCATCTCCTTACTAAAATCTTTCTCCCACACCCTTTTACCGTCAAATTTTTTCTCATATCTAAAGGCCACATCAATCACTTTAAGTTTTTCTGGTAATTTGATAAATCGAACTTGAGCTTCCCAAGGCCTTCCGCTAACTATTGCTGCCGTGTTCTGGAAATGAATCACCTCATCAGCCTTTTGAAACGGCGGTACCAACCACACCATCACCAACCCCAGCACCACCAAATACAGCCAAAATATTTTTTTCACGCCTAATTATAACCAAATTAATAACAGAGAAAACCTACAAAAGATTATTCACCATCTTTACAAGATAAATTATTTGCCCATTCACGATTATCAAGATACCATTCCACACAATTTTTAATTCCCTGATCAAAATCAACAGACGGTTCCCAACCAAACAATTTTTTTGCTTTGTTACCATTTGCCAAAGTGTCTTTTATATCTGCCTTCGAAAATTCTCGATACTCAATAACTGCTTTTTTATCAGAATATCTTTGAATTAAGTCAATCAGATATTTGAGCGAGTAAGAGGCTAAGCCACCACCCAAGTTGACAATTTCATAACCCAAAGGTTTCAAAGCCATAATCGTACCTTTGGCAATGTCATCAACATAAGTAAAATCCCGAGTTTGAGTTCCGTCACCATTTATATAAATCGGTTTTCCCTCAATGATATTTTTAATAAACTTAAAAATAACCATGTCCGGTCTACCCGCTGGTCCATAAACAGTAAAATATCTAACAATACTAATATCCAACCCATAAAGATAATGATACGTGTAAGCCATAACCTCAGCCGATTTTTTGGATGCCGCATATGGAGAAATTGGTGAATTGACTGGCAGTGTTTCCAAAAACGGCATCGGCTGACCTGCATATAAAGAAGAGGTTGAAGCCAACACCATTTTCTTAACCCCATACACCTTCATTAACTCCATCAAATTTAAAGTACCCATCGCATTTGTTCTCATATAAACAAAAGGATTCTCCATACTATATCTCACCCCAGCTCTAGCCGCCAAATTAATAACTCCGTCAAATTGATTTTTTCTAAATAGACCTTCTAAATCATCAAAGTTTTCAATATCAATTTTTTTAAAACTAAAATTTTTATTTTTTGTCAATAAACCTAATCGGTATTCTTTTAATCTCACATCATAATAGTCATTCATATTATCTACCCCTACTACACTGTCACCTCGCTCTAGCAGTTGTTGACAAACTTTTTGGCCAATAAACCCAGATGACCCAGTTACCAATATGTTCATTTTCATATTCAATTATAACCAAAATAATAATGTAAAATAACAAAGTGAAATTCAGCATTGTTACTCCTTCATACAACCAAGGCCAATATATCGAAGAAACTATCAATAGCGTTATTAGTCAAAAGGGTGATTTTGATATCGAATATTTCATCATGGACGGCAGCTCAACCGACAACACTGTTGCGATCCTAAAAAAATATTCCAAGAATTTATCCAAAAATCCGCGTATATCTTTTTATTGGCAATCTAAGAAAGACAGTGGCCAAGTTGACGCTCTTAACCAGGGCCTAGCCAAAACCAACGGCGATGTTATCGCCTACATTAACTCCGACGACTATTATCTCCCCAACGCCTTTAATACTGTTGCCAAATATTTCGAAAGCCACCCCAAAAGCCTCTGGCTAGTTGGCAATTGTCAAGTCTCCAACCCTCGTCTCGCCTGGACGTTTTTCCTTAAACATCTTTGGCCAATCCAATGTTTCAAAGACGCCTTATATGTCTTTAATACCATCAACCAACCATCCGTCTTTCTAAAAAAACCACTAGTTGATAAGGTTGGTAAGTTTAACTCCGATTACCACTACGCCTTTGATTATGATTATTGGCTCAGATGTTTGAAATTTGGCTTACCAAGTAGAATTTTTAACGGTCTTTCCGTTTTCCGCATTCACGAAAAGTCAAAAGGTAATACAGGTTTCATCGCCCAATTTACTGAAGACAGAATAATATTAAATAACTACTATCCAAATATTATTGAAAGAAAACTTCATGATTTCGGTAAATATTTGGTTAGTCATATTTACAAAAAAATAAAATAAATGCTCAAGTCTTCTTTTAAAAGAATCGGAATTAACCTGCTCTTTTTATTTCCAGGTAAAGTCGGCGGTACTGAAATATTTGCGAGAAAATTACTTGAAATAGTCGACAAAACATTTGCCAAAGAAAACCTAGTTGTCGTTTATTGCCAAAAGGAATTTGCCAACACGGTAAATTACCAAAACATTAAGATTTCCGTCTGTCCGATTTTTTTCTCTAACAAAATGTCTCGATTATTCTACGAGTTATTAATTCTTCCATTTGTCTTGCTTCGAGACAAAATCGATTTATTACATTCGATGGGATATACCTCGCCAATTATTACTAACTGTCCCAAAATCGTTACTATTTTTGACACGCAATATATTAGCTTTCCCAATACTATTTCTAAATTTTACAGAACCATCTATTTAATTCTAATTCCATTAATTGCCAAAACATGCGATAAAATAATTACTGTTTCAACTTTTTCAAAAAATGAAATCATCAAAAACTTAAAAGTCGATCCTGGGAAAATACAAGTAATTTATGGAGGGGTTAGTCAGATAGTCAACAAACCTGTCTCGGATCTTGATAGAGGAAACTACATTATGACTTCTGCCGCAACTCATCCCCATAAAAATATCTTAAATTTAGTTAAAGCATTTAATACTTTAATAACAGATGAAAAATTTAAAAAATTCAAATTGATCATCTCCGGATTTCCCTCAATTGGACAAAATGATATTACCAATTTCTTAATAAAAAACAAACTTACCAACCAGGTAAAGTTTCTTGGCTGGCTAGACCACTCAAAAAACTTAGAAAAAATGTCTAAAGCCAGATTGTTTGTTTTTCCATCTTTGTACGAAGGTTTTGGCCTTCCCGCTTTGGAATCATTGTCACTTGGAACCCCACTGGTTGTTTCCAATTCCGCCTCTTTACCAGAAGTTGTCGGTAATTCAGCCGTAATCATAAATGCTCAAAAAAGTAGAAACATCCTCCTTGGTATAAAAAAAGTTTTAACAAACCAAATCCTCCGAAACAATAATGTTAAAAACGGTCTTCAAAGAGCCAAACTGTTTGGCTGGAAAAAATCAGCTGACAAAACAATTGTTTTATATAAGTCATTTCTAAACTATGGACAATTATCTTAAGTATCTTCAAAAAATCCAAAGCTCTAAAAATTTTCGCAGGAAAGTTGATTACATCGAGTACAATTTTTCTAAATATTTCAATAACAATAATATTTCCGTTTTAGAAATCGGACCAGGTTTAGGAGAATTTATCTATTATTTAAATAAACTGAATATTAATACAATCGACATAATTGACCAAGATAAATATATCCTCAAAAATATTCAACAAAAATATAAAGTTCGCCAAATATGTTGTTCTGATATTTTAACTTCTGTAATCGAAAAACAATACGATATTATTTTTCTTTTACAAGTACTCGAACACATTCCAAAAAATAATTATCAAAAATTATTAAATAACCTATTCAAACATCTAAATAAAAACGGAAAAATAATAATTACAGTTCCAAACGGAGGAAATCCATTCAACATTGTCGAAAGATATTCTGACCTAACTCACGAAATATTGTTCACTGAAAACTCATTAAAAGAGTTGCCTAATTATTGCAATTTACCAAGTAATACTATCACAGAGGTCCAACCTTACAACATTCCCACTTATTCATTAATTAATCAAACTAGAATTATATTCCAAAAACTAACTCACCTAATCATACTTTTTACATCAATATCTAACGGTGGAGTCTTTTCCAGAATCCTAACCCCAAACATCTCCCTAATAATCACCAAAAAATAAATGAATTTCGATACCCCCATCCTTTTCATTATCTTTAATCGTCCCGACACCACCAAGCGGGTTTTTGAAGCCATCCGTAAACTTAAACCATTATATTTGTATGTAGCAGCCGATGGTCCTCGTTTGTCACGCCCAAGCGAAAAAGATTTATGTCAACAGACAAGAAACATCATTAAACTTGTAGACTGGCCCTGTAAAGTAAACACCCTTTTCCAAGATAACAATCTCGGATGTAAAATGGCTGTGTGTACAGCCATAACCTGGTTTTTTAACAATGTGAAACAGGGGATAGTTCTTGAAGACGACTGTCTCCCCAACCCCTCATTCTTTCCTTACTGCAGCCAACTTCTAGACAAGTATGCCAACGATAAAAAGATTATGACTATCAGTGGTGACAATTTTCAAATAGAAAAAAGCCATGACAGTTATTATTTTTCTAAATACTCCCACATTTGGGGGTGGGCCTCATGGGCCAGAGCCTGGAAACACTATGACGTAAAAATATCAACTTGGCCAGAAACAAGAAAAAAGGATCTTTTTAAAAAAATTTTACCAAACATGATAGTAAAATTTTATTGGTACCAAATTTTTGACCTTGTCCACAACAATAAAATAAATACTTGGGATTATCAATGGTTATATTGTATTTGGAAAAACAATGGGATTACCATCATACCTTCTGTTAACCTTATCTCAAATATTGGGTTTGGTAATAATCCCACTCACACTTACAACAAACACTCCTCCTTTGCCAATATGGAAACCTATAAAATGACTTTTCCTTTACTTCATCCCAAAAATCAAAAAATAAACATCAAATATGATAATTTTACCGAAAAACATCATTTCAAAATAAATCTATCCCGCTACCTTTTCATGGCTGTATATCATCGTATTTTTTCTATATTATGAGTAAACGTGAACTCTTTTTTACCATCATCACCTGTTCTAAGAATTCATCAAGTACTATTATCAACACCATTAACTCTGTTAAAAAACAATCTTTTACTGATTATCAACATATTTTTATCGACGGTAACTCCACCGACAACACCGTAAATATTATTAATAAATACAAATGCAACAATCAAGATAAAGTTAAACTTTTTCAATTTCCCTCCAAAGGCATTTCAGATGCTATGAATATTGGAATCGACAAATCTAAGGGCAAGTATCTTATTCACCTTCACAGTGACGACTCGTTTTTCTCATCAAAAGTACTTAAAGACGTTCATGATTATTTGCTAAAAAATCCAAACCTTGACTGGGTTTACGGAAAAATTAATATTATTGACCAAGATATAAATCAAAATATCGGAACTTTCCCCAATCGTAAGATATTCCAAATTGCCTCTCAATTCCTTTTGGAACTGTTCAACTTTATTCCCCACCAAGCCGTCTTTATAAAAAAATCAGTCTTTAAAAAATTTGGATTATTCGACACTAACTTTAAGATTGCCATGGATTATGATTTTTGGATGAAGATTCATCAAGTAACTAGGTGGAAATTTACCAATATTATCGTTTCAAATTATGGAATTAGCCAAAACAGCACCTCATCAAAGATATCAAATCGCTCCAGAGGAATTTTCGAATATCACCAAATCCATAAAAAATATTTAAGTTACCCCATGTACCTTCTCTCAGAATTTGTCCTTTTCATAATCAATAAATTTAATAAAACATACCGATGATAGAAATTATCTTTACTTTTACTCCACTAATTATCTTTGTTTTTCTGAGTTATTTTCTCTTCTCTCCAATTCAAAAGGTCATTGACAATAAACTATTATCGTTTTTTACCTCTCTTCTAGTCTCCCCGCTATTTATCTCTCTTTTTTACCACTTATTGATATATATATTCCCCAATCATCAAGATATATTTTATATATTAGCCTTAGTTACATTTACCTTCCTTATCTCCATTATTTCATTGAAATTTTTTGGGAAACCCACCTTACAGATACCAAAAGGATTGTCCCTGCCATCCTCCCCAACCAACAAACTGTTAATCCTTATCAATCTAATTATTATTTCAACCACAATTGTTAGAACCGTCTTTTGGCCCATCAACTGGGATGATCAAATACTCTATTTGCGTCAGTCATATGTCTATCACCAGACACAATCGGCTCACACTTTATATCAACTCATCCCTTACAAAGACAACCAAATCGAATATCAAATGAACGCTTCGATTAGACCAGCTCTTCCAATAATATTTTCCCTTGGATTCTTTTTTTCCAACTCCATCAGAACTGTTCAATATTATTGCCAATTTATGATTGTCTGGTTTTTTATTTCTCTTCTTGGTATCACTTACAGTATTGCCAAATCTATCTTTTCGCCTAACAGAACTATTCCACAGCTTACTCTGTTTCTTATCTTAACTTGTTACTACCTTATCAATTTTACTATCTATGGTTTCAAGGAGCCATCTCTCATGGCTTTAACCTTACTATCCCTCTATCTCATATATTATTTCAATTCAATAAAAACCCTTTCAATCATCCAACCAGTAATCCTTGGGATTACTACTGGCCTAGTTTGCTTCATCAACTATTCCGGGTCAGTTTTATCTTCGATTATTATTATCATCTACTTCCTCTACGTCCATAAAAATTTGCTTATTAAAATTAAGTATGTCTCAGTATTAATTATCAGCCTGATGCTTTTTAGTTTCTGTGAACCAATAATTTTCCTCTCCTGGGTAGTAGCCGGAATCATACCAAAAAGCGACACTCAAATTATCAACGAATCAAATTTACCGCCTCAATCAAATTATCAAGAAATCTCTCGAGAAACTCACTATTTTATTTCCCAAATGACAACAGCCATCATCGATGGTCAAAAATCTAAGAACACAGAGTCGTCTGGATACAAAATACTTCAAGATAGTAACTTTGATTATTTAATCAAAGGCAAACTTCAAGGCTTATTTCAAATTCAATTCTATGGACCTGTGATTATATTTTTCCTTATAGTTTTACTTATTAATTTTAAATCTGTTGTCTCCATTTCTTTCAACCGCCTGCTACTTATATTTTTATTATTGTATTGCACCATTTTTTTCGACCCGTTCAACCTAAACCCAAATCGATATTCTTATGTTCTCAACATCAGTCCCAAATATACCATCATGCTTATCCCTATACTAGCAATTATAATTTCATCACAATTTAAAAACCTCTGTCACGGCCTAAATAAAATTCCCAAAAATATATCTTTGCTACTCTTTTTTCTTATTGGTCTTATGTCTATGATGGTAATTTTTAACGGTCAATTTTTTCTTTTACATGTTAGTAACATTATTCCTCTTTACCGAGACAATCAATACTATCTTGATAATATTTTATCCATTGGCTACATGTTACTTGTATTCTCGGTATTTTCCATCATTTATATTTTATTTTTTAAATCAAAACATAACTTTATTTTAATTATTATTCTACCTTTCACTATTATTTTTTCCTTTTTTTACAATTTAAATTTTGGATTCCTTAATACTTACAAATACGCCCTCTCTGGTCTGGACATAAAACTTGAAAATATTAAAAGCGATCAGGATTATTTTAAAAATCTCAATTTTCTTAATTGGCAAATTTCTAATGAAGGTCCTTCTATAAAAACATACACTTGTAAGATCAATGGTAATGGAGTGTTTATGTATGCCAACTACATCTCAATTGATCAGCTGGCAATTAATCAATGTCAGATCTCAGATCCTATCAAAGATAAGGGATTATATTTTTCCCAAATGGACGGATTAGAGATATCTCCCGAACTTTCAGCTAAAGTTAGAACCCTATTTCTTCAGGGAAATTACGGCATATATCAGTTAACTGATTAACTTTTTATAGACTTCGATTACTTGTTTTGTCGTTTTCTTCAAGTCATAGTTTTGAACAATTTTTTTCCTGGAGTTTGAATAAAATTCTATTTTTTGTTTTGAGCTAAATGTTAATAACATATTCAAATTTTTAACCACATCATTTATATCACCATAGCTAGACAGAAATCCATTTACTTTGTTGTCAACAATCTCGCCAACTCCGCCCACATCAAAAGCCACTACAGACGTACCACATGCCATTGATTCTATTGCCATATTGGGTAAATTCTCGTTTTTTGAACACATCAAAAACACGTCGCTGGCACTATATATCTCCCTCATTCTATCTTCATCATCAATATACCCTAAATACAAAAGTCTTTTACCACTTTTTTCAAAGACTTTTTTAACCTTATCTTTATCCCCTTTGCCAACAGCCACCACCACAATATCTTTCTTTATTTTAGACAATATCTTAACTGCTAAATTTATGTTTTTATTTTTATCACCATTTGCAAATGCCGCTCCAACTAATACCACCAAGACGTCCGGCTTCAAACCCAACTTACTTTTTGCCACTTTCTTGTCCTCGGGATAATATTTCTTTAAGTCAATTCCATTGGGGAGATAAACAATTTCCCTGCCCTCAGTTAAACAACTTTGTTCCGCCTTTTTCTTAAGCCACCTACTCGGAGATACAAAGACCATTTTTTTAATTTTCTGATAAGTTTTTGTTTTTCTTTCCCATAACCATCTATTTAGGCTGAATTTACTCTCACTTTTGTACCCCTCTTTATACTTGTTATCATTACTATGATGTTCAGCACCACAAAAGGGCCACATATCATGCATTGTCCAAACAGTCGGTTTGTTAAACTCTGCTAAATCCTCTGGTTTCAGTAGTGCCCCATTAATCCAATGTAAGTGAACTATATCAGGATTAAATTCCTTTATTTCATCGTTTATTCCTATTGAAAACAAAGCCGGGGAATAAAAGATGCCTTTATCAACCCTCAATACCCTTAAAAACAGTTGTTCTACTAAGAAAATCACAGAAGCAATCTTTCCTTTACCATAATTATTAACAGTTACGCGCTTTACTTCCAAACCCTCTCTAGTCAACTGAGTCTCAAGTCTGTTTACGGCCACCGCCGCCCCACCTAGCTTGGTTGCATTAACTATAAGTATTTTCATTTACAAGTGTCTTCGGAACCTGTAAATCGTATCAAATATAAAACAAAAATTTGTAGCATATAGCTTAATTAACTCAACTATCTTTAAAGACAATCCTAGTTGACTATTAATTATTAACTGCAATAACTTATAAGCTTTATCGTTACGAATATCGTTTCTTTCTTTTAAACCCAGCTTATGTTTTTCTAAGAACAATCTCTCAAGATCTCTGATTGTCTCATTAACTAATTGGTATTCGTCTTTAGTTTCGGTCTTTAGGGTTCTTAGTTTTTCTACCAACTTTAACCCTAAATCCAAACCAACATTATCTTTTATGTATTTTTGTTCAATTAAATCAGTATTGTTTATATGGCCGTCAAAATTTATTATTGTTAAGTTTTTTCCATGCTTCCTTAACTTCAATAATGGTTCTTGTATGTTGCTCGCTTTCGATATCTTCAAAACTTTTCCCCATAAGTCATAATCTTCCCCGGAAAATTTCTCTCTGCCTTCAATTGTTTTTGAACCATAGCCTCCTGTCTTTTCTATAATAGCTTTTCTCATCATCACCGATGGATGGGCCAACGGAGACTGAAACATCATATTCCACCTAATAAGCCAATCGTTTTTAGGATAATAATAGTTATCGACAAACTTTCCGTCGGCATCAATCACTTTGCAGTTAGATCCCACCAGCCCAACATCAGCATGCAATTCCAGATACTTATACTGTTCATCCAATCGGCAATCCTCAGAAATATCGTCTCCGTCCATCCTAGCAATATATTTCCCCTTAGCCAAGGTTATTCCTTCGTTTAAGGTCGCCACCAACTTCATATTCTTTTTGTGTTGAACAATTCTTATTCTTTTATCTCCATATGATTTCAATATTTTTTCAGTTTCATCTTTCGATCCGTCATCAATGATTAAAAACTCAAAATCCCTGTAAGTCTGCCTTAAGATACTTTCAACGGCCTCTCTTAAATATTTCTCGCCATTATATACCGGCATTAAAACCGTAACCTTAGGATTCATTTAGCAACTTTTCAAAAATATTTTCATGTTTTTTGAGCCACAAGTTCACTTCAAAGATATTTTTAATTCTCTTTACGCATGCTTTCGAATATTTATGGTAATTTTTAGTTAATTTTAAAACACTATCCATAATTTCTTTAAAAGTTGGATAATACATTTTTTCATAACTCTGTGTGATCGGTATCAATATGCCGCCATCATTTCCTACCAGTTCTCGCAAACCTCCACTTGCTCCAGCCACCACTGGTACACCAACACTCATCGCTTCTAAAGGAACTGTCGGACAAGAATCATTATATTGCAAATGAATTAATATATCAGCCTTTTTGTAAATAATCGGAGCTTCCTTTTGGTTATATGGTCCCAAAATTTCCACCTTTTTGTCTAAACCAAGTTCTTTAACTTTCTCTCTCGTTTCATTTTCACCATTACTCCAAACTAACCCTCCGCCGATAATTAATTTGGCCTCATGTCCACTTTTTATCATCTCTGATAAAACCTTAATTGGTCCCAAAACTCTTTCTTTAAAATAATGAGTACCCATAACCAACATGGTTATTATATTTTTATTTAAATCCAGTTTTTTGGCATTAAATAACTTACTATCCACACTGTTATACACGACAGAACTCTCTTTTTCAAAGATTCCTATATAGATATCTGCACTTGTTTTACAAAACTTGCTCTGATAGATTACATAATCTGACTGATGCATGAATTCCGACATTTGTCGATTAATACTTTCCGCCCTCTCTCCAGCCCAAGCTGGATAAGCCACTCCGTTTTGATTCCAGACAATTTTTGCTCCAATTTTTTTTGCCTTATTTATCCACTCTTGTACCTCAAATGGCAAATAACTACTGACCAAATAAAGGATATTGAAATTTTTTTTATTCTCCGGATACTTTTTATTTAAATGCAAAAGTTTTACACCACCACCATAAATTTTATTTTTATTAATCACCCCTCCATAGCATAAACTTATGCCTTCCTTGCAATAAGTTGCCGTTTGCCACCTAATTTGATATTTTTTGAAAATATTTTTCATTGATCTAAAAGTATTTTTAAATATTTACCACCCACTTCTTTCATATCAGCTACTTTTATATTTTTTTGATATTTATCATAATTCAGTACTATTTCTTCAATTGCTCCCAGAGATTTTTCTTTTGTCTTAAATCCAACTCCACCTTTATTCACCAGTTCTGGATGCCCTCCAGACTCCAAAAACACTGCCGGTAAACCACATGACAACGCTTCAATCAGAGCATTCGAGCAAGGATCATCCTCCGAAGCCGTTATATAAATATCATGATCTCTTAATATATTTCCCAGCTCTTCTGAAGCCACCGGCTGAATATGTCTTATTTTTTTAAACTCTATCTGGCTTCTCCCCACAAAAGTAAACTCGTACTTATTCCAATCCAGATTCTCCTCAATCCATTTATATGTTGCTCCACCTTTTTTTGGGTTGTCAGACCAACTAGTAGCGATAATTTTTACTTTTTTATTGAGATACTTATCTTCAAGTTTATAAAAATATCTCGAATCAACAGCATTCGTTATTATTGAAGGGTTGATGAACTTCAGCCCCAGTTCTAAATTTTTTTTATAACTATAATTTGATTGGAATACCGTCGCGCCAGCAAACTCTAAATTAAGATTAAGCAACTCCTGATCGATACCTGAATTGTCTCCTCGATAAATCCCAACTGGGCCATCAACCCGATGAATTATCCTCAAGCCAGGAAAATGTTTTTTATAAGCTCTTAGCTTTCTTACATTAAACAAGAAGGCATTTAATAGCACAGCCTTGGTCCTTCTACTTACACGATTTTTACCTACCGATATACCGTTTTTTTTGTATTCTTCAAACAAGGCATTCATGAAGGTATTTGAGCCACCATAAGGCCCTTTTACAAATTCATGAAAGAAAACTATTTCGTTTCCCAACAGCCAATTTCTAATGTTTTCAATTAACATTTGCATTTTTAACCAATAAATCACCAAACAACTTCCTGTATCTTTTAGATATCACCTCTACCGAATACTTTTTCACAACAGTATCCCTCGCTTTTCCCCCCATTCTTTTCATAAGAGAATCATTTGTTATTAATTTTTCCAACGCGTCCACCCAGTCATCCTCAGTCGACGCAATTATTCCACCTCCTAAAAATCCGATCGCTTCTTTGTATGATCCTTGAGGTGAAGCTACAGCAGGCAGTCCCAATGCCATTCCCAAAGTAATCTTATACTCAGTATGACCCATTTCATAGGCATTACTTAACTTTTTGGGAGAGATGATAATATTGCTCTTTTTTAATTCTCGCAGATAGTTTTGATGACTAAACTCGACCCATTCACATTCCATAAACTTTTGAAAAACACCCATAATTTCCGGCCTTTCATCTGATACTAAAATCAACTTCAAACGATATTTTTCAGATAACTTCTTCAGAACATCTACAACTATCTCTAAATGAGCCGATTTTTTAGCCACACCACTCCAGACTAAATTTACAGAATTATCAACAACGTAATTTATTCTACCCTTGTAAAAATTCATATCTACAGCATCGGGAATCATCACAACGTTGTTGTTATATTTTCTAACTACTGAAGCTATATAACTAGAATCAGCAATAACCACATCACAAATAGAAGCCATAGCAATAGCATCTCTATTCTGTTCGTAAGTAGGTTTTGTTCCAGGAACAAAATAGTCTCCCCATACCTCAAAATAATTTACATTCGCGTCAAAGATCGTCATACTTCCATATTTTTTGATCTTCCTCGCTTCAACTTGACACTTCTCGTCCATCATTTTTACAAATATTACAATATCGTACTTTTTTTTCGGATCATAAACCTCGTTCTTATATTCACTATTTTTATTTAACCATAGGGCTATATTTTTACACCTAACCTCCGACACCACCCCCTTGTAACCATATTGTTCAAGTTTTCTTTTTCCACCTACAAATGACTCATATGTTACCCAGCCAATTTTCCCCATCGATTTCTTAAACCATACTATCATACACTTTCAACCTCACTCCAAATTTCCCCCCAATTAATCTTGATTTCATTAACTCTCAATCCGGCTTTCTTAATTTCACGTCTAAAAGACTCTTCAGTATATTCAATGTAATGCGTTGGATCAAGTCGGTAATCAATCCCCAAGTCTTTCATTAACGCCGTTTGCCAATCTCGGTTTATCATAGGCACCCTAATTAACCACCTCTTTGGGTTTATCTGTTTTTGAACCTTTTTTAAAAAATCAACTCTATTTTCTAAATGTTCCAACACATTTGACATAACAATAGTATCAATTTTTGTACTCGGTAAATATGCAAGAGCGTCACCCAACACATACTCAATATTTTTATGGGGATACCTTTTTACTGCTATGTTATAGTTTTGTTTTGAAAGCTCTATTCCAATAATTTTTGCTCCAACCCTTGTCGCCATGTCATAATCAAGAAATCCGTTACCACAGCCAATATCTAGCACTATTTCATTCTTCTTTAACTTATTACAGAAAAAATCATGATATTTGGTCAATCGGTGCTTTACATGCATTCCTTTATCCAAATTAAGACATTCATTATCTATCATCCTATCAAAGAAAAGCCTTACTCGAAACATCAATCTCAAACTTCTTTTTGTGTCAATAAATAGCATATAATTACATCAGTATTATATCCTGTTTTAGAAGCGAATATAATATTAAAATACCGATTTTAAATTTCAAGAAAAACTCATCATGAAACAACTGAATTTAAACAACGAGAAAGATTCAAAAGAATTTTACGAATCTCGTTATTCTAAAAATTACATGGACGATTGGCCGATTGAAGAAAAATTAAGAATTATTGAAATAATTAAACTTCTAAATTTTCCCGAGAAAGGCCAAGCTTTAGATTTCGGTTGCGGTCAGGGAATCTTTAGTGATGTTTTAAAACACGTTCTTCCCAATTGGACTATATGTGGCTGTGATATTAGTGAAACGGCTATCCAAATTGCTTCAAAAAGATTTCCGAAATGTAAATTTTTCACAAATAACGACCAGAAATACGCCTTAAAAAAGTTTGATTTTGTTTTTACCCACCATGTCCTAGAACACGTTTTTAACATAAAGGACTTGGTCAATCAAATTAATGGAAGATTAAAAGAAAAATCTTCAATGCTTCATATATTCCCCTGTGGAAATCCCGATAGTTACGAATATAAATTATGTGCACTTAGATCCGATGGAATTAACGTTAACCGGGAAAATCGTTTTTATTACGAGGATGAAGGGCACGTTCGTCGCCTGACAACCAATCAATGTGAAATCTTATTTAAAGAATTTAATTATACCCTGAAACACGACTATTACTGTTACCAACATTTTGGAGCCATAAACTGGATTAGCTTGTCTCATCCAGTTCTAATACTAAAAATGTTCAATCCTATCAAGGGTAAAGATGTAAAAGCAAAATTTACGCTAACTCTTCTGTTAATAAAAATGCTTTTCGTCTCAGCCGTAAGAATTTTAGCCAAAGAATATAAAAGATCAGCTTCATTTTTTACCTATCTATTTTATCTACCTTCAAAACTATTTATACCTTTTGACAATTATTTTACAAGAAAAGCCCTAAACGAATGGAATAAAAGTAAAACCAAAAAAAACGGTAGTGAAATGTATCTTTTTTTTGTGAGGCAAAACAATCTCTTACAACCATCAAAAAATTAGCAGTAATACTAATAAAACCAACACAAGCTTTTCAACTCATTTAACTCTATCAACATGAAACAAACCACAATTAGTAATCACAAAAACCTAGGCCTTGATATTGCTAGATGTGTTGCCATCCTGTTTGTACTTATCGCTCACGGTACACTTTTTTTCTGGAAATATAATACTAACTTAAACAATTTAATAATGTTGGGGTTTTTTGGAGTAGAGATATTTTTCGCCTTAAGCGGATATTTAATTGGAGGAATCCTTTTAAAAGATGTCTTTAATTCTGATAATTCAAAAAAAGTAAACTTATTTAGGTTCTATTTAAGACGATGGTTTCGCACCTTACCGCTATATTACATTGTAGTCTTTGTGCTATTTTTGAAAAACAGAGACACCTTTACCTGGCAAAATTTACTATTTTTACAAAACTTTGACCATAAGTCGTTAAATTTTTTTGCCGTCTCTTGGTCACTTTCAATAGAAGAATGGTTTTATTTTTTTATTCCATTAGTCATATTCCTAGTTATTAAATCCACCCGAAAGACAAAGAGCTCCTTTCTTGGAGTTTGTCTGTTTTTTATCATATTTTCCCCAATAGCCAGAATATTATTAGTGACACTTTCAGACCCATCCTTTGATTTTGGTGTCAGAAAACAAATATTATTTCGTTTTGACGCCATGTCCTATGGTATGTTATTCGCTGGTTTACGTCACTTTTATCCAAATATATTTAAAAACTTGGTAAAAGGAAAAATCTTTTTAATTACCAGTCTTGTTGGTTTTTTAATCAGCTTTATTTACTATGTTCCCATACAGTTCGGAAAATTTAATGAATTATTTTTTGCTCGTACACTATTTTTTAGTTTTGTAGCAATTAGTTCTAGTATATTTGTTGTTGGTCTAGAAAAAATTACCACTAACATCTCATCGAAAAATTTCTTCACAATATTGGTTTCTTTTGTTAGTTTAACTAGTTACTCGGCTTATCTTGTACACACAGAGGTTTTTTCACTATTTTTAAAAATTGATTCATCAACAAATAATATATTGATTTCCGGACTTACTTTTTTGTTTGCATTAATGGTTGTATTTCTTATTTCTGGATTATCTTATAATTATTTCGAAAAATATTGGTTAAAATTACGAGATAAAATTACCAAATAATGAACAATTCAAATCCAATCGTCACTGTTTTCATTGTCAACTACAATTCCGCTGATTTTATTGACATAAGTTTATACGCCTTATCAAAACTATCTGGCTACCCCTACAAAGTAGTCATTCGTGACAACAACTCAAACTTAAGAGATTACCAAAAACTAGTAAATATCTGTCGCAAGTATCCAAACACAAAAGTTGTTCGTAGCCATACACCTCTTCGTGGCAGTCTAGCCCATGGAACTGCTTTAAATTATTTATGCAAAAATATCAACACTCCTTATTTTTCAATACTAGATGCCGATGCTATCTGGTTGATAAAAAACTGGGATAAAATATTGATCAACAAACTTAACAAAAAAGTAAAAGCAATTGGTACCCAAGTAGCTCTAGACTCAAACAAACCAAAAGATTTTCCCATAATGTTTTCTATCTTATTTGAGACAAAAACATTTAAAAATCTGAATATTGATTTCAGACCTGATAAATCCGACATAGTTAAAGACACCGGATACCAACTAAGAGAAAAATATCTGTCAAATCATTTCTTAGGAAAAATTATTGAAATGAGAAACACCCGTGTTTACCATTCAGGTCCATTTAAAAATGTTATTTGTGCTGAATATTATTTAGACACTGATTATAATAATATTTTTTCTTCTCATTTTAGCCGAGGTTCTTCCTTGGGTAAAGCAAAATATATTAAAAATATGAGCATTATTAGTCCATACAGAATCCCATTTTTTGGAGATTACTTATTACAACTCAAGGGAATGATGGAAAAACATCATTGGATAAATATCTGTCGTAAAATTATCGACTCACAGTAAATCACTCTTTACAGGTTTCATTACCACTTTAATACCATAACACGGGATAACAGATGAAAACAGTACTTCATATAACTCTTGGTAAATCATTTTTTTATTGACAATCTTTTCCAATAAATTAAATAAATGTTTTATAACTGGAAAGTAAAATCCAAATGTCAATTTAATGCTACATATCTCAAACTTTTTTATTCCATAAAATTCAGGTACTTTTCTGTATAGATTCTTAATACTATTTTTATTAGCATAGTAAAAAAAAGTGTAATATCCAAAATAACGTTTATGAGTCGGGTCAGAATAAAAATATGGATTTGAAAAATGTGGAACAAACAACTCCAAACTTCCGGATTTTTTTAAAACTCGATGAATTTCAAGAATCAACATGTCAAAATTCTCAATGTGCTCAAAAAAGCTTTTACATTTAATCAAGTCAACACTGTCGTCAGGCAAAAAACCCAAACCCTCTTCCAAATCAGATACAATATCCACCCCTTCCAAATCCAATCTATCTATACCTAAAAAATCATCTTTTCTTTTTACTCCACAACCCAATTCAATTGCTAAATACTTTCTCTGTTTAATGTTTTTTAACAGACCATTTTTGTCAATATATTTTTGCATTTAGATTGATTTCCATTCTAATATTGGAGCCATCATCCCCATTCTTCTATCAATCCAATAAGGAGAATTACTTAATCCTCCTTGGATTTCGAGATTTACCGTAGGACAATCGTTTGATAAACCAATAATCCAATCCCCCTTATTAAACTTTGCGGTTAAAACAATACGATATTCCCCCTGGTTTAAAAAATGTTTTGGAATCTTATTCAATAATCTAATTTTACCTTTCATAAATTTTGGCCAAGAATCTTCGTCTCCGTCGTAAGTAGTCGACACAAAAACAACATTGTTATCCGCATCATAAATAACATTACTTAAATTTATATTCAGATCGTCTGCTTTACATTCACCTTCAATCTGAATCCAGATATCATCATCATTCCTAACTGGCATATCCCTCAACTGCCCCTTTTCATTTGTTATCGAATATCTTAATGGTATAAAATCACCCGCAAATTGCTTTTCCCTCTTTAACCATTCAGCATTTTTCTTACCGACACCTTCATTATTACTGTAAGAGTAGTTTTTAATAGCTTTTAATACATTATTTGTATCGTCTTTAATATTACCTTGATCTAAAACAATTACTTTTTTACACAATTTTTCAATCGCCCCCATATTATGACTTACAAATAACACCGTTCTGCCTTCTTTCTTTGATACCTCATCCATCTTCCCTAAACACTTTTTTTGAAATTGAGCATCACCAACCGCTAAAACCTCATCAACGATAAGGATGTCTGGTTCGAGGTTTGCCGCTATAGCAAAAGCTAATCGAACGTACATCCCCGAAGAATATCTCTTCACTGGAGTATCCAAAAACTTTTCAATTTCCGAGAAAGCCACAATTTCATCAAATTTCTTTCTTATTTCTTTCCGGCTTAATCCCAAAATTGCTCCATTTAAAAAGATGTTCTCTCTCCCTGTTAATTCTTGATTAAACCCTGTTCCTACTTCCAATAATGACGCCACCCGGCCATTCATCGTAATCTTTCCTGTTGTTGGAGGAGTGATTTGAGACAATATTTTGAGTAGAGTGCTTTTACCAGCTCCATTCCGCCCAATAATTCCCACCGCCTCTCCTCGCTTAACCTCAAAATTTACATCTTTTAACGCCCAAAATTCTTCAACCGCCTTTTTCTTATTAAAATTCCATAAATTAGCAATTTGATCACGCAAAGAATAATAAGGTTCTTTAGCACCTATCTGATATTTTTTTCCCAGATTCTCTACTTTTATTATCGTATCACTCATAGTGTATCGGCAAGAAATCTCTCCGTCTTTCTAAAATAAGCTAATCCAAACATAAAAAATAAAACACTAATTCCAAAAGTCATCGCCAACAAATTGAAATCGATAATTCCATAGAGAAACCCACCTCTGGCCATAGTAATTACCCCCGCCATTGGATTTAAAAACGAAACCCACCTATAACTTTCCGGGATAATCGAAGAAGGATAAATTACTGGAGTAACATACATTAACAATTGTATAAAAAACGGTAGTATATAACGAACATCGCGATATTTTGCATTAATCGAACCCAAAAATAATCCTACTCCCAAGGCAGTTAAAAAAGAACAAAATAGTAATACTGGCAAAAGCAATATCCCAATAACACAAGGAACGTAACCAAAAATTAAACTTAATCCAAAAAAGATTATCAAAGAGAATCCAAAATCAACCAATGGAGTTACCGCCGTCGACAACGGTAATAACAATCTCGGAAAATAAACCTTTTTAATAATATTTTCATTATCAACCAGGCAAGAACTTGCCGAAGATAAAGATGTTGAAAAGTAATTCCACAAAAGCAATCCAGTGTAAACAAAAATAGGGTAGGGAACACCCTCTGAAGGAATTTTTGCCAGGTTGCCAAAAAAAACCGTAAAAATTATCATCGTAAATAACGGTTGAAATATCGCCCAACCTACACCCAAAACTGTCTGTTTATAGCGCACTTTAACATCCCTCCACGCAAAAGTATATAAAAGCTCACGGTATCGCCACAATTCTCCCCAATCTAGACATACCAAATTCTTGGGTGGTGTAATTGTATATACATTATCTTTTGGCATCGTATTCTTATTCTACTATGACTCATCAACTATTTTATTATCTGGTCACAGCTAATTTTTATTCTATCGTCCATAAATGAAATAGTTATACATTTCTTCTCTTCAATCAACTCACCCGCAATAAAACCATCAAAAAAACCACTGCCACCTTTTTTTGATATATTGATTAAACTACCGCTTAAATCTCTTTCCAAAAAACTATCGTATTCCTCAACGCTTTTACCTCTCCACCTAAACCCTAAAACATTTTTTACCCCATAGGCTTCAATGAATCTCTTTATCGACAACACCGATTCATAATCTCCAGGATCGTCACTTTCGAACAATAGTATTTTTTCTTTATTTTTGTTAGCTTCAGTTACAATCATCTGAACCTTATCAGTAAACAACCTTGTCCTAACTGCATTATTTCTACCTGCTTCAACAATTACGCCATATCCTACCGTTTTAATCGCTAAAGCCATGGCTACCAACCAAACCAAAGTATATAAACTATCTAACCACTTTCTTGTAAACAATATTTCTATCAACCGCTTACCCATATAAAAAATCACTGCCAGCAACATTGGCAACATCAATATCCCCGGATAATCATAACGTGACAAAACCGGCCAGTTCCCATTATAAAAAAACACCTGACTACCAATCACAATTACTCCCAATATCACTGTTATTAACAGTATTTTTAAAACACTCCACCATTCTATCCAGTTTTTTTGGTTATTTCTGTAAATATATAAACTAACCGCTCCAAAGAAAACTGTTATTAAAGTAAAAACCATTTTTAAAAAAATTGGTATCTTGCCATAAACTCTTACTATCCAGTTTATTAAATTATTCAACCTTCCGCCTGTTTCCACCGAATTTCCGTAAAGATCATAACTATTAGTAGAAAAATATTTTAGTAACCCAAACCAAATCCACATCTCAAACCCTGTTAACACCAAAGCCACCACCAAAAGACACCAATCTTTATTTTTACCAGTCAATTTATACACTACTAGTCCCCAAATCGGTAACAATAAGATAAAGAAATTTTCTTTTGTTCCCAAAGCAATCAATCCTCCCACGAAAACACATCCATACCCTATACCACTCTTACCACGCATCCACACCCAATACAAACCCATTAAAACCATCGAGGTTCCCAAAACTCCATAAATTTCTGCTGGCCCAAGCCTTGTCCAGATATCTGACCATCCAGGATATAACAAAGTTACTAGCACTATCCCGACAGCCATGCTTATACCTATCCATTTTTCTAGCAAATATATACCCGTAAACACCATAAATACAAAAAGGATAAATTTACTCATATACCACAAAACTGGATTATTCCCCCATAAACTACACTCTATTAAATATACCAACCAAAATGATGGTCGGAAACGGTTCACTTTTCCGTACTGACCAACTTCAGTACCTAATATTATCCGAGGAATTTCAAACACCGATATTTTTCCATCGTTACCCAAAAACGTCATTATTGCATGATCATCGATCACACCCCACTTAGCTCCAAGATTTACACCAATCAAACACCAGCCCACTACTAATGACAATAATAAAATCACCCCATTTTTAATAACCGATCTTTTCATCTAACCCCTAGATCATAAACTTCAACATAATAACCATTATACCCGATCCTTTCTTGCTTCCCGATAGAATAATTCTTCAAAATATTTTCCATAACCTCACTCTTTTCCGCCAACCAAGGAACATGAATATATTTAAATGACCTCAATCCACCAGCGTCATCCAACCCACCCAAAATTTTAATATCCTCAAAAAGGTATTCTGACCCACTATCTCCGTAAACTATACTATCACCAATCAATTTATTGATTTTTTTAGCTAATTTATCAACAAACACAAACTCAGTGTTATACACCAATCCATCATAGTACCCAAATATCGCTGAACTTCGACTATTCAATGAATTACCTCCAAATAATCTCTTGGGTAAAATGTCTATTGATCGAAAAATCTGCCCCAAGAACAAAATTGATATTATTGGCAACATTATTCTAATTCTTTTTCCGTCTTTTACTAAATAATTAAATGCTAAACCGAAAAATAATGTTGTAAAAAATACCAAGGGAACCATATATCTAGCAAAAGTCATTGTAATAAATGTCAGATTAAAAATTAGTAGGCTTACAAAAACAAAAAGGATTACTATAAATTCCTGAAGTTTCTTATTTGTCACAAATGAATTAAATTTAATTTCTTTTCTGACAATAAATTTTAATAATACCAATAAAGTAACCGCCGATAATATCCATGAAAAATTTAGCCCAAAAATCTGAAACAATCTGGTGATTACATTACCCTTTTCCAAACCAAAACAAAAAAGACAGCTATTATTCCACTGAAGTTCCAATTTACCACCCCCAATAATTCCATTACTCCAAAAGTTCCCTTTGAAATAAAACCAGTATCCTATCATTAACGCCACTGGCAAAAATATTACCAATAACTTCCACAAATCATTTCTCACCACCATTTTTCTTAGATAATTCACCCCAAATATAACTATATTAATTCCCAAAAAAGATAAGTAAATCAACCAACCGGTTTCTTTCGAGAAAATTATCAGTCCTGAATAAACAATAAAATAAATATATTTCTTGTACAGCCAACTTTCAAACATTAGTACTGTAAAAATAAGCACCGGAAAGTCGATATTAAAACTTATTGATGTGGCAATACTCAAAGGATTTAAAGCAAAAATTAGAGTAATCCACAAATTAACAGATTTTCTCTTATTATTAAAATAATTTAAAATTTCATGAAAAGCCTTAATTGCTAACAATGACAAACACAAATTCCCAACACTTAACCAAATTTTGCTCTCACCCCCAAAAAATTGAGTTATTGCCATTAGGCCTGAATAACCCATCGAAGAGTGTCCCAACCAATTGAAATTTGGTAAAAAAGTGTTTATCGTCAAGTCAAAGGACTCAATACTTGAATGTAATAACCTCCAATACCATCCAGCATCCCATCTTTGGGTGTAATTCAAAAAAGGGATTTGGATTAAACTTCTAATCACTAAAATTACGATTATTCCCAAATTGCCCCTAATATATTTTTTTTGAATCTTTTTTATTTTCATCATCACAACCACTACTGAAACAACGTTTGAAATCCCAATTAAAATCCAAAACAATAATCCGCGCTCAACCAATCTGACCTTTTCCAAAGCAAAAGCACTATCAATAAATATCGTCAAAGACACTAAAACATTTGCAATCTGGCTCAAAATTACCACTTAGTTATCTTATATAAACAGTAACTATCAAAACAAACTTCTTTTGTGGAATTTTTTAACAAATAATCTTCGAAGACAAGCCGAGGCGGAGCCCAATCTTTCCATGTATAACTATTTAAAAAACTATTCTTTAGTTCATAATCAATCGTAAAATATTGTATTTTCTTAACTTTCAAAAATTTTGTATATCCCAAACTTTCTCCCGGAACTTCAGTAGAGTACTTATTATTATTTACTAAATAATACTTCGCATTATGATTCCAATAATTAAGCACTACAGTGTTTTCAAAATTCTGATTAATATAGTCAGTTACTAAATATGATTTTCCCATAACTCTGGAAAGATATTCTTTTCTTTCCATTAATCCAAACATTGTCATATTTTCTGAAAGTTTCACAATCGTTAAATTCGCCAACACTTTAGTTATACTCAACGGTCTCAACCTATAAACAAAAAATACGATCATAATTATCGCCAATACACTTGTAATTTTCTTACTCAATTTACTTAAAGTAATACTAGCCAATATAATTATTACCACCAAAGTTGATAATAAAAATCTAGTCTGATGTGTTATCCAGAAAAACCATATTATCAAATTTACCATCACCACAAGGGACAACATCTTTACTTCCATTCGTTTCTGTTGCCCAAAACCTCCAACAAGTGCCAACAAAAAAGCCAACCCCACCACCATTCCTCTAATATGTAAATTATCCCGAATAAAAGAGTTGTATGGAATCAACAAAAAATTCAACAAATTCCTCTCTCGAACAAATCCTTTAACCGCTCTATCAATTAAATACATTTCTGAATCTGGCAAACCTTTATGACCAAAAAAATATGGATATATTGGATTCCCTAATTGAACAAAATTTTTGACATACCAAAACCCACCCATCGCCAAAGCTGCCATAATTGCCAAAATAGCCTTTTGAATTATCTGTCGTAAACATTCCTTATTTTTCAGAAGATAGTATGTTCCCAATATTAAAACGTATATCGGAATTGTATAAATTGCCGAATACTTAATTGATAAACTCAAGCCCCATAATCCTCCAGTCAAAATTAAAAATTTATTTTCTTTTTTCTCAACCCACCACAACATCATAAACAATCCAATAACCTCCGTACTCACGGCAGCGGCATCAATATAACCACTAACCGCGTTATCAATTAATTCCACTAGAAAAAACAAAGAAATCCCAGAAAACAACCCTGATCGTAAACCATACCTCCTCTTTACAAAAGCAACGACAAAAACCACCAACGAAACAAATACAGTATAGTGGAGTGCGTGCATTAAAGAAGTTCCCTGTAGAGCCAATCCAAAAGCATAAAGTACTTCCATTGAGGCTGGTAAGTTTCCATAAAACAAACCACCAACCAACGGTAGTTTTAACTTACTGTCGTCGACTATTCTACTAACTTCTGGTAAATGGTATGCCAATTCATCCCATGCGTGGGGAGGCATAAAACAAACAGTGTAATTTAAAAAAACTAAAATCCCCAACAAATACCACTTAACATTCCCCACCGTCAATATTTTCCTTATCTTAAAACTATTTTTTAATTCTTTAAATTCAAAAATTAGAACTATTATTCCCAATAAACCAAGATAAAACCACAAATACAGCTTTGTAAACCAACCCATTAATCCGATAAATATTAATCCATTAACAAAGAAACCTAATCCGATTAGATATGACAACACCAAATATTCGGGCTCAAACTCAATTTTGCACTTTATCTTTTCTAAAATTAACTTCCCTAAATTACTTGTAATCAATACAAAAAAAACTAAAAAGAGTGTTACCCAAGCCAGTTCACTTAACATTTTTTACGACCTTCTTAATTGCCATTTCCGAAACCAACTTAGCAATTTGTTTTTGCAATCGATTTATCCTGATATGATTTTCAAACATCACATAAGCCAAAATTATCAAAGCCATTACGTTACCGAGATCAAACAAACGAATGAAGAACAGTTCTTTAACCAAGGGCTCTAAATATTTTGGAAAAGAGGTAATAAACAACAATCCACCCCAGACAGTAACCCACACCATTGCCCCTTTAGCCCCAATTTCCTTTTTCTTCCAATACAAATAAACATTGTAAAGCATGAAAAAAGAAAAAATAAAGGCAATTAATTGAACTCCCAATATATTCATAATTATTTTATGAAGAACCAGTAGGGGATTTGGGTTAAAATTTTCATCGCATCAAAAAGCGACACCCCTTTGTACTTATCAATGTAAATTGTATCAACCTTTAGTTCCTTAAAGGCAATTTTATTTTTCCCCACCTTGGTTGCCATTTCCGTTTCAATCCCATACCGCGTCGAATTCCATTTAATTATTTCGTAAACCTCCTTTCTAAACCCCAGATAACCACAAAGTAGATCTTTTTTCTTAATTCCAAATAAAACATTAACTAAGTGGGCCGCAAAAATATTCCCCAACTTTCTGATTAGGGGCATTCCCTTATTTAACTCTCTGTACCCAAAAACTACCGGGTAGTCAGCCAGACATTTCCTAAATTCGGGAATGTATCTCGGGTTATGTTGGCCATCGGCATCTAGAAATAACACCGCTTGAGCCCCTTTTATAAAGGCGTATTTTGCCCCGGTCTTCATTGCTGCTCCCTTGCCTAAATTAATCGCGTGCCTTAATAGCGAAATCTGATGTTCTCCGGCAAAACTCTTGGTTAATAATTCAAAAGAATTATCAGCCGACCCGTCATCAACCACCACCACCTCACCGTCATGTATCTTCAAAACTGCTTCAACCGTATTTACCGCCCTCTTTCCTTCGTTATATACCGGAATAATTATTGTTAAATTCATTTGTTGTCAAAATATACCCACTCCATTTGCGGTTGTCCATTAGTAACTTTAATTGTCAATATATCAGCGTAATCTTTTGAATCAACTAGCAGGGGAGTCAACTTTAAACAAAGCCAATCTTCACCAACCACTATCGGCTTAAACTCTAAAATCATTTGTCTTTCTCCCTGAACATCCCAAGGCTTTAAATAACCATGTCTATATATTTTTTTACACTCACTATTCATTATCTGATACCGATAGGGGACTATTATCTTTTTGTTTCTGTTATCCAAGTTTAACGCCAACCCAGAAATATTTTTCTCCGCCACCTCTTTTAATAAATTTGTTTCTTTGTCGATCAATAATAACTTATCTGCCGGCATTTTTAACTCTAATTTATTTACTGTATTTCCCGACCAATCAAAATACCGATTCCATAAACTATTTCCCATATTTACTAACACCCCAACTAAAAGTAACCCTAATAATATGTTTTTAAAATAAACCATCAATCCACTAATTAGCACCAACCACAATGGCACCAACGGCAGCCAGTAACGCCCCTGTATTCCCTCCACACTACTATTCCCTGGGTAAGACCACATCAGATACATCACCAAAGTTGTCAAAAAAGTTACTAAAAATATCACCCCACCGATTACCACCAATTCACTTAATTTGATTTTATTCTTTAAGTCTTTGGCCAGTCTAGCCACCACAAAAACCGCCAATATTACAAATGCAAAATATAAATAATTATTTATCATCGGCATATTTCTCCAACCCATTACCCCAACCATTTCCTCAAAATGGGGCAAGAATTTTTCTACCCAAGTATCTTTAACTACTTCCAAGAAATATATTAGATCATTTTTGATTACTTCAAGCTGTAATTTCGGATTAACAAAAGTCGGATAATTATTTTCTCCTTTGCCCAATTTTCCCGTTCCTAAAACCATCACTGTTACCAGTCCAATTACTATAATTTTTCGTCTGTCTAACCCAAACAGTAGTATTAACGGCAAATAAACCGGCTTAATTATGCTAATTAGCAATACTATTGCATAAGCCAGCCAACCTCTGTGCTTACTAAACCACAAGGCTGTTAGTGGCAACACTGAACCCAAAATTACCACGTCATAGCTATAGGCTGTAGCCTGATGGACCACCATTGGCATTAGAGCGTAAAACCAGAGCAAATATTCAAATTTTTTATTAATTATTTTTAGCCCAATCTTAAGCATTAAAAGCAAAAACAAAAATCCAAACAATCTACCGGCATAAAAAATCACTGCCGGCTGATTAGTCCAACTCGTAAGCCATACACCAAGAGAATTAGGAATATAACCTAAAAAGTTCAAACCACACCCTCCAATATTCACTGTTTCTTTTAAATCATCTTTCGTCCAACTTCTATTAAAATCAATCAAACCAAGCGGAAATTTTTGGTTTTCCAGTAGCACTTTCTCGAAATTAAAACTTTTTTGTACATCTTCGTAAACCTTAGGAATAATAAAATGGCCATTTCGACAAAATAATTGCCCGGAACTTAAAGCCACCGCTCTCGTAAAATGAGCCGTCTCATCAAACTTTTGAAACGGCGGTAAACCAAGGGTCAACAACAATCCTTCCGCCAAGAGAAAAACCACCAAAAACAATCTCATTATTTTTCTAAACATTAATTTTATTTTTCACCAACATCCACACCGCCTCCCAAAAGTCTTTAAGTTTAATTTTTTTACCCTGTTGTTTATTGCGCGGGTTGTAACTAATCGGCACCTCATATATTTTTTCTCCGCTTTTTAAAATCTTGGCAGTTACCTCCGGGCAAAATTCAAATCTTTTTGATTCAAGCTTTATCGACTTTAATAATTTTGTTTCAAACATTTTATAACAAGTTGGCTCATCAGTGATATTTCCACCATACAAAAGATTGGTCAACAAAGTTAATACTTGGCCTCCCAAATAAAAACCAATTCCTGAATAATGGTTTTTTCGACCCCCAAGTTGTCTTGAACCATAAACCACCCTCACCTTATTCTCCATCATTTTAGCTAACATTGTCTTGAAATCGTTTGGATCATACTCTAAATCTCCATCCTGAACTACTGCCACGTCGCCTGTCATTTTTTTAAACCCAGTTCTCAAAGCCATGCTTTTGCCTTGATTCTTAAGGTGATTAACCAAAACAATTGGCAATTTTTTTGACTTAATTATTTTTCCTAATTTATCCCCGGTACCGTCAGTTGACCCGTCGTTAACCACAATTATTTCTTTCTTTATTTCTCCCAAATCCACATCCGCCACTCTCTTAATAATCTTTTCAATCGTATTCTCTTCGTTATATACCGGAATAACTATCGATAATCTTTTTATTGATTTCATAGATGACCCGTTATTATAACCAATTTTTGCCGTTCATAACCCAAGAAACTTGTCTCCTCTTCTGACTCCACCATAAATCCTCTAATTGTAATATTTTTTAAACAAGACTCATATTCCGTATTCATCCCACTCCTAGCAGCAATCGTTACAAATTTTACCCGGTCTTTTGCTCTCAAATGTTTTTCCAACCTAAGTTTACTTTCCTCTTTGTAATTCGAATTGTTTGTCATTTGACTATAGGCATTCTGGCCAATATTGAGCACCGGCAAATTAGTAAAAGGAGAGAGAACATAATAAGTCATCCCCCCAACCTCACAATTTAAATATATATCCGGTTTGTAAACCAAAGATTTATCGGCCTTAATCTTGCTTGCTAAAATATTTTTAAATTCCTTTGGATAACTTTCCCGGTTATAAAAATACCCCGGCCGAAAGCCAATATCATAAGCCAAAGACAAGTTAACCACCCGCTTATTTTGAACCAAAAGTACCAAAAACAAAGGCAAAAACAAAAAATATCTCCAAGATTTATTTTGAAATTTTGAATAAATCAATAGAATTATTAAGCCTCCTAAATACTCCAGAATTAACCCATATCGTAAATAACCGAAACTTAACCCCCAACCCAAAAAAGCCACTACATAAAAACTAACCAACCAAGATCGCGCCAAAAATAACGCTAAAATTGCCATTACAAAATAAATATTTATTTTGTAGTCATTAAACAAATCGTGGACTTGACCAAGTCTTGCCGGCTTTAAAGCCGAATAATAGCCCCACCCCAATCTTTGCCATAAATTTTCCCCACCAAATTGAGGTTCATGAAAACTAACCGGAGCAAAATATTTAGATTTAAAAACCGCATTATAAAAAGGAAAAATCGGGCTACCCGTGACTAGCCAATTTTTGCCATACCACCACAGGGGCAACAACATTACTACTCCCAAAACCAACAATGCTTTCTTCGTGGCTATTTTCTTTTTAAACCACTGATACAACACCACCATCCCAAAGGCCGGAACCAAATATAAATTCGTTTGCTTCCCCGCCACCAACACTGATAGCAAAAAACCAGCCAAAAATAGATTGCCCTTAATTAACCAATAAACCACCCACAAGCCCGCCATCGCCACCAAGCCGTCAACATAATACGATCCAACTCCCAAAAATAGTTCAAACGACAAAAAACTACTTACCAATAGAAAAGTTGATCCCAAATCACCCAGAATTTTTCCCTTGTGGTTAAGTAATTTATATATTTTATAAATCGCCAAAATCCCCAAGTATATTGCCAGCACCGAAAAAAATGTTCCCAATCTATAGCCCAATAAAGCATTGAACCCAAAGCCTACCATATCCAAAATTGGCGAAAAGTTGTGAATCCCGGTCGGAAAAAATTCATATTTATTGTTTTCCCAATTAATACCCTTAAAACCTAAATACAAGTGATAATTCAACGAATCTGCCGACACATCGGGGATAAAAACTCGATTTAAAAAAATCAAAAAAGGGATAGCTAAACCAAACACCAATAAAAAAAGTGACAACCACCACTCAAACTTTTTCAAAAACAATTTCACTGTTTAATCCAAACTGAAACAATTTATAACTCACCATTTTGAAACCAGTTTCCTTGGCTAATTTTACAACATCTTTTCTTTCGTAATATTTTTTATGATCGTCAATTTGAGCTTTATCAATTAACCCAATTTTAGCCATGAATTCCAACATCGGTTTAGATGGTGGAGTTGGTGTTGTCATAACCAAAAAACCGCCAGTCTTTAGCACCCTTCTAAATTGAGCAAATAAATCACTTACTTTGTCCAAATCAATGTGTTCCAATACCGCCAACATCACTACCTTATTAAAACTATTTAGTTTTAGTTCATTCCAGATATTTTTATCTTGTTTTTTAAATTCTAAATTCTTAGATTTTTTTGGGTTTATCTCTAGGTCTATTCCCAATCCGTATCCAATCTTATCTGCAATTTTTCTCAAAAAATATCCCTGACTGCCACAGCCAAAATCCAACACCCTGTCTCCATTTTCAATATACTTTTCAACCCTTACCAGCCTCATTCCAGCAATTAACCTGTCTAATACGTTGAAAGCTTCCGTGCTCATAGGAGATGCTATCATAAATCATGACATTCACCACCCTCTCCCTCCCCGGATTAATCTTAATTGAACCTCAAGTTTTTGGAGATAATCGAGGCTTCTTTTTAGAAAGTTATAACGCCAAAGTTTTTGCCGAAAACGGAATTACCACCCAATTTATTCAAGACAATCATTCACAATCCCAAAACAACATTCTTCGCGGTCTACATCTTCAACTCCCTCCTTTTGCCCAAACCAAATTAGTCCGAGTCACTCGTGGCCAAGTCTTGGACGTTGTTGTTGATGCCCGCCCAAATTCTCCTACTTACAAAAAATTTGAAATGGTGGAGCTTTCTGAAAGCAACAAACGCCAGCTTTATATCCCAGCCGGATTCCTTCATGGTTTTCTCACCCAAAGCCCGATTGTCGACTTTCAGTACAAAGTAGATAACTACTATTCTAAAGAGTCGGAAATCGGTGTTCTCTGGAACGACCCGGATATTAATATTTCCTGGCCCGCAAACAATCCAGAGCTATCTGCCAAGGATGCCATTAATCCGAGAATTGCTGAAGTTGAAGAAAAATTATCTATTTTCAAAAACTAAAATGAAAATAATTGGCACCGGCCTTTCCGGGCTCGTCGGTTCAAGAATTGTTGAAATATTGGGCAATCAACATCAATTTATTGATTTTTCACTCGACAGCGGAGTGGATATCCTCAATCAAAAACAACTCCAAGATGAATTCCAAAAACATCTTGACGCCTCTTTAGTTATCCATCTTGCCGCTTTTACCGATACTAATATTGCCTGGGCGCAAAGAGGGGACAAATCCGGCCTCTGTTACCAGCTTAATGTAATTGGAACCCAAAACATCGCCAACCTCTGCCAAGAACACAAGAAATATCTTATTTACGTCTCCACCGATTTTGTTTTCGACGGCGCCACCAATAAACCCTACACCGAAGACGATTTACCAAATCCAATCGAATGGTACGGCCAAACCAAATTCGAAGGAGAAAAAGTAGTCTCCCAATTAACCGATTCCGCCATCACCCGCATCTCTTTTCCCTATCGTGCTGTTTTCGCCCCAAAAAAAGATTTAATCAGAAAAATTATTGACGGCTTTAAAAACAATAGTTTGAATCCATTTTTTACTGACCAAATTACCACTCCAACCTTTACGGACGATATCGCCAATGGCCTCGATTATTTCTTTAAAAACAAACCACAAGGCACATTCCACCTCACTGGATCGTCTTCACAGTCGCCCTTCGATCTCGCCAACGCTATTGCCCAAATTTTCGGTTTCGACCCAAGCCTAATCAGGCCTTCACTTCTTTCCGAATATATTAAAAACCAACCGCCCGAATCCCGCCCATGGCAAAAAAATCTTACCATTGACAACACCAAAATCACTTCTCTTGGTCTCAATTTTTCCGATTTGTCTCAAGGGTTAGAGAAAATCAAAGAGCAGCTTCAGACGCTTTCTTAGCCATAAAATTACTTACCCGCAACAAAGAATCAAATGTCCCAGCGTCTTCCCAGACACCATCAATAATATTTACTGTCAACTCACTACTTTGCAAATAAATATTGTTAAGATCGGTAATTTCTAATTCTCCCCGGGCCGATGGTTGCAAATCTTTGGCAAATTTGACCACTCGATTGTCATAAGTATAAAGGCCGACTACGGCATAGTCACTTTTTGGTTTAATAGGTTTTTCTTCAATTGAAATTGCCCTCATTTCTTTATCAAACTCAACTACTCCAAACCTCTCCGGATCTGGAACTTTTTTTGCAAACACCATAGCGCCATTGTTAAAAGTTTTTATAGCTTCCGAAAAATCATCCTCAAATATATTATCTCCCAAAATCATGGTTACATTATCGTTACCAATAAAGTTCTCTCCGATTCTAAAAGCGTCAGCCAACCCTCTCGGTTCTTCCTGAATTTCATAAGAAAACTTAACCCCAAAATCTCTCCCCGATCCTAATAAGTTCAAAAAATGACCGGAATAATCGGGGGCGATAATTATTAAGATGTCCTTAATACCCGCTTTAGCTAAAGTTTCAATCGGATAATAAATCATCGGTTTGTTGTAAACCGGCAGTAACTGTTTTGAGGTGATTTTGGTTAACGGCCTCAACCGAGTGGCTTTCCCACCAGCCAAAACTATACCTTTCATTATCTTAGTATATACTTAAATCATGAAACTTTTAATCACCGGCGGTCTTGGTTTTATTGGCACCAATTTTATTCGTTATTGGATAACCAAACACCCAAACGATCAAATCATAAACCTCGATAAAATTACCTACGCTGCCAACCCCGACAATCTGGCTAATTTATCAACCAACCCCAACTATAAGTTTATCAAGGGAGATATTGTTGATCAGGAGGTTGTCGACGATCTTGTTTCCCAAGTTGACACTATTGTCCATTTTGCCGCTGAATCGCACGTTGACCGCTCAATCGACGACCCTCTCCTTTTTGTTAAAACCAATGTTTTGGGAACATACTCTCTTCTTAAAGCTGCCCTAAAACAAAAGACTCGTTTTCATCACATCTCCACCGACGAAGTTTATGGTACCGTCGACCCAAATACCAACGAAGAGTTTTCTGAAATCACATCCTTTAACCCAACTTCACCATACGCCGCCTCCAAAGCTAGTTCTGATCTTTTTGCCCTTTCTTTTTACAAAACTTACGGCCTGCCTTTAACCATTACCAATTGCTCAAACAACTACGGCCCCTACCAAAATCCGGAAAAATTTATTCCCCGTCTTATCACAAATATTTTGTCCGATAAAAAAATACCCGTTTATGGTCGAGGAGAGAATCTTCGCGACTGGCTTTTTGTTGACGATCATTGCTCTGCCATCGAAACTGTTTTATTAAAAGGAAAAATAGGAGAAACATACTGCATTGGTGGGCTAAAAGAAGCTACTAGAAATATTGACATTGTTAAAAAAGTTTTAACCATTATGGGTAGGGGAGAGGAAATGATCGAATATGTTGCCGACAGGCCAGCTCACGACAACTATCGTGTTTCTTGGAAAAAAATCAATCAAGAGCTCGGTTGGCAACCAAAAGAATCACTCGAGTCAGGGCTAACAAAAACTATTAAGTGGTATACCGAAAATCAGGACTGGTGGCAAAAATCAAAAGCCGAAGCCGAACAGTTTTATCAAAAACTAAACAACTACCAAAACCTGAAATGACCGTGCTAAAGACTATTTTATCGGTTTCTATAATTCTCCTCTTCCTCTTTCTCCGTTTTTACAAAATCCAAAACTCTCTTTTCTTTTTTAACGACATGGGCCGGGACATGTTGGTTTTATATACTTGGCAGGAAACCGGCAAACCTCCTCTTTTGGGCCCTCAAACCAGCGCCCTCCCTTTCAATCAATCGGCTATCTATTTTTACATCCTTTTCCCCTTCTATTTACTCACCAACGCCTCGCCCTACACCGCCCTTATCGCCAACGCTTTTCTCTACATCTCCTCTTTTATCTTCAGTCTTTATTTTTTCCGCAACAATCCAAAATCTAGTTTCTTGTTACTAGTATCTTTTTTTCTCATAAGTGTCCACCCTCAATTTATTATCCAAAACCGTTACATCTGGAACCCTTCGTTTGTCACTCCATTTTTACTTCCATCACTTTTATCTTTCTATCTCCTCAGCCAAAAATATTCAAAAATATATTTATGGCTTTTTTCTTTTAGTCTGAGCATGGCTCTTTCTTTAAGCTATTCTATCGCTCCACTTTTTATTGCCCTTATTGTTACTTCTCTTTTTATTTTCAAACAAAAAATTATTTCCATTCTTTTTTCTCTTGGAACTTCCCTTGCCATTATCAATCTACCCACTATTTTTTTTGAATTTCGCCATCAGTTCCTCTTAACCACTGCCCTATTAACCAAACATTCGCCACCTCAAGCCGACACAGAATTCTTATCTAAATTAAACAATCTCCTAACGTTTACCGTTGGTAGCTCCAGTTACTTACTAAACTTAATCATCTTAATTTTAATCATCACCACTTCGCTCTTCTTTATTTTTAAATCTAAAAGCCATTTCCAAAAACTCATATCAATACTTCTCCTTATTACCTTAGCTTTTACATTTCTAATTCCCATAACCATCCAAGCCCACTATATCTTTGGTATTTTAATCCTATTTTTTCTACTTTTAGCCTCAGTTCCCTTTCCTTATTCGCTTTTAATTTTAATTACTTCTAGCTTAATTTATTTCCAGCCATCTCACCTTAATTCTTATTTCAAAACTGCCCCCAGAACCATTACTCAAACCAATCAATGTTTTCAACAGTTTTGCCAAAAATATCCCAAACCACTATTTGTCACTGTCACCTCAAGTCTTCATCCTTACCATTACGGCCCGGAATTTCGATATCTAATGGCCAAAAACGGTTGCCTAGTTAGAAACATAGAATCACAACCATCTAGCGCCAATACCATGGCTGTCGTTCTCGATTCTGCCACCTTTTCTCAAAAAACTCACTATTATGAACTCGATCTTTTTGGCCCATTTTCTCTTGGCTCTACTTTCCCTTGCGCCCCCAACCTTGGCATTCAATTAATCACCAGGTCTAATAACTCCATCCCTTAGGTTTATTTTTATACCAAGTTACTAACGCTTTTACACTATCTTCAATCGTTCTTTTTGGCACCCAACCCAAAACAGATTTTACTTTATCGATATTAGCGTAAATTTCAGCGTATTCTCCCTTCCTTGCTTCACCTCTTTCTATTGGAAAGTCAGTTCCTGTTATCGCTTTCACCTGATTAACAATTTCCATTACCGAATTTCCTCTACCTGTTCCCAAATTAAACAATTGACTCTCTCCACCATTACTTAAATATTCAAAAGCCAAAACATGAGCTTCGGCTAAATCCAAAACATTAATGTAATCTCTAATTGGTGTTGTATCCGGCGTTTCCACTTGGGGGCAAGTTAGTTTAAACGGCTCAATTCCCAAGGCCCCTCGCACCGCATTTTGCATTAGTAGTTGCGATGGTTTTTTGCTATCGCCAATTATGCCATCTTCTACCGCCCCAGCCACGTTGAAATATCTAAAAATCGTGTATTTTAAACCATATATCTTTCCGAACCATCTAATCATTTCTTCGGCAATTAGTTTTGATTCACCATAAGGATTACTAGGATTAGTCGGATGCTTTTCATCCACTGGCAGATACTGACTCTCGCCGTAAACGGCGCAAGTTGAGGAAAAAACCAAGTTCTTAACATTGTTATTTTTAAGTGCGTTTAATAAGTTTAGCGTCCCCAAATCATTATTTTCAAAATACAATTCCGGCTGTTCCATCGATTCATTCACCAAACATAGCGCCGCAAAATGCAATACTCCTGCTGGGCTAATTTCCTTAATTATTTCATCTAATTTTTGCTTTTCTCTTAAGTCAACTTTATAAAAACTAATTTTTTCCTTACCGTACTTTTTCAGCAAAACATCAATTACTTCCTGATAACCTCGAAACAAATTATCAATCACCGCCACTTCGTAACCCTTCTCTAATAACGTCAAAACAGTATGTGATCCAATGTAACCCGCTCCTCCGGTAACTAAAATTTTCATAATTTATTTAATTAATAAAAATACTCCGCCAATTAATGCCCCGATTATCCCCATTACTCCGCCAAAGGTCGACACCAGTAAAATCTTTTCATCAGCAATTCCTAATTGAGAAAAGAAAAATAAAAACAATTGCTCTCTGGCTCCGAAGCCAGCCACTGATATTGGTAAAACTAAAATCAATGATATTACCGGCATAAAAATGTAGACATCTAAAAGTCCAATCCCAGCCTTAAAAACCAACGAATAAAACCATACTGGCAACATCCAAATTGGTTCGGCCAAAAGCGATATTAAAAGGCATTTAAAAATTTTCCTTTTATTTTCTGCTCTTAATAAGCTAACTACCTGCATTATTCTTTTACCAAACGGCAATTTCATCACTAACTTCTCAAAATCAACCAAGTAGACAAATAAATAAAAACCGATTACTCCAATGTTTAAAGCTCCAAATAGCCATAATAAAAATTCCGGAAATTTATACCCCAAAATCTTTCCTGCCACCAAGGCCACTAAAGCCACTATCGAAAAAGCCGTAAAGCCAATTACTCGATCAATGATCACCGAAGAGGCAATTCTTACTTTTGACAATTCCGGATATTTTTCAATTAGTGGCAACCATTTAAATAAATCACCTCCCACCGCCGTTGGAAACACTAAACTATAAAAACCCCCGCCCCAAGTTGCTTTAGTAAAAGTCCAATAATCGGCAAACTTTGGTTTATCGAGCAGAAGCGTTGCCCATCTAATCCCGCCAATCAACATTATTACCGACGAATACACCAAAAACAACACCACAAACCAAATCGGCACTAATCTCAGTTCACCAATCAAATGCACCACATTCACTCTCCTAAAAGCAAAATATATTAAAACTGCCGAAAAAATCAATCTTATCCACTTTGACCCCAAAACAATTTTTAGTTTATCTTTCATAAAAGCTAACCTATACTATATCAGTATATGCGACTTTTGTTTGTTTCTCACATCCACCCACCTGGAGTTGACGGTGGCTCAAAAATAATCTGGAAACTAAGAGATTATTTCCAAAATAACGGCCACCAAACCTTGTCCCTGGCCACCAATCTTTATTCTACTGATGATTTTGTTAGATCCAACCCTAAAGCTAACAAGTTTACTCAAAACAATCTCTTTCTTCTTCCGACCTATCGCCTCCATCGCCGTCTCCCCAAACCGGTTTTTAAGATTGCTTCTTTTATCAAGTTTCTAGTTTCTTGTTTCAAGTTCCGCCCTGATTTCATAGTTGCTGGCCCACTCCCCACTACTATTATTTTTTACGCCATCTTAATAAAGTTTTTAACTAGAGCAAAATTAATTTTTATTCCTTGCTTCCACGAAAAAGATTCAGAATTCACCTCCCTTTTTATCATCAAAGCCCTCCGCCAAGTCGATCTTCTCTGCACCCTCACCCACCACGAAGTTTCTGTTCTAACTAGGAACTATCATCTAAAATCTAACAACTGTTTTGTATTAGGCGCAGGCATCGACCACTCTTTTCTTATCAGTAAATTCACTAAGCCCAAAAAACAAAATTTATTATTTCTTGGCAACTTTGCCGCTCATAAACAAGCCGAACTTCTCATCAAATCATTTGCTATTCTCTTAGCCAAATATCCCCATCTCACCCTTACTCTAGCCGGCCAAAAAACTCTCTACTACCCTAAAATTTTAGCAACTCTCAAAAAACTCCCTCTCTCAATTCGTCAAAAAATTAAAATATATCCTAAACGCTATAGCACTAGCGCACTAGCGCACTTCCTATCTAATTGCTCTTTTCTAGTTCTACCCTCAATTCACGAAAGTTTTGGTTTGGTTTTCATTGAGGCTCTCGCCCGTGGCCGAGCGGTTATTGGCGCCGATATTGGACCGGTTTCGGAACTTATTGCCCAAACCGGTGGTGGTCTTACTTTCAAACCCAAATCAATTCCTTCGCTTACTAAAGCCATTTCTAAACTTCTTAGTTCACCCGTTCTTTCTCAAAAAATGGCCCAAACCGGATATCAATACATCAAAGATCACTACACTTGGGATAAAATAGGGGACAGGCTATGCCAAAAAATCGCATGTTAGCATTACTTTTCATACCATTTTTTTTCTTACTCTATTTTCTATTTTTAAAAAACAACAACGATATCCGTCAAATCCGCTTACAAATCGGTGATAAATCTTTCTCCCTAGAAGTTGCCTCCGCTATTTGGCAACAAAGCAGGGGCCTGTCCAATCGCTCATCTTTATGCCCAAATTGCGGTATGTTGTTTGTTTTCCCAGAATCCCACATTCAAACATTTTGGATGAAAGACACCCTTATCCCTCTCGATATAATTTTTATTGATACATTAGGTAAAATAGTTACTATTCACACTGCCAACCCCCAACCAAATACACCCATAAACAAACTCAAAACTTATTCCTCAACAAAAAATGCCCAATACGTTATCGAGCTCAATGCCGGCCAAGCAAAACTGTTAAACTTAACCATCGGTCAAACCCTACCTCTACCTCTAACTTTATAACTTTCTAACTTTATAACTTTCAAACTTAATTAATGATTATTGGCATTGATGTTTCCGCCATTCCCTATGGTACCGGTGTTAGTAGCTACACTCTGAATTTAGTTCGTCATTTGCTCCGTATTGATAAAACTAACATTTACAAACTTTTTTTCTCCTCTCTCCGCCAGCCCCTACCTCCAGAAATCCAAGAACTTAAAGGAAAGAAAAATGTCAAAGTTTTCCACTTTCGTCTACCACCAACCTTTCTTGAGGTAATCTGGAACCAGCTTTATGTTTTACCCATCGAGCTTTTTATCGGTAAATGCGACGTCTTTCACACCTGGGATTGGTATCAACCTCCCTCACTTAACGCCAAAATTGTTACCACCGTCCACGACCTGATTCCCTTTCTCTATCCTCAATGGCAACATCCCAAAACCATTACTACTTTCAAACGAAAATTTAACCAAGCCACCAGACACCCCACCTCTTTTATTTGTGTTTCCCAAAACACCCGCACTGATCTTCTTAAACTATTCCCTAACATAAACTCCAAAAACATTACTATTATCTATGAAGCCGCCGAAGACAAATATTGCCCCCAAACCAAAGATAAAATCCAAAAGGTTAAAAAAATCTACGGACTCAACTCTTTTATTCTTGCCCAAGGAACTCGGGAACCACGAAAAAATCTTGATCGACTTATTAAAGCCTTCATTAAGTTCAAAGAACTCCATCCCCAAAACCAGACTGAATTAGCCATTACCGGCAAATATGGCTGGGGCCAAGATATTACCCACCCCCAACATTCTTATATCAAAATTCTAGGATATATTCCCGAAAAAGATATGCCCTCGCTTCACTCCGCCGCTCTTTGCTTAGCCTACCCATCCCTCTATGAAGGTTTTGGCCTTCCGGTTATCAAATCCCTCAAGGTTGGCACCCCTGTTATTACCAGTAACACCTCATCTCTTCCAGAAGTCGCTGGCAACGCCACCATTTTGGTCAACCCAACCTCCGTCAAAGAAATAACCTTAGCCCTAACCAAAATAATTACCCAAAGCAACCTTCGTCAACAACTCAAAAGCATAAGTTTGGCTCAAGCTAAAAAGTTTAGTTGGACAATTACCGCCCGCCAAACCCTTTCCCTTTATCAATCCCTAATTAAATAAATTTAATAATTTAATAATTTAAAATTGACTAAAAATTTAAAATTAAAAATTAAAAATTTCCTATGCTGATAGGTATCGACGGCAACGAAGCCAATCAACCAATTAGGGCCGGTGTTGGCCAATATGCTTTTCATATTCTTTGTAACTTAGCCAAACTTGATCAGCAAAACCAATATCTTATCTATCTTAAAGACCAACCTCTTTCTGATATGCCCAAGACCTCCAAAAATTGGCATTATCTAGTTTTCGGCCCCAAAAAACTCTGGACTAAGTTTGCCCTCCCCGTTTATCTCTTTACCCACTTCCCCAGACCTAATGTTTTCTTCTCTCCAAACCAATATTCACCTATCTTCTCTCCTTGCCCCACCATTCCCACTGTTCACGACATTGGTTATCTCACTTACCCCGAACAATTTACCAAAAAAGATCTTTTCCAATTAACTTATTGGACCAAAGCTTCTATTTTTCGAGCTAAATACATTGTCGCTGTTTCTGAGTTTACCAAAAATGAGCTTATAAAAACTTATCATCTTGACCCCCAGAAAATCTCCATCGTCTACAACGGAGTAGACAGTCCCCCAATTACCGATTACCGATTACCAATTACCAAATTTAAAATTAATCAACCCTTCTTCCTCTCCGTCGGCACCCTTAAACCAAACAAAAATATTCCCTATATACTCGAAGCTTTTTCTTTATTTTTAACAAAGCAACCCAACTACCAGCTAGTTATTGCCGGCAAAAAGGGTTGGCTTTTTGACGAAATATTTTCTACTGTCAAGAAATTAAAACTGGAATCTAAAGTTATTTTTACCGATTACATCAGCGAAAACGAAAAATGGTGGCTTTACACTCAGGCTAGGGCCACCCTTATCCCCAGCCTTTATGAAGGTTTTGGTATTCCGGCCATCGAAAGCCAAAGAGTCAGCACTCCCGTTATTGCCAGCAACATCGAATCTTTAAAAGAAATACTCGACAAATCAGCTTTATTCGTCGACCCCAAAAACTATTTTGACCTAGCCAAAAAAATGCATGAAATCATTAATCCCAAAGTTCGGAAAGAATTAATTACTGCCGGACTTTCCCAAAGTCAAAAATTCACCTGGACAAACTCTGCTAAAACCTTAATCAACCTCTTTAATCAGTTATAATCAAAACTATGAATGAGTACGTTGGCCAACCAGTCTCCATCAGCAATATTCTTCCCAAAATTACTAACCGAACTAAAACTATCTTTCTCGAATTCTGGTTATATGTTTTACGTCTTGTTGGCCTAATTCCTAGCCATACTATCCGCAATCTCTTTTACATCATTTCCGGTATTAAAATGCCCTTTTTTGGTTCTGTCATTCATCTTGGCGCCAACTTTTTCACTCCTCAAGGCATTACTATCGGCCAAAACACCATTATCGGCTACAGATCTTTTCTTGACGGAAGAGGAAAACTTAAAATCGGCAACCATGTTGATATTGCCTCAGAAGTTATGATCTACACCGATGAACACGATGTTAATTCAGAAAATTTCGGCAATTCTTTCGCTCCAGTAATTATTGAAGACTATGTCTTCATTGGACCCCGCTCAATTATTCTTCCTGGCGTAACTATCAGTAAAGGCGCCGTCGTTGCTGCCGGCGCTGTCGTTACTAAAAGCATCCCTCCAGGTGAAATTTGGGGCGGAGTTCCAGCCAAAAAAATAAAAGATCGTGGTCTAAAAAGCTACAATTACCGCCTCGGTCGGCCCATGCTTTTCCAATGATCAAAAAAATTATCCTAATCTTAGTTCTTGTCTCTAATCTCTTATTTCTATCTTATCTTCTTTCTCCCACCCCCAGCCTTCCACCCCTAGCCAACAGCGCTATATCCAATCTCCCCGGCGACACCGTTCAAGTTTCCAATGTCTCCGGCTTTTTTACCAACCAAACCCGGCAACAAGTCATTAATTTTTACAAAGCCAACTATACCGGCCCGTTCCGCATTATTCTCAATCACCCTCCAGAAAAAGCTAGAGAGGTAATTGTTGACACTATCCCAAGCTATTATTTCGAAGAATTTATTCTCCCCTTTAAAGAAACACTATATATTAATGGTTATGAGTGGCAAAACGATGTTTTTACCAAACTGGAAAACAGACTTAAAAATAAACTTATTTACGACAGCAAAGAGTATTTTTCTAAAATCACTATTCGTCGTTTTCCTGTCAGTATCAAAAACCGCCTCGTTAATTTCTTCATCGTTGAAGCTGGAATTTTAGCCATAATTAGTATCTACTACATTAAAGTCTTCAAGAAAAATGCCAGTTAAACCAATACTATCTATCATTATCGTTTCCTATAATGTTGCTCCTTTCATTGAAAATTGTTTAAAATCAATTTTTGCTGACAAAAACCTAGATTTTAATGGTGACTCTAAGAATTCCAAAACCCCCGCCGAGCTCATCATCGTCGACAACCATTCCTCCGACGCCAGCGTTTCGATCATTAAAAATTTTCAAATTAAAAATTGTTTAAAAATTTCAAATTTCAAATTAAAAATCAGTCATTCCAATCAAGGTTTTTCCCAAGCCAATAATCTCGGCGTCAAACAAGCCCAGGGCAACTACCTCCTCTTCTTGAATCCTGACACTGTCATCCTCCATTCCTCAATTAGCCAATCTCTTGATTGGTTATCTAGTCACCCTGAAGCTCTTGGTTGCACTGCCCAACTTCTCAACACCGACAAAACCATTCAACCATCAGGTGGCTTTTTTCCCAATCTATTAAATCTCTTTACTTGGTCAACCAACCTCGACGACCTACCCCTGACAAACGATCTTATTAAGCCCATTCACCCCCACAGTCCTATTTTTTATACTCATCCAAAATTCTATCTCCAAGACCACTCCCAAGATTGGCTTACCGGCGCCTGTATTCTCCTCCGCAAAAACGCCTTTGATCAAGTTGGTGGATTTGACCAAGACTACTTTATGTACGGCGAGGAATTAGAACTCTGTTATCGGTTGAAAAAAGTTTTTCCTTTAAAAAAGTTTTGGTACCTTATCGGCCCTCAAATAACCCATCTCGGTGGCGGTTCATCTGTCAATCGCCTCAATCCACTTATTAATGAATATCATGGTATTATCGCTTTCTTTAAAAAACATCAACCCTCTTGGCAATTACCTCTCGCCAAGTTACTAATTAAATTCAACTGTCTCTGTCATTATCTTCTTTATCTTATTAAGAAACCGGAAACCGCCAAGCTTTATCAACAAATTTTTTCCCAACTATGACTTTTAATCTTTTTCGTCCAATCCTTGCCATCCTCCTTCTTTTTATTCCCCTATATCCAAAATTCCCCTTGTCTTTTGCTCAAGGCGCTCAAGTCGCTTTTCGTCTTGACGACATTATCATTGCTCTAGTTTTTTTAATCTACCTCGTTAATCAGATAAAAAACCGATTTCCAATTTTAAAATTAAAGGTGACCTGGGTAATTTTAGCCTACCTTATCGCCATTACTTTAAGTAGTCTTAATGCTTTCCTAATTTACCAAACCACCCCCACCCATATTCTTCTTCTCCATCTCCTAAGACGTTTTCAATATATCTCCCTATTTTTTGTCACCCTTGAAGCCATTAAAACCCGCCGTGATTTTAAGTTTATCTATCTTTTTACTTGCCTTGCCTTTATTGGTGTCTTTGCCTATGGCATTGGCCAAAAATACTTTAACCTTCCCATTATTTCCACCATGAACTTTGAGTTCGCCAAAGGCCAACTCCTCCAAATGAATTTTTGGAGTCGAATCAGTTCCACTTTTGCCGGACATTATGATCTGGCCGCCTATTTAAGTGTCATTTCCGTCATCTTCTTTGGTGTCTTTTTGTCTCAAAAAAACAAACTTTATCGCTTCTTTTCTTTCATCCTTTGGTTAATGGCTTTCTACCTACTCACTTTAACTGCCGCCAGAATCTCCACCTTTGCCTACTGGGGCGGAGTCACTCTCCTCTGTCTTCTTCTCAAACGTTTCTTCTGGATTATTCCCACCAGTCTCTTGGTGGTTCTAAGCATCGTTAGCTCCAAAGATCTTAACCAACGTCTGCTTGCCACCATCCCCAGTATCAAGCCTTATTTTTCCCAGAATATCGCCAAACCAACTCCAGCAACCATTCCCACTATTACCCCAGTTCTTACACCAATTCCAACATCTAAAATCCAAGATCTAACATCTAAGATCTCTCCAATACCCACCGTTTTCCGCCACAAACCTGAAGAGTTTCCTCCAGTTGATGCTGACGCCGGCGTTGCCAGAAGTGGCGAAATCCGTTTTAATGTCGAATGGCCCCGGGCCATTACCGCTTTTAATAAAAATAAACTATTGGGAACCGCCCCCGGCTCTATTACTTTAGCCACCGACAACGATTATCTCCGCAGTCTCGGCGAAACCGGACTCCTTGGTTTTGTCACCTTTTGCCTCATCTTTGTTTACTTTTTTATCAATCTAATCAAAAAATCTACTGCCCTCAACCTTGTTTTTGCCACCGCCATTCTCATTGTCTTGGTCAACGCCATTTTTATCGATATTTTCGAAGCTTCAAAAACCGCCTACCTTTTTTGGATGATGATGGCTGTTTTTTATAAATCGGAAACTTTAAATGATTCAAAAGGTTAGTCTAATTGCCGTTTTAGTTATTGGTCTAATTCTTCGTCTTTACAAAATCGATTCTCCCCTCGCTGATTGGCACTCTCACCGCCAAGCTGACACCGCCTCGGTCACCCGTAATCTTTCTCAAAATTTAGAAAATTTTTTTACCCCCACTTATCATGATTTAAGTAATCTTCAATCCGGCCAAGAGAATCCCCAAGGTTACCGCATGGTTGAGCTCCCTCTTTACAATCTCTTTTCCCTAATCACCGTCAAAATTACTGGGCAAAGTCTCGAAATTAGTAGCCGTCTAACCTCAATTCTCTTCTCTCTTGGTAGTAGCTTTATTATTTTTCTCATTGTCCGCCGTCTTACTAATCTTTTTTGGCCATCTCTCCTTTCTACTGCTGTCTTTTTATTTTTGCCTTTTAGTATCTATTATTCTCGGGCAATTCTTCCCGAAAACGTGGCCGTTTTTTTTATGCTCCTCTGCCTCTATTTCTTTCCAAAAAATCTTATTGTCGCTGGGATTACTCTCGGACTTTCTTTTCTTGTCAAGCCATTTACCGGCTTTATCGTCTTTCCGGCCCTAATTTATTTAACCCTCTCCCATCGTCCACCACTTTTAAAGCTTTTCATCTTTTTTGTTCTGGCGATCCTGCCATTCTTTTTCTGGCGTCAACATATTTCCCATTTTCCTCAAGGCATACCCGCCTCTGCCTGGTTGTTTAACAACAGCGATAAGCCAATTTTTCCCGAATGGTATCGTGGTTATAATTTAACCTTCATCAACCATCTGGTTGCCTTCCGTCCCAGTTGGTTTAACTGGCTCTTCAACATCCGCATCAATCAGCTGATCCTCGGTTCTTTTGGCCTTGTCCCTTTTATTGTCGGTTTTGCCTATCGTCATCGTCAGGTAAAAATAACTAATTTTTCACTTTTTCTCGGAACCATGTTCTATTTTATTATCGTTGCTCAAGGCAATATCCAGCACGACTATTATCAAATTCTTATCATTCCTCAAATTGCTATTTCCACCGGCCTTGGTCTCTATTATCTTCGGCAACATTCCTTTTTTCTATTTCTTATTCCCGTAACTATTGGCTTAGTCATCAGCTGGTCTCAAATCAAAAATTATTACCATATTAATAATCAAAATATTATTAAAGCCGGCCAAATTGCCAATCAACTTCTTCCTCAAGATGCTATTGTTGTTGCCCCCTACAACGGCGACACAAGCTTTCTTTATCAAATTAATCGTTCCGGTTATCCCATCGATATTTACGATCTTGATTCAATCAAAAATCTCCACCCCAATAATCCATTATTCTTGGTTTCAGTAAACTTTGATGACTATACCAACAAAATTATCAAATCAAATACTGTCATAATCCAAAATAAAGATTTTGTAATTGTTAAACTATAAACAAATGACCCCCGACCTATCTATTGTTATTTTGAATTTCAATACCGGTGACTATCTAAAAAAATGTCTTGAAAGTATCTACCAAAGCCAACTTAAACATCAAATAGAAGTTATTGTTGTTGACAACGCCTCCACCGATGACAGTATCGATCAAGCCAAAAAACTTGATTTTAAGTCCAAAAAAATTCTAGATTCTAGATTCTTGATTCTAGATTCTAATTTGGGTTTTGCTCAAGGCAACAATCAAGGAATTAAATTAGTCAACCCTCAAAGTAGATACGTTCTTTTCCTAAATCCCGACACCACCGTCAATTCCGACACTCTCTCTGGCACCATCGATTATCTCGATTCTCACCCTAAAATCGACGCCGCCACCGTCAATGTAGTTTTTGTCAAAACCGGCCAAACTCAACCCGAATGTCATCGCGGTTTCCCCAGTCCTGGGAACGCCTTCTTCCACTTTTTTCTTCCTTTTCTTCCTAAAATCTTTCCCAAATCTAAATTATTTAATGGTTATTTCCTTGGCCACCTTGACTTTAATCAACCTCAAATTATTGACGCCTGTGTTGGCGCCTTCATCGTTCTTAAAAAGAGGGTAGGGGAGACTGTTGGCTGGTGGTGTCCCGACTATTTTTTCTACGGCGAAGACCTTGATCTTTGTTACCAAATTCAACAACACGGTTTTAAACTCTGGTATCTCCCCCAATACCAAATTCACCATTTTCAAGGTATTTCTTCCGGAGTTAACAATGCCACCTCCAAGGCCTCTCGGTCTACTAAAATAAAAATCGCCAAGGCCTCTACAGACGCCATGAGAATTTTTTATCGCCGAAATCTTCTCCACCATTACTCGCCACTTTCCCAAAAAATAATTCTCTTTGGGATTAAATTGCTAGAACTTCAACGCCTTTTCAAAGCCAAATATTTATGAAACACCTAGTTATTGACGCCCGATGGTACGGCCCCAAACACACCGGTATTGGCCGTTATACTCAAAACTTAATTTTAGAGTTAATCAAAATTAAAGACTTTCAGAAAAATATTAAATTAACTCTCTTAATTCACCCGGAAGATAAGAAAAACATTCAATCGGAACTTGGATTAGATATTAATTTTGTCACCACCAACATTACTCACTATTCTTTCCTCGACCAGATCATTACCCCCTTTATTCTTTACCATCTTCAGCCCGACCTCGTCCACTTTACCCACATTGACAAACCGATTCTTTATTTCAGTAAAAGTGTTGTTACTATCCACGACCTGATTAAAAACTTTTCTACCGGCCCGGAAACTACCACCAAAAATATCGGTATCTACTGGATCAAACAATTTGCCTATCTTCTAAATAGCTGGTTTTCCATTAAATTCAATTCTCTTATTGTTCCCAGTAATTATTGGAAAAATTATCTTATTTCTCATTACCACCTTCTAGCTTCGCAGGTCACCACCACCCACGAAGCCGTCGACCCCAAATTCCTAAAATTAAAAACTAAGAACTACCAACTAAGAACTAAGAACTATCTCTTATATACTGGCAATCTCTACCCTCATAAAAATCTCGACGTTGTCCTTCAAACCCTTACCAAACTACCCAATCTCAAACTAAAAATAATTTCCAAGCCTTCAGTTTTTCTCGATCGTCTAAAGGCCACCATTCAAGAACTCCATCTTCAAAAACAAGTCGAATTTTTAGGTTTCGTCCCCGACAATGATTTTCAAAAAATATATCAAGAAGCCCTCGCTTTTGTTTTCCCCAGTCTCATGGAAGGTTTTGGCCTACCGCCACTCGAAGCCATGAGCTTAGATTGCCCGGTTATTTCTTCAAATAGTAGCTGTTCTCCGGAAATCTACCAACAGGCTGTCCTTTATTTTAATCCAAAAGACCCAGATGATTTAGTAAAACAAATTAATCTTCTCACTACTAAGCCCAGTCTTCGTCAACAATTAATTGCCAACGGCTACCAACAAGTTAAAAAATATTCATGGTCCAAAACAGCCAAACAAACCCTTGCGGTCTATAAAAAACTCTTAAATACTAATTGAAAATTGAAAATTGAAAATTGAAAATTTCAAGATTGCTATTTTTTTTGATTGGCTCAATCAATGGGGCGGGGCCGAGCGTCTTCTTGGTGACATTTTAACTATTTTCCCCAATGCTAATCTTTATACTTCAATCTGGGACAAGTCAAAAACACCTTGGTTACCAAGCTCCACCAAAGTCTTTGTTTCAAAACTAAATAATTTTTCTTTTTTTCGCCAAAACTCACCTCTAAGCCTGGCTCTCCAACCCTTATTCTTGGAACAATTTAACTTTAAAGACTATCAACTAGTTATCTCTCTCACTTCCCAAAACGGCCACTGTCTCCTTACTCCACCAGATACAACTTTTGTTTGCTATCACTTAAACCCCAACCGCTATCTTTACCAAATTTCTCACTCTTTACTTAAACATATTTATTCTTTTTACAAAAAAATAGACTGGATCTTTGCCCAAAGGCCAGACTACTACTTCACCACTTCTCCAACCGTCCAAAATCGAATCAAACAAACCTATGGCCGAGAAGCAGAAATTATTCACCCCGGAGTCGACACTGATTTTTTTTGCCCCCCAAAAAACCCCAAACCAGGAAACTATTTTCTCGTTGTCTCCCGTCTGGTTGTTCATAAAAAAATTGAGCTGGCTATCCGCACTTGTCATCAGCTCAAACAAACGCTTGTTATTGCCGGTACCGGCCGAGACGAAACCCGCCTTAAAGAAATTATCCCCTCGTCTCCATTTATAAAGTTTGTTGGTCAAGTTTCAGACAAGAAACTATTAACCCTCTACCAAAATTGTCTGGCTCTAATCTGCCCTCAAGAAGAAGATTTTGGCTTAACCCCACTTGAAGCTATGGCCTGTGACAAACCGGTTATTGCCTACAACCAAGGTGGTATTCCCGACACCATTATCAACCATAAAACCGGCATTTTATTTGCCAAACAAACAACCGAATCATTGGCTGAAGCCATTAATTTATTTTTTAAAACTAAGTTCGAAGTTCTAGACTGCCGAAGACAAAGTCTTAAATTTAGTCGTCGTCGCTTTATGTTAAACTTTACTCATTCACTAAACACAATTCTCCATGATCAACCAAAAATCCAAATTTCTGGTTAAAACAAGAACCATCCTCTTTAACCTTTGGAAACGGTTAGTTGATATCTTTAGTTCTCTCTTTCTCCTCCTAATATTTTCACCAATAATGATAATTACGGCTATTATTATTAAAGTTAGCTCCCCGGGGCCGATATTGTTTAGTCAACTTCGGGTTGGTAAAAATAGTCGCCCATTTCGGATGTACAAATTCCGATCAATGTTTATCGGCGACAACGACAAAAGACTTCGTGAAGAACACCCAAAACTATGGGAAAAATACAAAGCTTCTGACTGGAAACTCCCGCTTGAAGAAGATCCGCGGATTACCCCCATCGGCAAATTCATCAGAAAATTTACCATCGACGAATTTCCTCAACTTTTCAATGTTTTCATTGGCGATATGAGCTTGGTTGGTCCTCGAGCTTACCGCGAAGAAGAACTCCAGGAGTACTCCAAAAAATACCCTCAAAGCCAAGGACACATCGACGATCTCCGTCAGATTAAACCGGGCATCACTGGCCTCTGGCAAACATCGGGTAGAAACGAACTACTCTTTGAAAAAAGAGCCGAGCTTGACTCCTACTACGCCCGCAATCTTTCTTTTCGCCAAGATATGAGAATTATTCTTAAAACACCCCTCGCCATGCTTTCTCGCTGGTAATATTAACTTTTTTCCATTAGACTTACTAAGTGAAAATAAAAAACATTCTCATTTCTATTATTTCTGTTCTAGTAATTCTTGGCACTGTTCTTAGTTGCCTCGGCTTCTTTTTTGTTTATCTTCCCGGAAAGGAAGTTCAACAATCAGTTCAAAACGCAGTCGATAAGACCAAAACACTCCAACAGGCTATTAGCTCCAAAGATCTTAAACTGGCCAAAGAAACATTAGTCGACGTCCGCCGACAACTCCAGGTAGTTAGTCAAAAAACAGAAAAATTTAAATTTTTTCAAAAGTTACCCCGATTAAAATATTACTATCAAGACTCGCAGACTTTTCTTGATATTGCCAGTAATTCTATTGATATTGGCGATATTGTTATCGCTGCCATCGAGCCATATTCTGATTTTCTTGGACTTGCTGGTAGTAGCACCGATAGTGCTAAAACCACCCAAGATAGAATTGCTTTCCTAACCCAAAGTGTTGAAAGCCTGATTCCTCACCTTAATAGCATCGAAACCAAATTTGGCCAAATCAAATCTGACCTCGATAAAATTGATCCCAATCTATATCCTGAAAATCTTCGTGGCTACCCGCTTCGCTCATACCTAATGAAGGCCAAACAAATGACTGACGAAACCTACGGCTATTTTAAAGACAGCCGTCCGTTACTTGAAAAAACTGCTTGGCTACTTGGCAAAGATAAACCCCGAAACTACTTTCTCATTTTTCAAAATGATGCGGAACTTCGCCCGACTGGGGGATTTTGGACCGCCTACGGTATTCTCAAAGTCGATAATGGCAAAGTTACACCCCTAATCTCTGATGATATCTACGCTCTCGACGCCAAATTTCAAAGCACCATTCCTGCCCCTCGCCCGATCAAGGCCTATCATCTCAACGTCCCTTACTGGAATTTACGGGACATGAATATCTCTCCAGATTTTCCTGAAAGCATCAAAACTTTCTTAGGATACTACAATAAAATATCTGGCAACAAAGACAAAATAGACGCTGTCGTCGCCATTGACACCCAAGTTCTGGTTGACCTTGTTAAGGTTTTGGGTAGAGTTGGTGTTTCCGGCTGGGGAAACTTTTCTGCCGACCCCGACAAACGCTGTGATGGTTGCCCTCAAATTATCTATCAACTTGAATGGATTGCCGGCCGGCCCAGAAATTACATTGAAACTGATCGCAAGGGCTTTCTTGGCCCTCTAATGCAAGCCCTGTTAAGCAATGCTATGGGGTCAGAAAAAAGTAAAATCCCTCTCTTGGTAGAAGCCGCCGTTAATAATATTCACCAGAAACATATCCTCTTCTATTTTATTGACCCTTTAATGCAACAGTCAGCCGTTACTGCCAATGTTTCCGGCTCAATCTATCAATCACCGGCTAAGATGGACTATTTTCATCTCAACGATGCCAATATGAGCAGTGCCAAAACAAATTTATTTTTAAAACAAAAAATTAAACACGAAATTATTTCTCAAAACGGTGTCGTCGAACATAAAGTCACCATTACTTATCAAAATCCGTCCAAAGCTAGTAATTGTAATCTAGAAAAAGGAGACCTTTGTCTCAACGCCCCTAAATATCGTGATTGGTTTAGGTTCTATGTTCCCCTCGGTTCCAAATTAGTTAAAATGACCGGCTCTGAAGTTGATCCGGTTCTTTACGAAGAACTAGGCAAGCAAGTTTTTGAAGGATTTTATGGCAACAAATATCCTCTTTATGCTCAAGGTAGCCTTAAAACATCAATCCAATACCAATCATCAGTCGCCCCAAGTAGTCAATATACTCTCTACCTCCAAAAACAACCCGGAACCAAGGCTATTCCCTATGAACTTTGGGTCAATGGTCAAAAATACGACGAGTTTTCCTGGACAACCGACAAGATCATCAAACTCTCTCTTTAATAATGTCCGAATTTGTTGTTACAAGGGCAATCGTCATCAATCGTCTCCCCAAGGAAAATAATATTGACATCACTCTTCTCACCGAAAAACTGGGTAAGATTTACGTCAAAGCCAATGGGGCCCAAAAGATAACCAGTCGTCGTTTGGGCCAAATTCAACTCGGCAATATTATCAACGCCCATCTCTATCGTCATCAAAACAGCTTTTGGTTATCCGAAAGCATCGTCGAATCAGCCTTTCTCCAAAACCAAATCAGCCTGTCACAATCAAACCTTCTCTTTTTTATCCTAGAAGTTAGCAATCGACTTCTCCCCACCGAAGTCAATCAACCGGAGATATTTTTCACCATCAAGCAAGCTGTCGATAACATCAAAAGAAATTCTTTTGCCAAATTAATTGACAATGAAATCAAATTTCTTGATCTTCTTGGGTTCGGCCCACCCGAAGAGATAATTTTATCTTTCGATCAAAAAAAATATCGTCACTGCCAACAGCTAATTACCGCCTATTTCGAATCTCTCACCAACTACCAATTCCAAAGTTTAAAATTATGGTAAACTAACAGATTGCAACGATGAAAAGGTTGGCATCTTGGAGTTGCTAAACAAAGTGGTCCGATAACTATCGGACAACCAGAGTGGAACCGCGGCTTTCGAAAATAATTCGAAATTCGTCTCTGATAATTATTTAATTATTAGAGACCATGGAACAAAATAAAAACCAAGACGACACCGTCAGTAAAATAGTATCCCTGTGTAAACGTCGGGGAATAATCTTTCAAAATAGCGAGATTTACGGCGGGGTTCAAGGTTTCTATGATTTTGGCCCAATTGGTTCTTTAATGAAAAAAAATTGGAAAGATGCGTGGATCCATGACAACGTCACCAGTCGTAAAGACGTGGTCATGATCGACGGTTCAATTATTACTCACCCCCGTGTCTGGGAAGCCTCCGGCCATGTTAAAAATTTTGCTGATGATTTGGTCGAATGCAAATCCTGCCACAAAAGATTTCGCCCCGACCTTATTAATAATGCCGCCAAATGTCCTGAATGTAATGGTGAACTTACCGACCCCCGCAAATACAATATTCTTTTTCATACCGAAATTGGGGTTATTGAAGGTGAAAAACTCCCTGCCTATCTAAGAGGAGAAGCCTGCCAAACCATTTATCTCGATTTCAAAAATATTGTCGATAGCACCAGGGTAAAAATCCCCTTTGGTATCGCCCAAATAGGGAAAGCCTTTAGAAACGAAATCACTCCCAAAAACTTCCTTTATCGCACCCGCGAATTCGAGCAATGGGATATTCAATATTTCGTTCACCCCTCCGATATGGACAAGTGGTACGAATATTGGAAAAGTCAAAGAATGTCTTGGTACCAAAAATATTTTAATCAACAAGACAATTTACGTTTCCGCCAACACCAACCAGACGAATTAGTTTTTTATGCCAAAAAAGCCTTTGATATTGAATTTAATGCTCCTTGGGGCTGGGCTGAAATGGAAGGTATCCATTGGCGCTCTGACTACGATCTTACCCAACATTCCAAGTTTAGTGGCCAAGATTTGTCTTATCTTGATCCGATTACTCACGAAAAGTATCTTCCCTGGATTGCCGAAACTTCCGGAGGAGTCGACCGTAGTTTTTTCTTCCTCCTTCTTGATAGCTATCGGGAAGACAAACTAGAATCCGGCGAAATCCGCACTTGGCTCAAAATCCACCCCAAAATCGCCGCCTATAAAGCCGCCATCTTCCCTCTGGCTTCAAATAAACCAGAGTTAGTTTCCAAAGCCGAAAGTATTTATCAAACTTTATCGCAAAACTATTCTATCGATTTTGATGATAGTAGTAATATCGGTAAAAAATACCGTCGCCAAGACGAAATTGGCACCCCTTGGTGTGTTGTTGTTGACTACCAAACCATCACCGACAACACTGTCACTATTCGTGACCGCGACACCATGGAACAAATTCGGCTTTCAAGTCAGGATCTTTCTTCTTGGTTACAAACTAAACTATCTTAATCTATAATCAAACTATGGATATAAGAAAAATAACTCTCTTCGTTCTGGTTATCTTCTCCGGCTTGGCCCTTTCAGGTTGCGGACCGGCCAAAAAAATTGAAACAACAATTACCCCCACCCCCATCCCAAGAGTTGTTGAGATGCCAGCGGAAGATAGGCCACATATCAGCTTGATTCCCCGGGTGGACGGCCACGAACTCAAACTTAAGATAGACAAAATTCCAAGCTACGTTTCTCAAATTGAGTACGAGTTACTCTACACCGCCACCGATGAAGGCAACGAAATAGAAAAAGGAGTAGGGGACACCATAAAAGTTACCGGTAACAACCTGGAAAGAGATCTATTATTGGGAACTGCCAGTTGTACCAACGGCTGTAAATACAAATATGATGCCAACATCAACGGCGGAACCCTAACCCTTACTTTTATTAATCAAAATTCTCAAGTTTCCACCTATCAAACACCTTTTCGTTTCGTTTCCGGATCAGAATTAAAAAAGACAAAACTTCTGGACCTTCCAACCGAGAATTTTTCTATTAGTCTCAATAATCCCGCTTCAGAATTTTTCATCCTACTTAAAAATTACCGCCCCGGATTTTCCGTTTTCAGTAGCGGTTCCGGTAAAGGAAAAGTTATCTCCATCACTCCATCCACCTTTACTAAAACCGATCTCAATCTGATTAGTGGCGAATATCTCGGACCTTAATGGATTACCACCAATCTGTTCTAGCCAATGAAATAGTTCAATTACTCTCTCCTGATTCTAATAAAATATTCATCGACGCCACTCTCGGCCACGGCGGACACACCCTAAAATTACTCGAAAGGGGAGCTATTGTTTACGGACTTGACGCCGATCCATTATCCCTTGAAATTGCCAAAAAAAGGATTGGTAAAAACAGCAATTTCCACCCAATTAATGCAAACTTTAGAGATATTGGCCAAATTTTTAAAATCCAAATCAATCAACCACTTGACGGCATACTTTTTGATCTTGGTCTAAATCTTTATCAACTTAAACAACAAAATCGCGGATTTTCTTTTGACGATACCGACACTCTCGATATGAGACTGAACCCAGATCAATCTTCGCCTACAGCTACCGACCTGATCAACAAACTCACCCAGACTGAACTTGAAAACTTATTTTCAAAATATGTTCAACAACCATTTTCTCGAGAAATATGTCAAACCATTGTCAATCGTCGGCAACACAGGAAAATAACCACCGCCAAAGAGCTATCTGAAATCGTAAAAGAATTTTATCTTCAGAAAAAAATATTTTCTTCAAAACATCCCGCCACTCTTATTTTTCTCGGCCTAAGAATCGCCGTTAATCAGGAATTTGAATCGCTATCTCTGGCTCTCAATGACTGCTTATCAATCGGACTTCCCAAAACTACTATCGCCGTCATCAGTTTTCATTCCGGAGAGGACCGGATTGTAAAAAACTTCATTCGCCAAAACAATCTCCCAACCGGACAAATTAAAAAACCGTCAACTTCGGAAATCCACCAAAACCCACTCTCTCGATCGGCCATATTAAGATGGTTTAGCCCAAAATGAGTAAAATCATTAAGATCACCTTTGTCGTTATTCTTATTCTGGAGCTGACCTTCTCTATTATCTATTCTCAAATAATAGTTGAGTTAAACGGGCTGTTTCAACAATCCCAAAGCCAAGTTTCTCAAGCCAACGAACTCAATCTTGATTTAACTCAAAAACTATCAGAAATTACCTCAATCAAATCTCTCTTGGCCAGTAGTTCAGCTAAAAATTTAAAGCCAATAACCAATGTTCTCTACTAGAGTTGGCTCTTTATCTGTTGCCATTATCACTAGTTTTATTGTTATATTAGGCCGAATTATTTACTGGCAGTTTTACACTCCAACCAATCTTCGTCGTCAAGAAACCAGCCAAAACTATAGTGATCACCAAATAGACGAAAATCAAGGAAAAATATACTACAAAGACCATTCTCTCCTGGCTGGAAACAAAAGGGTATACAAATTATCTCTTTATAAACCAAATCTAGATAAACCAATTGAAGATGTCCGTCTAATCCTTGAAAAGGAGATCACCAACCTTTTGCCTCAAGATAAAATTCGTCTCCGTTCAATTGTGGAGAAACCAAACCTCAAGTGGGTTGACTTTGAAACCGAGATCACCAAGGAACAATATCAAAAAATAAGCACCATTGCCGGCCTCGAATTCAAATCAAAAACTAGTCGTTATTACCCCGAGTCGGATTTGTCTCAAAATCTCTTTTTTGGTATAGAAAGCTACTATCGCCGACAACTCCAAGGAAAACCAGGATACTTTTATTCCAATCAGGACGCTCTCGGATTACCGGTTTTAACTCAGCATTCATTATATATCGAACCAGTTGACGGTCTCGATCTATCTACGTCTATTGACCGAAGAATACAGTATTTAACTGAAACCACCATCGCCGACGGCATCAATAAATATTCCGCTGACTCGGGAATGGCAATTGTTCTGGACCCTCAGTCAGGAGCCGTTTTAAGCCTCGTCAGTCTTGAGTCTAGCCCTTCTGCTAACCAAAACTCAAAGCTAATTGATCCAATTAGTCATCTCTTTGAACCAGGCTCAATTTTCAAACCATTAGTTGTTGCTGCCGCTCTCGATTCCAATTCCATCAGCGATGATTATGTCTGCCCCAAATGCGATCAACCATTTATTGCCAGCGGTTTCTCCATCAACAATTGGGACAAATCTTTCCACCCCAACACTGACATTAAAGACATTATCAAAAATTCTGACAATATTGGTATGAGTAATATTGTCTTTGTTCTCGGCCAAAAACAATTTCTTAAGTATTTTAACCTTCTTGGTTTGGACAAAAAAACCGGCATTGACCTCCCCAGTGAAAATATCTCTCCAGTCAAATCATACTGGTCTGACATTGATCTGGCCACCGCCTCCTTCGGCCAAGGGCTTGCGGTTACCCCCATTCAAATGATTCAGGCCTTCAACTCTCTGGCCAACTCCGGCAAAATCGTTCATCCTCACATCAATCTTAATAACCCAATTAAGCCACCCATCAAAGTTTACTCTGAAAACACCGTCGAAAAAATAAATCAGATTCTTTCCTACGCCGTCAACAACGGAGTTGTCTCCCAATTCAAACCAAAAGATCTTGATGTTTGTGCAAAAAGTGGCACTGCTCAGGTCGCCATAAACGGACAATATTCCGACAACTCTTTCATCGCCTCATATATTGGCTACTCTCCCTGTCGCCATCCCAAATTTACTTTACTCATAACCCTCTCCAATCCCAAAAGCTCGTCTTGGGGATCAAGTACTGCTGCCCCTTTGTGGTTCTCGTTAGCGGAAAAAATAGACAAACTGCTATAATTTAGCCATATCATGCCTTCTATTAGAAAAATAAAAAATATCTTTTGGCATTTACCCAAAGCCGTTGTTGCCAACATCATTTATCAGTTTCCCAGTCGCCACCTTAAATTAATTGCCGTTACTGGCACCGATGGCAAAACTACTACCGCCACCCTCATTCACCATCTCTTAAAAAAATCAGGAATTAAAGTCGGGCTGATTACCACTGTCACCAGCCCGGGTTTACACACCACTTCTCCTGACTCGCTAATTGTCCAAAAAGTCTTATCTGACTATTTTCACCAGGGTTATAGTCATGTTATTCTCGAAGTTACTGCCCATGCTCTTGACCAATTTCGCTTCTGGGGTTGCCACTTTCAGGTTGGAGTTTTAACCAATATCACTCACGAACATCTCGACGAATTCAAAACCATGGAAAATTACACCGCCGTCAAAGCTAGTCTCTTTTCCTCCTGCCAAACCGCCATTCTCAATAAAGACGATCCGTCTTTTCCGCAAATAAAAGCAAAATTTCCAAAAAAAATCATTCCCTACAGTATTAAATCACCCTGTAAATATCAGGCTAAAAATATCCATCTTACCTCAAATTCCATTACCTTTACCGCCAATAGGCTAAAGATAGTCACCGACAGCCCTTATCGTTATCAAATTTACAACATTCTTCCAAGTCTTATAATCTCTGACCTTTTCAAACTAAAGCGGTCAAGTTTTCAAAAAAATATCGCCGTTTTTCCTCACATCTCCGGACGCAGACAAGAGGTCAACAATCGTTTTGGTTTCAAAACTATTGTTGATTTTGCCCACACCCCCAATGCTCTCAAAAACACTCTTGAATCTCTCAAGAAAAAAAGGGGGAGCAAAATAATTGTTATCTTTGGAGCCACCGGTGGCCGAGACCAATCCAAACGTCCGCTTATGGGCAAGGTCGTTTCTGAATTGTCTGATATTGCCATCATTACCTCCGACGACACCAGAAGTGAAAACATCTCCGTCATTAATCGTCAAATAATCTCCGGAATCACAAAAAATAAGAAATTCAAATATTATCAAATCGAAAACCGTCAAGAGGCTTTTAATTATGCTGTTAGTATTGCCAAAACCAACGACATCATTATCGCCTGTGGCAAAGGTCACGAACAAACCATTCTCCTCGGTAATATCGAATACCCCTGGTCTGAAACCGCCGCCTTTCAAACCGCCTTCAAACTAAGAAGTCAAAAACATGACTAAATATAATCTAAAACCATCCAGTCCAGACCCTGCCACAAACTATGCTCTTGGTTTACTCCCTCAAAGAAACGTGGCCCACCTCTGGTATCAGGACACCAGTTGCCGATCTAATCTTTCAAAATTTAAGCTTTCCTCAGAAAACAAAAGAATAATAAAATTAACCGGCGATTTTGAATTCGAAAAAATACCTTTATTAAAATTTAACCTATCATCAAGTCTCCTAAACACCATAAACACCTGGTCTGAGACCCTGGACTGGCAATTTCCCAAAAGCTCAATTAGAAATGTTTTTACTCACCACATCTTCAATTATCTTTACCTCTGGAAAAAAACAGGCAGTCAGAATGTTGTTGCCTATTCTGTCTGTTATTTTGATCAAAACATCTCTCATATCGCCTACGTTTTTTATCACCCCAGTCTGGCCCGAACCAATCTTCCCATCAGGCTGACTCTTCAATCCATTATTGATAGTCAAAAATTGGGGCTAAAATATTGTTATCTTGGTCGTTTCAGTCATTACAAACGCAACTTTCCCGGATTTGAACATTATCAAAATCAAATCTGGTCGGATTACCGCCACTAACAACATGAAAATACACATTTTAGGTATCGCCGGAACTAAAACAGCCCCCCTTGCCATTCTTTTGCAAAGAATGGGCCACCAAGTTAGTGGTTCTGATCAGCCACAAATTTTTCCCCCCATCAGTACCCTGCTTGCTAAAAACAAAATCCCTATCAATTCCACTCCCATCACCAAAGAAATTGATCAGGTTATTGTCGGCAACTCTTTTAAATCATTCCAACTTTGTCAATCAGAATACCAACAGGCACAAAAGCTTAAAATCCCCACCATGTCTTACACCCAGTACCTAATTAGAAATCTTATTAAAAAACAATCAATACTTGTTGCCGGATCTTATGGTAAAACAACTATCACTGGTTTATTATCGTTTGTTTTTCTTAAACTTAAACTTGACCCGTCGTATATGTTTGGTGGCCAAGCGGTAAATCATCTCGAATCAACCAGATTCGGTCAGTCTGATTTTTCAATTATCGAAGCCTGTGAGTCTATAAACGGACTAGATACCCAGTCAACATTCCTATATTATCCAATTAAGTACGTCATATTGACATCCGCCGATTGGGAACATAAAGATTCCTTTAAAACCGAACAAGAAAATTTAAAAGCATTTATTCAACTGGTTAGTAAAATCCCTAAAAATGGCCTACTTGTCTATAACCCCAAAAGCAAATCAGCCTCATCAGTCGCCCAATACTCTTCGGCCAAAAAAGTACCGTACAACTACTCTTTAAACATAAACCCGATTATTCCCGGAAAATATAACTTCGAAAACTCACTTGCAGTGGCTACTCTCTGCCAAGAATTAGGGTTGAATAAAATCGCATTCATCAAAGCCATTAATCAATTCCGAGGAATTAAACGTCGATTAGAACCTATTTACCACCACAAAGACATATTGATATACGACGATTTCGCCCAATCTCCGGTAAGAATAAGCCAAGCGCTTCAAGCTATATCCGAAAAACATCCAAACTGTCCGATCAAAGTTTTTTTCGAACCTCATGCCTCCTTTCTTCAATACCAAGCCGGAATTAAAGGTCTTAAAGAATCTCTCCAAATAGCCACTGAAATTATTGTTTCGCCATTAAAATTTTCTGAAAGTGTCTCTAAATCAGACAGAGTAACTATTAAGGACTATCAAAAAATTCTTGAAAAAAAAATGGAATACATTCCCGATTACCAATTGATTTCCCAACATTATCTTCAAACACTTCAAAAGGGGGATATCTTAATTCATTTTAGCTCCGGAGGCCTTAATGGCCTTACTTGCTTAAAAAAGATTGCTAAAAACTTAATTTCCCGATAACATTAACCAATGACTCATCTTTTTCTCGGTCTGCTCCTCTTTTCTTTTTTAACCACCAGCATTCTCGTTGTCCCTTTCATAAATCTTCTCTACCGCCTTAAATTTCAACGTCAGAACCAAAAAACAGTTGACTTCCAGAATAAAAAAACTGAAATATTTGATAAGTTTCACTCTCAAAAACAGGGGACTCCTGTCGGTGGTGGCCTCCTCATTATTCTTTCCGTCTGCCTTCTTTTCATTATTCTTCTTCCTATTCTAAAATTTGCTCGTATTTTTATCTCCTCTAACTACCAAATGGAGAGTGAACTGGGCATAATTTTCTTCTCTTTCATTAGTTTTGCTCTTCTCGGCCTATATGATGATGTTCACAAGTTTTTCGGCTTCCAAAAAACAGGCTTTTTTGGATTGAAGATGCGCCAAAAGCTACTTCTCCAAATTTTTTTGGCCACCGTTATTTCTTGTCTAATTTACTTCCAACTAGGAATTAACTTTATTTACATCCCCTTTGCTGGAGCTGTTAGTCTTGGTCTGTTTTTTATTCCCATAAGCAGTGTTATTATCGTTGCCTTCGCCAACTTCTTCAATATTACTGACGGGCTTGACGGCCTTTCCTGCGGGCTTTTAATGATTTCTCTTTTTGCTTTTTGGTTTCTTAGTAGCAACTCTCTGGATACTCCAATTTCTCTCTTTCTTAGTCTGTGGCTGGGAGCATTAATTGCCTTCCTGTATTTCAATGTCTTTCCCGCCCGCATCTGGCTGGGCGACGTCGGCTCTCTCTCCTTTGGAGCCACCTTTGCCGTCATCGCCATTCTTCTCGGAAAAATTGTCCCTCTTATTATTGTTGGCTCACCCTTCATTATTGAAGGCCTTTCCAGTGCTATCCAGATTATTAGTAAGAAATATTTTAATCGAAAAATATTCCCTGCCGCTCCCATCCACCTCACCCTCCAACATTTTGGTTGGGAAGAGCCAAAAATCGTTCTTCGTGCTTGGCTTGCCGGTATTATTCTCGCTATCTTTGGCCTATGGCTCGGACTAAACTAGAAAAATTACTAACAGAAGAGGTCAATCATTATTTAGGAATTCCGTATGCTAAAAACTACTGGAAAAACAACCTCTTAATTAAAGAGGCTATTCTTGGTGGCAAAGGAACCTGGCCGGAAATTGACTACGCCACCACTTGCGCCGGAGAAAAATACCAAGTTGACATCACCTCTCTATCACCCAAAGAACTCTATAATTTTCAAAAAAAACACAAGATCGGCATCGATTGCTCCGGTCTCGTCTACCACCTACTCGATTTCATCGATAAAAATATTGGCGCAAATGGCATTCTATTTAAAGTTGTCAGTGTTAATCCTAATCATGGCAAATATGGCGTTAGGTCACTATCAGCCGACAGCCTCACCAATTCTATAAATTCTTACCCCATCACCAATTATTCTCATGTTCAGCTCGGAGATTTAATTCGCCATCATCAAGGCAAGCACACTCTCCTTATTACCGGCCAAAAGAACAACCGCCTCAACTATGTTCACAGTAGTCTCACCACTTTAGTTTCCGGAGTTCACACCGGCTATATCAAAATAATTGACCCTCAAAAACCACTTTTTTACCAAGATTGGACCGATGTCACTAAAAACCACCAAAAATATCAGGAACTTTCTGACTCCAAAGCCGGGGACGGCATATATCGCCTTAATTGCTGGAAAAATATTACTTTTCCTCTATAAGTTCTCGATATTTAGATGGGTCTAAAGATAATATCTCTACTTCCGTTCCACATTCTTGGCACTCTAAAATGTCGCCAACTTCCAGCAATCCTTCTGTTTTTTTAATCTCCATTCCGCAATCTGGGCAAATAATTTTTTTGTTTTGGTCCATATAGAGTAAAATAAAATCTAACTAACCTATTATATGACACCTTTAATCAAATTCGAAAACATCTACTTTAAGAGGGAAGATCAAAACCCTACCGGGTCGGCCAAAGATCGAAGCCTTCCACTGCAACTAAAAAATCTTCTTGCTAAAAACTATCAATCAGCTGTCATCTCATCTTCTGGTAACGCCGCCATCTCTGCTATCTTTTATTGTCGAAAACTAAATATTCCTCTCAAAGTCTTTCTTTCTCCACAAACTGATCCTTACAAATTAAAATTAATTCTCTCTCAACATCAGGATGTCACCCTTACTCCATCTCCCAATAGTCTGGCTTTTAAATACGCCAAAACTAACCATTCATATCTCCTGCGTCAATCAACCGACCCTGTTGCCCAAATCGGTTACTCCACTATTGCCACCGAAATAGTTTCCAAGCTCCCTCTTGTTTCCAGCATCTTTATACCTGTTGGCTCCGGAACCACTCTCCTTGGCGTCTCCAAAAATTTACCCCAAAACGTAAAAATATTCGCCGTAGAACCGGCCTCTCGCTACGGCCAAGAATCAGAAACTATCACCGACGCACTATCTGTCAAACTAACCCCTCTTAAATCAGAAGTCGCCGAAGCTATTAAAAAACATCACGGGTCAAATATCATCGTAAGAAACCAAGCCGTTTTAGATAATCTAAAAAAACTCCATCAACATCAAATAAACACTTCTCCCGAAGGCGCTCTTGCTTTAACAGGCTATTATCAAGCCAAAACAAAATTTGAAGTTGGAGACTACCCCGTTATTTTATTAACTGGCATTAATCGCCAAATATGAAAAAACTAATCCAACTAATTATCAACTCTGGCTACACTATCATTTATCCTCAGGTCGACGAATTCCTCGGAATTGATTTCCCCCAACTTAATTGCTTTCATTCTCTCAAAAATGAATCAAAAACAGTAAAAAATACTGGCCAATTTCTTAAATCAAACCTGAAATTCATAAGTCAGGAATTTAAACCGCCAATCGCCATCATGCCTTTCAAACCATCAGCCAAAACCGAAAAAATTTGCCAAAAGCAAAATTGGCTGGTTCTAAGCAATCCCGCCAAATTAAATCGTCTACTGGAAGACAAAATAAAATTCAGCCAACTTTGCCACCAACACAAACTCCCCACCATCCCCCATCTTGTCGCTCCACTCGATCAAGAAAATTTTCTTTTGGCTCAAAAAAAATTTGGCCCGAAACTCGTTCTTCAAACTCACTTCGGCTGGGCCGGCAATAGCACCTTTTATTTTGAAAGTTATCAGGAAATCGCCAATAAAATTTCCCCAAACACCCTTTGTAAGTTTTCACCCTACCTGGAGGGCTACACTCTCATTAACAACTGCTGTCAAACAAAATTTGGTCTAATTCAAAGCCCAGTTGGCCGTCAACTTACCGGCCTTAAAGAATATACCCAAAACCCTTTTGCCACTGTTGGACGTCAGTGGCCCTCTCTTGCTCCTCAATCTGTTATCAATCAGGTGGTTGAGGTTACTAAACTACTATCCGACAAATTGCTAAAAAAATACGATTATCGTGGTTTTTTCGGAATAGATTTTTTTGTCCACCAAAACCGAGTTATGATTCTTGAAATTAATCCCCGATTAACCGCCTCATTTGGTTTCTACACTAAACTCGAAACGGATAACAATATCACCCCTCTTTTCCTCTTTCACTTAGCCGAATTTCTTAACCTTGATTATCAGGTCGATTTTGATCGAGAACAGTCAAGAACTGACTCCTCTTTAATTGTTGGCACCGAAATAACTCCCAAAGACAAGTTCGGTAAAACCATTGCCCAATACCACCAGACTTCCCCTATTATCAAGGATTAGCCCGCTAATTTGGCTACCAATAAGTATTACCATAATTGGCTTATTCTTTATTTCTCTTGCCAGCCCGTCAGAAGCCAAAAGTTTTGGTAGTCCAACCTATTTTCTGGAACGACAATTTATTTGGGCAATCGTTGCCTTCCTTCTCTATTTTATTGCCACCAAAATTCCTGTTAATTTACTTTTTCGCCACTCTATTTGGCTTTACTTAATCTCTATTGTCGGACTAATAATCGTTCTTATTCCTCAACTCGGCCATCAAGCTCTTGGAGCCAGCCGTTGGTTCCGATTCGGCCAAATTGGCATTCAACCAACCGAAATTTTCAAACTAACTGGAATCATTGTTTTTAGCCAAATATTTTCTCAAGCCAAATATCAGTCACTCAAATATCTTTTATATTTTCTCTGTCCGCCACTACTTCTCATTCTCCTCGAACCAAACTTTAGTGCCGTTGTTCTCATTTGTGCTATTACTATCTCCATCTATTACCTTTCCGGAGCTAGTCTCAACGATTTAGTCATCCTTAGCCTTATCGGCCTTGCCTCTGGTTGCATCCTTGTTGTCACTTCACCCTATAGGTTAGCCAGATTCAACAGTCTAACTTCACCCGACAGCCAAAAAAGCTACCATTCTCAACAACTAATCATCAGCCTCTCTGCCGGAGGCTGGTTTGGTAAAGGTCTAACTAACTCTAATCAAAAATTTCAATTCCTTCCCAAAATTTCTACCGACTCAATTATGGCTGTTATTGCTGAAGAAACGGGCATTGTCGGTATTGTTGCCATCTTCTACCTCTATCTAACTTTAATCGGCCATCTCTTTAAATTATCAAAAAAAGTTATTGCCCCATATTCTCTTTTCGTCGCCGGCATCGCCTGTTGGCTTGCTTTCCAGGCTTTGGTTAATGCCGCTGCTGTTTCTTCTCTGGTTCCTTTAACCGGTGTCCCTCTGCCTTTAATTTCCTACGGCGGATCTTCACTTGTTAGTCTAATAGTTGCCTTTGGACTAGCAAAAAATATAGAATCAAAATATGCCAAATAATAAGGTAATCTGCCTTACCGGCAATCACCATACTCCAGCCATAGAACTTATTCGCCAACTAAAACAGCAACCCCAAAAGTGGCAAATAAGCTATTTAACCCACAGCTATCAAACTGAGACTCACATCAAAAACACCATTATTCCTAAACTCAATGTCAGCCTCCATCTAATTCAATGCAACAAATTCGACCGTCAAAAACCACTTCTGTCCATCTTTAAAACACCACTCTTAATCGTTGGCATTTTTCAATCTTTATTACTTCTTAAGTCGGAAAAACCAGATATTGTCGTTTCTTTTGGTGGTTATGTTTCTGTTCCGGTAATTATTGCTGCTTGGATTCTCAAAATTCCCTCAATCACCCACGAACAAACACTCACTATCGGCCTGGCTACCAAAATAAATAGTTACTTCTGCCAAAAAGTTGCTCTGTCTTTTCCTGGTCCTGACATTAACAATAAAACTATCGTCACTGGCAATCTTCTTCGCCAACAAATCTTCGATACCAAATCAAAAAAATATCAAAGTCTTGAATCAAAAATTAAAAAATCACCACTAATTTATATCACCGGAGGCAGTCAAGGATCCCAATTTATTAATGACTTAACCGTTAGTATTTTACCTCAACTTAGCCAATACACAATTATCCATCAAACCGGGCCAAAACCAACTCAAACAAACAACAAATATCCCAATTATCACCAGACCGAATATATTGACCTCGAAGATATCGGCTGGGTTTTCCACCAATCCTCTTTAATTGTCAGCCGAGCCGGGGCTAATATTTGTCAGGAAATTGCCACTCTCAACCATCAATCAATTATTATTCCTCATCCCAAAACTCAACAAGACGAACAAATAAAAAACGCCCAGTGGCTTAAATCAAGATTACCGGAATTAACCACTATTATTCCTCAATCAAAAGCCAACTCTAGTTTAGTTACAAGGGCGATTTTTAAACACCTTAATTCCAAAATTAAAAACAACAAAACAATCGCGGGCCAAACAACCCATCCTCTAATCAATCTCATCAATGAAATGGTTTAAAGTTCTTCTCATTATTTTTATTGTCGCCTCTTTCTTCTTCTTTAGATTGTCACTTCACTATCAAAATATCTCCCCAAATTCAAACAATCTTAGTCAGTATCTTAAATTCAAGTCCGCCCTGGAATCAAACGGTTTTATAATCCACACGATCGATATAAGCTCCCTAAATCAAGCTAAAGTATTAATTTCAAACACCAAGGAAACCCCATCATTCACTGTTTACTTCAATCTTGATCATCCCATCGAGCAACAGCTTATGCTCTTACAAAAGGTAACTAAAATCGCTACAATTAAACTTAAATACCCCTACCTTATAGATTTCGGCGGGGAAAAACCATATGCCACACTCAAAAATAATTAGCGGATTGGATATCGGCACGTCCAAAATTACCGCCATTGTCAGCCAGTATTTTGAAGTAGAAAACAAACTGAATGTTGTTGCTGTCGCCTCAGTTCCCGCCACTGGCTTTCGTAAGGGTCAAATCGTCAATCTTGAAGAGGCCAGCAAAACCCTTAATCAGTGTATTGAATCTGCCGAAAGAATGGCCGGCTTTGAAATAAGTAACCTTCATATTTCCCTCGCCGCCAACTACATTGAATCCGTCAATTCTCAAGGAGTCGTCGCCATTAGTAATCCTAACGGAGAAATCGGCAAAGATGACATTGTCAGAGTTATTGAAGCTGCCAAGGCTATTTCTTTACCAACCGGCAAAGAAATTATTCACGTTATTCCCCGAAGGTATACCGTTGACGGTCAAGATGGCATCATTGATCCCGTTGGTATGAACGGTATCAGACTGGAGCTCGAAGCCCACATTATTCTTGCCTCAACTCCAGCTCTCAAAAATCTCCACAAATGCCTCGAAGAAATTGGTATTACTCCTATCAGCATTATTTACTCCGGCCTTACCACCACTAAAGCTGCCGCCACTGAAACCGAAAAAGAGCTTGGAGTTGCTATTGTCGATATCGGTGGATCAATTACCACCATCACTATTTACCAAGAAGGCTCCCCAACCTACTCGGCTGTTATCCCCGTTGGAGCCAACAATGTCACCAACGATTTGGCCATTGGCCTGAGATTATCAATTGACGAAGCTGAAAAAATTAAACTCCGCCTCGGTCGGATTATTGAAAATAAAAAATATCAAGACGAAATTGAACTATCTCAATTTGGCATAACCACCGATGAAAATCATAAAATTTCTCTTCAAACCGCCGTTAGCGGAATTATCAAACCCCGGCTTGAAGAAGTCTTTTCTCTAGTTTGGAAACAAATTGAAGCCAGTGGTTTCTCTGAATCCATACCCGCCGGTGTCGTCCTAACTGGTGGAGGATCACTAACCACTCAAACCAGAGATATTTGTGGCAAAATTATTCCTCTACCTCTCCGTCTTGCTTCCCCCCCCAAAATTGGCGGAATAGTTGATGAAATATCCAACCCTGCTTTTACTAGTACTATCGGCTTGATTCTTTATGTTAAAGACAATCAGCAACCGCAAACCACTAAAAACAAGAAAAGTAGGGTCAATATTGGTGGCATATTTGGTAGATTAAAAAACATTATTGAACCACTTCTTCCCTAATGGCTCTCATAAAAACCCTTGCCGGTCAATTTGCCAAAATTAAAGTTCTCGGAGTTGGTGGCGGTGGCAATAATGCCATCAATTCCATGATTAGCCTCGACAATATCCAGGGGGTAGAGTTTATCGCCATTAACACTGATTCCCAGGCCCTCTTAAACTCTCAGGCACCAATCAAAATTCAAATTGGAGAAAAATTAACCAAGGGCCTTGGCGCTGGCAGTGACCCCCAAATCGGCGAACAAGCCGCCGAAGAATCGAAAGACAAAATCAGAGAAGTTTTGGAAAATGCTGATATGGTTTTCATCACCGGTGGCATGGGTGGGGGAACCTGCACCGGCGCCGCCCCCATAATTGCTAAAATCGCCAAAGAAGAATTGGGTATTTTAACCATCGGTGTTGTCACTAAACCTTTTCTTTTCGAAGGCACCCGCCGAATGACCAAAGCCGAAGAAGGTATTCGGGAACTCAAGCAACACCTAGACACCTTGGTAGTTATCCCTAATCAGAAAGTCATGGAGGTTGTTAATAGCCAAACTACCATGATTGATGCTTTTAAAATCGCCGATTCGGTTCTCAACAAGGGCACCAAGGCCATTGCCGACCTTATTACCACTCCCGGCCTAATTAATCTTGATTTTGCCGATATAAAGTCAATTATGAACAACGCCGGCACCGCTCTGATGGGAGTCGGAGAAGCTGAAGGCGACAACAAAGCCAGGGAAGCTGTTAGTGCTGCCATCGACTCACCCCTCGTTGATGTTGATATCCGAGGCGCTCGGGGCGTTCTTATCAATATCACCGGTGGACCAGATCTGACTATGGCTGAAATTGAAGATGCTGCCCAAACCATTACTCATAGCACCTCGCCCGACGCCAATATTATTTTCGGAGCCACTATTGACCCCGAGCTTAAAGGTAAAATAAGAATTACTGTTATCGCCACCGGTTTTAGCACCGATAGGCCAAAATCTTATTCTCAAGCTCCAATCAAACTGATTGAAGAAAACCACCCATCTCCCCAAGTTCAACAACTAATGAACGACCAGGAAATACCTGAAGGGATTGATATTGTCGATGAATTTGACATCCCCGCCTTCTTAAGAAAAAAGTAGTATAATAAAAACCAACAATGGCAAATAATACTATTTTAATTATTTCCTAGCTCCAGGAGCCGAATTACTTCGGCCACCCGGGGCATTAAAATCCTTCACTTCGAAGGATTTTTTGTTTTAATAAACCATGAACTATTTTTCTGAACTCAATCAAAACCCTGATTTAAACCAAATAGAGTTAGACACTCTTAAATGGTGGCAAGAACACGATATTGTTAATCTTTATCTCCACAAAAACGATAATTCGCCGAAAACTTTTTCTTTTATTGATGGCCCCATCACTGCCAACGGGCCCATGGGCGTTCATCATGCCCGTGGCCGAACACTTAAAGACGTTTTTCAACGCTATAAAAATTCCTGTGGCTTTGCTCAAAGATTTCAAAACGGTTTCGACTGTCAAGGATTATGGGTTGAGGTTGAAGTTGAAAAAGAAGCCGGTTTCAATTCTAAAAAAGACATTCAAAATTTTGGCCTGGAAAATTTCACCAATGCTTGCCTTGCTAGAGTTAACAAGTTTTCTACCATTCAAACTGAACAGTCACAACGTCTGGGTATGTTTATGGATTGGCCCAATTCTTACTACACCAATTCTGTCGAAAATAATCTCTACATTTGGCATTTTCTAAAAAAAATAAACGATAAGGGCTGGCTTGTAAAGAAAAAATCAGCCACCACTTGGTGCCCTCGTTGCGAAACTGGTCTTTCCCAACACGAGCAAGCCGATGGTTATCAGGAAATTACCGACACTTCAGTCTATGTTATGTTTAAACTTCAAAGTCGCTCCGATGAATATATTCTAGCTTGGACCACCACCCCCTGGACACTCTCTGCCAATGTTCTTTTGGCCATCAACACTCAACATCAATATGTTAAAGCTAAACATCAAGGCAAAATTCTTTATTTGGCCAAAATATCTGCTGAAAAGCTGGGGCTAACTGATTATGAAAAAATCGATGCGTCATCTCTTCTTAATATTCCTTATGATTCTCTTTACGATATCCCTGCCCAATCCGGTGTCAAACATTACATTACCAATTGGGACCTAGTTGATCCAATTGAAGGCACTGGTGTCGTCCATATTGCTCCCGGTTGTGGCCAAGAAGACTATGAATTAGGTAAAAAACTAAATAGTGACATGATTGCCCCTCTCGACGAGACCGGCCATTTTACCCAAGGTTACGGAGAATTAACCGACAAATACGCCCACCACGTCAACCAACAAGTTTTTGATTATCTCGAAGCAAAAAAAGCTCTATTCAAAACCGAACCGATTACCCATCGCTACCCCCACTGTTGGCGTTGTAAAACCAAATGTTTATTTCGTCTTGAGGACAACTGGTTTATGGACGCCGATGAAATCCGACCGCTTCTCAAATCCGCTGCCGACAAAGTTAATTGGCATCCCAAGTATGGTGGTCGTCGAATGCAAAACTGGCTTGACTCTATGGAGGATTGGATGATTAGCCGTAAGCGTTTTTACGGATTAGCCTTGCCTTTTTACCCCTGCTCCTGTGGCCACCTTACCGTTATTGGCAGTCTAGATGAATTAAAAGCCAAAGCTGTTAACCCCAAGCTTGTCGAGGAATTAAAATCAGTTCATCGCCCCTGGATTGATGCTATTGAGATAAAATGTTCTAAGTGTGGTAAAAATGTCACCAGAATCCCCGATGTTGGTGACGTTTGGCTTGATGCCGGCATCATCCCTTTCTCTACTCTCAAATATCTCTCTGATAAAAATTATTGGCAAAAGTGGTTCCCGGCTGACTTGGTTTTGGAAATGACCGAACAAATCCGCCTTTGGTTTTACTCCATGCTCTTCATGAGTGTCACTCTTGAAGATGTTCCACCTTACAAACACGTTGTCACCTACGCCGAAGTTCGTGATGAAAAAGGCAATCGGATGAGTAAAACAAAAAAGAACGGTATTCCCTACGACGAAGCCATCCCTAAAATGGGCGCCGATGCCATGCGTTGGCTCTACTGTCAACAAAAAGCTTACACTTCAGTTAACTTTGGTTACGATATTGCCGATCAGGTTAAACGGGATTTTATCTTTATTCTTTGGAACTCTTATCGCTTCTTTACTCAACACGCCAATCTTGAAAACTGGAGCCCAAAACAAACAACCAACCCCACCACTCATATTTTAGATCAGTGGATAGTTTCTCGTCTGAATTCCACTATCAATAAAGTCACCAAAGCGTTGGATAAATTTTCAACTCCACTTGCCACTGCCAGCATCGAAAGTTTTGTTTCCGATTTATCGACCTGGTATATTCGTCGCTCCCGCGATCGAGTCGATAATTTCGATCTCCTTTATCAAATTTTTAATACCCTTACCGTTATTATTTCTCCTTTTGTTCCCTTTTTTGCCGAAACCATCTATCAAAACCTTAATCCCACCAAAAATAAATCTGTCCATCTCCAAAATTGGCCTAATGCACTAACCTCAACTATTAACTCCGAATTGGAAAAAGAGATGGAGGTGGTTCGTCAAATCTGTCAACTTATTCATGGCCAAAGACAAGCCACCGCTATTAAAGTTCGTCAACCACTATCTTCAGCCACTGTCACCAGCAAATTTCAACTTCAACCCGAACTTATCAACATTATCTGTCAAGAAACCAACATCAAAACCGTCACTCTTATAAAAAATCAATCATCCTCAATCGAGGTCTCCCTTGACACGGTCATCACCCCCGCCCTCAAAGAAGAAGGTGATTTTCGCGATTTTGTTCGCCAAATTCAAGTTATTCGCAAAGAATCGGGGTTTTCTCCGGCTGATAAAATTTCTATCCTCGCCCCAACTTGGCCAAAAAGTTTTGAAGCTGAAATTCTTAAAAAAACCCAAGCTGTCTCCATTGTTCAAGACACCTCCCTCCAAATCAAAAAAATCAGCTAAACTAAACCATGTGGCTTTCCATCCTCGTCCTCTTTGGTTTTAATTTATTAACGATTAGCTCCGTTTCACCTGAAAATCTCGCCAAACAAATCTTTGCCTGGGCCATTGGCCTAGGTCTTTTCTTTGTTGGTCGGCAACTAAATCTTTACCAACTTCACCGCTACCGGCATCTACTTCTCATTATTAGCTGTGTTCTTATTTTACTTCCCATACTTTTAAATCAAATTACCCGCGGGTCACGTCGCTGGATTGACATCGGCCCCATTTCTTTCCAACCATCAGAAATCTCCAAACCTCTCTTAATGGCCAATATTTCTTATCAACAAATGCCTCTCCTTCATCTTATCCCGGTTTTGCTTATCTCTCTTCAGCCAGACCTGGGCAGTGCCATTTCCGTCTTCGCCCTACTTATTCCGCTTGTCATTGTTAATAAAAAATACCTAATTACTGGAATAATAAGCATTTCGATTTTTCTTCTTCTGTCACCCGTGGCTTATCACTACCTTCTTCATCCTTATCAACAAAATAGGCTTACTCAATTTCTAAACCCCGCCTCCGATCCAAAAGGTCAAGGTTACAACGTTATTCAGTCAAAAATTGCCATTGGCTCCGGCGGTCTATTTGGTCGGGGTTACCGTAAAGGCAGTCAAGGACAATTACTTTTTTTGCCGGAGAAACACACCGATTTCATTTTTGCTGCCACCGCCGAAGAGAGGGGATTTATCGGCATTGTTGCTATTATTTTCTGTTACTATCTCCTGATTAAATCCCTAATTGTCAAAGCCCTGGTTAACTCAAAACCCATTTATACCGTCTTTACTCTTGGTATCGCCATTCAGATTTGGTTTCAAGTAACTATTAATATTGGCATGAATCTCGGACTTCTCCCGGTTACCGGTATTCCTTTGCCATTTTTATCTGTTGGTGGATCTTCCATTATGGCCTTACTCTTCTCGCTTGGAATCATCCACTCCACCTGATATAATTGCCAAAGTATGAAATACGCCGTTATCTCGCTTTCCGGTAGCCAATACAAAGTTACTGAAGGCCAAACTGCCACTCTCGACAAAATTGAGGGTAAAGAAGGTGATAAAGTTACCACCGACCAAGTCCTGCTTATTTCCCAAGACGGAAAAGTTGAACTAGGCAAACCAACTATCAAAGATGCTTCTGTTGATTTCGAAATCGTCAAACATTACCAAGACAAAAAAATTAAAGTCTTTAAATATAAATCAAAATCAAGGTATCATAAAACTCAAGGCTTCCGTGCCCAACTCACCGACATTAAAATTCTTGATATTAAAATTAAATCTAAAACTTTATAAACTTTATAACTTGTAACTAAAGAATGGCCCACACTAAATCCCAAGGAAAAACCAATCAGAAATCTAATCGTCCCGGTCAGCGCCGGGGAGTAAAGGTTTTTGGTAGTCAAAAAATCAACACCGGTGAAATCATTGTTCGCCAGGTTGGTTCCAAGGTTCACTCCGGGCCGGGCACCAAAACCGGCAAAGACTTCACTATCTACGCTGTCCAATATGGTATTGTCAAGTTTTTCAAAAAACTCGGCAAGTCCTTTGTTTCGGTAGTCAAGGCCTGATACACAACATCTCACTTTTTCACGGCACTTTTTCATGATAATCTTTTTTCATGAAAAGCATCTCCGAACTTCCCACCAATCAGCTTGAACCAAACCCCCTTCAACCACGGGGCATTATCAGCCAAGAATCAATCAGTGAGCTAGTCGAGTCAATTAGAGAGCATGGTATTATCGAGCCTTTGATTGTTGCCAAAACTCCCGCCGGTTACCAAATAATTGCCGGCGAACGTCGCTGGCGAGCCGCTCGTTTTCTCAAAATTGAGCATGTTCCCTGTGTTGTTAAAGAAACTACCCCCCAACAGATGTTGGAAATGGCCATTGTTGAAAATCTCCAAAGAAAAGATCTCAACCCCATTGAAAGAGCCAAAGCCTTTCTTCAACTCAAAGAGGAGTTTGCACTTGACAACCATGCTATCGCCAAAAAAGTTAGTAAGAGTGTTCCCTATGTCATTAATTGCCTCCGTCTTTTGACACTACCAGACGCCATTAAAGATGGTTTACTGTCGGGGTTAATTAGCGAAGGCCACGCCAGAGCTTTAGCAGGAATCGACGACACTCGCCTAATGATTGAGGCTTATAAAATAATTCTTAAAGAAAAAGCTTCAGTTCGCCGGGCCGAAGAAATCGCCCGCCGGATGCGTCAACAAATTGAAGACGGCACCATTCCCATTACTAAAGAAAATCTCCCCCAATTCCTTAAATCCAAGCTTGACCAAATTAGCACTGATATTGAATCAATTTTTGATGATAAAACTGCCAAAGTTAAAATTTCTCAAACTAAAATCATTACCCGGATCACCTTTACTTTTCACGGTCAAATCGATAATCGTTTCGAACACGTCAAAACCCTCTATCAAAACCTTTGCCATCAAGAACTTAAAGAAATTGACTAGATTCTAATTTTTGGCACCAAACCAACCGACGTTACCGGCCAATACTTAAAAAAGGCCCGCCCCACAATCAAGCTCTTTTTAATCGGGCCAAACTCCCGTCCATCCCGGGAATGTGACCTGTTATCACCCAAACATAAAAACTCTCCCTGAGGTATCGTCTTTTCTACCCCTTCTTGAAGATAACTTCCCGGCTCACTCACATATTCAGCCGGTAAAAATGTTTCGTTTATCAACTGGCCGTTAACATACAGCTTACCCCCTTTCACCATCGCCGTATCCCCGGCCTTGGCCCTAATTCTTTTAATATATTCACACTCTTCTGCTGAACACGGCTCTGATGGGGGAGCCTTAAACACCACCACATCACCCACTTGAGGCTCACCCAATTGATAACTAATTTTGTCAGTTAGCAGATACTCTCCATTCGTAAAATTGGGCAACATTGAATTTCCTTTAACCTCGTTTGGTTGGGCCACAAATAAATAGACCAAGACAAACACCGATAAAGCCAAAACTATCGATTGGAAAAACTCCAAAATAAACCCTCCCACCGAAAACCCAGCCTGATTCTCGAATTTATTATTCATTTTCATAAGGAACATTTTATACCTCTAGCCCCTTTCTTGCTATAATCGAAATGCGGTCAACCACTAGGTCGTTTAGGAGCCCCCGCCACTGACGGGCTCAGTTGGTAGATTAAAAATTAGGTCGTTTAGCTCAGTTGGTAGAGCACTGCATTCACATTGCAGTTGTCGGGGGTCCGAGTCCCTCAACGACCACATTCCTGCAAGCATTATTCAATTTTGATATACTTCGCTAACAAATATTCATTAAATAACAAAAACAATGTCTAACAAACCAGAACTCCCCCCTAAAGCAGACTTATACAGGACAGAGGAACATAAACAAATTACACAAATGGTAAGTGATTGTATGCGTCTAGGTCCTGGATTAAGAGTAATCTTTAACTTAAAGATTGGTACGACACCTACAAGTGTTCTAGAGGCTGAGCTAAGAACAGCACTGGAAGTCGCAGGTATTCTTGGTCAACAGGAAGAAACATGTCAATTGACTGTACAGAGCCCCTTTTATAAACACACATATATGGATACAGATTTTGGAGCACACCCCGAGTTATTAGATGAAAATCGGAATCCATTCCGACAAGATAGACAACCCGATAGACCGATTGGTTCTACCTACGATGAAGCAGGAGTATCACGTCCGATTCTTGTGGTTAATCCAACAGGTCGTCTAGCAAGTCTCAATGTACAAACATACAACCTAGTAGCTACTGCCATCGCTGGTATATCCTTCTCTACGGACCAAAATCTTCCATTGTCTCCCGCTTTAAGTGATAGTGGTAAAATAGTTCCCGTTCAAAGTTGGGAATAAAACATCGTTTCTCCTCCTACCACACCTCTCCCAATAAGTAATAAGACAGACCAAGTGTATTTACCACCATCTTAAGCACTCAACTTATACCCACCTACTCCACTTTCCAAAAATTCCTCTTTTTCCTCCCACTCAACCTCTTCTGTTTTAACCAACATTCCTTGTACCAATTTCTGCCCCTTAGTTATACTCATCGATTTATCAGTAGGATTCATAAACTCCATTAATACTTCATCCTTATCTCCGCAATAAAACGGATCAACCACTCCGGCTCCATGTGGCACGATTAACCCGGTCTTAAGAGGTGTGCTACTTCGGCTAAATAACAACATCACATAACCATGAGGAACCTGTATTGCCACGTTTAATGGTATTAACACGATTTTACCGGGATCAACAACCATGTCTTCTCTACAGTAAAAATCAAAGCAAGCCGCACCCTTATCATATTCCGGCAACGGCAAACTTTTATCAATTCTCTTTATTCTTAATTTCATTACCACACCTCTCCCAATAGTTGATAAGCCATTGTTGCATTTGCCCAAATGGTGGCATTATCGCCCGTTACAGCCAATAATTTTTCTGCTTTTACACCACTAGTCGACCCAAACACACTCGGATAAATTTTCCTTCCTCCCAAAAGCCTAGTGTTTATGTCTACTTTTAGTTTTAAATCAGTTGCCTTTTTCCTGGCCACGTCAGCCGTTGCCTTCGACATTGAACTATTCTTCAAAACCAAAATAGTTGCCAGGTTATCAATTATTCGCGGACTAACGACCATTTCTTTAGTTATCTTCCTGAATTTAAACAAACTCTCCATTAACTTAGTTTCATTTCTAGCCGTTACCCAGCCGGAAAGTGCCAATAAATCAATATTGCCAGGATAGCTGGCCAGCAACAAATCATTATCACCTTTAATCAACCCATACAAATAATCTATTCCAACACTACCAGTCAATTGCATTTTTCCTGTATCTAGTATCATGTTTCTAGTCTCTCCCACCCCAATCTTTTCCTCAAAATACTGCCATAAATTATCATTATCACTTCTCCCTGTTACCAAGTGATAAGTTCCACCAGTTCCGGTTCCCGTCAAATTCACCTGGCACTGGCTAGGACCACTATTTATGACTACCCAGCCGTCAGTGTCTAACACTGGCGCTGTCATTCCGGCACACATTACTGCCATTGTCGCCGGCGAGCCCAAATAGAAAACTAGTTTAGATGCCGAATAATCAACTGGAGTTACCACTGCCGTTACCCCTAAGCCTAACTCAGCCAGTACCTGATTAATCGACCCATCCACCATCGACCCATGATTACTGGTAAGCGAGATTAATCCCGCCCCGGAAACTAAGGCGCTTTTCTTTAATACCGTTGCATCCCCCTCGCCAAAAGAACGGCTAATTGGCTTGCCATCCGGCCAGTAACCAAGCTTTCTTTCATAAGCGCTTGGTTCGCCCAAACTTAACCATTCCAGAGTTGGCTGGCCTATCGCCACCACTGTTTTCAATTTAGTCAAAATTGGCCCCAAAACGCTGTGGCTTAAAGCCCACTGATTCTGGGCCGATAAATTAGCCACCGGAATTACTCGAGAGCCGACTTTAGTGTAATTAAAGGTTGGCAACAGATCTTTAACCGATGGGGCAATTCGCCTAACTGTAGCTAATTCCGATTCGTCCTTCCCTCGGTTAAGGGTCAGTAAAACCTTAAGGGCAATTGAGCCAAAATCAAATTTGTCAGAAACCTGGGCTCCCATCCAAGCCTCATAAGCCTTAACCGCCCCGTAGTGCGGACTTCCCAAAGTAATCACTTTATTTAGTCGCGCATCGCTGGAATTAATTCTCGCCCAGTCGCTAGCCACCAATCCGCCCATGCTATGCCCCACCAAATCCACCTTTTCTCCCGCCAAAACTTTACTATTAACAAAGGTATTAAAAGTCGTCACCGTCTCACTAATTGGCTTTCGCCAATCATAATTCCACACCCAAAAATCAGTGTTTTTAACTAATCCATTATCTTCAAAGGCTTTAATCAAAGCATCGTAATTGCCAACAAACGGCGTCATGCTCCACTCATCCGCCCCCACCGTCTCTCCCGCCACCATCGCCCTTGGACTCCAACTCGCCCCCATGCCAGGAATGAGGATGATTTTGTTGTGATCAGGAGTTAACTCCCCCGAATATATAACCAAGTTATCGAATTCATTCCTTACCTTTCTAGCAGAATAGTCACCCGCCCAATTTCGCAAACCAAAACCACCACTCATAATTTTCGGAAAAATCTGATCGTTATCAACGAATGTTAAAAACAAAACTCCATCAAAAAAAGTTTCTATTTTATTACCAGTCAACTTTATTTTTATCTTATGTACGACACCCTGACTAAGGCTGACGGAAGGGGATACAGAAGGAGCCTTTACCTCAGCTAAATTGTAATAAACACCATTTCTATATTTAAATAGAGAAAAATTATTACAATCTTGAGGCCAGTATTGATCTAAATATCTGTAATCGATTAAATAATGAGTATTTTTATCAGGAGCAACCCTAAACATGTACTGCTGGTCTACCCCAGAAACACTTATCGCATCTAATTCAACGGTATAGTCAGAGCCAGTAAACCCCTTAGCGTAAACAAAGGAACTCTCACCTCGACCCACCTCACCAATCATTTTTCCACCATCGACTCTAAAAGAGCTAGAAACTGAGCCATAACCGTCGTAATAATCCCACTTATTTAAATTACCAGACTCAAAGTTATCTTGAAAATAAACCACCCCAAATACGTCGTTTGAAGAAACAAAAAGGGCGATAAAAAAGAAAATTAAACACGGAATCAACTTCAAGAGGTAAAATTCCTTCAGCACTTAATCATGCTAAACAGTTAAAACCTCCATGTCAAGCAAAAATAATCAGTATGTTTCCGTAGTAATCGTTAATTACAACTCAACCAAGCACCTAAACAAATTACTAAAATCGACGCAAAAAATAGAAACAAATATCGGCGAAATAATAATCATTGATAACGATTCAAAGGTTTTTGAAGAAATATTAAACATACCAAGATGGTTAGTAGGTAAAGTAATAATTCTAAAAAACCAAACAAATTTTGGATTTTCTAAAGCCGTAAATCGAGGAATTAAAATAGCAAAACACAAACTCATATTACTATTGAATCCAGATACTCAAATAATTGATAACTCAATATCAAGCACTATCCAAATAATTAGTAACAATAAGGATATAGGATTAATCGGAGGAAAATTAATATCAGAAGAAACAGGAAACGAACAACCCACTGCAAACACAAAACCAACTGCGCTAACCGCCATTTTTGAGTTTACAATACTGAAAAAAATATTTCCTAACAATAGGTTCACAAAAAAATTCTGGCCAGAAAAAGATAAACACATCTCATCACCCATAGAAGTCGAGAGTCTCTGTGGAGCATTCATAATCTTCAGAAAAGAAATAAAAAAACAAAAAATAAGATTTGACGAAAACTATTTTTTATATCTAGAAGATTTAGATTTTGGCACCGAAATAAAAAACAATGGCTTAAAAGTGATATTCGACCCAAATTCCAAAGTTGTTCACAAGGGTGGCGCAAGCAGTAATAGCCGATATAACATAGAGTTGAAACATTGGTATGATTCTAGAAACTACTACTTCACAAAACACCTAAATAATAGCGAAGCGGTTATAATAAAGATGATATTCAAACTAGAATTTTATTTACTAAAAATTTTCCATAAATTAAGAAAAACCCCAGAATACTAATGTCCCCAATCACCATCCTTCTCCTCACTAAAAACGAATCGGAAAATATAAAGAAGTATTGGGGGTGGGTAGGGGAGTGCCCTAACATCAACCAAATAGTGGTTGTTGACGACTTTTCCACCGACGACACTCTTACTCAAATTAGTAAATTAAAAACTAAAAATTTAAAAGTTGACGTTTTTCAACGCCACCTCGATAACAACTTTTCTGCTCAACGCCAATTCGCTCTAACTAAAGCTAAAAATAACTGGATTCTTTGGCTTGACGCCGACGAGAAACCATCACCAGAACTAATTCGATTTATTAACAAAACTCAATTTTTAGAAAAAGTTATTTATTCTTTCCCCCGCCAAGACCAATTCTTAGGCCAAATCTTAAAACACGGCGAAACCGCCAATCAGGTTTTTCTCCGCCTTTTCCTCAAAAACTCCGGCCATTTTGTTGGCGCCGTCCACGAAGTTTGGTCAACCAATCTAACTATTTCAAAAGTTAATTCTCCCATTTTTCATTTCCCCCATCAAAATCTCACTGGTTTTTTTCAAAAAATTAATTTTTACACTGATATCAAGGCCCAAGAACTTTATCAGCAAAAAATCAAAACCAATATTTTTCAAATTATTTTCTACCCCATCCTTAAATTTAAACAAAACTACATCTTTCGTCTCGGTTTCCTCGACTCCACTGCCGGCATGATTTTAGCCCTAGGTATGAGCTTTCATTCATTTTTAGTTCGGGCAAAACTATGGCACCTTTGGTCTCAACGATCTTGAAAATAGCCGCCCTCACTTTTGTTTTCGGCCAATTAGCCCGACTAACTATTTTTGGTTTCAACTTCCCCTTGGTTGACATTATTATTATCTGTCTTGCCCTAACCTCTCTCCTTAGTCAAAGAAAACTTCTTAATTTCTCTCATCCATGGTGGAAGTTCATTGCCTATGCCTGGGTAATTCTATTAATAAATCTTATTATTCAAAAGTCTTTTACCTTAACCCCCGTTCTCTATCTTCTTCGCCTCACATCCTTATTGACCATAATTATCACTTCTCCCAAAATAACCTCCAAAAATCTCCACTTTCTTGATCTCTGCCTAATCTCCCTTGTTATTTTCGGCCTAATCCAATATTTTGTCTGGCCAAACTTAACTTACCTGGATGCCACCGATTGGGATCCCCACCTCAACCGCCTAGTTGCCTCTTTTTTCGACCCCACTTTCACCGCTATTCTCTATCTCTTTTTCTTGCTAAGACTGGCCCTAAATCCATTTAAAACAAAATTAATTTACCTTAGTATTTTTTTTACATATCTTGCCACTGCCCTCACTTACAATCGCTCCGGATTTTTAAGCCTTTTTGTTGTTAGTTTTTTTATTGCCAAAAAATTATCACGTCCTACAATCTTTATTGCCACCACCATAACTATCTTATTAACTCTGATTCTTCTCCCTCAAAAAGCCGGAGAAGGCAACCGTCTTGCCCGCACCTCAACTATCACCGCCAAAATCGAAAACTACCGCCAAGGTTTGAAATTATTCAAACAGTCGCCAATTTTTGGCATCGGCTACAATACTATTGGCCTCCATCGCCCCGAAGTTAAACCCACCTCTCATGCCAAATGGGGCTTTGACGGCAGTCTCTTAAATGTTGCTATCACTACCGGCCTAATTGGTTTATCCCTTTTTCTCTCTGGACTATTTTTTGAATTTAAAGCCGGCAACCTGTTGTCTCAATCACTACTTATTTGCCTCCTGGTTCACTCTCTCTTTAGCAATTCTCTACTTTTTCCCTGGACTCTTCTTTATTTTGGTTTGACTAAATATCGTAAGTAATTTCAATCTCTCTTTTGGCTTCATTTCCCGCCAAATCTCGAACTAAAATCAAAATCGGATTTTTCCCTGGACTCAATTGAAACTTAAGTTTGAAATTACCGCTGTCATCAACCATAGCCAGCCGGCCATTAACTGTTACGTTTGCTCCCTTTTCTGCTTGGCCAACAATATCAAAGTCAGCATAATCCACCGTCAAAGTCGCCTCTGAGGGATTAGTCATTGTCAAAGTCGGTGGCATATCATCATAAATCACCGTGGTAGGTTTAGATGGTTCACTACTACCACTCTTTTCCGATGTCGCAATTGCCGTTAATAAGTTACTTCCTTTGTCAAGTGACACTTGCTCAAAAACAAACTCACCGGTCTCACTAGCATTAGTCTTGTCGTAAAGAACGTCGTCTTTCAATAGCTCTATCTCCAATCCAGGCTCAGAAACTCCACCTACATTGATCGTAGCACTATTGGTTGCTTCATAAGCGACAATCAACCGAGGTTGCGGTGGTGGAATAACCTTCTCTTCCACTATTTTCTCTCTTCGACTTTTAACTTCACCCAACACGATCGAGAACTTAACCAAAAGTGGTAAGCCAAAGACCAAAACTGACACAAAAACCAGCAATGTCACCACTCCCAAGATAATTGTTTTCCTGGTAATTTGATCTTCTTCCTTCCTCTCTAATCTTGATCTTCTGAATTCCGCCATATTTATATATATTTTAACAAAGCTAGAAAAGGTTTGTTGGCATTTTAATACGACTTATCTTTCCCACAAAAATCGACTTTCCCCTCTTCTTAGTAAGTACATAACGTCTAAAGGATAGACCACTTTCCTTCGGAAAATATTTTTTTCCTGTTTCCACATCAAATTTAACGTAGTTAAATCCGCATCTTCCGAAAAGATCCTCATAATATTTTACTGACCAACATTTTCTTTCCGTCCCTTGGATCAATTCTATACTCCCATCCTCCCTTGTTTTAAATGAAGTAAAAGAACCAGGTATCCCAACCGCCTTTAGTGGTACCAGTTCCTGGTCTTCACCATACTTAATCCCATCATATTTTTTATCGACAGCCACCGTAAAAAGAGAAAAAGACGATTCATTGTGTTTAAGAACACGGCCAATCTCCGTAAGTGTCCTTTCGTTGTCCTTATTTGTCTGATTAAAATTGACAGCACAATCGTTGATTACTACATCAATAGAATTACTCCCCAATGGGATCGCGTTCATATCCCCTTGTAAAATTTTTACGTTCGAATATCTACCATCTTCGCAATGGTCTTTGTGAGATTTTATAGAAACTGGCGACACATCTATTAAAACAATGGAATCTTTCGGATTCTTCCTCTTTTGTAACCATGTCTTTACCACATCGATATTTCTAGGAAAAGTCGATCCTTCAATTAAAACTCTCACAGGTAAAGGCTGTTTCAATATTTCTTGAATATTAGACACCAAACTAGACTTAAGAACAGCATCAAAAAGGTGTGCCAAGGTAATTAATTTTTCTTTCGGATCCTCAAATAATGACCGATATTGTGAATCCGAATTAAGTAAAATGTTTCCGTTCATATACCAATCGTAATTTTATATACTTTTCACCCAAGAGCCGGTGGGGAGAGTCGGACTCCCGACCTTAGCTTTACGAAAGCTCTGCTCTACCAGCTGAGCTACACCGGCCAAACACCATTCCGTAGCCCTAAAGGGGCGTAGGATGGGAGCGGCTAGAGGGAATCGGACCCTCGACTAATCCTTGGGAAGGACTCGTTTTACCACTAAACCATAGCCGCAACCAGTCTATTTTACCATCCTCAACACCGTCCCCACCCTTATCATATTCGGGTTAGGAATTACCACTCGGTTCAAATTCCAAATCTCCGTCCACTTAAAGCCATCACCATACTGGGTTACCGCTATTTTCCACAAACTATCACCATTTTTGACTTGATAATCTACCATCTCTTCAGCCGGTGCACTTATTTTTAACACCTGGCCTACCGCTAACAAACTAGGGTTTTTTAGCCCATTAATTTGGGCAATTTCCGTCCACTTATAACCATCTCCCAGTTGAGCCACCGCAATTTTCCACAGACTATCACCCTTTTTAACCATATATTCTCCGGCTGTTAACTTGACTTCTTTTTTCTCTTCTACCTTTTCCTCCAATGACCCTTCTCCCACCAAAGCCAACTCACTTGTCGTTCCCGGCACCGACACACTTCCCCTTTGTTTTTGAAAATAATTAACCACTACCACGGCTACTGCTACCACCACTAACAATCCCAAAAACATACTTATGACATCTTCATTATTTTTTATATTCATACCACCACCTTACAGTATTGAGGGCCTATAGTCAAAGACAATATTACATTTTTCTCCGTAGAATTATCTCATCACTCAAATACGGCGCCGTCTCTGATCCAAACCTATTTATCTCTTTTATAAAACTATTCCAAACTTCAGCATTTATCTTATATATTCTATTTTTCCTTTTTATTTCCACTATCACTAAATCAGCCTTCTTCATTTTTGCCAAATGGGCTGACACGGTTGCCTGGCCAATTACCATCTTCTCAACTATTTCTCCCACCTCCCTTGGCCTCTCTTTTAATAAGGTCAAAATCAGCCGTCGGCTTCTATCAGCCAATATTTTAAATATTTTATCCATATCGTTAACTATCAATATGTTATCATAAATCCAATATGAATAACTACGACAACAAACAAGAGAAAACTCTAGTCATTATCAAGCCCGACGGCGTCCAGCGAGGTTTAATCGGTGAAGTTATTAAACGCTACGAACAATGTGGCCTCAAGCTTGTCGCCCTCAAGATGATTATCCCCAGTCGCGACTTAGCCCTCAAGCACTATTCTGTTGATCCAGATTGGGCCTTTAAAACCGGTACCAAATCAATTGAAGCCTGGAAGGCTAAAGGTCTAACACCTCCCACAAACGATCCTGTTGAACTGGCTGAGGCCGTTAGAAAAACTCTTCTTGATTTTATGAGTAGCGGGCCGGTTGTCCCGATGGTCTGGCAAGGGATGAATGCTGTTGGTATTGTTCGCAAAATCACCGGCTCCACTGAACCCCTATCTTCAGTTCCTGGAACTATCCGCGGCGACTACACCATTGATTCCTACAGTGCTGCCGACGGCGACAAAAGATCAGTCCGCAATATTATTCACGCTTCCGGCACTGTCGATGAAGCCAACAACGAAATTCCTCTCTGGTTTAAGCCAGAAGAAATTCTCAATTATCGACTAATTGCCGAGGAAATTATCTACGACGCCAATCTCGACGGCATCCTCGAATAAAATTAGAGTATTGACACTTCGCGTTTTCTTCGGGTATCATCTTGATACCCAATGGACCTCTACCAAAAAATTTCCATTCTTGGCCCCGGCGCCCAATACGACACTTGTGGCCCCCGCGATTTTGGCCAAACCACCAATATTCCCGGTGTTTACCACGCTAAAGTTGGTTCGGCCACCTGCCGGCTCTTCAAAGTTCTTCAAAGTAACTTTTGCCAAAACAATTGCTTTTATTGCGCCTTCCGCCGTGACCGAAACTGCGCTAGGACAGAAGCTTCCGCAGACGAAATGGCCACCGCTTTTTCCTCCGCCCACCAGCGCCGTCTCGTCGACGGTCTCTTTTTATCCTCCGGCATCATTGCCAATCCTGAAACCACCATGACCAAAATGCTTGATACCCTCACCCTCCTTCGCCAAAAATATCGCTACCATGGTTATGTCCACCTCAAAATTATGCCGGGGAGCTCGGGTAATACTATTCGAGAAGCCGCTAAACTTTCCAACCGCCTCTCCCTCAATATGGAATCTCCTACCGAAACCGGCCTGGCCAATCTTTCCCCGGAAAAAAATCTCAAAAATGGTTTTTTTCAAACCCTTTTTGAAATCAAGAAACAAATTCGCCAACTTCAATTTTATGGCCTCAAAACTCCCAGTATTACTACCCAATTTGTTGTTGGCGCCAATACCGATTCCGACCTTGATCTGATTAAAACTACCAATCTTCTCTACTCTTCTTTTGGCCTTAAACGCGTCTTTTTCTCGGCTTTCCGCCCCATCCCCAACACCCCATTAGAAAATCTTCCCGCCTCTTCGCTCACCCGCCAGCACCGCCTTTATCAATCCGATTTCCTCATGCGTTTTTATCGCTTTTCTCCCCAAGATCTACAACTCGACCAAAACGGTAACCTTTTCGAATCTGCCGATCCCAAAACCCTCTGGGCCAACCTCCACCCCGCCACCTTCCCCATAAATTTAAATTTTGCCGACTATTACCAACTTCTGAAAATCCCCGGCCTTGGCCCTGTCACCGCCACCAAAATCATCAAAAATCGCCGTTTCTCTCCCATTACTTCCTCCAACCTCTCGTCTCTCCACCTCCCTAAGAAATCCCTTCCTTTTTGTCGTCTTTAGTCTTGGCCACAAACGGTTTCCCGTTCTTTAAGAACAAATAAATTACAAATCCTGCCAAAAATATCGCTCCAAATATTAATATCATAATTTATTATAACTCTTAATTTTCCGTCACGATTTTAATTCTTCCCGAGTTATACACCGTCGTATCGCTCGTCAAACTTTTTGCCTGAACTCGACACAAATGATTCCCCATTCTTAGGGTCATTTTTCCCGATGTTACCACCGCAAAATTTTGGCTCTTTGTCGTCACCTCACTGCCCCACACCTCCACCCCTGCCGTTACGTCAAACAATCTCACAAACGCCTCTCCGTTACCATTAAACAATTTCATGTTTACTTCTAAATATGCCTCTTTTAAGCCCGGGTAGTCTACCGGATCTAAATTAAATTCGGTTCCCGTCAAATCCGTCCACTTAGTTTCGCCAGTACTCCCACTTCCCGGAATCGGCACAATTGTCGTACTCTTATTTTTCTTGGACACGACCACCACTTTCGTCGGTTCAATCGTAGGGGAGGGGACTAAAGCCGTTGGTTGAGGCGTTGGATAAACATACTTAGTTTCCACCACCGTTTTCGTCTCCACCACATTAGGTTTTACCCAAAGTTTGGCAATTAACACATCCACAGTAATCACATTAATCACCACTAAACCCAAAATTACCATCGTCCAATTTCTCATCTCTAATTCTATTATGTCACAAATCAACTAGTATTAAAGTTCAAATTATTTGACATAAACTAGTACTCTAATGTATACTCGACCCCATGGAAAACCAAATTGGCAAAATAATCAAAGAACTACGAACTAAGGCAAATATAACTCAAAAGGAGCTAGCGAAAAGCTTAGGTTGTACTGAAATAATGATTAGCCGTTACGAACTCGGTGTCAGCCAAACCTCAATCCAACAACTAGAAAAAATCGCCAAATTCGTCGGTGTTCCTGTTTCAGCCTTTTTTAATGGTAGTACTAAAAGTACTAATAACACTCGATCTTTTAAAAACGCCTTTGTTTTTGATCTTGACGACACCTTAGTTGACGGCCGTCAATTCTGTGGAGAAACCATCGCCAGGGTAATCACCAATATTAATCCATCGATTAATTTCGACACCGTTGTTCAAATCCATGAATCAATTAGAGGAATGACTATTGAAGACTTATATCTTTACGTAATAAAAAAACTAAATTTAAAAGCCAATGTTACCGAATTATTGAAACACGACCACTCTATTCAAAAAGAAAATATAGATAAAATGAAACTTTTTGACGGAGTAGTTGACATCCTAGAATTTCTTAAAAGTAATCATAAGAGGCTTTATGTTTGTACCAATAGGTCAAAAGATTTGATGACTGAAGTCTTCAATGCCAATCAAATTCTGCCATATTTTGACGAAGTTATTTCTTGTGTCGATACAGGTTACAAAAAACCCAACCCCTATTGTCTAATTGATCTGATTAAAAGATCTGGTATTCCTGCCAACGAATTTATATATTTTGGTGATTCGGAAGTTGATTCTCAGTTTGCCCAAAACGCCAATATTGATCACATTATTTTTGATCAATATCTCAACAACAAAAATCTTTTTAAAAAGTTGGTAAATATGTTTTTGGAAAGCCAAATCAACGGAGAGAAATAAAAACCTACCAATTGGCGGGTCCAATGGGATTCGAACCCACGATCTTCCGCGTGACAGGCGGATGTGCTAGACCGCTGCACCATGGACCCAAGCGTCTGCCCCAGTAATATAGCATATAATTATTCTGTGAGCCACGATCAATACTCTAATCAACAAGTCGCCACTTATCTTCAAAACATCGCCACTGTTTACACTATTTTGCAAAAAGGCCACTTTCGCATCGTGGCCTACGAAAATGCCACCGACACCATTCTAAATTATCCCGAGAACCTCTATACCCTCTGGCTTAAGGATCCAAAACAACTCGATGCCGTTCCCAATATCGGCCCCTCTATTCTCAAAAAAATCGACTATTTTTTCAAATACGGCAAACTTTACCCATCTCTAAAGCCACTTTTCAAAAAAATCCACCCCGCCGTTTTTGCTTTTACCCCCATCAATGGTGTCGGCCCACTCATTGCTCAAAAGTTGGCACAACACCTTCGTTTTAGTCACACGCCTAGCTTAGCCCTCGATCAACTCATTAAATACGCTCAAACCGGCAAAATAAGAAAAATTCCCGGCCTTAGTGAAAAATCAGAAAAACTAATTCTTGACAACACCCTCTCTTTTTTGGGCCGGCAAAATCGCATGCCCTACAAAACTGCCCTAAAATTAGCCAACCAAATTATTGCTTATCTTCACCAAAAATTTCCCAAAATTGAATTTATGCCACTTGGCAGCCTCCGCCGTCAATCAGACACTGTTGGCGACATTGATCTAGCCACCGCCACCGATAACCCCAAACCCATCATTGATTATTTCCTTGCTTATCCCAAATCAGTCGAAACCATCACCTCCGGCAAAAATAAAGCCAGCCTCCGCCTTCTTCACGATGTCCATGTTGATTTAATGATCAAACCGCCATCCTCATTTGGATCCCTCCTCCAGCACTTTACCGGTAACAAACTTCATAATATTTTATTACGCAAACACGCCCTAAAACTAGGATTTAGCCTCTCCGAATACGGTATAAAAAACTTAAAAACAGGCAAAATTAAACGGTTTTCTACCGAAGTTAATTTTTACAATTTTCTCGGCCTCAAATTTATACCTCCCCAATATCGCCTCGGTAAATCGGAAATTGAAGACTATAAACTGCTATAATTAACCCATGATGATCATACCAGCCATAATCCTAGTTGTTGTTATTTATCTTGTCGGTTTTTACAACAGCCTCAAAACTTCTCAAGTCCGAATTGAGGCCGCAATCCAAGAAATCGGCAACCAGCTTAAACGCCAAGCTGGCCTCATCCCCAACCTTCTCGAATCAGTTAAAGGTTATCTTAAGCACGAAAAAAGTATTTTTGAAGAACTAACCAGCGCTCGCAAACTAATTGACCAAGCCGTCAAAACCAACGACCCCAAAAGCCTCGATAAAGCTCAAGACTCCGTTTCCCAAATCCTTAAGTCTCTCAATGTCATTGTTGAATCCAACCCCGAAATCAAAGCCTCCGGCTTAGTTGAAAATCTCATGAATGAACTCCGCGATACCGCCGATAAACTCATGTACTCCCGCCGGACCCTTATTGATCTCTCTGCCGATTTCAACATCAAAATCTCCACTGTTCCCGGAATTTGGTTGGCTCCATCTTTTGGCTTCAAAGCCCAAGGTGGCCTTAAAACTCCCAACACTGCCGAGATTACCACTGTCACCGAAGCTGAAACCAAAAGTCCCGAGGTTAAATTTTAATTATTCTCTATGGTTAATGTCTACGAACAAATTGCCAGTAACAAACGTCGCTCAATAATAATTCTCACTGGCTTTGTCGGCTTTATTGCCATCTGTGGCTACATTATAGGTAACTACACTTCCTCGCCAGATATTCTCCCCCTGGCCCTGATCCTGTCCCTTTTTACTTCACTTGGTGGTTATTTTGCTGGCGACAAAATAGTTCTAAGCCTAAACGGCGCTAAACCGGCCTTACGCCAAGACCACTTTGACTTCTACACCGTTACCGAAAATCTAAGTATCGCCACTCAAATTCCAACTCCAAAAATCTACGTCATTAAATCTAATGCTCCCAATGCTTTCGCCACTGGCCGTGATCCTGTTCACGCTTACATCTGTGCCACTACCGGCCTTCTTGACAAACTAAATCGAACCGAACTTGAAGGTGTTATTGCCCATGAACTCTCCCATATCAAAAACTACGATATTCGTCTCATGACTCTAGTTTCTGTTCTTATTGGTTCTCTATCGATACTTATCAATATGAGCTACAACCGCTCTTTTTTTGGAAAGAGTGATAATAACGATAACCATCAATCTAACTCTGTTCTCGCTATCATCGGATTCCTCCTAATTATTTTTGCTCCTATTATTGCTCAATTAATTCAACTAGCCATCTCCCGCCAGCGCGAATTCTTAGCCGATGCCGGAGCCGTCATGGTTACCCGCCAACCGAGTGGTCTCATTGAGGCACTAAAAAAAATCAGCGCCGATTCGTCTCGTCTTACCCAAGCTTCAACCGCCACCGCTACACTCTATATCAACAATCCTTTTAAAGGCAACAAGCTTGGTTCGCTTTTTTCTACTCATCCTCCCATCGCCGAACGTATCGCCGCCCTAGAAAAGATGATGTAATTACCGCATTTTGTTAGTACTTTTCTGATTTGATTTAGTTTGCCGATATTGATAACTCGTAACTAATAACTGATAATTGTCCAATGCCTTTTACTCACCTCCATCTCCATACTGAATATTCTCTTCTTGATGGCTTAACCAAGATCAAAAAATTGGCCCAACTTCTCAAAGATACTGGTATGAATTCCTGCGCTATTACCGACCATGGCAACATGTATGGCGCCATCGAGTTTTATAAAACCCTAACTAAGGCCGAAATTAAGCCAATCATTGGCTCAGAAATTTATGTCTGTCAGGGTAGTCGTTTTGAAAAAACCAGTCAAAACCGCAAAAACAATCATTTAATTCTTTTAGCCAAAAATCAAAACGGTTACAAAAATCTGATTAAAATAGTCTCCCTTGGTCACCTCGAAGGTTTTTACTATAAGCCGAGAATTGATTGGGAAATTTTAGAAAAATATCATCAAGATCTTATTTGTTTAAGCGGTTGCGCCGAAGGTGAAATCGCCCAACTTATCATCAACGACAAATATACCCAAGCCAAAGCCAAAGCCGAAAACTATCAACAACTTTTTGGGGAAGATTATTACCTAGAAATTCAGCGCCACCCAGGGCTTGATCAGCAGGAAACCGCCAACGCCGGTCTAATCAAAATCAGCCGTGAAATCGGCATTCCCCTGGTTGCTACCAACGACTCTCATTACCTCAAACCTTCAGACGCCTTTGCTCAAGACGTTCTCATTATGATCAACACCCAAACCACTATCAACGACAAAAAAAGGCTTTCCATGGCTGACATTCCTGATTTTTATGTCAAAAGTCCTGAAGAAATGATTTCCCAATTCGCCGATTTACCAGACGCCATCAACAACACCCAAAAAATTACCGATAAGTGCAACCTAGAAATCGAAATTGGTAAGTGGTATTTCCCCAAGTTTAAACTCCCAGAGGGGGTTACTCCCGAAGATAAACTTAGAGAGATAACCTATCAAAAGGCTAAAGAACACTATGGTACGATCAGCTCCGAGGTTCAGGAACGCCTAGATTTTGAGTTAAGTATCATTTGTCCTAAAGGCTACGCCGGCTATTTTTTAATCATGGTTGATTTTATCCAATGGTGTGAGGAAAACGACACTGCTACCAACACTAGAGGATCGGCTGGTGGCTCTCTTGTATCTTTTGTTTTGGGTATCGTTTCTGTCGACCCTTTAATTTACCAGCTCCCGTTCGAGCGGTTTCTTAACCAAGATCGCCCCACCCCTCCCGATATTGATCTTGATATTGCCGACGACAAACGCCAAGCCATGCTCTATCACATTATTGATCAGTACGGCAAAGATGCCATGGCCCAAATCTGTACTTTTGGAAGGATGATGGCCAGAGGCGCCGTCCGTGACACCGCCCGCGCCCTAGGCTATGAATACGCCATTGGTGACAGAATTTCTAAGGCCATTCCCATGGGCAAGCAGGGTTTTCCCATGTCAATCGACAAGGCCCTCGAAATTACCCCCGACCTAAAACAACTTTACGACACCGACCCAGATGCCAAAAAAATTCTTGAGTCTGCCAAACAAATTGAAGGTTGCGCTCGCCATATTTCCGTTCACGCTTGCGCCATTGTCATCTCTCCAACAACTGTTAATGATTTCTCTCCCACCCAGATTGAAAGTGGTGGCGACAAAATCATTACCCAATACGAAATGCACGCTGCCGAAGACGTTGGTTTAATTAAGTACGATATTCTTGGTATTCGAAACCTATCGTTTTTAGGTCAGTCAATTATCAATGTTCGTAAAACTAAAAACATTGATATTAACTTACGCAAAATTCCTCTTGACGACAAAAAAACTTTCGACATGCTCTCAAGAGGCGACACTATGGGCGTTTTCCAGCTTGGCAGTGAAGGCATGACTAAATGGCTTAAAGAACTTAAACCCAATCGAGTCGAAGACTTAATGGTCATGGTTGCCCTCTATCGCCCTGGCCCCATGGACAATATTTCTGCCTATATTGACTGTAAATTCGGCCGAAAAAAGCCGGAATATCTCCACCCAAATATGGAGAAATTCCTTGGTAAAACTTACGGAGTTTTAGTTTATCAGGACGATATTCTCTTCACTGCCATTGAAATTGCCGGCTACAACTGGGTGACCGTCGACAAATTAAGAAAAGCTATTGGTAAAAAGATACCTGAAGAAATGGCCCTACAGCATGAAATATTTGTCAATGGTTGTGTTGAACACTCTGGTATGACTAAAGATGGCTCCGAAAAAATATGGGAATTATTTGTTCCCTTCCAAGGATATGGTTTCAATAAAGCCCACGCTGCCTCCTATGGTATGTTGTCCTATCGAACCGGCTACATGAAGGCCAACTATCCCGTTGAATATATGTGCGCTTTATTAACCGCCGAATCCGGCGACACTGAAAAAATAACCGATGGTATTGAGGAATGCCGTCATCTTGGCATCGTTGTTTCTTCGCCAGACATCAACCTCTCACAGAAGGGTTTTGAAATGAAGGAAAATGATCAATCGCTTGACAAAATGGGTATCTGCATCGGCTTGTCAGCCATCAAAAATGTCGGTGATATCGCCATCGACATTATTATTAAGGAACGGCAAGATAATGGACTATATAAAAGCTTTACTGATTTTTGTCTTCGTGTTGACGGCCAAAAAGTTAATCGAAAAGTTATTGAAAGTCTAATTCGAGTAGGTGCCTTTGATGCATTCGGCGAACGCAATGCTATGCTTGCTGGTCTCGATCAAATTAAAAACACTGTTGCCCGTATCAATGCCAAAAAGAGTACTGGCCAAAGTGGCCTTTTTGATGACCCAAGCCAACCCGCTATTACCCAGGCTCCAGCCGATGTTTTCCCCACTGTCTCTCCTATGCCCCAAAAAGAAAAATTGGCCTTGGAAAAACAACTCTTAGGTATTTATGTCACTGAAAATCCAATTGCCAAAATTCTGGAACCTTTTTCTACCTTATCTCTCACTAAAATTTCTTCACTTCCTTCTTCTCCAGATGCCAATATCAAAATTTGTGGCATCATCACTAAAGCCAAAACAATCCTAACCAAAAAGAACAGTTCAAAAATGGCCTTTATTACTCTCGAAGACGAAACTGGCAAAATTGAAGTGGTCGTATTTCCCAAAATATACGAGACCTCAGTCAATAGCCTAATTGAACAAAAACCGATTTATCTTGAAGGTAAAACCAATGTTCGCGATGGCAACCTATCAATTATTGCCGATTTTATCAGTGAAAATCCGCCCGACACCGCTCCCAAATACGACTTTGTTATTAAAATCCCCAAAGGTACTAAGCAATCTCAGCTAATTTCCCTCAACAATCTCCTTAAAACCAACCCTAATGGCCACCGCGGTTTAATCATCATGGAAACCGGCAAAAATCTACCTCTCCCTTACGGAGTTAAATATACCCCCGAACTTGAAAAAGAGATTGGAACGATCCTAGGAATCGTCCCAACTCAGAACGCCTAGAATTGAGTTCTACCAACAGGACTACTTTTCATATCCCTAGACACATTCGGCCCTTTACCGTCATTATTACTATCACCTGTGTTATTTTCTCTATTTCTCGGCGAAATTGGTTCAACAATCTCTCTAATTATTCCCAATGCTATTAGTTGAACCATCAGTCTCCAGTCTTCTGTATCTGTTTCTTGCATCCGTCCCAATTCTTCTCACCTCCTTATATAAATGCTTTCTAAATTTTTTGACAAAAAAAATCCGCCAAAACGGCGGATGAATAAAAAAAAAGCCACCTCCCGGCGACTTCTTACTAGGTAACTTCCAATGTTTGAACTTAATCATGATTGAGTTACCCCATATACTACTACCTCCCTCAGCCAAAATCAATACCCATAAGCCATTGATTACTCATTCAACTTAATATAAAATACCCAAGAAGTTAAGTTAAACCAAAAAAATGGCCATAAAATTCACCTTAGCCGAAACCGATTACTTTATCGGTGACACTATTCGGGTTAGCTACAAAATTAAAGAAAAGGACAAAGAAAGGCTTCAAGCTTTCGATGGAATAATTCTCGCCATAAAAGGCAGGGGAGAGAATCAAACCTTTACTGTTCAGAAAAACGCCTCCGACAGTATCCGGGTTGAAAGGATTTTTCCAGTAAATTCTCCTTGGATTAGTTCACTTAAGAGAATCCGCCAACCAAAAATCAAAATTCGCCGAGCCAAACTCTACTACCTTCGCAATCCGAAAGTTAAAACGATATAATTTTCACCAAAAGGTGGTTAAGAGCCCTTAGCTCAGTCGGTAGAGCAGTTGCCTTTTAAGCAATTGGTCGCGAGTTCAAGTCTCGCAGGGCTCACATAATGCACATCTATGGCCTGATTATCGGCATCTCTATAGCACTGGGTCTGTCCTACTTCCAAAAACACAACCACTTAATTCCCAAAAAATCCGAAAAATTTTTCATTATTGGCCTAATTATCACCAATATTCTCGGCGCCCGTATTTACCACGTTCTGGACCATTGGATCTTTTATTCTCAAAACATACTCGAAATTTTCCAAACCTGGCACGGCGGTCTCGGAATTTTTGGCGCCATTATCTTTGCTCTAATTTATATCTTTATCTTCTCCCGTTTAATTCATATCTCTTATCTACCAATTCTTAATTCCATAACACCCATACTCCCCCTCACTCAAGCCATTGGTCGACTCGGTAATTGGGTCAACCAAGAAAATCCTTTCTGGTGGCAAGAATCACTTCTCGATCTCTTATTGTTTCTTATCATCCACCGTTTTCCCAAAAATCCCACCGCCAAGTATCTTTTTGGCTATGGTGCAATCCGCCTAGCCACTGATACCTTCCGTCAAGACATTTGGATCATCAACCAGTTCAAAATTAGTCAATTATTCGGTATTATATTTATACTCCTTGGCCTCTGTATCTATTTCTATGAAACCAGAATTCAAATCTCCAAAACAAATTTTTCAAAACGCTCTTTGGGCCCTTAAACTAGCCTTTAATTGTAGTCCTGTCATTTTTCTTAGTATTTATCTCTTTCAAGTCCTCGCCTCCACTCTTCCTTTTGCCCGAAGTCGCTTTTTCTCACAACTTATCGATAGTGCTGTCTACCCATCAAGCCACCAATCGGCTCCCTGGGAAAAATCGTTTATTTTATTTTTGCTTGCAGTTACCATCACTTCACTTTTCCTATTCCTTCAAAATCACCTCTCCCGAATCCAAGACACTAAATTCCAGGCGTTCTTAAGAACGATGTTTATTGGTAAGGTCTCGGGCTTAGATTACCAACATCTCGAGGGCAAAGACACTGGCAACCTCATTTCTAAAGTCGACGAAGAATTCGGCTGGCGCACCCGACGAACCATCGAAGATCTCAATGGCATTTTCGCCAACCTCATCAGCCTCACCACCGTCACCATCATTCTCCTTCCCAGATATCCTGTCATCTGGGTCGTCCTCTTTGTCAGCCAAATTCCCCAATATTTTATCCAAAGGTACTGGGTCCAAAAAGATTGGCAAATTCACGAAGAAAACAGCGAAAAAAATAAACAAATGTGGGACCTCAACTACAAACTCCGTGAAAAAAATTACATCTCCGAACTCCGCATCAATAATGCCACCAGCTTCTTGTATCAAAAATTTTGCGATATTTTCGATTATTTTGTCAAAACAAGAACTGGCCTCCGCATCAGCCAAACCCCCTCCGAGGTCGCTCTAATTATCTTTTCTGCCCTCATCAATGGCTTCTGCCTTTTCACCCTCATCAAAGGTCTCGAGCTAAACCTCCTCACCATCGGCCTTTTCACTTTTTATTTTGAAACCATCCGCCAGACTGGTGATTTTTTCCGCGGCCTCGTCTTCAATTCCGTTAGTATCACCGAAAACAGCTATCACATCGGCAATTTCCGCCAGGTCATCAATCTCAAAAACAAAATTATCAGCGGTCGTCAAAGAGTTACTGCCGTGAGTCCCGCCAAAATCGAATTTGTTGACGTCAGCTTTCATTACCCCAACTCCGCCCGCTACGTTTATCGCCATCTCAATCTCGTCATTAGTCCCGCCGAAGAAATCGCCATCGTCGGTCCCAATGGCGCCGGCAAAAGCACCCTCATCAAACTTCTCTGTCGTTTTTACGATCCCACCGCCGGTGCCATTCTCATCAACGGCATCAACCTCAAAAACATCAACCTCGATTCCTGGTATCGCTCGCTCTCCTTTTTGCCCCAAGAATTCAATACTTATGGCGATCTAAGTCTCAAAGAAAATGTCACCATCGCCCGCCCCAAGTCCGTCAACCACAACAATGTCATCAAAGCCCTCAATCTTGCCGATGCCCGATTTTACAAAAAATACCCCCAAGGCCTCGACACCAAACTAAGTCAGCGCTACGGTGGCGAAGAGCCCTCTTGGGGCCAGTGGCAAAAAATTGCCATCGCCAGGGTCTTTTATCGCAACGCCCCCGTCATCATCCTTGACGAGCCGACTGCCAGTATCGACGCCGTCTCCGAAGCCAAGATCTTCAATCGCCTCTATTCCAAAACCAAGGGCAAAACCCTCATTATCGTCTCCCACCGTTTCTCCACTGTTAGAAATGCCCAGCGTATCCTCGTTATCGACAAAGGCAAAATTGTCGAGCAGGGGAGTCACCAGGATTTATTAGCCCAAAAAGGGGTTTACGCCCACTCCTACCGCCTCCAAGCCAAAGGTTATCAAGAGGAATAAATTACCACTCCACCATCCCCTTATCATTCAAAATCAAATAAGCATTGGTTTGGGAAAATGGTTTTGAGCCAAAAAAGCCATTGTAAGCCGATAGGGGAGACGGGTGAGCCGACCGAATCACCAAGTGCTTCTTCTCGTCAATCAATTTATCCTGAGCTTGTCGAAGGACTTTCTTTTGGGCGTAATTGCCCCACAAAATAAACACCAAATTTTCTTTTTGCTGAGATAATACTCTCACCACCGCATCCGTAAACTTCTCCCAGCCTTTATTTTGGTGCGACCCGGCCACCCCCGCCCGCACCGTCAGTGTGGCATTCAAAAGCAGCACCCCCTGTCTCGCCCAAGCCTCCAAATCGCCATTTTTATTTTTTGTTGGTTCTCCCAAATCCGCTTTAATTTCTTTATTAATATTTATTAAAGATGGCGGTAGAGCCACCCCCTCCCGCACCGCAAAAGCCAATCCATTGGCCTGATTTGGCCCATGATACGGGTCTTGCCCCAAAATCACCACCTTCACTTTATCAAATGGTGTCAGTTCAAACGCCCGAAAAATAAACCGAGCCAGTGGATACACCGTCGCCTGTTTGTACTCCGCCTTCACAAATTCCGCCAGTTTTTCAAAATACTCCTCATCAAATTCTTTTCCCAGCGCCTTCTTCCAACTCTCCTCAATTTTTACTTCCATCCATGGCCTCCTTTTTTATTTCCACCATTTGGCAATTATTCAAACTTGACTCAAGTTCTTCAATATTTTCATGAGAAACAATCAACAACGCTACCGGCGATTTTCCCTCCTCAATTCGCTTCAAGGCCCTAAGTTGTAGTTCTCGATTTTTGCTATCCAAATGGGCCAATGGTTCATCCAAAATCACCGCTGTCCGCGGTCGGCTCAAAACTGCCACTTCGGCCACCGCCACCAACATCCTCCGTTTTTCTCCCGCCGAAAGTGTTGAAAATACTCGTTCCGGTTTTATACCTTCACTGGCAATATTTCCACCTTGTTTACTCAGGCAACCAGAAACCCATAGATTCCTCTGGTCGCGGATTTCTCTTAAAACACTCTCCATTGTTTTTGGAAAAACTCCCTTTTCCGATTTCTCCAATTTTTCTATTTCTTTTTCCAATAAATTATCAGCCATTTTCCATGCCAATTCAGTCAATAGTGGATCGTTTTTTCGTCTATGCGCCTCATACATACCCTCGTTTGATTCAAGAAAATATTCTTTAAACAAATCAGCCACTCTATCATTTTCATTAACTCCCTCATCTGTCACCAAAAGAATTTCTTGAGCCACTTCTTCTGGGCCCTTCAAAGAATGAACATTTACTTTTTTCCCTTTCTTAATAATAAATATCGACCCTGCATGTTCCAGTAAGTGCATTATCCCCATCAATGTCACTGATTTACCCGCCCCTGACTCTGCCCTAATAATTACTGCCGAATTTAAAGCCGCCTCAACTGATATTGGCGCCAACCCCGTTTTTTCTCCGGTTGGCAGTTGGGCAGTAAAGTTTCTTATCACCAAACCATTTCTCAAACCAACACCTGGCAAATCATTATCTCGGGCTTCTTTTACATGCTCCCGCCAACGTTGTGGAGTGGCAATAAACGGCCGGTTACTTATCGCCTCCACTAAATGCATTGCTATTTCCGTCGTTCTTTTGGTCGACTCACGTATTCTTTGAGAGTTCAAAACCCCCGTCAAACCTTGCAATCCTTGCTGAAAGCCATATAAAGCCGGCAGGGCATTTCCGCTTTTTGTTAGATATTTCAAAGCAAAAAGCAACTCCGGGGTATAAGATAAAAAATTTACTTTGTCCGTCATGGCAATATGTTCCCGTTGGACTTTTTTAATATACTCCCCGATTTTTGCCGATCTTCCCGCTCTCGATTCTGCCGCCCGAACAACATTCGATTCCCGATAAAATTTTTCCCCCAACGGAAAAGAAGACAATCCAAGAATTGTCACCACCAAAGCCGATAGATAATCTCCATACATGCTCATCGCCACCCCGCTACTTACTGGAATTAAAGAATCACGCCACTTTTGCAGATTAACTCCTGCCAATTCGGCGTTATACACATTATTTGATAAATTAAAAAGCCCTTCAACCTCTTCCGTCGCAATCCCGGCATTTATCAAAGTCGCTTCAACTGCCCTTCTATGTGGCCCAAGTCCGGAAACCTTATTCAACAACAACAAACTCCAGCGCGATCCGCTGTTGTTTTTTTCATGAATTCGATACATCCCACTGGCAACAATTAAACCAGCGCTCAATCCAAATATTGCTGGTGGCGCCTTTGAAGAAAGGCCAAAAGTTGCCAAACCACGTCCAAAAATTTCTATTCCGGTCGCTATTGCTAATTTTATTCTATCCCAAGCTAAAACCACCGCCTCTTCCTTGTCGCCACCTAATTTCTCAAAAGACAAAGCTGGGATTTGGTTTTCTCCACAAATCCTTCGATCCAAGCCAAAGATAGTTGATTTCCAAAGATTGTCTATATGATCGAAATTATATACCAAAACTCACTATTTTAATCAAAATCCATCTATAATTCTCTCCATATGGAAAATCACCAAATCAATGTTCGTTTAAGAATGGTTATTATCAAAAATGGTAAATTATTGACGCAATACACCGAAAAACACGATTATTATTTCTATATCGGTGGTCACTTGGAATATGGCGAAACCGTCCTAGACGGCTGTCAGCGAGAAATAATTGAAGAATGTGGCGACGGCACTAAATTTACTTTCCAAAAAATACTCTACATCCGCGACTTTATAATGCCCGAAGACAACGAGCATAGTGTCGAGCTTTTTATCCTCGGTGATATCAACAAATTTGAAGAACTCGAACACCAATTAGACCCCCAACATCCCGACGGTTCTGTCTGGAGCACCTGGCTCAACATCAATAATCTTCCCGCCAATTTATTGCCAAAACTTTTAACCCCCAAGCTCATCACCGATTATAAAAATAATTTCCCCACCACCGGCGAATACGTCGGCAGAATGAATAAGTAATCACCACTCTGTCCTCTCTGGCCTCCTTTATCCCATCTCATATAATTTCTCTCCAATTTTACCCCTTTTTGAGCTGAAGTGAGGTAGAATATAGCTATGTTTGAACAATCATTTAAAAACATCGACAATATTCTCCACACTGATTCTGGTTGCGCCACTGAACTTGATTATGTTGAGCAAACCTCATGGATTCTTTTCCTAAAATATCTTGATGATTTAGAAGAAGATAAAAAGAAATCAGCCAGTTTGTCCGGAAAAAATTATGATTATATTTTGTCTCCGGAGTTTCGCTGGAATTCTTGGGCCTGCCCCAAAAATAGTAGCAACAAGCTAGACCTCAACAAAGCCCTCGACGGCGACGACTTAAGAGATTTTGTCAACAATAATCTCTTTCCCTATCTCAAAAAATTTAAAGCCGATAAAAACGAAGACCGAAACACCATTGAATACAAAATCGGCGAAATTTTCTTTGAATTAAAAAATAAAATTTCCAGTGGTTACAAACTTCGGGAAATTTTAAATATCGTCGATGACATGCACTTTCGTCTTTACCAAGAAAAACATGAATTGTCTTACCTCTACGAAGCCAAAATCAAAAACATGGGTAACGCTGGCCGCAATGGCGGCGAATACTACACCCCCCGCCCCCTCATCAAAACTATTATCAAAGTCGTCGCCCCCAAACTTGGCGAAACAATTTACGACGGCGCTTGCGGCAGTGCCGGGTTCTTAGTCGAGTCATACAACTATCTAACCCAAGACCAAGCCCACCTGTCCTCAAGCCAAATGGAAGCCCTCCAAACCACCACCTTTTTTGGCAAAGAAATAAAATCTCTCGCCTACATCATCGGCATTATGAATATGATTTTGCACGGCATTGAAGCCCCAAATATTCGCCACATGAATACTTTATCCGACAATATCAACGATATCCAAGAAAAAGACCGCTTTGATATTGTTCTGGCCAATCCGCCCTTCGGCGCCGGCATTGGCCGAGAAATTCAACAAAACTTTCCCATTAAAACCGGTGAAACCGCTTTTCTTTTTCTCCAACATTTCATCAAAATTCTCAAAGCTGGTGGCCGGGCCGGCATTGTCATTAAAAATACTTTTCTTTCTAACACCGACAATGCCTCAGTAAGTTTACGCAAACTGCTTTTGGAAAATTGCAATCTCCATACTGTCCTTGATTTACCCGGCGGCGCGTTTCAAGGTGCTGGCGTTAAAACTGTTGTTTTGTTTTTTGAAAAAGGTGCGGCCACTAAAAAAGTTTGGTTTTATCAACTTAATCTTGATCGCAATTTGGGCAAAGGTAATCCTTTAAATGAAGCCGATTTAGCCGAATTTGTCGAACTCCAAAAAATTCAAGCCACTAGCCCCAACTCTTGGAATGTCGACGTTTCCACCATCGACCAATCCACCTTCGACCTCTCCCCCAAAAATCCCAACACCGACCCCGGGCCAATTAACAGAGAACCGAAAGAAATTCTAGATGAGATGAAGAAATTGAGTCGGGAATCTGAATTAATATTAGCAAAGATAAAAGATTTAATCTAAAAAATGGACGTATCGCCTAATTATTTAATGAAGTTAGTTGGACAAATTGATGCAAAAATTTGGCAAGTTTTTGAAACTTATAAAAATGTAAATTTCTACATTAAAAAATGGCAAACCTATGACAGCTTTGGTAATGCAAATTTCAATATATCGTATATCGACAACAAAATTGATTTAAAAGACACCCTCCACTCAATTGACAACGAAAATTTAATTAAAATTGCAGTCGATCTGGGTATTGAAACTCCAGATTTTATTCCATCAGTCCCAGTAATTAAAAATGTTTTAAAAAATAATTTTCCAACCGCTTTTGATACTTTTAAAAAAGCCATTGATCAAATTGAAGAAAATCCAGATTTAGCTATTGGTTCAGCAAATTCCACTTTAGAAAGTATTATCAAACACATTTCTGATAATAGTAATATTTCAAAAAAAGTCAACAAAAAAGACACCCTTTATAAACTAACCCAGGATATTTTGAAAGAGTTTTCTCTTTTTCCAACCAAATCAATCCCGGTAGAGATAAAAACTATCGGGAGCAGTTTGTTAAATCTATCCCAAAACATAGAAAGTTTGAGAAGTAATAAAACAACCTTTCATGGCAAGTCAGCTAATGATTATATTGTCGATGATCCCCTGTATGCCTATTTTATTGTAAACATTGTTTCTTCAATCGGATTATTTTTGATTAGTTTTTATGAAAAGAAATACAATAAACTTGACCTAAAAAGTTCCGGTGAATATGTCAACGAAACAACCATCGATGAGATGCCTTTTTAAACTAAAAACCATCAAACATGAAACCTAATTGGCCAACCAAAAGACTTGTGGATCTATATGAAATTACCTCGAGCAAAAGGGTTTTTAAATCGGAATGGAAAAGCAATGGGATACCTTTTTACAGAGCCAGAGAAATTGTTAAATTAGCACAAAACGGATTTGTTAACAATGAATTGTTCATCTCAAAAGAGATGTTTGACAAATATTCCGTAAAATACGGCATACCAAAGGAAGGAGACATAATGGTTACAGGAGTAGGCACCCTAGGAATTTGTTATGTAGTTAAAAATAACGATAAATTTTATTTTAAAGATGGGAACATCATCTGGTTAAAAAAGAAAAGTGATGTCATCACCAAATTTGTTGAATATGCCTTTAAATCAGACTTTTTGAGAAAGCAAATAGATAATAGTGCAGGAGCTACGGTGGGAACTTACACCATAATAAAAGCAAAAAATACGATCATTCCTCTTCCACCTCTCCCCGAACAGATCCACATTGTAGAAATTTTGGATGATGTATTTGAGGATATAAAAAAAGTTAAAGAAAACACTGAAAAGAATCTCCAAAATTTCAAAGACCTTTTTGAATCATATTTAGACAGTATTTTTAATAATCCAAACGGCAACTTTGAAAATAAAAAAATCAAAGACATTGCTGAAATAAAAGGCGGAAAAAGAGTTCCAAGAGGATATAAGTTAAAAAATGAAAAAACTAAATATCCGTATATTCGAGTAGCTGATTTTAACAACCATGGCAACATTGACCTCGAAAACATCAAATATGTTGATAAAAACATTTATGAGCAAATTAAAAATTACACCATTTCAACAAAAGATTTATATATAAGTATTGCCGGTACGATAGGTAAAACAGGCATAATTCCCCAAGAATTAGAAGGAGCTAATTTAACAGAAAATTCCTGTAAACTGGTTTTTAAAGACAATATCTATAACCGATATATTTACTTTTTTACTAAAAGCACCGAATTTATTAAACAAGCGGGACTAAATACAAGAAAAGTCGCAATGCCTAAACTTGCCTTAACCAGATTGGGAAACATATTAATTCCAATACCAAAATCAATTTCCGAACAAAAGGCAATTGTGGCCAAGTTAGACACATTGGCAGGGGAGACGAAAAATCTGGAGGTGATTTATAAGCAAAAATTGGCCGATTTAGAAGAACTGAAAAAATCCATATTAAGCAAGGCCTTTAGTGGAGAATTATAGCCGTGGTAAACTTAAAGCATGAGTAAGCTTATACCCAAAAAAAGAGGTGACACACTGGTTAAAACTATCGAGAAGAAATACGGTGTTGACTTGAAATATCGATCAGATGCCCAGCTTCACACCGTACTGGAAAAAGAAGGCTTACCCTCTCTTTCCAAACTCCTAAAAATGACTCGAAAATAGTCCAAACGATTATGAGTGGTTTTGAATTTATAAAAAGCAAGGAACTCCGCCAGACGCTCGAAAACTCCATCGAATACATCTACACTCTCTACGAACGGGCAAAAAACGGAGAAGAAAAGCAATTATATAAAGAAGAAACATATCGAGTCATTATTTTGTATGTAATTTCTGTCATCGAAGCTGTACTTTTTTATTTTTACAAAGAACGTGGAGAAAAAATCGAATCTTTTGAATATAAATATATTAATCAACTTCCGCAAAGTTATACTCACACTCTAAAAAAAGATATGCCTATAGTTGTTGCCGTCCAAGAAAAAATCGAAAAAAGTCAGGTTGGTCTGTACGAACTTATAAAATTTTTTAGAGGAAAAAAACTCATAAAAGAAAGCACCGCCTCCGATATTTTAGAATTAAATGATATTAGAAATACTTTTCACCTTAATAAAGCCCGTACAAAAAGATGCGATATCAAACAAGTTGAATCAGCTCTAAAATTACTTGTACACACAATTGAAAACGCCCCAAAGGCCTTGAAAATCAATTAAACCCCATTTTGTTCGGCGCTGGCTTATAATACAATCATGAACGAAGCCGAAACCCGAGCCGAATACATTGATCCCAAGCTTAAAGCCAGTGGTTGGGGAGAAGTCGAAGATTCAAAGGTGTCGCGCGAATTTCATATCACCGACGGCCGAATCCAAACCGGTGGTGTTCGCGGTAAACCGGAAATCGCTGATTATATTTTGGTATATAAAAACCGCAGAATCGGCGTTATTGAAGCCAAAGCCGAAAATCTTTCAGTCACCGAAGGTGTCACCCAAGCCAAAGCCTACGCCACCAAATTGCAAATCGATTATGCCTACTCCACCAATGGCCACGAAATTTACGAAATCTGTTTAAAAACCGGCCAAGAGGGGATTGTTCCCAATTTTCCCACTCCAAACGAACTGTGGCAAAAAACTTTTTCCCATCAAAACCAATGGCAAGAACAATTTGACAATATCCCCTTTGAAGACGGTGGCACCGGCAAAAAACCTAGGTACTATCAAGAAATTGCCGTCAACAATATCGTTAAAGCCGTCGCCGAAGAAAAAAATCGAATTCTTCTAACCCTCGCCACTGGCACCGGAAAAACTTTTGTTGCTTTCCAAGTTGCTTGGAAACTATTTCAAACTCGCTGGAATTTAAAACGTGACGGTAACCGCCGGCCAAGAATTTTATTTTTAGCCGACCGGAATATTTTAGCCGACCAAGCCTTCAATGCTTTTTCCGCCTTTGACAAAGATGCTCTGGTTCGCATCAATCCTCTAGATATTCGCAAAAAAGGCGGTGTACCAATAAGCGGTAGTGTCTTTTTTACTATCTTTCAGACCTTTATGAGTGGTAAAGACGGCAGCCCCTATTTTGGCGACTATCCCGCCGACTTTTTCGACCTAATTATCATCGACGAATGTCATCGTGGTGGCGCCAACGATGAAAGCAATTGGCGAGGAATTCTCGACTATTTTTCTCCCGCCGTTCAACTTGGTCTAACCGCCACCCCCAAACGAAAAGATAATATCGATACTTATAAATATTTCGGTGATCCAGTCTATATTTACTCACTTAAAGACGGTGTTAACGATGGTTTTTTAACTCCTTTTAAAATCAAACGCATTAAAACCACTCTCGATGATTATGTCTACACCTCCGACGATCAAATTATCGAGGGCGAAGTGGAAGAAGGCAAGATATACAAAGAACCAGATTTTAATCGAATCATTGTCATTAAAGAACGCGAAGCCAATAGAGTTCGAATTGTCCTAGACGAAATCAATCAAAGCGAAAAAACAATTATTTTTTGCGCCACCCAAGATCATGCCCTTGCTGTCCGCGACTTAGTCAATCAGATGAAAGATAGCAAAGACCCCAATTATTGTGTCCGCGTAACCGCCAACGACGGCGATCGGGGCGAACAATTCTTGCGCGAATTTCAAGACAACGAAAAAACCATTCCCACCATTCTTACCACTTCCCAAAAACTCTCAACCGGAGTCGACGCCCGCAATATTCGCAATATTGTTTTAATGAGGCCGATCAATTCCATGATTGAATTCAAACAAATTATTGGTCGTGGCACTAGGCTTTTTGATGGTAAAGAATACTTTACTATTTACGACTTCGTCGATGCTTATAAGCATTTTTCCGATCCAGAGTGGGACGGGGAACCAATTGATGAGACTACCGACGGACCGAGTGGCCCAGGAGAAGATGGTCCAGGAGGGGATCCACCGCCAAAGATTTGTCCTATTTGTGGCAAAGAACCCTGTGAATGTGAAAAAAACCCACCAAAGAAAAAATTAAAAATAAAATTACGTGATGGTAAAGAGAGGGAAATAAAACATATGATCGCCACCTCATTTTGGAGCGCCGACGGTAAACCAATCACCATTCAAGAATTTATTAATAACATGTATGGCGCTATGCCCGAATTTTTCAAATCAGAAGAAGAATTAAGAACCATTTGGTCAAACCCCACCACCCGCAAAGTATTCTTGGAGAAGATCGCCGAAATTGGTTATGGCAAGGATGAATTAGAAACTTTACAAAAAATAATTGAGGCGGAAAATTCCGACCTTTTCGACGTCCTTACTTATGTTTCTTTTTGCACCCCGCCAATTTCTCGAATCGATAGAGTCGAATCGGCAAAACAAAAAATATTTGAGGGTTTGGAAAGTAAACAGAAAGAATTTTTGGATTTTGTTTTATCAAAATATCAGGAAAAAGGAGTCGAAGAGCTCGATGAGGATAAACTACCAATTTTACTCAATTTGAAATATCACGCCATTGCCAACGCCGAACAATCACTCGGAAATGTCGAAGACATTAGGGCAATCTTCTTTGGTTTCCAAAAAAATCTTTACGCCAAACCAATCCAGCTATATGCAGACCAATAATAAAAAAAAAACACCCCAAAGTCACAGAACAAGGTAATTATTTCAGGATAGACAAACAAAAATCAAACGGAAAAATAATCAAAAAAATAGGGGAGATATTTGGTGAAGGCTGTTAGTTTCAGGGCAAACAACCTTCGAAATGCCGACGGCTCAACAATCTGCTAAGCCTAAACTCATAATACCATACATCTCGCGATTAGACAATAATATATCCGTACAATACCGCACAAAACATCTATTGACAAGTAACTTTCCCTCCTTTCCCTATAATTCCGGTATGGCAGTAACATATAATTACTGCCATACCATTTCTTTTCAAATATGAAATTAATAATTAAATATTCCCTCACTGGAGAACTTAAAGAAGCGGTTAATGTACTCAAAAACCTAAGTGAGTACGAAAATCTCCGTTCCTTCATCAAACCTTCATTCAAATCTATTCTCACCTTTGCTGTAAACAAAAATACAGCAATTAAACATACCCAAAAAGTCTGGCTAGATGCAAAACCGGCAGTAGAAAAAGCATTCAAGGATCTTGGCATCAAAGATCCGGGAGAAATGCCTTGTTTTCTTCATGGAATGTCCTGCGAAGGTTGGTTTAATACAAACAACAATTCCATCCATGTCCGCTTCCCAGAAAATGGTGGAGATAAAGAACTCCTTAACACCATCGTTCACGAAATCATCCATCTTGCCACCTACAACAAAAAGTATGATTACGGCAAGCGAGAAGATATTGTCGATAAATACCTCAATAAGCCTCAGTTAAAAAAGATTTTCTAAGTGTAAGCCAATAACCGCTATTATAGAACTCAAATTTAATTTAGCGTAAGAATAGGCAAAAAAACTTGGTGACCCCAGTTGAGTCGCCGTGTCCGCTGCGCCTGTCCACTGACAGGGCTCAGACGGAAACCCACGACTCCATTATTAGAAATTTAACGTAAGAGTAGGCAAAAAAACTTGGTGACCCCAGTGGGAGTCGAACCCACGATTACCTGGATGAAGGCCAGGTGTCCTAGGCCACTAGACGATGGGGCCAAAACTAATTTTAAAAAGGTGCACGGCCACTAAGAGTTTATCCGCCTGTGGCGGAATGGGGCCAAAATTCCTCCTATTATCTCACGCCCCATTTGTTATTAAAACTATTAAATAAACTAAAGTCTCCCTTGTCAAAGGGAGATTTAGAGGGATTGAAAACTTGCGAAGCGTAGCGAAGTCCGGCTCAGACGGATCAAAGGGAGATTTAGAGGGATTGAAAACTTGCGAAGCGTAGCGAAGTCCGGCTCAGACGGATCAAAGGGAGATTTAGAGGGATTGGAAACTTGCAAGCGTTGCGAAGTCCGGCTCAGACAGGTCAAAGGAGGGGATAGGGGTAGATTTTAATTTTAAGCCCCAAAAAAACACACATCAAATACATACTTGCGTTAAATTTGCCAAACTATAGGCCTAAACGCGACACTTTCCTCATTTTTCTGTATACTCTTTCTAATAATAAACCGATTCTGATTCAAATGAACTTCCGCCAGTTAGCTACTATCATTATTCTTTTCTTTCTCTTCCCCTCGTTTATCGCCAAAAAGGCTTATGCCGCCAACCGCACTTGGGATGGCGGTGGCGGGGCTAACACCAATTGGTCAACTGCCGCCAACTGGTTAGACAACACTGTCCCCTTATCTGGCGACGCCGTTATTTTTGACGGCACTTCCTCCAACAACTCAACCATCGACGCCTCGTTTGCCGGCACCATTACCAGCCTTTCCATCAACGCCGGTTACGGTGGCACTATCACTCAAGAGCGGTCTCTAACCACCAGTGGTGGTTTTACCCAATCCGCCGGAACCTATACCGCCGCCGCCCAATCGCTTACCGTCAATGCATCACTAACTCTAAACGGTGGCTCCCTGACTGCCTCCTCAGTAACAACTACTATTGGCGGTAGCTTAGCCTTAAATGGGGGAATATTCAGCCACAACTCCGGTAACATCGTTTTTTCCACTACTAATTCCACCACCATCACTTGTACTGCCGGCCCTCTAAACACCATCTCCATTAGTAAAGCCAACAGCAGTATTCAAGTTACCATCTCAGCCAATTGTATTGTTAATTTTCCCAGCGCCGATCCCAGTTCAACCGGCGCCATTATTAACAACGGAACGGTAAATATAACCGGTAACTGGTCACTTACCGGCGATTACACCGCCAACGTCGGATCATCACTAGCCGTCACCGGCACTACTCTATCCGCCCGCCATCTTGTCCTAACCGGAGGCGTTTTTCCCCAAGGAATAACCGATATTACCCTCGGTGGCAATCTAACCAATACCGCCAATCTTCTTCCCAACGGCACCAATCTTATCCTTAATGGCTCCGTCAATAGCACCCTAAATTGTGGCACTGCCACTTTTTCTTCCCTTACCATCAGCAAGGCTGGCTACTACGATGTCAATATTTCCAACAATTGTGCTTTTTCTATTGCTGGCACCAATCCCACCTCAACCGGAAAAATAGTCAATAGTGGCAATCTCACTGTTACTGGTAATTGGACCGTCAACGGCAGTTATCAAAGCGAAACCGGAGGCCAACTTTCCCTGTCGGGCACCGATCTCACCCTCCAAAGAGACCTTGTCATCAATGGCGGTTCTTTTCCCGCTTCAAAAAACATCATTTTCAGCGGAAATAGTAGCACTGTTCTTACTTGTGCCAACGCCACCTTTAATTCTGTCTCTCTTTCTCACGGTTGGAATTACACTATCAGTATTTCCGCCGGTTGCACCGTTCCTCTATCCGGCACTAATCCGACTATTTCCGGCGGAGTCACCAACAATGGTTCGATTGGCGCCACTGGCAATTTAACTATAGATGGTGGCTACATTCAAAACTCTGGCGCTTCTCTTCAAATTTCTGGCACTTCTCTTTCTATCGGTCATGGAAATTTAACTCTTTCCGGTGGTTCTTTTCCCCAAAACATCACCACTATTAGTGTTGAAAATGGCGTTGTTGACAACTCCCAAAGTCTCATCCCCAATGGAGTTGATCTTACTCTAACTGGGTCAAGTACTAATAATATTTCTTGTGGTAATGCCAACTTCAATAGTATTACTTTAAACAGAACTGTCGGGGGAATCACTCCTGTTAGTAATTGCAATATCGGCAATCTAACTATCACCACCGGCGTTATCAATAACTCCGCCACCGCTTATTCATACAATATTACTGGAAACTATTCTCAAGCCTCTCCCGGATCTGTTGGTGGTTCTAATCTTACCCTGGCTTTTACCGGAAGTTTGGCCCAAACTATCTCAAAAGTCGGTGGCACCCTTGCTTCCCCCCTCCAAATTAATAAAACTGGCTCAAATGCTCTGTCACTTTCAACTCCGCTTACCACCACTTCAACTTGTACTGTCACTGAAGGTATCTTCAATCTCAATGGCCAGTTATTTACCTGTGGCTCAACTTTCACCATCGAAGACGGTGGCACTCTTACCTTATTTGGCTCTGAAATACCTACCACTCCTACTCTTGATTCGGGATCAAATGTTATCTACAAAGGAAACGGTGGAGAAAATCAAAATGTTTACAAAGTTAAAGCCTGGAATTATTCCAATCTAACTATTAACCCCACCAATAGCCAAGATATCATCACCTCTACCGTCACTGATTATCTCCCCGGTGCTACTTATCGCTATTGGAAATTCGACGACGGAGTCGGAACAAGTACTGTCGACAGTTCCGGAAATAGTGTCAATGGAGTTTTACAAAACATGGAGGCCGACGATTGGAATTCATCCATAAAAGCCACCCTGCCCTTCACCAACGGTTATTCGCTCGCCTTCGATGGTTCAACCAGCGAACAGGTTGTTGTCAGCGATGCTATCGATCCAACCGCCTATACTATTTGTGCTTGGGTTCGCCCCTCAGACGTTACCAGTACTAGTATTATTATAAGATCCGGAGCCGTTCCCACCACCACTTATCAAGACCAAATATTGATTGACTCCAATAGTAAATTCGAATATTACTCCTATGACGGCGCCTCCGTCAGGGTTGTCGGCACCTCCACCGTCGTCGCCAATCAATGGCACCATGTTTGCGTTTCCGCCCAAAATAACGGTCAAGCCAAACTATACGTCAATGGTGTCAGCGAAGGCACCCCCGACACCGTCGGCACTCTAGCCACCACCGCCGACCGCTGGGCTATCGGTTCAAATAGTGGTGGGTCTATGGGTTGGTATGCCGGCTATATCGACGATGTCCGAGTTTACAACACTGTTTTGTCCGACAACCAAATTTATGCCCTTTCTGACATCGGTCCATCAGTTATCAGCGCCATTACTGTTGGCGGAAACTTCACTATTACCAGTGGAACTTTTATTTCTCCCACCACTTTTAACATCGCCGGCAATTGGTCAAACACCGGCCTCTTTACTCACAATAACGGTTCTGTTGTTTTTACCGGCGGTAACCAAGAAATATCTGGCTCCAACACCTTCTATAACTTCACTAAAAATGTTACTTCTGCTTATACTCTTACTCTCCCAGGTGATCTAACCAAAACTCAAACTTTTGCCGGTACTCTTGATCTAAGAGGTATTGCCGATCATCTCTTAACTCTCAATTCCTCTCTCCATCAAACTCAAGCCAAAATCGACCCTCAATCCACCAGATCAGTCCAATACTTGGCCGTCCACGATATTAATAATATTAATTCTACTTCTATTCCCGTTCTTGGCCTTAATGTCACTGATTTGGGCAATAACACCGGCTGGGGCTTCAATCAAGCCCCTCAAGGCCCCACCTCTCTTGGCCCGGCCGGCTTTATTAATGGCAATTATTCAGGCGACACCACCCCTACCCTGGAATTTACTCTTTCCGATCCCGATTCCGCCGATACCGTTAAATATTTAATCGAAATCGACGACTCAAGCAACTACTCTTCGCCACTTATCAGCTACACTTCAGATCTTGCCCCCCAAGGCTCAACTTCTTTCACCGTTAGCCAAGATCAAGCACTCCCCGAGGGCCAATATTATTGGCGGGTTAAAGCCGTCGACAACAACGACAATCAAAGTTCATTTACTACCGCCAGTATCGGAGACTCGCCCGCTTTTATCATCGACAACACTGCCCCCACCAATCCCGGCAATCCCTCCACCACCTCTCCCACCAACCAAACCACCCAAACCTGGTCGTGGTCTTCAGCCACCGACGCCTTATCGGGTATTGCTTTTTATCTTTGGCGAATAACCGACAATCTCGGCAATGCTCTCACTAACGGCACCACTGCCCTATCTTCTTTAACTTCAAATCTAACTCAAGGTATTTTTAGTCTCTTTGTTAAAAGTCAGGATAATGTTGGCCACCAAAGTAGCGAGTCACCAGGCTCTCTTGTCGTCGACACCACCGCCCCCGTCACCACCAGTTCCGGCACCGACACTTCTTGGCACGACACTCCTGTCACTGTTACTCTGGAATGTTCCGACACTGGTGGTTCAACTTGTGCCAATACCTATTACACCACCAATGGCGCCAATCCCACCACCAGCTCCTCAATTGGCACCACCATTGTTTTGTCAGCCGACGGTGTTTATACCATAAAATATTTTTCCAAAGACACCGCCGGCAACAGTGAATCAATCAAAACTGCCGCCAATACCGTAAAAATAGACACTACCCCTCCCACTCCTACTCCCACCCAAACTCCGACTCCAACCCCAACTCAAACCCCAACACCAACGCCAACTCAAACCCCAACTCCCACTTCTGTCCCAACTTCAACCCCAACCCAAATTCCAACACCAACTCAAACTCCCACTGAAACTCCAACTCCAACCCCAACATCTAGCATCCAAGATGTTGGATCCAACACTTCCGGCTCTGTTGCCGGTGTTTCAATCAATCAGGCTCCAACTTGCAACAACCAAACCCCCGGCTCCAAAGCTCCTCACCTATATGGCGCCAGCGCCAATAACCAAAACTCCATTACTCTTTATTTTTCCGGCGCCGACCTACCTTTTGATCACTACGATCTCTCCTTTGGTCTAAAATCAGGGGAATATTCTTTTGGCGCCACCAATCTCCCCAAAGACATCAGTCAATATCAAGCCAATAATCTTTCTTCCAATACCACCTATTACTTCAAAATCAGGCCCGGCAATGGTTGTGCCACCGGCAATTGGTCAAATGAAATTTCCGCCACCACTATGTCCAATATTTCTTTAAATCAAATTGAAACAACCGCTCTGTCTCTCGAAACTATCCCCCCAAAACCAAACCCTTCGCCAACTCCCAGTTCTAATCCTTCTCCTTCTCCTCCCCAACCCGCCGACTATCAACTCCAAATCAAAGTTGTCGACAACCTTAAAAAGCCAATTGTTGGCGCTCAAGTTACTATTCATTCCAAAACTCAAAAAGCCTACACCGATGGGCAGGGGATTGCTCGTTTTACCAATGTCGAGCCGGGAAACCATAGGGTTCTTATTGCCTACAACGACTATCAAGGCGAGCAAAGCCTCTTTCTCACCGGCAACATTCCGCAAGTTGACATCAATATTTCCATCAAACTCAATCCTGTCTCCATCTCCCGCTTTACTATTATTATTACCACCTCCCTCTCTCTCATAATTGTCCTCCTCGTCGTCTATATCCTCAAACAAAAAAATAAATTTAAAAATTAGATATTAAAAATTGTTTAAAAATTTCAAATTAAAAATTTAAAATTGATATCATAACTCATGATCTTCATCTTCCACGGTTCCAATTTTACTAAAAGTCGGGGATTGCTCACCAGCCAAATTGCCAAAAGCCCTTCGCCCCCCATTTCCCTTGAGGCCAAGAGCCTTGATCAAAACCAACTCAATAATCTACTTAGTGGCTCCTCTCTTTTTGCCCTCGAAGAGCCCCTGGTTATTAACAACTTTTTTAGCCTCCCACCACCCACTATTCAAAAATTTGCCCCACTCTTTAACCAATCTACCCGTAATATTTATCTTTGGCAAGACAAGGGCTTAACTCTCACTCAACTAAAATTATTCCCTAAAGCCCAGATCTTTAAAGCCGACACTAGCCGCCAAGTTTGGCAACTCTTAAACGCCATCCGCCCCAAAAATTATGTCGGTTTCGCCCGATTATTTGAGGCGGTTATCAAAGAAGAACCGCCCGAACTTCTCTTTTATCTCCTCCGCCAGCATCTTCGCAAAAATCTAACTCCAACCTCTCTACCTACCTATCTCTCCCTCATTAACGCCGATTACCTCACTAAATCCGGCCAGTCTCAAGTCGAGCCGGTAAACCAAGTCCGCGCCATTTTTGCTGGCCTTCTGCTATGATTATTTAATGCCTGATTCGATTCTCTGGTTTAACCAAATTCATCGCACCGATACTCCCTTAGTTGGTGGTAAAGGCGCCAATCTTGGCGAAATGTATAACCTCGGCGTCCCCGTCCCCAACGGCTTTGTCGTCACCGTTTCCGCTTACCGCCAATTCATTGACCATCACCATCTCGATCAGCAAATTAGCCAGATCATTGCCACTGTTAATTTAACCGACCCCGCCGAGCTCCAAGAAGTCTCCCTTCGCATCAAAAAATTAATTAAATCAAAAGCTATTCCCGAAGACTTAGCCATTGCCATCATGAAGGCCTACAAAAAACTCTGTTCCTACGGTGGACTCCAAAATGTCCCCGTCGCCGTCCGCTCTTCTGCCACCGCCGAAGATTCAGCCGATGCCTCCTTTGCCGGCCAGCAAGAAACTTTCCTCAATGTTTTGGGCGAAGCCAATGTCATTCATCGTGTCCGCGATTGTTGGGCCAGTCTGTTTACCCCCCGCTCAATTTTTTATCGCCATCAGAAGAAAATTAGCCATCTGACTGTTGCCGTCGCCGTTCCTGTCCAAAAAATGGTTGAGTCAGACATTTCCGGCATTTGTTTTACTCAAAATCCTGTCAGTGGCGACAAAACCCAAATTATTATTGAAACTGTTTGGGGTCTAGGTGAATATATTGTTCAGGGCATTGTCACCCCCGATCAAACCATTGTTTCTAAAGACACCTGGAAGATAGTTTCTCACCAAACCGTCAAGCAAACGGTTGAATTCCGTCGTTTCAAAGACAGCAATAAATCATTTTCTACTCCCGCCTCTCGCCAGCTCAAACGCAAAATATCCGAAAGCCTGGCCATCAAAATTGCCAAAGTAGCCCAAAAACTTCACAATCATTATGGCTGTGGCCAAGACATCGAGTTTGCCATTAAGGGCAATGAGCTTTTTATTGTTCAAACCCGTCCCATCACCACTATTGCTAATCCCACTTCTACCCCAACTACTCTTCCTCCACCAGATTTAACCGGTCAAGGTGCCAGTCCCGGTTTTGTTTCCGGCGTCGCTATTCTAGTGGCCCAGCCCAAAAACATTAACTTAGTCAAAAAAGGTCAAATTCTGGTTACCTCCATGACCAGCCCTGATTTTGTTCCCGCCATGAAAATTGCCGGCGGTATCATCACCGATAAAGGCGGTCAAACCTCCCACGCCGCCATCGTCTCCCGTGAGCTTGGTGTTCCCTGTGTGGTTGGCACTGAGTCGGCCACCAAATCAATCAAAACCGGCGATATTGTCACCCTCAATGGCTCCACCGGCCAAGTCTGGTTTAAAGACCTAAAATCTAACATTCAGAATCCAGGATCTAAAATCCAGGATCTAGGATCTAAATTAAAGACAGCCACCAAAGTCTACGTCAATCTCGGTGAACCCGATCTAGCTTCCGAAATTGCCAAACGCAATGTCGATGGCATTGGCCTTCTTCGGGCCGAATTCATCATGGCCAATATTGGCATTCACCCTAAAAAAATTATCGCCGATGGTAAACAAAAAGCCTACATCAAAGAACTCTCCGATAATATCGCCAAATTTTGCAAGTCATTTAATCCTCGGCCTGTTATCTACCGAGCCACCGATTTTAAAACCAACGAATACCGTTATCTTAAATGGGGCAAATTATACGAGCCAGTCGAGCCCAATCCCATGCTTGGCTTCCGTGGCGCCTCCCGCTATTTGGCCACCCCCGATGTTTTTCAAATGGAGCTTGAAGCTCTTAAAACTGTCAGAAACAAACTAAACCTAAAAAATCTTTGGCTGATGATTCCCTTTGTCCGCACCGTCCATCAACTCATCGAGGTTAAAAAAATTATTACCACTGCCGGCCTCATCCGCTCGCCCTCTTTTAAAATCTTTTTAATGGTCGAAATCCCCAGCAACGTCATCCTTCTCAAAGACTTTGCCAGTGCCGGCATTGATGGCATCTCAATTGGTAGTAACGACTTAACCATGTTAACCCTCGGCCTCGACCGCGATAATTCCGAAGTTGCCGCCGATTTTAATGAGCTTGATCCCGCCGTCCTCTGGATGTTGCGCCGCGCTGTTAAAACCGCCAAAAAGCTGGGGATAACTAGTAGTATTTGCGGCCAAGCCCCCAGCAATCATCCTGATTTAGTTGAAAAACTCGTCAAGTGGGGGATTACCAGTATCTCCGTTTCCCCCGATGCCATCGACCGCACCCGCACCATTGTCTCCTGGGCTGAAAAAAGAAGAATTAAATAGCTTACGCCGCAATCCTAAACCCCTCACTACTTTGTGGTCCGGGACATATCACCCTTTGACCAACCTCCAATCGAGGCACAACACCCTCTCTAACAAGCCTACTCAATCTCCCCCCCGCACACCTTACAGCCTCAAGATCAGTCCTATAACACCTAGAGCAACCAACCCCATCATCCCGCTCAACCCAAAAGAGACCTTTCCTACTTGCTGATATTACAGTCATTGGTATTTCTCCTACCATACATGGCATACAACGCTGTTATATCAAAACCTCTCACAAAACACAACGACAGCCTCGCCTCGGGTGTCCCCTCCGACCCCATTACTCACTTTCTCAAACATCTTTGTCATCTCGCTCACCACCCGAATCTCCGTATTTTCTCCGTAAACAGCCTTTATTTCCACCACCAACTTTTCCACCCGCAAGGGCGATTCGTACACCACCTTCGCCCCATCTATCTCTTTATATTTTTCCAAAATCTTTTTTCTCTCCCCGTCTTTTTTCGGCAAAAAGCCAAGGTAACTAAATCGGCCCATTGGCAATCCGGCCAATACTAGGCCGTTTATTACGGCGCTTGCTCCCGGCAGTGCCGTATATTCTAAGTTCTCTTTTTGGCATCGCCGGACCAGTAGCCAGCCCGGATCCGACAGCAGGGGAGTGCCGGCATCACTTACCAACCCCACCTCAAGCCCTTCTTTTAAAAAACTTATCACTTGAGGAATTTTTTGCTCCTCCACTTCATCATAAAAAGAAACTAGTTTTGGTTTATTTTTAATCCCTAAATTTTTCAGCAACAATCCCGTCTTACGGCTATCTTCGCATAGCAATATATCCAGCTTTTCCATCACATCGACCGCCCTCAATGTAATATCTTTCATATTCCCAATCGGTGTAGCGATTATGTACAGCATTTAAAATTCCTCCACTACTTTTACTTCACTTTCTAACACCTCTCCACCTTCTTTTTCAAACACGTAGTGTCCTCTTATTTTTTCGCCGGCAAAAAGTCGGGGTAAAAATTCTCTATCCGACTTCCACATTTCCCCATACGGCACTTCCTCAACCTTAAACCACCTCGGCGCCATTTCTTCTGTCTCAGTCGGTTCTCCCTCCCATTCACTTACCAAAAAGGCGTGCATAATCGCCTCCATTTCTTCTTGCTTTAAGACAAAATGAAATTCTCCTCGTTTTTCCATTTTAGTAACTTCTACCCCAAATTCCTCACCAACTTCTCTTTTGGCCGCACCATCCAAAGTCTCGCCAACATCCGGCTTTCCTCCCGCCCCATTCCATAAACCATTACCAAAGCCTCTTTTCTTCATCCCCAAACAAACTTCACTTATCCTCTCTCCATCTCTCCTAACCAAAAAACAATTAGTAAATATTTTTTCCGTCATTTATTTTTATTTTAAATTTTCGAACTCGAAGCAATTTTGCTAAATATCAACGTCAACTCTTTTCCCTCTTGCCACAAAACTCTTATCTTATTTTTAATACCCTCATCAACCACACCTGCTAATAATCTCAACCAATAAATTGTCTCTTTTGCTTCTTTTTTGCAAATATGAATCTTTGATTTAAAATCCGTTTTACTTGTTGCTCCATTAGCTTCGTTATAATTTGCCCCAACGCTTGTACCCGATCTCAACAGCTGTTTAACGATATTTTCGTTGGTTAATGTTATTTTAACTATTCCACATAGCTTGATTAGATCTTCCGAAAATTTTATCGTCCTCTCTTCCAAGTCGTATTCCATTTAAAATTTGATATTAAAAATTGATTAAAAATTAAAAATTTCAAATTAAAAATTAGTTGAATTGCCGTATCACGGCAACAACTTTTCCCCTAATTTCCACATTTGTCACATACATCGGGCTCATGGTGGTATTGGCCGGTTGCAATCTTATCCTGTCTTTTTCCTGGTAAAACCGCTTTAAAGTAGCAAAACCATTTTTCAATATTGCCACCACAATATCGCCATCATTGGCCTCGCCTTGTTCTTTAACCACCACGTAGTCGCCACTCAAAATCCCGTCGTCAACCATCGAATCGCCCTTAGCTTGAAGGACATACGACTTCCCTCCCGCCGTCATTAAGCTCGAATTAACCGCCAAAGTTGCATTTGGGTCATTGTACGGTTCAATTGGCGCTCCACAGGCAATGTAGCCCATCACCGGCAATTCAATCAATCTCTCCCCACCTCTATCTCCCACAATCTCAATCCCTCGCACCGCCCCTCGATAGCGCCTAATCAAGCCCTTCTTTTCCAAAGTCGACAAATGCTCATGAACTGTTGCCAAAGACGACAGCCCAAATTTTTCCGCAATCTCCGTCAGCGTCGGCGCATAACCGTATTTGTCGATACTATTACTAACGTAGTCCAGAATCTGTTTTTGCCTTTTATACAATATTGTTGCCATAAAGTAATCTTACACGAACAATACCCGAATGCAACACCCTGTTTTACCTAATTTAAAAATTTAAGAATTTAAAAATTGATTAAAAATTTAAAATTTAAAATTAAAAATTAAACCAGCTTGTTTGCTATTCTTAACTATGATCGTCTTGGTTCTTCTTTTTCTACTTCTTACTAGTCCGACGCTTGCCACTGGCGAATTTTCTCTTTCCAAAAGCACCTCCTACCACTTCGATCAAGCCGGCCTGGCCACCGTCGAAGAAACCATCGACCTTCAAAATAATTATTCCCAAATTTACCCCACCCAGTATTCTCTCTCCTTAACCAGCACCACCTTAAAAAATATTATCGCCAACGATTCATCCGGAAATATTCTCCAAAACACCACTACCGACTCCCAAACCAACACCACTGTTATCAACCTTAAATTCAATCATCCCGGAGTCGGCAAAGACAAAAACACCACCTTTCAGCTCCGTTACCAACTAGATAATTTAGCCAAGCTTAAGGGCAATACCTGGGAAATTAGTCTCCCCCAAATCGAGCCCGAAGTTACTCAAAAAAGCCTCAAAATCTCTATCCCTCGCTCTTTTGGCCCGGTCGCTTTTGCCTCAGTTCCCTTTACTTCCCAGGAAAAAGTCGATTCCCAGGAAATCAGCCTTACTCCCCAGCCAAAAAACAAAATTTTAATCACTTTTGGTGATTACCAATTATTTAATTTTAACCTCACCTACGAGCTTCAAAACCAACAATCGTCCCCAAGTTATCTCAAAATTCCCCTCCCTCCCGACACTAGCCATCAACGGGTCATTTTTAGTCATCTCACTCCCCGGCCGGAAAATATTTCCTCCGATCCCGACGGCAACTGGCTAGCCACCTATCTTCTTGAGCCTCAATCAAATCTTACTGTCACCACCTCCGGCCAGGTACAAACTTTTAGTCTTGTTTTAGAGCCAACTTCACCCCTTCCTCAACACACCCAATCCCAATCGCTCTGGCCCATCGATAATCCTCAAATTCAAACCACCATTGCCAATTTCAAAACCCCCAAAAACATCTATGATTTTGTTGTTTCTCATCTTGATTATAACTACGACCTCATCAATAACCCCTCCCGCAAAGGCGCCCTTTCTGCTCTCGCTGATCCCAAGAACTCTCTTTGCACCGAGTTTACCGACCTCTTTGTCACTCTTGCCCGGGCCAAAGGTATTCCCGCCCGGGAAATTGAAGGCTACGCCCTCACCAACGATTCCAAAATCAAGCCGGTCAACCCCGTCTCCGACATCCTCCACGCTTGGCCTCAATACTTCGATTTCGCCAGAAAATCCTGGATTGATATCGACCCGACTTGGGCCAAAACCACTGCTGGCGTCGATTATTTTTCCGATATTGATTTAAACCACGTCACCCTGGTTATTCACGGTCTCGATAGCTTTAACCCCCCGCCTCCCGGCTCCTATCGCCTAACTCAAAACAAAACGGTTGACTTTTCTCTTGCCAAAACCAAAATCCCCGCCACCAACCTTCCTCCCATCATCAACTTTACCAATTCTCCTCAAAAAAAGTTATTTCTTACTCTTTCCAACCCCAATCTCCATTCCCTAAAATCCGTCAAAATCACTAGTCAAGGTTGGTCGTGGGAAAGCCCCTCTCTCCCTCCGCTCTCTATCACCAACATCTCTCCCCCTCAAACCTCCTGGCTGGCTTCACTTCTGCCTCAAAATCGCCAGCTCAATCTTACCCTCGAGTACGGCGTCAACACCACCAATCTCAAACTCAATTATCCTCGTCATTTTTCCAATCTTTTTCTACTTATTGGTATTGCTATTGTTGGCCTAAGTATTGGAGGTATAATATTAACTACATCTCACCATGATCAAAAGACTGGCTAAATACACTCTCCTCTCTGTCTTTGCCCTAATTACTGTCAATCAAATTTGGGGCAACTTTTCTTTCCTCCCTGTCCTTGTCCTCCTTAAATCCGCCCTGGTTCTCTCTCTTTTTGAAGTTATCCTCAAGCCGATTGTCAAATTGCTTCTCTTGCCAATCAATATCCTAACTTTGGGTCTTTTCCGCATTATTATTAATACTCTCGGTCTTTACCTGGCCATTTATTTTGTTCCCGAATTCAAGGTTGGCAACATTGCCACTTCCGGCTTTTCCTGGCAGGGTTTTGTCATCCCCGCCTTTAGTTTTCAGGCTTTTTTTGCTATCCTCGTTTCTTCCTTTACTTTTAGTATTATATTTTATCTATTCAAGCTAATTTGCACTAAAAAATGAAAACCGCACTTGTTATTTTCCAAATAATTCTCTCGGTTGCCCTGATTGTTCTTATTTTTCTCCAGTCCAGTGGCGATAATGAATCTCGTGGTAATCTTTTCTCCACCACCAGTCCTCAACGGCGCGGTTGGGAAAAAGTTATTTTCACTTTCACTCTAATTGTCTTTAGTCTGTTTATCATCTCTTCCATCGTCCAAACCATTCTCTAACCTTGATCAATAAAATTCGCTTTAAACTAGAATTGCTTTTTTACTATTTTAAGCGTTATTTTCTTCTCATCTTAGCCGGTGCCGCCGTCAGCTCTCTCCTCCTCGCCTTTTCCTCACCCATCATTGCTTTTCTCACCAAAGCCATCCCCGCCAATCCTAAAGTTATCGGTATCGAAGGCCTCTACTCTGCCAACCAGCTTCCGCCTCTTATTGCCAACCAAATTAGTTACGGCTTAACTCAAGTCAGCGACAACAATCGGGCGGAAAAATCGCCCCTAATTGATCAAATCGAAGTAAAAAACGATCAAAAACAATATATTTTTCACCTCAATTCACTCCTCTGGCATGACGGCACCACTTTTACCGCCGACGATGTTGTCCGTCTCTACAAGATCAGCAACGCCACTCTTTCTGCCCCGGATTCCAAAACCCTCGTCGTCAACCTCGACAAGGAATTTGCCCCTCTTCTCTCCCTGCTCTCCAAACCGCTAGTCGGTCCCAAATACAGTGGTCTCGGCCCAAATCAACTTATCGCCATTAATTATCGTGACGGCTATATCAAAAATCTAACTCTAAAAAACATCGCCACCGGTAAATTAACTATTTATCGTTTTTACTCCAGCCAAAACGATCTCATCACTGCCTTCAAACTCGGCGAAATTGAACAGTTCACCACCAACACTTTTCCTGAATCTATTGCCACTTGGCATAAAGTCAATATCACCACCAATATCGACACCAACAGTTTTTATACCGCTCTTTTTATTAACACTGAAAAATTTAGCAAAAAACAATTTCGTCAAAGTCTGGCTTATGCCACTTCCAAGCCTGCCGATAAAAACGAACGTTGCCTTGGCCCAATTTCTCCTAATTCTTGGGCCTACAATCCTCAAATTAAGGAATACAACTACAACCCTATCCGGGCCAAAGAATTGATTGCCGAAGATGATCCCAAAAACATTAAATTGATTGTCACCTCCCGCGATCTTCTCCCTCTTTCCGAAAAAATTAAAACTGAATGGCAAGAAATTTTGGGCATTACCGTCACCACCGCCGTCGGCAACATTCCCAAAGGGGATTACGACATGATTCTCTCCTACGGCAACCTCCCTCAAGACCCCGATCAATATCTTTTTTGGCATTCAACCCAAACCACCACCAACATTACTCACTTTAACAATTCGCGCATCGATAAACTTCTCGAAGAGGGGAGAGTCACCCCTGACCCCCAGGAAAGAAAAAGGATTTATTTTGATTTTCAAAGATTTCTTCTCGAAGAGTCTCCCGCCATCTTTATAAGTTTCCCTACCACCCACACCGTTTCTCGGGTAAAATAAATTATGGAAGACAAACCAATTGATTTTATCGGTGGCATTCTTCTTCTCACTCTTTTTCTCCTTCTCGCCTACGCCGGCTTCTTGTCTTATCAAAGTATCGATTGGAATGTTTTGAAACGTCTGGAATCCACCCCTCTAGCTCTCCCTGCTCCCGCCACCTCCTCCGCCACCCCGGCCTCTCCTTCCGCCTCTCCTAATCCATAAACTATTTTTAAAATTTAAAATTTAAAATTGTTTTTCTTTACCCTCCCTCCTCTTCCCAAACCCCCCGTTGAAACCTATCAAATCGTCGATGTCATTGACGGCGACACTATCGTCACCGACAAATCCCAAAAAGTCAGATTATTAAGTGTTGATGCACCCGAGTTAGATCTTTGTGGTGGTCTTGAGGCCAAAACCAAACTCGAATCTTTAGTTAAAGGAAAAAAGGTCAAACTCCATGAGGTTATCGCCGATAGTTATAGCCGTGTCGTCGCTCTAGTCTATCAAGGCCGGACTTCGGTTAATGCCGAAATGGTTAAATCCGGCTGGGGTAAATACAATAGTATTAACACCAGCCAAAGCAACACTCTTTTATATTATTCCCGCCAAGCCCAAGACAAGGGTAGGGGAGTCTTTAGCCCCCTTTGCCGTCAAGCCACTAACCCCGAAAATCCCAAATGTTTAATCAAGGGCAATGCCGCCCGCGATAATCGCAATATTTATTTCTTCCCCGGTTGTAGTGATTACGACCGGGTTATTGTCGAAAAAAATCTCGGCGACCGCTGGTTTTGCACCGAAGCCGAAGCCGTCAAATCCGGCTTCCAAAAATCCCAAAACTGCTATGATAAAAAGTTTTAATTTTATTCTTAATTTAAAAATTTCGAAGTGAAACGAAGTCCGTCTCAGACGGAAAGAATTTAAAAATTGATTAAAAATTAAAAATTTCAAATTAAAAATTAATAATAATATGCCCGATCAACAACAAGTTCTCGTCAGTCAATACATCTCTCTTATTACTCAAAAATCCACCCTCGATTCTAAGCTCTCGAAACTCGAGCAGGAAATCGCCGCCTTTTGTCGCCAAAATCGTCGCAAAACTCTCAAAACCCCCACTCATCTTCTCTATGTTATTCAAAAACTTCGCACCGTTTTTCCCAGCAAACGTAGCCCCGAACGCCAAACCCTCGAAGCCATCCTCAAAAACTATCCCAAACTTTCCGATTTTATGGTTTTGGAAACCATCAGCCTTGGCCAGGCCTACGACAAAAAAGCCCTCCCCCAAGACCTGCTTGCCAAGCTCGCCCCGCTGGCCACCCAAAAGCCCTATCTCAAAATCTCCCTCCTTAAGGCCAAAAAGAAATAAAATACGTTCTAATATATGCTTATTTTCATTGACGAATCTGGTGATGCTGGTTTTAGAATCCAAAAAGGTTCGTCTGCCCACTTTGTCATATCTCTAGTTATTTTCGACGATGAACTAGATGCCGAAGAAACAGCTCTAAAAATAAAGAGATTAAAAAAGAGTTATTTTACGCCTTTTCCCTACGAATGGTTCTCCAACATAATCGTCGCACTATTGGTAATGCCAAAATAAGACTTGATGGTACCGGAGAAAGAGAATTCAAAAAGCAATTAACACTATACCTACGCCAAAATTTAAATACAAATACCCAAAAAGTAATAAAGAACTTTAAATTCAGAAATTCAAAAAGTGATGTCCTAATTCAACTCGCAGATATGATAGCTGGCAGTCTTCGTCGATATTTTGATCATTCAACTACGGATTGGAATATTTACCGAAAAATAATCAAACACAGAGAAGAAGACACCTGGGAGTTTCAGTAAATAAATCGACCCAACGCCTATTTTGACGATTGTCAAAAACGCACACCATACGGTGACAGTTCGGCTATTGGGTCTTTGTAAAAGAAGTTTAACAACAAAACCACTAAAAAACAAACACCACCCAAGTTTGGTAAAATAACCTAATGTTGGCTCGGTTAAAAAACATCCCCGCCTTTTTCTTCTGGCTCCTTAATCTAAGTTTAGCTACTACTGTTCTTGGTTGGCTTGGCACTTTTGTTTGGCAGATACTAAGCCAAGCTAGTTACAACGATATTAAAAGCTTTTTTTCTTCTATTCCACTGGACATCGCCATTACTATCGTCGTGGTTCTGGCCATGCCTTTTCTTCTCATCGCCCTTGTTTTTATCACCAAAAACCAACACAACTCCACCAAACTTTCTCAACTCCTGCTTGGTGTTGAACTGCCCACCATTGCCTTTACCATAGCCAGACTCATCTTCCTAAAAACCCTCATCCCCACCAATATCTTATTTCTCTCCACCGCCGTTATTAGCATTTTCGCCTACATCATCTATATTTTCAAAAAATCATATAACAATCGGCTTTTAAAAATTCTTCACACTCTCGCTCTCCAGTCCGCTGTCGTCGTTGGCGTTTATGCCTCTCTCTTAATGTTCTTTTTTCTGCCTATTTTTATCGCTTTTATTTTCCAAATCATCAATTCTCTTTTTCATCTTGGTTTTAGTTTTGGCAACGAACCCAATTTATGGATCCTAGCCACTGGCTTAATTAGCTTTTTCGCCTTCTCACTCCTCGCTCTGTCTTTAATTTGTAGTCCTTTTATCGGCCTGGTTGCCTATTTCAAAGCTTCTGCCCGGCTCGACCAACATTTCAAGTCGGCCCGCCTCGGCTTTAGTTCTGCTTATGTTTTTTTGACTCTGATTCTGGCCTATCAATCGAGCCTTATATTTTTTAACAGTCAAATTGATGTCTATAAAAATACCACCGAATTCAAACAACGTTCTAAAATCGCTTCCCAAATTTTAAAGAATCAGAACTTTATAAAAAACCGCCTGGTCGACACCTACCTGGCTCATTATCAATATCTCACCGACAGCCAAATGTCTGTTTTAAAACAAGCTTATCTTGATCAAACCAACATTAAAGAACCGCTGGCCAATAACCTCCAAAACTGGTTTCTCGCCCTGGCCTACCCCTTCGTTTATCAAGGTCATTTTGAAGAAGATGTTAAAAATGCCGACCAAAATTATCAACTAATTTTTGACGAACCCATTCAACTTGCTCAAAGCCAAAAAGTAAAATCTATTCTATCTACTTCCTTTAATATTTCTTCCGACCAACTCAAATCATCAATTTTAGATAGGGAGGACCAAGATGTACTTCTTGTAAACCGCCAAATTAGCGTCACCCCCGATTCCCGCCATCAATTTGCCACCGTTACCATCGAAGAAGAATATGAGAATCTCACCCCCGCCGATCAGGAAGTTTTTTACCTCTTCTCTCTTCCCCAAGATTCGGTTATTACTGATCTCAAACTTGGCCCCGATCTAAATCTAACCAGCGATCATCTTGAAACTATCTCTCCCATTATTCCCACTCCGGCTCCCCAAGTTAGCCTTAAGCCAACTCTGGCAATCCCCAAACCCATCGAACAAAAAGATTCAGGGCAGGTCGCCCCCAAAGGTGCTGCCGATTCTACCTTTGAAAACCAATACCGATTCCGTATCGATCCGGCCATTCTCGAGCAAGTTAGTCCAGTCTCCTATCAGCTTCGAGTTTATCCTATTCCCGTAACTGAAAAAAACCTCTCTTCTTGGCAAAGAGACAATCTTACTGCTCCAGTCAGAAATCAGAAAGTTCGCTATAGTTATGTCACTGTCATCGATCAAAACGGCCAAGTTGCTCTCCCCAAAATTCAGGAACAAAGAAATTTAGTCAAAAGCGACAAAACCATTTTTGCCGCCTCCCAACCAATTCCCAATTTTTCTCCTAATTCTCCTAATCTCCGCTTCGTTAATGGCCTCACCCAAACCCTCTATCTTCACCAACCCAACACTTCTCTAGTCTCAATTGACAACAAAAAAATCGCCATCCTGGCCGACTCTTCTTACACTATGGGGGTCAAAGATTGGCAATCATTTCTAAGTCAACAACTGCCTCTATCCACCCTTGTTCAAACCAATATCGTCGATCTCTACTATTTTAATGACCTGGTTTCGCCGGCTGTTAATCTCAATCAACAAATCAATAACCCCAAAGCCTTTACCCAAGTTGCTTTCGGCCAAACCAACCGTCTTCAGGCTCTCAAATATGTCCAAGGTAAATATGATTTAGTTTTAATGTTTACCGACCCCTCTCCGGCCGACAGCTCCTCTCAAACCAGCCCTTCTCTCCAAAACAACCAAGCTATTTACTTAATTTTTAAGGACAATCAATTTCCTAAGTTCCCCGACCCATTAACTTTTTATCTTCAAGCCAACAGGGCTATTATTACCTCCAGCGGTCAATTAGCTCTGGAAAACTATGCTCATCTCCTCACTCTAAAAAATCAATTTGCCAATTCTTCTGTTTTGGTTACCGACTCCGGCTCCTGGGTAACCATGCCCACAAGCATTAGTTCGCCTATAAATTTCCAGACGCTATCACCGTCCGATCCTGCCGCCAAATTAGCTCTCCACCGCCAAATCGAAACTCAAATGGGGGATTCCTCCCGTTTTGATTCCCTAAACTCTCTGGCCGCCTCAGCTGGCATCGTCACTCCCTTATCCTCTCTTATTGTCCTCACCACCCCCGAGCAAAAAGAACAGCTTCGCCTTGCCTCGCTTGGTCAAAACCGCTTTACTTCCAACTTCAATCTGGGCGAAGAGCAACTTATCGAGCCCCAGTCCGGCGGTTTTCTCTCCGGCAGTGCTGTTCCCGAACCGCACGAGTGGCTATTAATCATCACCTCTCTCTTGCTTTTTGGATTTCTTGGTCGACATCAAATCAAGGCTCTAGTTTCTTCCCATGCTTAGCCTTATTGCTCTTCTGCTTATTTTTATCTTTTGGCCGGGGTTTACTGAAATTTTTCGAATTTACACTAGCCCTTGGTTTTTCGACAACGCCCTAACTGCCTCTGCCATCCTCATACTTTTTTTCTTTCTCGCTCGCAAACAAATCAACGTTAAAACTTGTCCCAAGATTCTCCCACCCGCCTTCCTTATCCTTTCCCTGGCTTTAATCCTAAATAATTGTCTTGGCAATTTCCAAATTATTAGTCCGATTTTAGCCTATTTGGCCATCTATTTATTTTTAGGCCTGATTCTCAACTACGGCTTTTGGCAAAGAAGCTTTCCTATCTTTGTTCTTTTAATCCTTACTCTCCCCATTCTTGAACGTCTCCAAAAATTTATCGGCTTTCCCCTTCGCCTTCTTACTGCCGATCTTGTCAGCATTCTTTTGCAATTAATCGGAGTTGCCAACCTCTCTCAATCCACTGTCATCATCACTGAGAATCACGCCACCACCATCGATCTCCCTTGTGGTGGTGTCAAAAGCATTTATTTTGGCGCTATCTTTTTACTGGCTAGCTTTTTTCTTAATCGGGTTAAATTATCCCTCAAGTCTCTCTCTATTGGCCTTATCTTTTTTGTCCTTCTTTTCTTTTTTAATTTCTGGCGGGTATTTTCCCTCACCTACATTTACGGTGTTCTCAAGCTCTCCGGAGTAGGGGATAGTATTCATCTCACTCTTGGCCTTATCGGCTTTATTCTCTCCTGTCTATTTCTCTGGTTTCAAAGTCAAAAGCTCTCCTCTCCACCTCCCGCCACCAAATCTCCATCAACAATTTCCGCTTCGCCAAAATTTATTATTCTAATTTTACTATCAACCATTATTTTAAATTATCTATTCAAGTCGCCTCAACCGCCAGCCGTCCTCCCGCAAAACGTTTCCTTTACTCTCCCAGAACTTACTCTCGCCTCTATTCCTCTAACTGCTAAAGAACAAAGTCTCTTCTTTACTCCCGATGTCAGCCTGGCCGCCAAATATCAATTTGTTTGGCACAACAAAAACGTCAGTCTTCTTTTAGTAAAAAGTAAATCAGCCCGTAGCCACCATGATCCTCAAATCTGTCTCCAAAGTCTTGGCTATAAATTAGCCAATGAAGAAAATATTATGGTTGCATCGCACTTTATCAAGCAAATTGAAATCGATCCGGGTTTTGCCTATTACTGGTATCAAAGTTCAAACGACATTATTTCTGATTATTCCCAGCGTGTTTGGCAACAGTTTAATCGCCCCAATCAGGATTGGGTTTTAGTCGAGCTTCTTATCCCCAAGTCCCAACAACCAACTTCCGCCGAGTTATCCCAACTTTTTCTTCTCATCAGCCTCTCCGTCAACTCCCAACTCCTCAATTAACCACCTCCATTTCACTCGACACCATCTTGTTCTCCCGCAGTTTTTTGTCCTCCCAATTAACCCCAAAACTGGTTTCGATGGTGTACATCATGGCATTTTTGGCTCTCATATCCACTACCTCTTTTGATAAATACATAAAATCTTCTACTATTTTTGTGTCATCAGAAACGTAAAACGGGTAAGCCACCACAAAGCCTTTTTCTCTTGGCACCACCAAGACTTGGTAAAGCCGTGGATTTTTCATAAATTTCATAAAGGCTCGGGAGGCTTCCACCTCGCCAATTTTACCCTCTCCCTTTTCCCAATAATCCCTAATTAATGGCACTTTATTTTTTAATTTCAGGCCGTACAACACTGTTCCCAAAATTTCGTAACCAATTTTTTTAATTGCTTTTTCTTGGGCCGTCACATAATTAATTGCTTCTTGGGTCGAGCCAAACAGTGGCTTCATCGGCGTCAACAATTTCTTCTCTTCTTTATTTACCACCAGCACCAATGCCAAAAACCCCTCATCGGGAAACTCCGGCTCCAAATAGCAATATTTTTTTGTTTTCATTATTAGATTAAGTATATAATATATTCCACAACATGAGACCAAATCAATTATTTTATGTTTCACTAAAGGCTTTTATTGAAAAAGACAACAAACTCCTAATATTAATTAATAATGATCACGGTCTTGATTTTCCCGGAGGTCAAATACAAGCAATGGAGAACAATTTAGAAAAAATTCTCCAAAGAGAAGTTAAGGAAGAAACTAATCTTGAAATTAAGGTTAATAAACCTTTTGTTAATTGGATAATTGAAGTTAAGAACCCCGCTAAAAGCGTATTTTTTGTTGCCTATAAATGTTCGTATCTTTCAGGCCAAATAAAGTTAAGCCAAGAGCATATGGATTTTCATTGGATCGATAAAAATAATTACCCAAACTATTCTCAAAACAATGTCTGGTTTAAATTAATCAAAAAATATTTTGTTGAATAATTTTTATAGAAACAGCATCGTTAAATTAATCCAAACTTCAAACCCATCAAATTCGATGGGTTAAGAAAAAAAGTGGATCACCACAGTAAACGCAATTGGCATAAAACAAATGCACAACCAAAATTTTAATGTTATGGAATTTAATAACATTAGAAGTGAAGTCATGAACCAACTGGTTTTGAATTTACTATTTTTTTCACCCAATATCTGCCCTTATTAGTTTTCAACTCCCGCTCTCTTTTTTGAGCCGTGTATTTATCCTCAAAATCTTCTTTGTAAACCAACTCAAACGGCTTGTTTAATTTGGTAAACCTCCCTCCCCGTCCGCTATTGTGCGCCTTTAATCTCTTGTCAAAGTCGCCGGTATAGCCGGTATAAAACTTGCCATTTACCAGACTCCTCAGCACATAGACGTTCCACATTTCACCCGCCTTTATTCTCTTGTATGCCCGAAGTATTTTAAGATTTTGAATGGTCAAAACACCAACCCAATACATTTTTGATTTTTCCCAGTCAGACTCATACTGATACCAATTCCAGTTCGGAAACCACACCCCATTATCGGTAATTGTCTCCATTAAAAAATCAAGATTTTTTTCAATTCCACCATTCACAACATCATACAAAAAATAGCTAGGATTATCAGCAAAGCTTACTGGTTGCGGATTATACGTTTTCCATAAATCTGAATCCGTTACCACTAGTTTTCTTGTTGCATTTATTAAGTTCGATTCTAGTCTTTTAGCCAACTCCACTGGCAATAATTTATGTAGTCTAATATAACAGTAAACCTCGTGTTCAGATTTAAAATCATCAAGTTTCTCCCAGTAACAAATTGTATTTTCTAACAATTCATTTATATCTAGCGATCTTAAAAACTGACGATATTTATACAAATAGCCAACCACTTCCGCAGTCGGATTTCCCCAGTGTTCATCAATCGAAGTTTGTTTTTTATTGTTATCCCAATTCCACCAAATAGCATGCGGATAATTATTCACATCTTCGGTCATCGCCAACCAACCTTTTCTTTCTGCAACATAACTATTTTCCAGATATTCAACAAGATTACCAACCATTACAGAATCGACAATATTACCTTCGCTTATTATCTGTAAGGCAATTGTTGAAGCTAAAACAGATGACTGTGGATGTGTCGAATCAGGCTCCAATCCGTTTCCAAAACCACCGTCACTGTTTTGAAAACCCTTCAGTTCTTCCAATACTTTTTCTAAATCACCATTATTAAACAGATATTCAAATCTGACAACCTCTAACTTTCGGCAATTATTTTTCAAATATTTTCGAGATTCTTCAAGAATATCAGTAGAAACTATCTTCATGACTTGATTATACTCTACCAAAATACGCACCTCATACCACGTATCTTTAGTTAATATTTTATTTTGTTGCGGGACTAGGATTCGGACCTAGAATATTCTCCTCCAAAGGGAGATGTCCTGCCATTAGACGATCCCGCAATAATTTTTAAGTCCTATTTACCCGCCGTAGCTTTGGTGAAGGCGGGACGTTAGCTTGTCCGTCCACTGACGGACTTGCCCGGCCAAGACGGGACGATCGGGCATTCTACCATCAACTGCCAACGGTAAACTGTTAACGGTGAACGGTAATAGTGCCCCGGAGGAGCTTGTATTTGAACACTTTCTCCCCTGGATTCAGAAAATCATGCTTGCCTATGAGATCAGAAGCACAGATGAAACTGATCCATTTCCACCCAAAGGCACCATGTTTTCTAAGGGTTATTATACAAAAAATGTTAATTGATTTAAATAGATGAATACCTCTATGGCTTTATTTCATAGAAACTCTTTTAATTCCAAGTTATACGATCAGAACAGTTTTTATGACAGTTTCATTAAGGATCTAAAAAACTGTCATAAAGAAGTGGTCATAGAAAGCCCTTATATTACATTTTCACGCATGGTGTATTTTTATCCAATTTTTAAGAAGTTACTTGCTAACAAAATCAGATTACATATCGTTACCAGAGACCCCAGCAATCACGATGATGCGTTCATGAAACACCAAGCAACCAATGAGATATTACAGTGCGTAGAGCTCGGAATTGATGTGGCACTGCTTAAAGGCTATCATCACCGGAAACTGGCAATTATTGACAACAATATTCTTTGGGAAGGGAGCTTGAATATCTTATCTTTTAGTAACAGCAGAGAGATAATGAGACGAATTGAAGGCGAGAAATATGTTCGGGAAATGCAAAAGTTTTTAAAGCTTTAAAAATTAGTTACTTACTTCTCAAGGGTAATTTTACTTCTATTTTTAAAGCTTTCGCTATGTTTTCAACAATATCAATACGAGGGGTTACTTCGCCTCTTTCAACTCTGGCGTAGTAATTAAAATGAATACCCGCCTTTTCAGCTACTTCAGCCTGAGTTAATCCGGCTTTTTCGCGAGCAGTTTTAAGAATTTTGGCTAATTGTTGGTCTTCTTTTCCCATATTTGTATCCTACTCCGTAATTATACAACTTTTCGAGATAGTTTGTCTCCCGATTCAAAATTTAGCCTTAAAATTCATTTAGCCCCATTTTTTGCCTGATTTTTTCTTTTTTGAAACAAGTTTGAAAATTTTTAGTAATAAAGGCGAGAGCAAGACCTAACCCATTCGTATGTATTTATTTTGACAGATTGTATACAATGAAGTAGAGAGTAATTATATGGCCAATTCAAATGAAAAAATAATTAGGGATAGAATAAGAATGTCATCTGGTAAGCAATTCCAGCAGTTAGTTTGGGACATTTTGGCTTGTCATTATCCAAATATTACTTTGCCCAAGATGCTACATGATTTAGGTAGTGATGGTCACGATTTTAGTAGTAAGACATTTTTTGCTGTTTATGCACCAGATTCTTTGAATTATGAAAACAAAGCCACTTTAAAGAAAATTTCGAATCCTAATCCTAGAAAATCTGAGGAGTTAGGAGATTACGAAAAGTTTTTTAATAATTGGCTGACTAAATTTAAGTTTACAAAGTGGGTGTTTGTTACCTCAGATAATTTGATGGGTTTACCTAATCAAAAAATTGCAGAGTTGAATAGTAATGGTGATAATGTCATTAAAGAGTTGTGGGGTCTGGACAAGTTGGTAAAACTAACATTAGATTTAAAACAACAAGATCTTAATAGAATTTTTGACCTAGGTAGTCTCTCAAGCCAAAACATACAAAATCAATTTATTAGCAACGCTACAAAAGGAAATGTTTATCAGGCGGTTGAAATGCAGATAGTCACACCTTTAACTTCAAATACAAATCCAAACGAGGTAGAGACGATTATGGATTTAATATATTATATATCAGATAATAACGAGCTCACAAAGGAGGGGTTTAAGAATTCAATACCTGATCCAGATAAAAAGCTAGAAAGATTCTCTGATTATTGTGTTCAGCTAAAACGGGAAATTGTGGATAGTTGGATGTATTCAACAGCACAAAAAGAGGCCGAAAGTGTAATTGGTCTAGACAAAATTATGATTGGGAAAATCGTAGGGTTTTTAAAACAAATTAGTTTAAGATTTTTGAGTGAGAATGGTAGTGACCCTATGGTGGCGTTAAATAAACTAACAGATTATTTTGAAGATGCTTTAAAAAAAGTAAATAAACATTATGACCATAACGCGATAAGGTATTATTTAATAGCAGAGATACCTAAGTGTAATGTATTCCCAAATGATTATGAATAACTTAATAACTAAGGACGAGACAATTAAAACTTCGCCAATATATATTGGGTATCTAATTTTGAAAGTTTTAAAAACAAAAAAGGACGATAAAGCTACTATTTTTGATGTGACCGACCACCTTAAAAGAGAACTAAAGGTAATCCATTATCGTCAAATAGTACTATCATTGGTTTTTTTGCATACTGCTGGAGTCATTAATTTTACTGAGCCGTATATTTATCGTATATGAGGATAAAACTTTTACGTCTTTATTCATCACCAGAAATATTTAAACCCATTGATTTTACTGATGGTATAAATTTAATAATGGGAGAAAAGGTTGAAGACGAGAGTGTTAAAAAGGGGAAAAAGACTAATGGTGTAGGCAAGTCGATGTGTATCGAGTTTATTAATTTTTGTCTTCTCAAGAAAACATCAGACAGTAGGGTATCAAAAATTCCGCTTGATAAATTTATGGAGGACACGCAGATAATATTAGATTTGGAAATTAATTCCAATTATATAAAAATCACAAGAACCAAACAAAAGCCAGACAATCCAACCATTGTGAAAGATGGTGTTGAAACTGAATTCTCAAGCATAGAAGATGCAAATCAATATTTAAAAGAACTTTTATTTTCTAATGTAGAAAATGCAACATTGGGATTTAGGGAGTTTTTAGGGCCGTTCGTAAGAGATGAAGAATCTGAATACAAGGATATTCTGTCTTGCTATGATCTATCAAAAAGAATCCCGCCGTCTGTTAAACCTCATGCTTTTCTTTTCGGTTTTGATATTTCGATTATCAACGGTATCGAAAAATTATTTAAAGAGATAGAAAAAGTAAATACTCACAAGCTACAATTACAAAAATCTTTAACTGAGAACAAAACAAGAAAAATAAGGGACGTCAAGGCAGTTTTAAACTCTTTAAACGATGACTTGAGAAAAATAGACACAGCGCTAGAGAGCTTTAAAACAAATGAGGCATATGAAGTAATGCAGGAGGATTTGGGTAAGATCCAACTAGAAATTGAGAATTTACGTGCTAGACAAACTGCTCTCAAATATGAATTGAGAAAAGTTAAATCTTTCCCTTCTCTTGAAGTAATTAAAAGGAAAGAGATAGAAATAATCTATGAACAATTCAAATCGGGTCTCGGAGAGATAGTTTCAAAATCAATCGATGAAGTCGTTGGGTTTAAAGAAAAAATAGACGAATTTCAAAAACGATTGTTAGTGGAGAAGGTAGCTTCACTAGAAGAAGAATTAGATATCGTTACTACAAAATTGCAGAATCTTGAAAATAGTAAGGTCGATAAATTAAAAGTAATTGATCAGAAAGGTGTATTAAAAGACATAAAAAATGGGTATGCGATTTATCATCAGAAAAGAGATTCGTACTCATATCTTCAGAACACATATGAAGCATATGATAAAGCAGATAGCGATTGGAAAAAACTTAGGCTAGAGAAGGACCAAATGTTCTTAAAGTTGGATGCGCAGATTTTTGACGCTAGAACAATAATCGGAAATTTCAATGATACTATTGTTGAGATTCATTCTTACATCATGGATAGCAACGAAGCCTCTTTCGATATTAAGACTGTGAATGAAAGTAAAAGTAAACAGATACTTTCGTTTGATATGAGGATTGATGATGACGGAAGCCATAGTATAGATAGAACTAAGGTTTTTATATATGACTTAGCTTTGTTATTTAATGAATATACAAATAAAAGACATCCAAAATTTCTGATTCACGACAACATATTTGACGTTGATCAGGACACTCTAATTAAAAGTCTAAATTATCTCTCTAGAAAAGAAAGCCAAAAGTTCCAGTATATTTTGACATTAAATAGAGACAAAATAGAAAATGAAGAACAAAGCAAATTGCTTGAATTAGATATTAAAGAACACAGAGTAGCAAACTTCACCAAAAAAGATAGATTTCTTTATGGCGATAAATATTCGGAAGTATAATCTTACTATTTGTCGCTGAAGTAAGTGGTAAGCAAAGAAAACTAGCGAATTGAAATCGCCCAATAAAACAAGATTACCAATCTAGGTAAACCCTTTGTACTTTTTGTTTTAGAATAACACTACCCTCTATAAGATAATAACTTTCCGTATTGTTATTAAAAGCACTTTTTAATGAAGCTACAAAGGGCTTTGAATCCATTTCATAAATCAAGCTCGCTACGTCTGGGAATTCAACCTGGCTTTTGCCTATCAAAAGATAATTTTTGTGAGTATACAAATCATTAACGCCAAGATAGGTTATATTGTTGACTATCGATACGGCGGTAATTAGATTTTTTGAGGTATAAACTTCTTTTTGTTTTTTTGTTTTTATATCGATACTAATCAATTTATTCTCTGAAAAATTAGGGTCTACTTTGGTAACACACAATACTTCACTTGTGCTTTTAATAAATCCCAAATCACACAATACTCCTAAGCTATCCTGATTAAATTGTGTACTTTTACCGCTGTTATAGAGAGTATTGTTACCATCATAATCTAAAAGCGATTGTTTGATTTCCTTTTCCTTGTTTTTGGTTGGCAGATTATAAATATAACTAATTTGTTGAGAAGGTTTTATGACTAACAAATACGGATAGTGCATCAAGATTTTATCCGGATATTGGCTTAGTGAATAGGTATCATCAAATACATATAACTTTGCATTTTCCAAATATACAGTAGTGTTTTTTAGTTTAGGTTCCGGAGTTTTCTTTATTAATACAAAGTAGCCGATTAAAAATAACAACAGGATTAAAGCTACTCCAAGCTGGAGTAGCTTTCGTGTTTTTAAATTTAAAGGATTCAATTCAATGTCTGTCATATCATTATTGTATATAACCCAATGGATTAACCGCTCTCCAAGTATTTCCATCTTTAATACGTATTTCGTAATGTACATGATCGCCGGTTGAAAAGCCGGTATCCCCCATAATTCCGACTGGTGTTCCTGATCTAACCATATTTCCATTTTCAACCAAAGCCAAGCTGAAATGAATGTACTTTACTCTAAACGTATTATTTGTATTTGTTATTTCTACTGTTTCTCCCCCGTAGGTATCAATATAGTGATTAACACTACCACTAATCGTAGCAAATATAACGACTTTATGCGTTTCTTTATAAGTCAAGCTATTTTCATAATATGCTGAACTAGGAACAAGATCTATCGCTGGATGTTCTTTCCCGTATTGGAGGTAGTAGCCGGGGTCCAAAAAATACGAGGTAATCGTAGTGTAAGACATACCACTACCACCAAAAGGGTTTTTCCTAGGTACTTGAGTGTCTCCAAAACTAGAATCTGATGGAATGTTTGAGTTGTTTGAACCAAACACCGATGTAATGTTAGTTAAGATACTCGATCCTAAAATTACGGGTGACATAAAAATAGTGCCGATAACAGTAAGCATAAATAAGAAAAAGATAAGCAAAGTAACCAGTAAGGTAGCGATTGGCTTTTTAAACTGGGCTACCAGATCACCGGCTAAAGGAAGTGGAATCAGTAAATTAACGATAAAAGCAATGATCTTATCTATAAAAAATCCAAAGGGATCATCTTTTATTCTATTTAGTTGCAGTGGGAGTTTGGCAACTTTCATAACCCATTGTTTCCGCCATTAAATATTAAGGGTTCTTCAAAAGGCAGGACAACAATATTTAACCGGATATGCTCTTCCTCTCTGAATAAAACCACCTCGCCAATGTTGAGATACCCTAGTTGCTGTTTTTCATCATCAGTCATTGGATATATAGTTCCAATTTCTGAAAGAGCGGCATATGATTGCTTAAGAAGAATTTTGGTTTCCGAGTTAGTAATAATTGCTTTACCGTATTCGTTATGTAAAAAGTCCTCCACATCTTGAGTCACAGAAATGACACCAATATTGCGCTTCCTTGCTTGTTTGACTAATTCACGATAAAAGACGGCTACTTCTGGATCAATTAATAACTTATGAGCTTCATCAATAAATAATGCTCGTCTTCTGCCGTTGTGATTATTTACCAAATTCCAAATAAGAGAAGTTAATAAATACATTGCCGGATCTCGTTTTTCATCTTTTTTCAAATCGTGAAGATCAAGCACAATAATGTCATTATCCAGCTCTAATCTTCTGGTTGAATTAAATACACCTCTTAAACTTCCACTGGATAAGACGCTTAAATCTTTTTGCATGGGATGATCTCCCAGAAGATCAAGTAAATTTTCGAAGCTTGGGGTTCCGGCATCATATAGTTTAATTAACTTCTCATCAAGCAAAGCACTGTCAAAATGAGCTGGAGGAATAAAGAACTTGAAGAATGTTTTTAAAGTAGAAATATGATCTAAGATATCGTTTTCTTTTGAGCTATTAATATAAAAAGGATTGATGCCATTTTCTCTTGAAAACTGAATAACTTCACCGCCTAGAGCTTTAGCCAAATTTACATATTCCCCCTCAGGATCAATAGCTAGAATTTGAACTCCTCGCATATAAAGCCTATTCATTAAAATCTTGGCAGTGACGCTTTTACCCGATCCTGAAACACCGAATATATTAACGTTATTATTTCTTGAGGTAAAAGGATCAATAAAAACTAAAGAGCTATTGTAGGCGTTTACTCCCATAAATATCCCGTTTGGATCTTGAAGTTGTTTGGAAACAAAAGGCATCAAATAAGAAGTCGCGGTTGATTGCAGAATTCTGTTTTCTTTTAGATGATCAGTGGCAAAGGGTAAAAAGTTTTTGTAGGCGGTTTTTTGACCGAAACTATAGCGGTTAAAAGTTAGATCCATTGATAAGCTTAAATCTTGGAGTTGTTTGTGAAGGAGGGATAATTCTTTTTCGTCCTTTGCTTCCAGTTGAAGATACAGTGAATAAATAATTCCTTTTTCTGCTTCATGAATTAATTCATCTACAAAACTGGATACCTCTTCGATATTTTTATCAATCTGTTGGTCACGGATTTTACCTAGCTTAAGTCGTTCGTTTTGTTGCATTTCCAAAACTGAAAGACGTTGTTTGGCCTTTTTGAGTAGTTCACTTGAAGGAGAGGGCTCAATAAAAATACTTAAAGTAAATGGAAGTGAAGAAGTCAGCAATCTAAAAAATATATATGGGCTAAGGTACGCCGGAATATCCGCCAGATAATAAAAGCTTTTTATCCTGTCGCCGGTTTGTACATAAGAATTGGTCTCTTTAATATATTCACTTTTATATGATCGGTTCTGTGTCTTTTCAACCATCAAAGTATCGATGTTTTTTTCTAAGGTCAGATGAAACTCTGATTTTCCGCTCTCTGCGACAGCTTGTTTATAATTTTTTAACTCTTTTTGGAAATCTAAGTAATTTTTAATCAATTTAACTGGATTCTTATTTGGCCTAAGAGTAGGTCTGCGAATGTTGGAAATATCACTACTTAAGAAATTATCTTTTTTTATTATTTCCTCTTGACCGGCGACTATCTCCATTAGCCGTTTAACTTCTTCTTTTAAGGCCTCGGCAGTTGCATTTTTAGGGATATCGGATTGACCATTAAAAAATTCCTTTTCCGCTATTAGTAACCCTTCATTTTTCCTTTTTATTAGATTGTATTCCTGCTTCAATTTGGCAAGTTCTTCAATCTCGATATTTTTATCGTAGGAAAGATCGGTAATTTGTTCCTTTAATTTTTGGGTTAAACTAAAATTACGAATATATCTATATGTCCTAATAACTCGTTTATGGAATTTTTTTATCAGATTTGTTTTCATGGTCGTAAGGTAGAACTCATAAAGCGTATTAATTCTTGATTGACTAGTGGTTTGACCGTTATATTGCAGGCTGATAATGCTCCGGCAAAACTAATGCTTAAGTCGTTTAGCTTTTTAATTGCAATAGTAAACTCCGAAGTTTTTCTGGCATTACAGCCCATGGATAACACCGCGTAATGGCGGGTAATAAATAAGGTGTCAGTACTTATGAATTTTGACAAATCATTGATATAACGGGTGATAAGGGATTCGCGGTTAAGTTTCGCCCCACCATAAAGTGAAAAGAAGTGTTTAGAATAATCCTTAATTTCGGCTTTTTCTTTTCGGACAATCAATTGTACCGGTGCAGGTAGTATATTTATCGCTTGTTTAAGTCTAATAAAGAAGTTTTCGCGATCTTGTTCGTTTAGCAAAGCTACATCAAATGGTTCAATCGCTAGCATTTTGACAATACTGCCGTTTCTGACAATCAGATTATCCTGAATGGTAAAGTCAGTAAAATACGGCTCAATATCTTTGAAGCGTTTTTCTTTTCTTCCAGATTTAAAGGTAAGCAGGCGTGGTACAACTTTATAAATTGGCTGGTTATCAATATTTTGGGTAATAAAAGCGACAAAAAAGATGGTCGTTACAATCACCGATGAAATGTAATAGCTCCACTGAAACAAGTGGAGAATATGGTGAAAAACTAAATATAAAGATATGGCTATGATTACAGTCCCAGCAATCACCAGAACAGAGTCTGTAAAAAACAGACTTCGCAGTATATGAACCCTAATATCGTCTTTATATATTCTTACGTTTTTCATAGTTTTTATGAGAATAAATCCTAATTATTGGATCAGTCCCTTTTTTAGCTTGACGCTCAACTATCACACCCGAAATACCATATGCTTGATTTCTGCTCTTTGCTATTTCCAAGAAATTTTTAACTCGGTGGGGTGGGCTAGCTTGATTGATAAAGGCATAATTAATTTCTTTACCCTGTCGTTTTGATTCTTCCATCGCATTAAAATTATGAGGGTTAGGGTTGTTTTTGCCAAAACTGGAGAGATCAATAAACTGCTCGTGATCAAAAGTCACTTTTTGCAGTTTATCTTCTGCTACGCCATCCTGTACTGCCTCTAATCTGGATGGATAGTATGAAACTAAAGCATTTTTCTTGTCTTCATATTTATACGCATCGCCGCTTACCGAAACTACTCCCTGCTTTGGGTTTTCTGTTTCTATCACAAATCCTTTACCTGTTAAATTTTGAGAAAAAGGAGGAACGGTAACTTTTTCTTTACCTTGGGGATTTTGATTGTTACCCTTATTAAAGATGTTTGTTTTCTGATTCGAGTTGGTATTATCGGAAGTTGCGGTTTGTTTACTATTATAATCACCACCCGAGTCTCTGTTTTGAAATAACGATCTGGTTTTATGTCCCAATTGACTGCTGATATTTCCACCGATAAAGCCTCTGGAGAAATTACTAATGGGTGATGTTACCGCTTTAGATAATCCCCGATACGATATTGCTGCATACATGTTTCCAGACATAGCCGTCCAAACATCTCCAAACATTTTAGCCACCAGCACATTAACACTACCTAAAAAAAATAGGAAGCCGGTGTAAAAGAAAAGCATACCCACACTTGGACCTTTAGAATTTAGAATGCTGGTAAAAATATCAGTAGCAATCGCAAACCCCAAAACAAAGGCAGGTTGCTCGATGAGAAAGGTAAACCACGATTTAAAAAAGGTATGCACGATCCCTTCTGTTCGTTCTGACAGGGCAAAAGGGAGAATAATCGGATAAAGCACTCCCAAAAATAATAAAGAGGCGAAGCGAATTACAAACTGAAATCCTATGTAAATAAAGCCACATAGTAAAAAGACAAAGGTTAAAGCAAAAAGAAGAATTTGGACAATAAACTTACCAAGTGAATGGAAGATTCCACCCCGTAGCGAGATATCAAATGAGGGGATACCAAAAGTCTCTGACGGATTGTTATTTTCACTTATCGCTTCTTGAGATTTATTAAAGTAGTCATCTAAAAACCCGGTAAACTTTTGGGTAGTTGAGATTTTATCAACCAAAAGATTGTTAAACTGGATACTGTAAGAAAGTACTGATGGTACGGTGACAAAAAGAACAATAACTATAAGTAAACGAACAAAAAAAGATTTTAGTTGTTGAGCATTATCAGAGCCGAGCTTTGTCATGGCAATACCGGCGATGATTATGGCAAGTATTGGGATAGCAATTTGATAGAACATATCTCTATATTTGGTAACTCCCGGAATTTCAGAGTTATCTTTTAGCTTGATGGTGTTAGCCAGCGGATCGGGAGTATAGAAAATAAAACCACCTAAAAAGGAATCAAATCCGGCAATAAAGTTTTTTAGCAGTGAGATTATTGAAGACGGTTCGTTTTGAACAGTAAATTCATTTGTATACTGAATGACGGGAGCAGGTGTTGGAGTCGGGGTTTCTTGAGCTAATACAATTTGTGAAGTTAAGAGAAAGGCAATTGTTGTAAAAGCGATTATTAATGCTATTTTCATAAGGCGGCAGAATGGACTTATGTTGGTCCTTAGTTAGTGCCACCGACAAACTGTTTCAAAATACTGGCCAAACTTGCCGCACCAAAGACTAGAAGACCTCCAATTAAAATATTAAAGATCCATCCTTTAAGTCGTGATTTTCTTTCGGTATCATCGCCACTGGCAATAAGAGCAATACCGAGTGCAGCAATTGAAAGCGCCATAACAGGGAGTGAAAAATATTGAAGTGTTTTAACCACGCCCCATAACAACTGATCAAGACTAGTAAATTGGATGGGTTGAGCTGTATTATAAGCTGTAATATCGTTTGCCATATTATTTGTGCGAATTATACTAAATAATATGAGGTATGTCAACAATAAGACCGTAGCGACAATGATTTATGCAATAAACTCCAATGTTTATGCTTCTTGCAATCAAAATTACTTAAGACTTGGAAGTTATTACTATAAACATAAATGTGCAATAATCGTTTGAATTATCAAGAACTTTACTCGTATCTTAAGGCGTTAAGAGCAGAGATTTTGGTGGCCCGTCTGGCCGGATAAATACCGGTAATAATCCCGACCAAAAGTGAGAGAAAGATGATTACAAAAACAAACGATAGTGGTAAATATGAGATATCGACAAACCCAATCCCTTTAAAGATCGAAAAAATGGAAATAACGATTCCGGCAAACTTGCCCAAGATAAATCCTAAAATAATTCCCAAAATCCCTCCGAAAAATCCCATAATCATGGATTCTGTTAAAAATAATTCCTGTACCTCAGAAGATTTCATTCCCATTGCTTTCATTAACCCTACTTCTCGAGTTCGCTCCAGAAGCGATACGGTGAGGGTGTTAAACATGCCCAAAGCGGCTACTGACAAAGCTACCATACCCAGAAGCATCAAAAGAGTTCTGGCTGTCGCAAAAAGCGAGTTAATTTGTTCTACCGTATCGGCAACCGATCTGGTTACGTACCCCATAGCTTCAACTTGTTTTCTGACTTTGGGAAGGTCTGTCTGGTTATTAACCACTACTTTTACTTGTGAGTAGTTCGTAATTCCCAAAGTGCGAAGGTCAATAAAAGGCACGTAAAAAACCGGTGTTTTTTCCTCTGGCGTCACTCCAATGATGGTATATTCTGCTGGAGCCGATTCAATTTTTTGGGTGGGATCAGTCAGAAGATCGCCAACAACAACAAACGAAGCCGTAAACTTTTTCCCGACTGCTTCACTTTCTTTTATCCCAAGAACCGATAACATGGCACGGTTGACCACCGCTTGCTTTCTTGCTTCAGCAGCTAATTCAATTGTTTTTGTTTCCGGGGTTGCAATAACGCCGGCTTCAGAGGCAATTTCTACCCAACCAACCATATCGTCAACTTTTTTACCTGAAGCAGTTGAGTTATTAGTCGTTACACCTAAAACCTGTGGTTCAGTCACATTTACACCAGAGATTTTTATATTTATCTCGGCAAAAAAGCCGGTCTTTTGCACCTGCTTATTATCCTCATCCCGTAAAACAACATATTTTCCCTCCTCACAATCTCCTTGTGTTTCTGAATCACATTTTTCCTCTTTCCAAAGAAGCACTGGCGCTTTGATCCATTTCCCCAATGATGATCCTTCTTCTGTATTGCCGAATTCACCTGCGCCGTAGTCTGATAAATAACTGTCACCCCAAACTTCTTCGCCCGCAGACGTTCCTTCAACACGCTTGGTATACCCTAAAACCTTAGCGGTAGTTGATGGGTTTTCCCGCACCCTAATCCAGGAAGAAGCATCTACAGCATAGTCTAATTTCTGTATTGACTCACCTTGTTTACCAATCCGGTTTTCCGTTGTTGCACCGGCCACCTGCCCGGTCTTTTCCAATAATTCTGCCGTCAGCTCATTGCTGTCAAAGATTTTTCCCTCAACTGGCTTGATGGCTGATTGTTGGAGGTAGTCGGTCGTCACTCCGTAAACTGCCATATCGGACTGCGAATTTTGATAGTTGACTCGGCCAACAACGGCAATCAAGGGTAGTGCCATGTTAATCGCCGATATATCTTTAAAGTTGGAAAGAGTTTTGTCGTCAATTTTTATTTTTCCTCCCGATTGAGTGGTTATATCGGCTTGTCTCATCTCCTCAAGTCGGGCCACCCGGGTAATCACCAGTTGTTGCAAACCATAACCAATGGATACCAAAAACACAATCGCTCCAATGCCAATCATCATCCCGCCGATAGTAACTATAGTTCTCGTTTTTTTGGATTTCATATTTCGAACCGAAAGTTCAATCAGGTCAACTCTTGAAATCGTGTTGCTGCGATGTTGGTCTAAAAGCTTTGTTGCTTTGACGTAAAATGATAGAAGTGGAGAGGTTAATCGTGCTTTTACGCCTTTGGGAAATAATTTCCAATTAGAAATCGTAATTATTCCATTTGCGGTCACATAAAGCATGATAAGCAAGGCAAACGTTACCGCATGCCACAAAGCACCGGTAAAGTTTAAAAAACTAAATTTAGATTTTGATTGGTAATTTTGCATTGTTATTTTTACGCTTGGATTTTTAAATCTTTACCTCGCTTACTTTTAATTTCACTCATTAACTCTTTTTGGTCTTCCTTGTCATAGACACCAACAACACTCCCGTTAAACATCTTTACCGCCGTAATGGCATACTTTAAATACTCTAAATCATGGGTGACCATCAAAATGGTTTTTTTGTGTTCTTTATTTAACTCCGTTAACAGTTTCATTAGTCCTTGTCCTGATTCATAATCCAAGTTTCCGGTTGGTTCATCAGCAATAATTACTTCAGGATTGGTAACCAAGGCCCTAGCTAGTGCTACCCGCTGTTGTTGGCCGCTTGATAATTCAGTTGGGATGTACGTTGCCCAATTGATCATTTCCACCGTTTCCAATATAACTCGGGCTTTTTCCAAACTATGAAAACGGTCAAGTCCCAAAAGCTGCAGGGGGAAGGCGACGTTTTCGACAACCGTAAGCGACCTAATCCAGTTTGGCTGTTGATAGACGATGCCGGTATGCTCTTTTCTAAAATCCGACCGGTCATCTTCGGTTAATCCATCGTAGAGATTTTTACCGGAAAAATACACACTTCCCTTAGTTGGTGCTTCCAGCCCCAGCATGGTATGTAACAGCGTTGACTTACCACAACCGGATGGGCCAAAAATAATGACAAAGTCACCACTTTTAATTTCCAAAGAAATATCTTTAAGTACCGGTACATCTTGGTCGCCGATATGGAACGACTTGGCCACATTTTGTATTTTAAAAAGATAATCATTCATAGTTATTTATTAGTTCCTCCCATAAATCCAAAGGCTTGCTGCAGGTTAGTAATCACCAGATTTAAAGCGTTATCGGTGGCCTTAGGTGTAATCGTTACCGTGTCAATTGAGTTGCCGACATTACCCACTTTGTCTTTGGAAGTTGACCGCACATGATAAACTTTTGCTGGCGTTAAGTTTGAAATTATTACCAAGTGGTTTATGGTCAAGTTAGTATCTTCTTGCGTTTTTTGTGAGTAGGTTGTGCCGGTACCTTCGCCAAACTCTACTTGAGAAGTTGCCGGTTCATCCGTATTCCAGGATACGATTAGTTGGGCGGTTGATTCCTGGGCGGTTGAAGCGGTGGGTGGGATAGTTGCACCTTCAACATGAAGCTCTAAAACCTGCGGCGGTCTGGTATCGGTTGCTGTTGTCAGCCGCTGCGAATCAGAAGCAGCTTCGTTGCCGATTTTATCGCGCCCTCTTACCACCATAATATAATTTGTTTGGGGCAAAAGTCCGCGGATAATCATTCGGTGGTCACCTTTCGTTAAAGCGACATTAACTTCATCGCGGGCGTCAGCGGAATTACCCTCAGGATAGTAGGTGACAATTGAAGAGACTTCGGTGTTGGTAATCCACGTCACTAAAAGAGTTGATTGAGCGGTGTTGGCTACTTGCTGAATCCTGACATTGCTAATTTTTGGCCTTGGTAGGGTAGTAAAGTCCAAGATTGTGCCTTCGTATTCGCTTGATTCGCTGTCAAAGGTATTGATTTTATAGTAATACTTTGTCCCATCCAAAAGTCCTGTGAGTTCGGCTGTGTAAGTGGTCTCAGTAGTTGAGGTTGAAATTTCTTTAGCTCCGCCAAAACTGGTGGTGGTGCCATAGTATATTTTGATTTTTGAGGCGTTGTTGGAAGTGAACTGGATAATAGCGGTAGTTAAACCAATGTTTTTAGCGCTGACGTCTTTAACGGTTGGCGCCGAAGAGGTAGAAAAGCTTTTTTCTTCACTGGCTCCAGTATTACCGTCTTCATCTGTCCATTTGGTTTTATAGTAATAGGTTGTTCCCGGATTTAAGCCGGTCAACTGGATTGAATGCGAAGAAACCTGAGAGGAGTTGCTGGGCTCAACCGTATTATAACTACCGCTGGTTGTGCCGTACTGCACTTTGGAATCCGAGCTTCTGGAAGTTGTCCAGGTAATTGTGGCTTTTTTTGTGGTAATTGATCCGACGTCTGGTCCGGTTGAGAGACTAGGGGCTGATGTCCATTTACCTGTAGGAGTGATTGAAACTGCATTAGATCCCGATGATTGGGCGTTAGCGCCGTCTTTGGCGTAAATCTTGTAGTAGTATTTGGCCGATGTAGGAGTGTTATCTACATAAGAAAGGCCCGAAGTTGTTCCGGTTTGAGCAAAAGTTGTGCCGTCAGTTGAGCGATAAACAAGATAGGTCAGATTTCCCGCACCTTTATAAGTTGGCGCCGTCCAAGTCAGGGTCACATTCCATTGGGATTGAGATTTAATCGAAGAATCGGAAGCCACCAGATTCCCGGGATTGTCAGGATCAGTCGAGTCAAGAGTAAATGACGCCGAAATATAGTTTGAAGGCGAATAATTGGGAGTTGACGCATTATCAATTGCCACAACATTGACGGTATTTGTGCCTTTGTTCACACCGGGCAAGGCTGCGGCCGAAACCGTTCGTGATGTTCCGTTGTCAATATAGGTAGTGGCGTTTCCTTGTAAAGTCGCCAAGGTTGAAGGCGGCGAAGTGTTGATCATATAATAATAATGGGCCACAGTTTTACCATTGGTCGGTGTTGCCTCTGGCCAGGATAAAGCATATGAATTAGAAGTTGAAGTTGATGGGGTTACGGTTACAGTCGCTAACCCGTCAAACGCCGGAGCTGCCCCGCCGTAATTGAGATTACAGGTTCGGATTGTCGCATCAGTTGAAATATTACCGGCAATATCGACTGTCCGGAAATAAATGATGTTATTGCCAGAATCAATTCCGTGCGGCAAACTATCAGACTTACCGTCCTGGGCCTGGGTTAATGTCCGCGAAGTGGCACTTGTGGGAACGTAATTATTGATACCAACCAGTGCTTCCGTGGTTGTCCCCAGCCATGTACCAGTTGTAGTATTAATCTGGTATTGCCAACCTAATATTCCCGATCCAACCACTTCGGTAACCGTATCAGAGGATGCCACGCTGTCAGTTGTCGGCCAGGAAAAGTTCATATCAGCAACATTGGAAAAACTACCCGAAGCGCAGGAAATATAGGCAGTATTTAAAGGCCGAGTATCGTCATACCTGAATTTAAAAGTAGCCGAGTTTCCGGCAAAAATATTACCTGATTTATCCACTACCTTGACAGCAAAAAGATAAGACTTAGGTGAGGTTGACAGAGGCGTTGTAAAATGACTTGCTAAATCAATACTGGTTCCGGTCACAATAAATTGGCAGGTCGTGCCGTCTGTTGGCACCGGACTGGTACTTAAAAGTCCCTTGGCTGTTGCCGGATCATTATCTGGGATATCATCTCCGTTATTATCAAGGCTTAATGACAAACAATAGCCTTTAACTCCACTTTCGTTAGGATTATCGGCTCCGGCTGTCCAGGAAAAGTAAGGAGATGGGTTATTCGTCCAACCGTTTGAAGCCACCGTCGTTCCGCCGTTTGACCGAGACATTAAAATTGTAGAGGCATTACTTCCCCCGTTTGCAACGTTTGGCGGGTTGGTGTCGGTGGTAAAACCAACTGATATATGAGGCAGTTTTGGTACATCAGCGCTTTCCGAGTTAAAAATAGCCTTAACTGAAATTTTATGCGAAGTGGCAATAAGTGACGCATGTTGCATAATCGGGTTTTGTGCGTCCATTAGTTGTGCTGCCGTATTACCATCCGTTGCTCCGGCTACCACCCAAGAACTGCCGTTCCAATATTTCCAAGTGTTGCCGGACTCACAAGCTGTTCCCTGCCCGACACTTTTATTATCACTTCCAGCCGCGCCCAAATCATCGGTACATAATTGGTATTTGATGGTGGAGTTGCCAGTATGAGTGGCATCAGCCGTACAAACTGAACCAACCAGAGTTCCTTCACACAAATTGTCCCAGGTATTAACCAGACCATTAAAATAACCGTCTTTATTGAAAACACTGTAGGTGCCTTGTTTTATCAAAGTCAGCTCATCAACTTTAACGGATTTGCCTCTTTTGACCAAAACTCCGGCATCAACTGCGCTGTTAACACCGGTAACCGTGCCGGTTAATTTGTACCAGTTGCCGGTAACCGAAGTGTATGTGGGGCTGGTGATGGTGTTGCCGCCGTAATAAAGAGTAGCCACGGTGTCATCAACCACTCCACCAACCGGATCGGAACTCAAGTTATAGACATATGCTGAAATGGTGTAAGGAGCAGTATCGCCAACATTAACTGATTGATAGAGTTTGCCATCGACAATAGAGCCTATAGTAATTGTATTTCCACCGGCGCCGGGAAACCCGGAACTAGATGAGAAAGATTGAGAGATTGCTACGGGACCACTGGCGCAGCGGAAACCAAGACTGTAGGCCGTACCCGTGGGCGCATAGATCAGATGCAAGGCGAACACACCCGCGCCCGTGGTATCGTTCCAAGCGCTGCCGCGTAAGAACGCGAAATTAGTGCCGTTTGTTCGAGCCCCCATATAATATTTACCCATGCCTTGAGCAGAGCCCCATGCAGTATTAGATGGCCTTAAAAGATCATAAGCTAAAGTACCGTAGTTACCGGCGCTGTTAAAGTACGGCCAATCAACATAAGCAGCAGTCTGAGCACTATCAGGTTTATTTTGTCCTAAAATTGAATCATTTGTCCACTCCCAGACGTTACCGGCCATATCCCAAATAATTTGTCCATTTGATAGAGTAAAAGTTCTTTTTTGTTTGCCTGAAGTATTATCGCAAACTGTTGCCCCTGTGGTTGTTTTATAACAGGCATAGGTGTCGTTGGTACTGGCATCAAGCGCCAGCCCCGTATCACCGTTTATGGCTTCGCTTACATTATCATTGTGGCCAGAGGCTAGCATGCCGGTTCCCGGCGTATTGCCGCATGGATAAACGCCATAACCGCCAACCGCAGTGCACCAGTTAGCGCTTTGACCTTCCGCATTGCGGGCAACTGTCATCCATTCGTTATTCGTAATCAGATGAGGGGCAGTAACTCCGACTCCCAATGACATATTCGAACAGTAGCTTTCCGCATCGTTGGCGGTGCTGTCGTTTTGAGGAATATAGGCGATAGGAAAACCTTGGGCAGTTGAAACAACATGTTTTGCCCCAGTACTATTACTACAGCTACATCCAGCTCCATTATTTCGGTACGTTCCGTATTGATCTCCCGTGCCATCTGCACCTGCCGAGCCATTACAGACATTACCTGAAGCGACCGTATTTCCCACATTGTCGCCGTCAGTGTCGCATTTGGCTTCATATTTCATTGCCAAAAAATTACCAGTAGGAGGATTATAGGTTGCGTTGGCGGGTACTTCTACCCAGCCGGAAGGGGGAACCGCGGCCACACTCCAAGAATCAGCATTATCTGTAAAGGCCGGATTAGCGAATTTATTAGCGCCAACTGTTCCGCCCGTTGGCTGTGCACCAGTATCATTAACCGTGGTTAAACTGGTCGTGTAGTCTGAAGCGGTCGCGCTTGAGAATGTCCATTCTTTTTTGCTGTCATTTAGGGCAAATACATTGGGAAATAGTTCTGATAAAGCCAGATAGGAACCGCCAAAAAGTCCGATTGTAATAAACAATATAGCCAACAGGTTAAACTGAAACCTGGAAAAATGAAATCGCGGCTCAAAGAAATACTTTTTAATGTTATGAATTAGGTTCATGTTGGTCAATTCAGTTACATATAAATGTAACTGCTATCAGTATGGCAAATTATCAATGTATATTCAATAGCATTTGAGATATCTACTCATCCCGACTTCTCCCTTTTTTGAGGTTGATAAATAATGTCTAAAAGACTAAAAAGACATTTGCAAATTTTTTCTGGCTTGCCATTTCTTTTTAACCCCCATATCTTCCCCTCGTGTTACAGATTCAGCATAACAAATAGCTGATCAAAACTAAAGGTGTGTTTTTAAGAAATAAATAAAAACCAGAGTATTATTGAGAACAACTTAAGTTGTTCATTAATTTTGGTTTTAATTTTCTCTTTTGATTTAATAATAGTTTTTTCAGTAGTGATATTTCTTTCAAATAGGTTTTTTTCTAACCCATAAGCATTGGCACGTTTTAGGTGCCCCCGAATCGAGCTGTAAGTTGCCTCAAGTTTATGCTCCTCGCCGTTCTTTAAGTTTTCATTTCTTCTCAACTTCAGCTTTTGTCTCATTCTTAAAAGTGTCTTCCCTCTAACAAGGACATGATCATAGAAAATAAGGTAGCCGACAAACGGTATCCCGCTTTTGACATTTTGGATTATGACTTTTTTAGGATGAAGACTAAGATGTAAATGACATTCCAAGAATGATTTAAAATCCTCTTTAGTCTGTTTCAAATATTCTTTGTCAGAGTCAATAACCAAAAAGTCATCCATGTAGCGGGCATACCATCTGATATGTAAGGTTTCTTTGGCAAAATGATCAAGCTCGTTAAGATAAATATTGGCAAACAGTTGACTGGTTAAATTACCAATCGGTACACCCCGGCGCAGATCCGGATTAACCACATCTTCCGGTGCTTCAATCGGGCGGCCCTTGATATTAAAACATTTATGTTTAGTGATAATTTTTTCAATGAGCCTCTTTGTCTTATCACAAGGCACGGTTTTATTGACAAGTGTCAGTAAGACATCCCAGGAAATGCTGGCAAAATATTTTTGAATATCCATCCTCAAACAATAAATTTGCGCGTCCTTTCCGTAAATTGACCTGGCCGCCTGTAAAAACTTTTTAATTCTGGATAAGCCGAAATGGGTGCCTTTATTCTTTCGGCAAGCGAAAGAATCGTAAATAAATTTTGATTCAAAAAGGGGCTCGATCCGAGAAACTAAAGAATGTTGGAGCACTCGGTCGCGAAATGCCGGTGCCGCCACCTTTCTTAGTTTAGGATCAGATACGGTAAAACAAACATAGGATGAAGGTAAATAAGTCTCCAGTATTAATTCCCGTTGTAATTTAAACAAGTTGCTTTCCAGAAAAAAGCCATAATTGACGATATTACTTTTATACCGTTTGCATTTTCTGGCTGCCTGGTAGGCTGATAGCAGGTTGTTAAAATCATAGATTTCTTCATACATATTGATTCAACAAAAAGCGGGCCGGTTGTTAAGCCGGCCCACATACACTTAATCAGGTACCTATTTACCTTATCCCTGGTGTTTAATACAAGAATAAGAATACAGGCTTTATGTTCTCCCGCCATAAGCAGGACAGAGAAAACCTGGTGATCGTTTGGACACCGAGTATATATCCTTGGACATATACCACTCCATCCTGGCGCATTATTTGGTCACTGGCGCAGCGGAAACCAATATTGTTGTTCGTATTCGTGGGCGCATTGTTCAGATTCAAGGCGAACACACCCGCGTCTGTGGTATTGTTCCAATTGCTGCCGCGTTAGAACGCGTTACGGTTTTCCCTAAGTATTTAGAATAACAGAATTTAACTTTTTATGCAGGGTTATCTGGCAGCTTAGTTTAGGTTTGTCCAACCGTAGAGGATTTTTCCTATCTCATTTATTTTTTCAGCAGCATGTTTGTATTGGATAATACTCATGAAGTGAAGATCTTTTGTTAAACGGATAAGAATTCTTAGTTCATCCAGTTGATCGGACATTTGAAGTTGAATAACCTTTCTGGTGTTGTCCCTAATTTTATTAGCTTGAACCGAAGAAAGTAAAATCTTTAATCCCAACTCTTCCAAATGTTTCCCCAAAACCAGCCGATGACTTTTAGGAATCCTATTTATCAATGGATACAGCCAAAGGAGAAAGTCGTAAATTTTCTGGAAAATGATAAGTTTTTCGGCACCCATGTTTCCAGTGTAGTCCCTTGTAAGAAAAATTCCTATGTCTAATTAAAAGAACTAAAAACAAACGATCTTCACTCTTCGAGTGGCGCTTGAAGCGCCGCGATTAAAAATTTAGAAAGGGATTAAAAACTAACTTCTCTACCAACTTCACCTTCAAAACTATTGGCATAATTTAACAATTGCCCATGGCTGTTAAAAGCTATTTGGATGATTAGCTGTCTCATATCCTCATAGGTTTTATAACATGGCGTCCCGTCTGCCTGGTAATAAATACCTTTGGTATCTTTAGCAATGTCTTTGCTACAGGTAACCGATGGCGGATCAAGCTTAACAATTTGTTTTGCTCCCTTCCATGTAAAAAAGTAATTAGTGACTTTTTGACCTGTTTCTAACGTGTATTGGCCAATATTGATATTTCCCAAAGCCAAACTGTGGTTAGTGATAAAACTTTTTGCCAAGTCTTCTGCTTCTTTAGCAGACAGAACTTTAGCAACGGTTTCAAATTCCTGGATATTGGCGGAAACGACATGATTAGTCTGGGGATTAACCAACAAGGTGTTTAAGCCAACAGTATAAGTTTCGGATCGGGCTGGTACCAATTTATTATTTGTTGCGTCATAAAAAGCGTCACTACACTGATATTTCACTTCAACCGTTGGTTTATCCAAAAAGTTTCTAATGGCGGTAATGGCCCGATTTTGTTCTGCTGCTGTCCGGGCAGTTAACTGGCAGATTTCTTTCCTGGCAGCTTGAGCACTCTTTTCGTCTGGATATCCGGCTGAACTTAAACTATTTTCGGTTAATTCTTTAATTCTTTTTAGATTGAGCTCTTGAGTAGAGACTAATTTTACGTTTTTAAATTCTCTATTAAATATTTTGTAAACGCCAATAGATACAAAGATGATTAGGATTAACCCGAGTATTAGTCTCGTCCGTATAAAGTTTTTCTTCATAACAATATATTACGCCTTTTTAAGTATTTATAACTCTTTTTTGATTCTTTGTCCTGTCCTGCTTTCTCATTATATGGGGTCCAAACCAGCTATCAAAAGGTGGGTGTTTAAGCCTGTAGAAAAATGCCATTAGGAATAATGCTTATTATTTAAGGAATGCATTTTTCTAACAGGCATTAAAATCCTTTTTTCTCAAACTCCGTTTTTCGAAAAAACTTTTGACATCTGTTTTTCACCCCATACCCCTCTTTCAATGGACAGGACAAAAACATGTCTATCCAGATCATTATTAGTTTTTAAGAAAGGAGGTGAAAAGCGTATGTATGTGCTGCCTAGTTTCAAAGGTTACACCGTAGATGAAAGACTGAGCGAATTTCGCAAAGCAAAATACGGTGAAAGTTTAGAGTTTATAAGTTTCAAGAGCATTAAGGGTAAAAACCTGCTCTCAAAATATAGAAAGGAACAAACTATGATGATACTTACCAAAGAAATAATAAATAAATTGCCACCGCTCTACTCTCAAGAAAATGAGCCGGATCCGATGGTAATCTGTAAATTCTTTTTCCCTGATTTCAGCTGGACCTGGTATGTAATCGAGTTTGACGGTAAAGATACCTTCTATGGATTAGTGGACGGCTTTGAGGAAGAGTTGGGATACTTTACTCTTACTGAACTTCTGGCTAACAGAGGTCAGCTTGGGCTTCCGATAGAACGGGATCGATTCTTTACACCCAAAAGACTATCAGAAGTCAGAAAGTCCTAAAACTAAACCGCAGGCGAGGGAAACCTTGCTTGCGGTTTTTTTATAGTCCTAATTGATTTCTGCTTTTTTGAACAAGCTGATTTCCATACCATTTTGATCAATTTGATCTGTAGTAGTTGTGTAGAAATTGGCATTGATACCGCCTTCATCTCTGATATGTCTATAGATATGTTTTTCTATAAATGCTCTAGTTAAATCATTCCTACAGATAAAGACGATATTAGTAGGTCTGTCTTCATCATTTTCAAAGTACTCCATAAATTTGTTAATTCTGCCTCTAATGGCATAGCGAGGCATCTTTTCGCTAAATATCTCCCCGACAAAATGCTCTAAGTGTTTTTCAGCTTTATATACATAGGCAAAATCAGGGAGTAATACCCTGATAACTCCGTCTATAGGAAAGTCTTGCTGGGTATAAAATTTAAAATCAGCATGGTCTAAAGTATCAATGTTTAAGAGTTTGAGGTAAATATCCGCGATCAAAATTGACTTATCAATAAAGCCGTTTGATCGTCGTTTTTCCTGACGAAATTTTTTTAGTAAGGAAACATTTATATCTTTTAGAGTTTTGAGATATTTAATCGAGTTAGTTGTTAAGTAGTATTTAGCCGGTAGTGTATTTTTCTGATAAGAGTTGTCGTAGATACGGCCAACATAGTTTTTTGCAGTTAAATCTTTTAGCCAGACATTGATATTTCGGTGATCTTTATTTTTAAGTAGTTTTTGAATTTGAATTCTATTTAAGAAGCGGAATCTATATAACAAGAGAATAATCTCTTTTTGTTTATTAGTTATATTAGGTATAGTCATATTAATTTTTAGTAACCTACCTGTATCCTCCCTTTATTTAGGGAGGAGTGTGTTCTCTCCTTATATATAAGGATATAGAGACTACAGAATATTTATTTATTGCCTTTATATAGCGCTAATATTATATCCTATTATCCCAGCCTGCTGGGATATCAAAGTGCCTTGATTTGTTCAAACTTATTCTCATTACCCGCGATAGTTTTCTTTGTTTTGAGAGTTACTGGTACACCTTGTTTAATCCCTGTTTTAGTGCCGTACAATGATCTTGAGTTGCTAATAGCTTTTTCCTTTGTGGCATTACTTCCGGTAATTGTAAAATCGTCAATCTCACCAGTAAAAGAATCTTGAGGTTCGAGGGCGTTTATTTTGATATAGAAATGATATGAGGGTAGGTTGCCAATTTGGCCTTCTTCTACTTGGGGCGCAAAAATTGGCAGGATTTTACTTTCATCCTTAGGGCTTGAGGTTCTAAAAGAGATAATTGTTCCGCTATTTCCAATGATCGTATCCAATAGATCGTCATCTAACTGGACAGTGTTTTGATGGGCTAGAATGGCACATAGTCGGTATTTTCGAGCCTCAGATAACACTTGAGCAAAGGTGGTTGTAGCAAAGTTTTGGAATTCATCAACATATAGGAAAAAGTCGGTTCGGTTACTTTCCAATAGATTAATTCTTCGAAAAGCAGCCAGTTCCAGTTTGGCAATTATTAAGCTACCTAAAAAGAAAGAATTGTCCTCACCGATTTTTCCCTTGGACAGATCACATAAAAGTATCTTCTTATTATCCATAATATCGTTAAAATCCAGCTTAGTTTTGGGTTGATTCAAAATATTACGCGTTAGGGTAGTGGTTAAGAATCGACCCAATTTATTGGTAATGGGTGAAATTTGTTCCGCTCTCTGGTAACTTCCGGCAGCCCCAAACTCATTTTTCCAAAAGGTCTTTAAGACTTCATCAGTTAATTCATTTACAACTCGTTTACGGTATTTGGTATCAGTTAGAAGTTCATATATGGTAAATAGAGTCGGTGTTTCAAGTTCTAAGGCAGTTAAAATGACATTTCTTAATATATGCTCCATTCGGGGACCGGAATATCTGGCTTCGTATAGCTTATGAAATACGGATATAAGACTTGAGGTAATAAAATCTTTTTCCCGCTCTCTTTCAACTGGTGGTAAATCTTTAGGTAATTCCAGAAAATTTAGACCAATCGGATATTCGATATCATAGGGATTAAAGTAAACCACATCTTCGATTCGGTCTTTGGGGATTATTTCCAGAAGTCTTTTTGATAAATCTCCATGAGGATCTATCACTGCCAAACCTTTACCATGGCCTAAATCTTGATAAATCATTTGTAGAAGTAAGGTAGTTTTACCTGTACCAGTTGCTCCGATCATGTAGGTATGGCGTCTTCGTTCTTCCAGTGTTTGACCAATAACTGTTTCTGTCTCGCCGTATTTGTTTTTGGCAAAAGTAATGTCAAAACCAATATCGGCTTTTTTTAATGATAAAGGAGGTGGTAATTGAGGACTTTTTATTTTTTGTAAATCTTCTGTTTGCGTAGTTGTAGTAAAAGGAAAGTGATACAAAGAAGAAAGTTCAGTTACCGATAAAATCGAGCTATTTGTAAGTACAGATAGGCGGTCAGTTAAAAGAATTTTGAAAATGTTGTCAAAAACCTTATTATGAAAAATCAAAGCTGATGAATCCTTAACCTGAAACGACTGATTGGGAGTGGCAAAAGTGTCAAAAGACGAGGTAAGACCGCTTAAACGTCTCTTATTGTTTTCTTGATCTTTAGTTTGGGAAATAAACCGAATGGTAACATCAAATAACGGCTGGTTAATCTTATCTTGAATGGTTTGATAAAGCTGTTGTTTTGGTAAACCAATTTCGTTTAAGCGTTTATTATTACCACCATCAAAGACCCACCAAGCGAGAAGTTGGGCATGATTATCTTTATCGAGAAACCAATCGATAAGAGTAAATGGTGAAAGAATTAAAACCAAAAATAGTCTAAAAATTAGATTAATAGCATCATAAAGTAAATTAACAACTGAAAGATTCAAACCGTTTCTAATTTTGTGTGAGATATCAGTGTTTCCCATAAATAACTCGCTAATTTCCCTGTTGTGGTGAGTAATTCTCGGATAGGTATTTTCTTGAATCGGTGAACAGATGAATTGAAGAGAAACTAGCTCATTCTCAAGCAGTTTAGTCATGTGGGCTGTCACATATGCAATTGGATCATACTCATTAAGAGATGCTTGGCTTTGAAGCGGATATACATAAGAGCTTTTTAAACTAATTTCTTTGATACCAATAGGAAAACTAGTTAAACTATCATTTAAATAATCGGTAGTTTCTCTGATCTCAACTCCCGGAAGATAAGCTAACAGTGTTTTTTTAACAACGGATTTATCTTTATCTGAAATTCGTAGAATATACCTAATACCCAGTTGTTTGGTGGATACTAATTCAAAAGTTAGTTTTCTTTTAAAACCTATTATCCGCTCAATAAATGAATTTTGTTTTCCCAGCGAATGAAATAGGGTATAAAGCTCATTGGTTGATAAGGGGCTTTTTAAGGTTTTATCTGTTGGTCTGACTTCTAGGTATGCATAGCTTTCTGTAATTGCTTTTTTTATCCTGATATAGAGCAAAATGACAGATACAACTCCTAAAAAGGAAAATATCGTTATCAGTAATACGGGAAGTGCAGATAAATATTGGCTAATTGGTGCGGTAAATAACCATGAGAGATAGCTTGGAAAAACTTTGGAATAATCTATAGTGGCAATGTTGCTGTCCATCATAATTTAATAAGACTTGGCAGAACAATCTTTCCCGTTAAATTAGTGTGGAGTATACCAAATCCTATAAGAATATTAAAGCGACGTAGTGCATAAATCCACTTGACAACTATCCCGAACAAGATATATACTATCTCTAACGAGATAGTTATGGAAACACTAAAACTACAACAATATCCAGCATTTGAAACACCGCAGAAGTTAGCTACTTCGTATAATCCGCAGCAATCAATCGAAACAGCGATAAATAACATATTCCCGTTACAGTCAGAAGAAAACAAAACTTCAAGGATGAGAAAAACTTTGGGAGAATCTGCCCAGTCTCTTTCAAACGAACAAATAGAAACAATCACGTCAGAATTTCAGTTTTTAATTGACTCCTGGATGGATGAGTTCGAAAAGGAGGTCTTTTGTGGATCGACGTTAAAAGAAATTTTAAATGAAGGCTGAATATGGAAATCATCAAAAGCGATAACAGTATTAAAGGAGCAATCATGTATCTAAGGGTATCGACCGAAGAACAAGTCGATAATTTTTCGCTGGAAACTCAAGAAAAGATTTGTAGACAAGAAGCGGAACGTCGAAACATGGAAGTCATTCAAATCTTTAAAGAGGAAGGTCGATCAGCAAAAAACATTACAGGCAGACCCGTATTAATTGAAATGCTTGAGTTTTGTCGAAAAAATAAACGGACTGTTGATGCTTTGATCGTGTATCGTTTAGACCGTCTTTCTCGTCAAACCGTTGACTTCCTCGCTATTCGGAAAAAACTATCAGAAAATCAAATCGCTATTATTTCGACATCAGAGCCAACAGGAAACAGCCCGACAGAAAGATTTATTGAAACGATGTTGGCGAGTTTCGCTCAAATGGATAACGATGTCCGAAGTGAAAGAACAAAAAATGGCTTAAAAGCACGATTTATGTCTGGTTTAACCAGTGGCGTACCACCAATTGGATATATAAGCGAAAATGGCTACGCAGTCAAAGACCCTAAAACTTGGGATAATATCAAAAAGTCCTGGGAACTCATGGGAACAGGAACAAAATCACTCAAAGAAATGGCTGTTATCATGAATGCATGGGGAGTAAGGCAGCATTTTCATGGCAAGGAACATATTGTAAGGCATCAGGCCATTGGTCGAATGTTTCGGAACAAATACTACATCGGTATATTGACTTCAGAGAGATATCCCGAAGAAGTCAAAGGACAACATCTTCCCATGGTTACAGAAGCCCTCTTCTATCGCATTCAAGCCATCATTGACGGTAGAAATACCAATATTAATGTACCAAACGTACGACATAATCGTGATAACCCGGAATTTCCCCTTAGAAGAATCGTAAAATGTGGTCTTTGTGACAACCCTATGACTGCTGGATGGAGCAAAGGGAAAAATGCCCGCTATGCTTATTATCGTTGTCAAAGATGTAATAAAGCTCCATCAATTCCAGCAGATAAAATTAACAATTCCGCCATTAGCTTTTTATCAACCATTTCTCCGACTGACGAGGCTCTTAAAGCTTTTGTTGGTCTTCTTCGTCACACTTACTATCAAAGGATTGCTCGACTCCAAAAACGCAAAGATGAGGCAGATGGCGAGTTGAAACGCTTAAAAACCCTTCGACAGTCTTTAATTGAAAAGAATCTTAACGGAATATATTCAGACGAGATTTTTCGTGAACAAAATAAACTGATTGAGGAACAGATTGCTAATGTCCAAGTTACCAAAGATGACACATTACTTGCAAAATTTAATCTCCAAGATATCGTCAAATTTATGCTGGATAAATTCGCCAATTTGGGAAGAACGTATCAAATGTCAAACCTAAACCAGATCAGAATGCTTCTGTGTTCAATATGCCCCTCTGGATTGAAGTGGGACAATTTAAGCTACTCGAACACCGAGATTAGCCCGATATATAAATCAATTCGTATGTTTGAAGCAGAGGTCTGCTCCTTTGGTGCCGGGAAGAGGACTTGAACCTCCATGGATTGCTCCACACGCACCTCAAGCGTGCTTGTCTACCAATTTCAACATCCCGGCTCTAGTCGCTATTATACCTAATGATTTATCAATTTTATACTTCTTCGTAATCTGACAACACGTTTACGACAACTGCAAACTGTAAACCGATCTAGTGGCTGTTGAGGGACTCGAACCCCCGACCGCCCCGATGTAAACGGGATGCTCTACCAACTGAGCTAAACAGCCTATTAGGTTAAAACATCCAAATTTTATCAAATTCTCCATTAATAATCTCTAAAAACAAAGCCATATGCAATATCAACTATGTATAAAATACATATTAGATATACGTTATTATCTCCCCAAACATCGGACAAAAGACTTGCCTTTCTCTCGGATAACTGACACAATGATAATGGTCTTTATTCAGACCATTTTTGTCATGCCCATAACCCTTTTTCATCATTTTTTAACCAAAAAAATCACCATTGCCAGATGGCAACTTAATTTCTTTGCCTTTATTTGTCTAACCACCGGTCTAATTACAGGATCCTATCTCGCCCTAAAAGGAATCACGGGCATTTTTGCCACTTCCAACTCTTCAATAACCAAAACTACCGATACTGATTTTAATCAGGGAACATTGTCCTCACTTTCAATTTCCGGTACCGGAAATTCTGCCACCGTTCTCCTTTCCGGAACAAGTGGATTTTATAACCGTAATTGGGGTTATCGAAAACAAATAATAATCGACCACACTAAAGTGTCAGCCGATTTAACGGACTTCCCTGTCCTCATCTCCATAACCAACGCCAGCCTCAAAAGCACCTCCAACGGCGGTCATGTCAGTCAAGACGATGGTGACGATATCTTATTTATCGCCTCCGACAATCTAACCAAACTAAGTCACGAAATTGAAAAATATGACAGCGCCACTGGGCAATTAACTACTTGGGTCAAAATACCCACTCTTTCAAGCTCTGTTGACACCACCATCTACCTCTACTACGGCAATGTCAGCACCGCTTCAATGCAAAACCCCACCGATGTTTGGAGTAACGGTTATGTTGGTATCTGGCATTTTTCTACCGGAGCCACCGGCCTTTCCGGAATAGATTCAACTTCCAATGAATACAACATGACTTTAAATGGAGTCACCGCCGGATCAGGCACCATCAACGGTGGAGCCAATTTTGACGGTAATCACTATTTATCAATTGGAACAAACATTTCTGCCCTGGACAACGCTAGTAATCTCACCATTGAACTTTGGACAAACTTAAATGCCTATGGTTCTTATGGAACTGCTTTTTTTCAAAAACTGTCAATCAATAACTGGTCTAACGACATTTTATTTTTCGTCGGTAATGACTCATCTGTAAACCTTCAAATTGACAAAGGCGCCGACGGAGGGCCTTCTTATCTCGCCACCGACCTTCGCAACAGACAAGTTCACTTGGTAGGTACTTTTGATGGCACTCAAACTGGAAACGCCAACCGAATGAAAATCTACGAAAACGGAGTCCAAAAAACACTCTCGTTTGGCTCCTGGTCGGCACCAACAACAACGGCTGATATGAACGGTTATAGTCAAAAAATCGGCCAATATACCAACGACGGTCCATATAACGCCTATGGTGTTTTTGATGAATTTCGTCTTTCTAGTGTTGCCCGCACCGCCGAATGGGTAACCACAGAATACAACAACCAGCTTTCTCCAGCCACTTTTGTTTCTTTCGGTTCGGAAGAATCAGTTTTAGCCACTTCCGGCACTTGGGAATCGCCAACAAATTCAAATATTATCGATCTAATTTGGAATGGTGGTTGGGGTATCGGAACAAGTGAATCTACCGCCTTTTCGGCAACAATCTCCGGTGTTGGCGCCAGCAACACTATCGCCTTCGCCATCAAAACAGCCAATTCAGTCGCCAACCTCACTTCAGCCAATTACATTAATCTCGGCACGGCCAATTCCGGCACCACATTTACCAAAACAAAGGCTGAATTAGATGCCCTAGGCGTTGCCACCGGCACGGCCAGATATGTTCAGGTCAAAGCCACTTTTGCCCAAACTTCCGACATCACTCCTCAATTACATAGTTTTACTCTTTCCTATCTTTCCGACAACTCTGGCCCGGAAACTAACGCTACCAACATTGTCATGCTTCGCGATGTTGGCGGATCAGCTGTCGCTCAAAATGGTTGGACCAACAACTCCGCTCCTTACTTTTCCTGGACCGCCGGAGCCGACTCTCAATCCAATATTAAAGGATACTGTCTCTCTATCACTGCCGGCAATACTAACCCCAATCTGGGAACCGTAATTAGTGACTTTCTCTCCGACAATACCCCATCCACTCTCGATAGCACTCATATTTCATCAGCCGGCACTCAATGTGGCAACGGCGCCGGATTTCTGGTCACCACCAACAACATTGATTTTGCTCAAACTAAATACCGGGGAACCGCCGTAAGTAAATCATGGTTAACTTCCTCAAATACCGCCTACTATCTATATATCAAAGCCATCGATAATACCGGAAATATCGCCCCCGATCCCAACACCTCATTCTATTTTCGTTTTGACAACACTAATCCGACTAACCCCACTTATTTCTCCATGCCCAGCGACTGGGTTTCTACCCGATCCGTCTCACTTTTATGGGCCTCATCAGGCGACGATGGCCCGCAAGACAGCAATTCTGATATTGCCGGCCTCCAATATCGAATCGGCACCACTGGTCTCTGGTATGGTGATTCTCATTCCGGAACACAAGACAACACTGACCTATTAGCCAACGACGGCAATTACAGCATCCAACAGACTCCTGATTTTACTTCTCTGTCTGAAGGAACAAACAATATCTATTTACGCACCTGGGACAACGCCGGAAACGCCTCCTCCTCCTATATTTCCGGAACTTTAAAAATCAACACCATCTCTCCCTCTGCCCCCAGAAATTTAAATGTCGAACCAACCGACAACACCAGTAATTCCTACTCTTTTACTTGGGACACTCCTTCTACCTTTACCGGCCAAGCCAGCAATCTTAGTTATTGTTACACCATCAATACTCTTCCCACTTCCACCACCTGTACATATACCGGAATTGGCACCACCTCACTTTCCGCTGATGCCTTTGCCACCCAGCCGGAAACAAACACTCTTTACCTTGTCGCCAAAGACGAGGCAGGCAACATTAATTACAATGCCTATACCTCCATTGCTTTCACTTATTCCGGTACTGCCCCGGGGTTGCCACGAAACGTTGACGTCTCAGACATCTCTATTAAGTCAACTTCCAACTGGAAGTTAGCTATTTCTTGGGATATTCCTTCCTCGGTTGGCGCCGGAGTTTCCTCATATAAAATTTATCGTTCAACCACCAACACCACTTGTTCCGCCAGTCCTTCCTTGTTTACTTTAATTGGAACCAGTGCCGGAACCTCCTATTCAGACATTAGTCTCTCTCAAGTTACTTATTATTACTGCATTAAAGCCTGTGACAGTGCCTCAAATTGTTCTGCCTATTCTTCAACTGTTTCCAAGATTCCAACCGGAAAATACTTCACCTCAGCCGGCCTCACTTCCGGTCCAGCAGCCGGATCAATTACCACCAAAAAAGCCACTATCACCTGGAGTACTGACCGTTCTTCGGATTCAAAAATTGCTTTCGGCACAGCCAGCAATTCTTATGGATCCGACGAAGTCTCAAACTCCTCCCAAGTCACTTCTCACACTGTCAATCTAACCAACCTTAAGGCAGGAACAACCTACTACTACAAAGCCAAGTGGACAGACGAAGATGGTAACACCGGCACCTCCGACGAGAAAACTTTTACCACCGAATCAGCTCCCACCGTCAAGGACGTTTTAGCAAAAAATATTGGTCTATCCACTGCTACCATCCAATTTACTTCCAAAGGCGCCACCAAAATCAAAATTTATTACGGAACAAACACTAGTTTTGGAGGTGGCAAAGAAATTTCTACTTCTACTACTGAAACTACCTATACTACCGAATTAGTTGGCCTCAACGATGGCACTAAATACTATTACAAAATTAATACTTTCGATAGCGAGTCGGGTGAGTATGAAGGAACTATTCTCGATTTCACCACCCTTCCTCGTCCCAAAATCAGTAATGTTCGAATCCAGCAAGTCGCCAATACCGCCCAATCTACCATTCTGGTTACCTGGTCCACCAACACCGAAGTCTCTTCAATTATCACTTATTACCCTCAGAATCAACCAGATGGTGCCAAAGATGAAGTCAACATCGCTCTTATTAAAGGCGATCACCGTTTGATTATTCGCGGTCTTTTACCCGAAACCGACTATATTTTAGTAGTTAAAGGTCGTGACAAAATTGGCAATGAAGCCACCAGCGATTTTCAAAGTCTAACCACCGCCACCGACACTCGTCCGCCACAAATTTCTGAACTTCGGGTTGAAAGTTCAAATATTCCTCCCGTAACTCAAACCGCTCAAAACCAAACGGCCCAGCTCGTAGTTTCTTGGAACACCGACGAGCCGGCTACCACCCAAGTTGAATTCAGTGAAGGTACTGGCGTCACTTACAGCCAAAAAACCCAAGAAGACAGCAATCTAACCCTCAATCATATCGTCATTATTTCCAATCTCTCTCCCTCAAAGGTTTATCACCTCCGTGCCATTTCCCGCGACAAAGCCGAGAACTTAAGTAGCTCGATTGATGTTGTCACCATCACTCCTAAGGCCACTGAAAACGCCCTTAATCTCGTTATCACCAACCTTGAACAAGCCTTCAGCTTTTTGGGGGGGTTAAAAGACTAATTTATGAACAAAACTGTCATTCAGATCCAAAACCTTTCCAAATCCTTTCCTGTCGGCAATCAAAAGGTGCCGGTTCTTAAAAATCTTAACTTCGGGATTGAAAGTGGTGACTTCTGTATTATCGTCGGTCCTTCTGGTTGTGGTAAATCAACTCTGCTTCACACTATTCTTGGGCTGGAAAAGCCCACCTGGGGCACCTGTCACCTTTTATCACAAGACCTTTATCACGACATGGATGAAGACCAAATAAGTGAGTTTCGTAAAAACCATATCGGCATGATTTATCAACAGCCAAATTGGATAAAGTCACTCACTGTTCTGGAAAATGTTGCTTTTCCCTTGGTTTTAATGGGCAAACCCCACTCCGAAAATTTGATCAACGCCAATAACTTACTTACCGCCATCAAAATGGATCCCTGGGCCTCCTACCTTCCCACTCAACTCTCAAGCGGTCAGCAACAAAAGGTTTCTTTAGTTCGCGCATTAATTAGCAACCCCGAAATAATCATTGCCGATGAGCCCACCGGTAATCTGGATTTTGAATCAGGTCAGGAACTAATGCAACTTCTGGTCGATCTTAACCATCAAAAAGGCAAAACTATTCTTATGGTTACTCACGATCTTGAATACCTTAAATTCGCCAAAACGATACTAAAAATGTTCGACGGCAACATTGTCAGTAAATATAAACAAAAGCAACATGATCGATAGAACACGTAAAATTATCAGTTTTATTCTTCTTCTTACTGTTTATTTATTTACCAAACTAGGAAAATATATTTTTCCCAAACTAAGGCTTAATCAACGATTAATCTCCATTTTAGACATCCACAGCTCCAATTCCATTTCCGGTATCGAGATTATTGATCTTGCTCTACGAAACATGAAATCAAAGAAAACAAGAACTTTAATAACTATCGGTGGAATGACTCTAGGCATTGGCGCTATTGTTTTTCTTGTTTCTATTGGTTATGGTTTCGAAAAACTTGTCATCACCAGAGTTGCCAGGCTCGAAGAAATGCGTCAGGCAGACATCACCACCCAACTCGGAGGCAAAGTGAAAATTGACGACAAAACCCTTTCCGATCTCAAAGGAATTCAAACCGTCGAGTCCGTTTTTCCTTTAATTGCTGTTGTCGGTCGTGTCAGTTACCAGAAATCGGTCACCGACACTGCCGTCTACGGTGTCACTAGTGAGTATCTCAATCAATCAGCCATCAAACCCGTTAGTGGTCAAATTTTTAATAGTAACGATCTCTCTCTTGATGTTTATCAGCCAATTGGAAAAGTTGCCGGAATTACCAGCGAAACAGAAGTTGGAACCATCGGTGAAAAAATTCAAGATGTTGACTTCACTATTAATCCGGAAAGTTGGATTAAAGTTCGGGCCAATCCAAACACAAATTCTCAAATTTTAGGTTACACCAAAAGAGTTGAAGGCCAATCAAGCGGGCAGGAAGTATGGGGAGGGGAATACCAAATCGATAACAACCAAAAGCTTGAAAAATGGATTAAAGCCCCCGTTCTTCTCTGGAAGAAAGAGGGAGCTCAATATTTAGTTATCAACGGCCAAGACAACAGCCAAATTCAAGAAACTGGCTATTTTGCCGAAATCAATTTACAAATCTCTGGCGCCAGTCTAAAAGAACCTGATGTTTTAGGGGTTGTCAGTAACCAAAGCAATCTCGATTGGGTAGAGATAGCTTCAGAATCAGCCACTCTGTCTCCTCCGGCCACAAAAATTGTCGATCTCTCTTCTCAAGCCAAACGGCAAGCCGTTGTCAACCGGGCCATGCTCTCTGTCTTGGGAATTAAAGAAAGCGAGGCCCTTACTAAAAGGTTTAACGCCTCCTTTATTGTTGTCAGCGATCTCCTTAACGACCCCACCACCAACATCGAGTCAAGTCAGGCAGAATATTCCATTGTTGGTGTCACTCCCGACGAAAAAACACCTGTCTTTTATGTTCCGTTCATTGACCTTAGAACCCTCGGTATCACCAACTTTTCTCAAGTTAAAGTCGTCGTTAAAAATCAAAACGAACTTTCCAAAACCAGGCGCCAAATCGAATCAATGGGCTACATCACCCGTTCTGTTGCTGACACTGTTGCCCAAATCAATTCACTGTTCGCCACCGCCCGAACTATTCTCATGGTTTTAGGTATGGTTGCCCTGGGAGTTGCTGCCTTGGGAATGTTCAACACCCTAACTATTTCTCTTTTAGAAAGAACCCGTGAAGTTGGATTAATGAAAGCAATGGGCATGAAATCTTCTGAAGTTCAGGAGTTGTTTTTAGCAGAGTCAGTAATTATGGGTTTTCTCGGAGGTGTTTTTGGTATTCTTCTCGGCTGGATTTTAGGAAAATTTATTGGTCTTTCTCTCTCTTTCTTTTCTTTTTTTAAGGGAGTTGGAGTTATCGATGTTGCCCACATTCCCACTCCTTTTATTATCACTATTGTTTTCCTTTCTCTCTTAGTTGGTCTATTAACCGGCATTTATCCCGCCAAAAGATCAACCAGAATTTCCGCCCTCAACGCCCTAAGATACGAATAAAAAACAAGAGCTGGTAACCGTAATTGGCTCGGACCTATTTGATCTTGATGACGATATCAAACAATATCTACTCGACCCCGAATTGCCACTTATTTTTAAAACAAAAATCGGTCTTCGCTATTACATTACAGCTGACCTTATTTTACAACTTCAAGTTCTAAAAGACCATCTAAATATCGAAAGTTTCGAAAAAATTTCTTTATACTATCCAAAGTCGTATAATCGTATTAAGAAGATAACAATATGAAAACAAAATTATTACTAGGATTATTGATAGTGGTCGTTATAGGAGGAATCATCTTGTGGAATTCAGGAAAAAAGACTCAATCTTTAACTACAAATTCTGAGCCTACCCCTCTTCAGGAAGAAAACTCCCAACAAAAAGACATTGACGCGATAAGATCCTTCATGAGTGAGCCCAATCTTGAATTATCTTTCATCAACATCGGTTTACCGACACAATATTTTAGAGTCGGGAAAATCACAAAAGTAGGGAACGGTGAAAATATGGATGCAGTTGACACTTGGACCCGCAACATTAACGTCTATGACCAGAAAGAATTAATTAATAAAGAATGTTCTGTTTATGAATTTAATACTGATGCCAGAAATCACAATTTAACTGCCGTAATTATCCGTGGTTTGCGACAAAATGAAATTGAAAACCTTAAAAATTCAGGAAAAACGTGCGATTTCAATTCTAAAAATGTTCAAAAATTAACCAAAACACAGGCAGAAACTATTGCCATGGGTTATCTAAAACGAGCATTACCAAATTTCGATCAAATTAAAGATCAATTCGTCTATTCCTCCCAAAACAACGGCGAATCACACGAATGGCTTTGGCAGGATAAAAACTACAAATTACCAGAAGGTTTAAGTAGCCGACCATACCCAGGCCCAATTATCCGGATATCTTTTTATGGTGATAATCAGATTCAATATTGGAACACCACGTCACTTTTTGCAAATTAAATGCAAAAAACTAATTATGAGTCGAACGTAATTGTCTCTTTAGCTTTATTGAAAATTTCAACTCTATTATCTATATCAACTCTGCTTACTAGCCAGCCGCGCAGCTCACATTGACGAGTAAAGTCATTAATTCTATTAACTCCGTTAATTTCTTTTAGCGTCACTACTAGACCAAATTTCGTACCTACTCCAAGCCGCTTAATTAGCCTTTCTTTTGTTTTGATACTTATTCCCCACAAACCATGTTCGTAAACTTTACGCGCACCAATTTTGTCTGTGTACAATTCACTTATATGTTTCGTATTGTCCCATTTTCGATAGAATTGCCTTGCATTACCCTCATATATATAATGTCTCTCACCGTCGTCGGCACTTTGTACGTTTTTATTTATAGATTTAATCCCATCTTTCACCACTCTTCCTACATATATATCTAATTCGGTGTTCGTATAATCAACACCCTGATTGACTGAACAACTAGGGAAATAGCACAGAGTGGCCTTTGCAACAAAGGGGTGTTTTTCATTATGTATAGGGACAGGTAAATTGTAAGTATACGTATCCCACTTTTCTGAAATACCACTAATGACAAACTTTATTTCGCTATCACTTGACTTGACAATATCATCAATTTTCTTTGGCACTACACCATGTCCTACCAGTGGCGCTAGTTTAAGATCGTTTCCCACACCATTCCATCCAGCTGCAGCATCTACAATTAACGCTTTCGCAACCTCACGACTAAGACCCAGCACTTCTATTAGGTATGCAACTTTTCGAGCCACCCATGGTGCAGCAAATGAAGTACCACAATGAAGTTCTCTGCCAGTTGGAGTATAAACACAAACATAATCATTTGTGTCACCGCCAAAACTACTAACATCTGGTTTGTTAAAAAATGATAAAACCAAGCCTTTTCTAGTATAAGATGCAGGAGTTCCAGCACTATTGACCGAATTTACTACTATAGCGTTAATTGAATCGGCTGGTGAACCTATCATCTTCTCAACTTTAGGATCATCATAGCGCTTATTAGTTCCAGCAATCACAAAAATAACGTCATTTTCATACTGAATCTGATCCAATATTGCCGCTTCTGGTGATATAAAATTAGGATTAATTTCCCTATCAGATCCCAACGATAAATTCCACACCTTTATATCAGTATTAGCCACAACAATCTCCTTTATTGCCTTCATTATAGAAAAAGAACTATACTGGCCTTGAGCAGCTACACCAAAATGTCTCACTCTAAATCTTCCGCAACCATCATCTAATTCAGGGTTAATGGTCGGTCCATCAACAATAATTGAACTTACAGAGGTTCCATGGACATAGTCATCAGAAACTGTTGGTATTTCATCGTTAATCATTTTTCTAAAATCAACCCATTCAGAAAAATAGACTCGCTCGTCAAATAGCGTATCAATAACACCAATAATAGGTTCACCATTTGGAGGATCAATTGTAATTGTTGGATCGTTCACTGTACTACCAACAATATCATCATGACTTAGTTTAGATAAATCCTCAGTTGCCATAGCTATTAGATATGGCGCCTTTTCAGACAACAAAGTAATTTGATCTGGGTATAGGAGTAGAGTAGTTTCACTTATTATTTTATCTGGCTGTACATTAATACCAATTTTTTTCATTAAGCCAACCAAATCTACACTAGTTTTATATATAGTAATTATTGACTGGTTGGTAGTGTTTGCACTATTGTCAGGTATAGTAAAATCTTCTACGTAGTGAGAGTCGACAATCAGATTGCAAAAAGTAGTTTTAGCAATCCTATAATGCGAATATTTTATATCTTTTTTTTGTAGATTCTCAATCAAGTCATGAGTAATTGATCCAGCAAACTCTTCATTCAAGAGCTTTATGCAACTTTGTATATTTTCAATTGTATGATTGATAACTTCTTTGCCAACATAATGAGTAATAATATGTTTTATCTTCTTATCATTAGCAAATCTCGCACCAACAACTGTATTATTTATAGAGTCACCGCCTCCCGAAAGGAAACCTTTTATTCTATTACTCTTAGCTATAACATCGGTATAACAGACATCAATAAGACAACCCCCGATAATATTTTGACCTACCCAATAATTATACAAATTCTTAAACTCGTCCAACAACGACTGAAGTTTTTTGGAGGTAATAGGCGTGGCATTCTTGGGTATGTTTCTATAACCTGGTTTGTTATCACTTGATCGCTGTTGGAATGTTCCTTTCAATTGAAGAATGTTATTCATATATTAAGTGTTTAACTCTCTTGATACTTGACTCTTGGAGACACCCGTCAATATTTCTATTTCTCTGACGGTAAAGCCACCATTTTGTAATGTTTTTAAGTCTAGATTTCTTCTTTTCGAGTTGATAGATTCGTACAATTTTTTTAGATAGTCATATTCATTAGTCGGATCACTGAATGCAATGGAAGTCTTAATTATGTTTTTTAAATCACCTGGATAAGGAATATCGTTCATGGTTGAGATTATCTTCTTGAATAGCCTCATATTACGTCCAACAAACTTAAATCTCACCAACAGATCATTCAATATAGAATCGGCAACTTCAAGCAATTCTTCTCTACTGTATCTATTGAAGTTAATAATCGAGTCAAATCTCCTAAGTAGTGCCTTATCAAACTGCCCAAATAAATTGGTCGTGGCTATAAGCACGACACTGTCAGTTAAACCATCTAGACCTTTTAGAACCGAAGATGTTACTCGTCCCATTTCTCGCAAATCATTAGAATTTACTCTATCTAGAGCTATTGCATCTATCTCATCAAATAAAATAATTACCTTTTCTGGTTGCGGTAGACTTCGCAACTCCATAAAAACAGAAGCAATATTTTTCGACGTTTGTCCCAATTTACTGTCAATGATACTATCAAAATCTATTACATATAATTCACGTTCAAGAATACGAGCAATTTGTTTTGCAGTCTCCGTTTTACCCGTCCCAGGGTCACCTTCAAACAAGAATTTGTTCACTCCTGCATTGTGATTAATCGAATTAATAACACCAACAATGTCATTTTTTATTAAAATCGGAAGAGGAAAAGAGTTTCCATTGGTTAAGTTTACCTTTGTAAAAAATGAGGAATTATATTCATTATTCTGTGGAACAAAGGTATTTGTACCAGATAATAAAGCCATAATATATTGAGCCAACTCCGAGTCACCAAGAGAGTCAAGGTATCTAGCTATATCATAAGCTTCGTTCCTAAAACCAGCCTCGTTTTTCTCGGCATGATATTTTATTAAATTCAAAATATTTTTTTTACGCATCTGTAAATTAATTTAACCATATTAACAACAATGGGACAAGTACTCAATAAAGTGGGACATATTATTGAAATTAAAAACTGGATTATCAGATATAGGTCCGACTCCGGTTACCGGTATGAATTTTTCCAGGCTAAAGACAAAACGCTAAAAATAGTGGCTAGAACTCGGGATAATGTTGATTTCTTGAGGAAAATAGGAGAAAACACAAAACCATTTCGCTATGGAGCGAGAAACGGGACTCGAACCCGCGACCTTCTCCTTGGCAAGGAGACGTTCTACCAACTGAACTACTCTCGCAAAACCAGTTAACAGTTTTCAGTTCACCGTTTACCGTAAAATTTCTTTTTACTGTTAACTGTTAACGGTAAACTATAAACGGTAATGTGCCGAAGGTTGGACTCGAACCAACATCCCAGGTTTTTCAGACCAGTGCCGTGACCATCTTGGCTACTTCGGCTAGAAGTGACTTTATTATATCAATTCAATCTTTAATTCGTAATTCTAAGTTGAAGATTGAAGATTGATCTAGTGCCGCTAGTGGGACTTGAACCCACACGCCTTTCGGCATACGCTTCTGAGACGTACGTGTATACCAATTTCACCACAGCGGCTTACCCCCTATTTTACCCCAAACTCACCTCAACTCCTATTTATGCATTTTCAAGTCAAGCATTTTCAAACGCTTCCAAGTTAGCTAAAAACCAAGGACTATTTACATCCCCTGATTTTGAGCACATTTCAATCGGGCCAAGATAATTAAACATTCTTCCAATTCTAATCATCTTTTTACCAAAAACAATGTCATATTTTGTATCCAGCTTTTTTCGAACAGTCAAATAGCACTCCTCTAGTTCGTCCTGCCAGCCCAAAGGGTAATATTTTTTCTGCCAGTTTGGATTCGTACAATGCAAATCACCCAAAAATCGGCCAATATCATGTTCCGCAAACCCTCCTCTCATATTTTCCCAATCAATTATTTTAACCACCCGGCCGTCTGTAACCACATTTTGAGGTAGGAAATCATCATGAATCAACTGATAATTACTCTCAATGATTTCGAGTGATCTTTTAAGTTCATTCATCTGCTTTTCTGGTAAGTTCAAATTCAAATCAAGCGAATTAGCATAATACTTTTTATCAAACTTAATAAAATCACATTTTATTTCTTTAACGAAATGGTGAAATTTGGCTATAGCCTCAACCGCCATTAGATAATATTTCTTTTCTTTACCAATTAAATCTCCTCCCTCAAACCAGGGAAAATAGCCAATATTATTTTCTATTTTTTCCGGAAACAAGACAAAATCAAACCTCGAATCTCCCTTTAATAGTTCATAAAATCGAATTTCACTGGAATTAAGAGCCTTTTGCTTCATTATTTTTCGACCAATCTTTTATAAACAAAAGCTTTACCAGATCCCGACTTAAGGTAAAGTTCAAATTCTTCAGCTTTTTGCTTATCTTTAAAGCCACAAAACCAAACTAACTTCCAAGGAACGTGACCTTTTGTAAATTTCGACTGGCCGTTATTATGCTCCTCAACTCTTTTTTTTACATCTCTCGTATACCCATAGTATAAAAGTCCAGATTTCAAACTCCTAAGTATATAAACGTAATACATTTTCTTTCGCAATCGTCCGAAGCTTTAAATAGAGCAATCGTCCGAAGCTTTAAATAGAGCAATCGTCCGAAGCTTTAAATAGAGCAATCGTCCGAAGCTTTAAATAGAGCAATCGTCCGAAGCTTTAAATAGAGCAATCGTCCGAAGCTTTAGCGTAGGACGAGAGCGGGTAGGGGGAATCGGACCCCCGCCGAGAGATTGGAAATCTTTCGTTCTACCACTAAACTATACCCGCACTACTGCTTATTTTATCAGAACTTCTGCTTTATAATACACCTAGGCCGCTGTGGCGAAACTGGTATACGCGCAAGACTTAAAATCTTGTGGTCTCAAAAACCGTGTGGGTCCGATTCCCGCCAGCGGCACACCGTCTGTTACTGCAAACACACTTAGCGGGTTTACCCGCCGTAGTCCCGCAGTAGCGGGACGTAGGCGGGGATTGGCGCAATTGGCTAGCGCGCACGGTTTGGGACCGTGAGGTTGCTGGTTCGAATCCAGTATCCCCGACTTCGACCGCCGTAGTTTTTAAAACGAAGGCGGTTGTATTTTATGCGCCCCACCCACTTCAAAACCATCACCGGCCAGAGTATCCCCTTGCCTGTCTTTTTTCCCGATGCCACTCGGGCCGTTCTCAAGGCTCTTGACAGCGCCGATATTGTCGGCACCAAAACTCCCGGTATCTTAGTCAACACTTTTCATCTTTTCTCTCAACCTGGGCTTTCGGTAATTAAGCAGTTCAAAGGTGTCAGGCCCTTCATGGACTGGGGTGGGGGAGTCATCTCCGATTCCGGCGGCTTTCAAGTCATGTCTTTAGCCAAGGCCGACGGCAATAAAAACGCCGTCACCGACAAGGGTGTCACTTTCAAAACCCAAAATCTTGGCAAAGTTTTTTTTACTCCGGAAATGTCGATCAATATGCAATTTGCCATTAAGTCCGACATGATCGTCGCTTTAGACGACTTCACCCCACCCAACGCCAGTCCCGCCGAAAGTCGAGAAACAGTTGAGCGAACTATTCTCTGGGCCAAAGTTTGCAAAAAGATATTTACTAAAACTTGTCAGGAACGAAAAATTGACCCCGAAAATCAACCCTATCTTCTTGGGGTTGTCCAGGGTGGTGATGATCTAAAGCTTCGAACCGAATGCACAGAGCGTCTAGTTGATATCGGTTTTGACGGTCTTGGTTATGGTGGCTGGCCTCTTAATGAAGATGGCTTTAATTACGACGTTGCCAAAACTATAGCTAAAAATTCCCCCAACAACTATCTCCTTTACGGCCTCGGAGTTGGCAAACCCGACGAAATCGCCGGTTGCGCTCGTCTGGGTTGGCAAATTTTTGATTGTGTCTTGCCCACCCGCGATGCCCGTCACCGCCGTCTATATGTTTATAATGCCGATAATATAGATCATATAGATATTAATCAATCTAAGTTCTACTCCTATTACACCCCCGACAAAGAAATTCATTATCGCAGTCAGAAGCCGGTTAGTACTGCCTGCGACTGTCATCTTTGCACCCACTACTCCCGAGCCTATTTAGGCCATCTTTTCCGTATCGGCGATATGACCGCCGGCCGCTTGGCCACCATTCACAATCTTCGTTTTTACTCGATTTTAATGGACAAAATCCGTGAACAAGTTAACCCGAATTCTTAATCGGCTCCCACCCCATGCCACTTTTGAAACCATCACTTTTGGTTGCCGGGTCAACGCCGCCGAATCCCACCAATTTTCCCAACTACTAATCGACAATGGTCTTTATCCCTGTTGTAATAATCCCAATCTGTTTATTATCAATACTTGTGCCATCACCCAAAAAGGGGAGTATGAATCTACTGCTAAAATCCGCCACCTTTTAGATCTTCACCCTCAATCTCTAATTATCGCCACCGGCTGTGCTTCTCTAAAGATCAAGCATCCCCGTCTTTTTGTTTTATCCAACACCGAAAAAGAAGCTCTGCTTGATGCCCTCAATAGTTCCTATTCTCCAGAAATCACCGATAAATACACCCATAGTCACCGTTTTCTTCTCAAAATCCAGTCCGGTTGCACTGCCAATTGCTCCTATTGTGTCGTCCCCACCCGTCGTTCCTATCTCAAATCGTTACCTATCGATAAGGCCATCATTACGGTCAATAAGGCCGTCGAAAACGGCTATAAAGAAGTGATTATCACCGGCGTTAATCTGGCTCAATATACTCCTGGCCTTTCTAATCTGCTCGAAGCCCTCCTCACCCAAACCCAAATCCCTCTCATCTCTTTTGGCTCCCTCCCCCTCCTCTGCATAGACGACAAATTCTTATTTTTAATTAAAAATTTCAAATTAAAAATTAAAAATTTTCTTCATATTCCCATTCAGTCCGGCTCCGACCGTATTCTCAAACTCATGTCCCGCCCCTATACTCAAAAAGATATTTTATTTAAAATTAAAAATTTAAAATTAAAAATTAAACATTTAAAACTTGGCACCGACATTATCATCGGTTTCCCCTCCGAAACCGAGGATGATCTTCAAGAAACCCTTAATTTGTGTAAATCTTTATCATTCACTAAAATCCACACCTTCCGTTTCTCCCCCCGCCCCGGCACCCCTGCCTGGGATCTCAACCAAAAATTCCCCGTCAAACCCTCCGACATCAACTCCCGCTCCCGCCTCCTCCGCAAATTAGTTTCGTAATTTTTTTCAAATTCTAGATTCGTACATTCGTATATTCGTAGATTCTTAATTATCTCCCAAACCACACCTCCATCTCATCAAACACCGGGTAGCTAAACGACACTTCTTGGCCGGCGAAGCGCGCTTCTTTCCCCCACACAAACGCTCGATTAACATCCTCGCTCATTTGTCCCGATATTTTCCTCAACACCTCTTTTAACGTCTGTCCCCGTTTCATCACTAATGGCTCTTTTCTATCTCCTTCGCTCGTTCTCTCTCTTTTCAAATACACCCTCACCCGTCCTAATTTTTGCCACACCTTTTCCTTAAACTCTTCTATCCCTGTTCCCTTATCCGCACTGATATACACTCTATCTTTTGACATTGGAAATTTGGCATTAGAAATTTCGTCAATCTTAGTTACTACCTCCAGTAAGGGGATATATGTTCTCGATTTGGCCAAACCATCGATAAATCGGTCTATAGTTTCAATTTTTTCTTGTAGCTGTATCACTACATTTTCCAGCCCCATTTCTCGGGCCACTGTTTCCATCATCTCCACCGGTAATACCCCAAAAGCATCCATAATTCGAATACTCCCCGCTCCACTTCGATCAACTTGCATTTTTGGTGGCCTTTGATTAAGCCTCACCCCTGCCTCCTCCATTTCCCTCCTAATCTTGTCAAGCCAGGCAATTCTCTTGATATCAATCATCAACACCACTAAATCCGAGGCTCTAATCACCGACAGCACCTTTTTTCCAAAACCCTTACCCGAGGCTGCCCCTTCAATAATTCCCGGTAAATCCAACATCTGAATTCTTATTCCCTTATATTCCATCATCCCCGGCACCACTCCTAAAGTCGTAAAATCATAGTTGCCGACTTTCGATTCAGCGTTAGTCACCGCATTAAGTAAAGTTGATTTCCCCACCGATGGTAAACCTACTAAAACCACCGAAGCATCGCCTGAATGCTTAATTGCATACCCGCCTCCGCCACCCCCTCCGCTGGCAATTTTAGCCTCCAACATGTCTCTTAATTTGGCCAACTTGGCCTTCAACACTCCATGATGAAATTGGCTACTTTTGTCATAAGGAGTGTCATGGATCTCCTTTTCCACCGCTATTATTTTGGCTGATATTTCCTCTTTAATCATCTTTAAGGTAAAATCGTCAAGACTTATTATATTATGAAAAAGCTTTTTCTTACTGTTTCCATTCTAGTTTCTTGTTTCATGTTTCTGGTTTCTAACATTTTTGCTAATAACAAAAATGTTTTTGGCCTTCATCTTACCCAAATTTCCGACGTTGACAAGGCTAAAAACATCATTAACAGTAGTGGTGGCGATTGGGGCTATGTCACTATCGTTCTTCCCTTAAACCAAATGGATAAAAATGCCTGGCAGGATTTTTTCAACAATTGCCGTTCCTCCCACCTTATTCCCATTGTTCGCTTAGCCACCATTATCGATAATGACGATTGGATTCAGCCATCCTTTTCTAATATCGACAACCAAGCTGACTTTTTGGCTTCTCTTAATTGGCCAACCTCTCAAAAACATATCATTCTTTTTAATGAAATTAACCACGCCTCCGAATGGGGTGGGGGAGTCGATGTCAAGAAATACGTTGACTTGGCTCTTTACGCCATCGGTAAATTCAAATCCCTTGACCCTAATTTCTTTATTATGGGAGCTGGGCTCGACCTGGCCGCCCCCAGCTCTCCCCCCAATTTTCTTTCTGCCAGTGATGTTTATAATCAAATTTACCAATATAATCCAGACTATTTCAATCAAGTCGACGGATTGGCTTCCCACTCTTACCCTAATCATGGCTATGTTGGCACTCCCTCCGACACTGGCCAACACAGTATTAAAGGCTATCTTTGGGAACTAAAATTCCTCAAAAATCTCGGAGTTTCAAAAACTCTTCCTGTTTACATCACCGAAACCGGCTGGCCTCATCGGGAAGGGGTCGTTAAAAACAACTCTTTTTATTCGGTCACTACCAGCGCCAAGTTTCTCGAACAAGCTATAAGCTTCTGGTCCAAGGATCCGCAAGTTGTCGCCATAACTCCATTTATATTTAATTATCCTAATGAGCCTTTTGATCATTTTTCCTGGCTCGACCGCTCTGAATCTCTTTATCCACCGTATCAAAATTTAATATCTCTCCCTAAAACCGCCAACGCCCCCGTCCAAACCAATAGCTATAAAATCGGTAATTTTTTAATTCCACTTGTTCTCTTCCCTGATGTTGACTATCGGGGCAAAATTATTCTCACCAACACCGGCCAGAGTATCTGGGGGGCAGGGGAAACAAAGTTTTGTCTTAAATCCATTTCCAGCTCCAATCTTTCCGTTACCAATCTCTGTGTCGACGACAATCTAATTCCTCCTCAAAAAAGCACCGAAATTGTTTTTAACTTTAAGATTGTCGACCCCAAAGCCCACTCCTTCCTCCAATGGGAAAATACTCCCCAATACCCCATTGAAGCTTTTTATACCAACGCCACCATCTATCATCCTCAATACTCTCTCTGGCAATCCCTCAAAATGCTTTTTACTCGAATTTAACCCTTATTAACCCACACCCGCTTCTTATTTATTTCTTCTTTCTCCCGAAAAACCTCTTCCAAGTCGATGTTAAATCGATTACAAATACATAACAAATAGAAAAATACATCAGCAACTTCGTGTTCAAGTAAAAATTTCTCCGACTTATTATCAATCTTTATATTTTGAGTCTTTCTTGCCGCCTTAGCCATTTCCCCACATTCTTCAAGAAAAAGCATAAAAATCTCAGGAACAGTTTCTTTATCGAAACCACGTTGCTTAACCATTTTTCCAACATACTTCTGAAAATCTTGAAGGGTTGGCCTTTTCTTAAAAATAAGACTATGTTGCATATTATTAGTGGGTTGCGCGAGACTCGAACTCGCGACCGATCGCTTAAGAGGCGATTGCTCTACCAACTGAGCTAGCAACCCGTACGCCTAGGAGGAATTGAACCTCCATCACTAGTTCCGAAGACTAGTACTCTATCCATTGAGCTATAGGCGCGTATCCCCAGCAGGAATCGGACCTGCGACCTCTTCCTTAGAAGGGAAGCGCTCTATCCAACTGAGCTATGGGGACAAGACAGCTTATTGTAGCAAAATATTGATAAAATAGGCTTACACACGAGCCGCAGTGGTGAAATTGGTATACACGTACGCTTTAGGAGCGTATGCCGAAAGGCGTGGAGGTTCAAGTCCTCTCTGCGGCACATTTCTGCTACACTATTCTTATGCTCTGGTTAATCCTCTTAACCTTCTTTTGTCACCCGGTGGTTTTTGCCCAGAATATCCCCAGCCCCCTCGTCACCCAAGATCTAGGATCTACCATCCAAGAACCAATCCCCACACCAACCCCAAACATCCTCCTCCAATATCAAACCGACTATCTATATCAGCGCGATCTTTACCAGCAAGCCTACCTCACCTACATCAATAAGCGCCAAGTTCACACCAAATATCAAAGTCTAACTACTCAAAAAGACAAGCTCGAAGCCACTAAAAACGCCCTTTTGGCTAGAAACAATCTTCTCAAAAGTTATCTTCTGGCCCTCCGTGTTAGCCTTGACCCCTACAAAACTCAGAACCCCACTGAAACCGAGAAAAATCAAATTGAAATCAGTAAATGGGAAACTTATTTTGACGAACAGAACTCGATTGTCTCCGCTCTTAATAACGAAGCAGACATCAGCCGTTGGGCCAATGATTTCAAAACTAAATACATCTCCATCCAGCAGGTTATTTACGCCGCCCTAGTCCGCCAAGAGGTCAATCAAAAAAGTTCCATCATTGCCGATATCGAAACCCTGGCCACCACTATTCAATCAAACCCCAACCTCAAACCCGAAGGTCAAAACTGGTTTAGCAACCTCCCCATTAAAATAGATTTAGTCAAAACCGCCACCAATGACGCTTTTAATCAAAGCCAACGCCAACAAAATCAAAACAACTTTATTAATTTCTACCCCAGCGCCAAAGTTGAGCTAAATAAAGCCACCGGCTATCTTACCGAAATCAACGACAACCTTAAATCAATCGTCATTAAATTTTGGCAAAAATAAATGGACACCTACCAAAACCCCCTCTATACTTCCTCTACTCCAATTAAAACCACTGAAGTTGGTTCTCAAACTCCGATTAAATCAAAGTTTAATCTTCCTAAAGACCGAAAAATTATCGCCATTATCGGCCTTTTTGGTTTTACTTTAATTCTTCTTCTTATTAGTACTATTGTCAGTGCTGGCAAAAAAACAAAAGTCACTGTCAACCAAGTTACTCCAACTCCGATTCCTTCAATTATCCTCCCGACTCCTAACTTTCAGCTTATTCCCGAAACGCTCAAGCCATCGTTTGATTCAATTGATCAAAAAATCAAAAACCCGGGCAACTTTCTACCTATCCACCAAATCGACCCAGACATCGGCCTAAACTAAGATCTAGGATCTAAGAACTAAGATCTAATTACTTCCTCGACAAATATGCTCCTGTTTCCGTACTTATTGAAATGTCATCTCCCAACTTCACAAATAATGGCACTTGAATTTTCGCTCCCGTGTCCACTACCGCCGTTTTCATGGCATTGGTCGCTGTATCTCCCTTAACTGAATTCTCCGTATCCACCACCTTGCAAATAATACTCTTTGGCAAAGTCAATCCTACTGGTTTCTCTTCATAAAACTTAATTCGGTAAAGAAGACCTTCTTTCAAATAAACCTTATCATCTCCCACAATTTCGGATGGCACCGGGTATTGCTCAAAAGTTCTTGGCTCAATAAAAACATAATTACTACCGTCAAAATACGAATATTCTGCTTCATGTGTTTCCACCATCACTTCTTCAACTTTTTCTCCCGATTTGTAGGTATATTCCACCACCCTCCCTGTAAACAATGATTTTAATTTCGTTCTATAAAATGCCGACCCCTTTCCCGGAGACACAAAGCCAATGTCCACCACAATATGTGGCTCATCATGAAAAATAATATAAATGCCTTTTTTGAATTGCGCCGTGCTTATCATTCCCATAAGGCCTATTTTACCTCAACCGCCACCAATTTCCCACCCCTATTTTTTCAATCCCTCTAATCTCCCTTTGACAAGGGAGACTTCTAAAACATTTTTTATATGAGCAGGATCATTTAACACTTCACCATTTGTAAATCTAATTGTTTTAATTCCAATTTGTTCTAAAAACTTATCTCGCTTGCGGTCATATTCTATTTTTTTAATATGAGAACCACCGTCAATTTCGATGGCTAAATTTAACTCTGAACAGTAAAAGTCAACTATAAATCTATGGATTGGTTTCTGGCGCAAAAATCTGAACCCTGTCTTATTCCTAGCCAAATAATCAACCCACATTTTACGTTCTGCCTCAGTTGGATTGTTCCTATTTTTCTTTGCCACAAAAGCCAACTGACTCAAATATCTCACACATCCTCTCTCCGAATGTATCGCCTCCGATTCAATTTTCTTTCTCACAACACAATTGTATTCATATTATCCCCCTCCTTGTCAAAGGGGGGGGTAGGGGGGAAGATTGAACACAAACTTGTCAAAGTTTATCCACCAATGGTGAAGAGGGGGTAGGGGGGAAGATTGAACACAAACTTGTCAAAGTTTATCCACCAATGGTGGAGAGGGGGTAGGGGAAAGGGTTTAGGCCAAAAAAAATCCCAGAGCGTGCTTTTAGAGGAGCCACCCCGGGATCTAAGGAGTCACTATAGCACTATCTACTACAACTGTCAACTACCCAATTGTTACACATCACCTAAAAATCTCCCGTACTCAATTGTCCAATGAATTTACTTACTCCAAACGCCCAAGATCCATTAGAGCTCGGGCAATATTTTTTCATAATCAACTCCGGCGTATTAAGGCCCTTATCGAAATATTGCTTCTTTAAATATTCGGCATAACTATTCAACGCTAGCTCATAATTATCAAAGCCCAATGTCCCCTTACTATGAATTCCATAACCCCAGCAATTGTGGGAACCATCAGGAATCTTCTTACACAAATTCGACTCTTGTTGAGCAATCGCCACCATCCAGTAAAAATCAAACTGATATCTGTCCGATAACTCCACTATCATTTCTGCATAAGGCAATAGGGGGGAATTATATTTTTTCAAATACCGTCTGACTATCTCTGCCCTGGCATCTTTGCCTCTAATGTCACTTTTAACCTCAACTTCACTATTTTCCGTTTCCATTGCTCTGGCCACTTCCACCGGTTGTGATGGCTCTTGCCACCCCAGCCAACCAAGTTCTACTGATTCTACTTTTTTTGGTCCAATCAAGCTCATTGCCTCCCAATACATCAGGCCACCACCACCCAAAACCACCATTATGACAAAGAAAATTCTCGCAATAAATCTCACCTTGTATCTATGGTATCATAACCACCAAATGATGTCAGCCCCACTTAAATTGAAACTTGATCCCGATCAAAAATTTACTTTAACTGGCGAAATTAAGGCCGAAGATGTTCGCTCTGCCTATCAAAAAAACCTCGTTCATCATCAGCAACATTTAAAACTTGATGGTTTCCGCCCCGGCAAAGTTCCCCTAAATCTCGTCACTCAAAACACCGATCCCCAAGAATTACTTGAAGAAACTATTAACGAATCGGTTTCTCAAATTTACCAATTATCTTTAGACCACCATCAATTAAAACCTATTATCCCGCCCCAGGTTAGCTTTCTCTCCACCAAATTCGAACTCGACAAAGACTGGCCACTTGAAATAACCTCCTGTCTTGTTCCCAAGATAGAGCTCAAGCCCACCCTCTATTCTCTAATTGCCAAACTCGACTCGAAATTAGAATTAAAGGCCAAAACAGAAAAAGTAATTTCACTTTTAGAAAAGTCCACCAAAATCACTGTTCCTCAAATTCTTCTTGATTATGAATTTTCTCGACAAAAGCCAGATTCAAAAAAACCAACTCCCCAAGACAAGGCTGAGTTTGAGGCTAAACTAACCAATGAATGGGCTGTCAATTTGGCCATCAATCAAATCGCCACAAACGAAAAGATTAGTGTTTCTCCAGAAGAGATGAAAGCTGTCATTTCTCAAAACCCTTCTTTGTCCCAAAATCCAAATCTTGTTTATTACCTTCTCTTGCAACAGAAAGCTATCGACTTTCTCCTGGCTAAAATCAGCTAAGTTTGCTAGAATCATTGCCAATGGCAGGTGGTTTTGCTGTAAAGCTAGACCCCAATAAGGTCAAAAACCTTCGTAATGGTTTAAGTGGCGAGTTCGACTCGAAAACTTACTCGTCTCAAAATTCTCCCGACACTCCCAAATTTTCTCTCCGTGGTATCCTCGGTCTTGGTCAGTCAGTAGAAATTAGCCATTCTCCTAAAACCAATTGGGGGGAAAAGCTTTATTTTGGAGGCAATCATCTTGATGTTGAAATTCAGCGCCTCCGCGACAACCAAAAAGAAGATCTGGAAAAAGTCATCAAACAGCTTCAGGAAGAAATAAAACTTATGAAAACCGCCCTAGGCACCATGGAAAAAGTTGGCGACGAGATTGTTCTCCAGCCTATTTCTGAAATTAGCGAATATCAGCTTAATTTTATTTCCCGTATCAGAAACTTTCTCTCATCTCTCCGCCAAAACATCAATCAGGCCACTATTTGGATGGAAACTTTCAACCGTAAAAAGAAAAAGAAAAATTATTTTTGGTCAACCGCCAAGGACAAGAAAAAAGGTGGCCAACAATATATGTTTAGCAATGAGCACTCCGCCGCCCGTTCCGGTACCTAAAAGTTTTGCTATAATCCCTTTGTTGACCGCTTAGCTCAGTTGGCTAGAGCATTCCGTTGACATCGGAAAGGTCGGTGGTCCGAGTCCACTAGCGGTCACAAGAAGGCAAAGTCGAAGGGGAGTTTATCCGCCTTTGGCGGAATCCCTTCCAGACTCACAAGTTTAATGTTATAATCTCTCAATGTACTCAAAAGTTTTAGTCACTACTACCACTACCAACTCCCTTTTCGGGGGATGTGTTAGTGGCTAAAACCAAAATTTTAACCTTTAAGACGCCTCCCGAAAAACGGGAGGTTTTTTATTCGTTTCTTTAGGTGGAATTTTGGACTAAAAGGACAAAATTCTCCTAAAGACACAATCCCGATGGTGCGAAGCATAATATCGGGATTAGTTATTATTTTTTGTTAAAATACAACTATGTCACAAATAGATGCCAAAAGCCATCAAAATGATGAACTTTATAAAATTCGTCACAGCGCCGAACACGTTTTGACTCAAGCCGTCGAAACACTTTATCCCAATCAAACTGTTAGAGTCATGGGTCCGGCCACCGATGACGGTTTTTACATGGACTTCGAACCTCTCGGCGATCTCAAAATCTCCGATGCTGATTTTCCTAAAATCGAAGCCGAAATGGCTAAAATCATCAAAGCCAATTTACCTATAGTTAGGAAAGAAATTAGTCTAGATGAAGCCAAAAAAATCTTTGCCGATAATCCATACAAAATGGACTGGCTTAATTCCATTACCGATAGGGGAGAAGTGATTAGTGTTTACCATACCGCCGATCAATATTTTGACCTCTGTGCCGGCCCCCACGCCGCCTCTACGGGTGAAATCAAAGCCTTCAAACTTCTTTCTATTGCCGGCGCTTACTGGCACGGCGACGAGAAAAACAAAATGCTTACTCGTATTTACGCCACCGCCTTTGAATCTCAAAAAGAATTAGATTCCTATTTGTTCATGATTGAAGAGGCCAAAAAACGCGATCATCGCAAATTAGGCCCGCAATTAGGCTTATTTTTCCTCGACGAAACTGCTCCAGGCATGCCCTACTGGCTACCCAAGGGCACAATTATCATCAACGAGTTATTAAGTTTTTGGCGTCAAGAACACGCCAAACGTGGTTATCTTGAAACTATTACTCCTCTTTTGAACAAAAATTCACTTTACATCACTTCCGGCCACTGGGAGCATTATCGCCAACACATGTTTATCGCCGATATGAAAGAAGACGGCCTTTACTGTCTTAAACCCATGAATTGTCCCAACGCCATGACTATTTATTCTAAAAGCAAACATAGCTATCGAGAGTTACCCCTCCGTCTCTCCGATTGCGACACTCTTCATCGTCACGAAAAATCTGGCGAATTAAATGGCCTTCTTCGTGTTCAAAAGTTTGCCCAAGATGACGCTCATATTTTCGTCACTGAAAGCCAAATTGCCGACGAATACAAAAGAATACTTGAAATTGCCAACCTCTTTTATTCCATTTTTGGCATTAAATTTAAAATTCGTTTAGGCACTCGACCAGATGATTTTATGGGTGACATCGAAACCTGGAACAAAGCCGAAAAAGAACTGGAACAAATTTTAGTCGACAACAAGTTCGATTATTTTGTTGGTGAAGGAGAAGGAGCTTTTTACGGCCCTAAACTCGATATTCTTATGGATGATTGCCTTGGGCGCCAATGGCAAACCGGCACCATCCAACTCGACTTCCAATTACCCCGTAATTTCGACCTAAAATACACTGACTCTGACGGCACCGAAAAAACTCCAGTTGTCATTCATCGGGTAATTTATGGATCGCTTGAACGTTTCATGGGAATTTTAATTGAGCAATTTGCCGGGGCGTTTCCTGTCTGGCTTTCTCCACTCCAAGCCAAAATTATTCCCATCACCGATGCTCAACACGAGTATGCCAATAAAGTTTTGGCCAAATTGATAGGGGAGGGGATTAGAGTCGAAATTGACGACCGTGGTGAAAAAATGCAGGGAAAAATCCGCGATGCCCAATTAGAAAAAATCCCTTATATGTTAATTATTGGCCAACGCGAAATCGATGCTGGTGCTGTCGCCGTTCGTCAACGCGACGGCCAAGATCTGGGGGCGATAAGTATTGATGACTTTATTGCCAAAGTTAAGGACCAAATCACCACCAAGTCTTTAAATTTGATACAATAATGAAGTCTATCGTCCATAACTTTTTGGACTTTATAACTTTTAACTTTAAACTTTCAACTAAATAGTGGCTACTTACCGTAAAACTAATCACAGCAAAATTTTTTACAAAATTAATCAGTATATCTCTGCTCCCGAAGTTCGTCTGGTCGACGAAGATGCCAAACAAATCGGTGTTCTTTCTATCGCCGAAGCCCGGGCTAAATCAGCCGAAACCGGCCTTGATCTGGTTGAAATCGCCCCGCTAGCTAAACCACCGGTTGTCAAACTAATTGAATTTGCCAAATTTAAATATCAAGAATCAAAAAAGCTTAAGGCTGAAAAGAAAGGTGTTCGTGGTGGTGAGCTCAAAGAAGTTCAAATGACCCCCTTTATTGGCGCTCAAGACTTTATCACCCGCGTCAAACGCTCACGCGAATTTCTAACTACTGGAAATAAAGTTAAATTAAGTATAAAATTCCAAGGTCGCCAAATCCAGCGTAAGGAGTTTGGCTATCAGTTAGCCGACAGATTCACTCAGGAGCTATCCGATATTTCCGCTCGCGAAGGCGAGCCACGGCTTATCGGTAAGCAACTAATTCTAACCTTGACTCCTGTCAAGAAAAAAAATGAAAAAAGCAAGCCAGAGACTAAAAATTAGAAAGTCGGTTAGTAACCGCTTTGAGGTCACTAAAAACGGCAAAGTTCTTCGCCGGAGTTCTTTCGACCGCCATCTTCGCTCCAAAAAATCAAAAAAACAACTTCGCCGTCTTAAAGGTAAAAAATTAGTCTTAGGTAAATTTGCCAAAAAAGTTAAACAAATACTTGGCATGGCCTAAACCCAAAATTATTTATTAAATTACAATTTCCAAACTAACAATTTCCAAACAAGTAACAAATAATCAAATAACAATTTCCAATTTGGAATTTGTAAATTTGAAATTTGTTTGGAACTTGTAAATTTGTTCTTTGGAACTTAAATAAAATATGCGCGTTAAAACAGGTATCGTCAGACACCGAAAACATAAAAAAATCCTCGAACAGGCCAAGGGTTTTTGGATGACCCGCCACAAACGGTTTAAGGTCGCCAAAGAAGCTGTTATGCACTCCGGCCAATACGCCTACGAAGGTCGTCGTATTCGTCGCCGTGACATGCGCCAAATTTGGATTGTTCGGCTCAATGCTGCTCTTGCCTCCTACAATCTAAAGTACTCAGTCTTTATCGCCAAACTTAAAGAAGTCAAAGTCGAGCTTAATCGAAAAATGTTGGCCGATATTTCCGTCACTGACCCAGCTACCTTCAAATCAATTATCAACACTCTTTTTCCTACTAAGTAGGAAACATCTTCTTGACTTCACTATTTATCCGCTTTAACATACCCCCAATGACCAAAGCAGTCTCTTTATCTTTTGCTTTCTTTTTCTTTACCGGCCCTCGCGGGAGAATTGCTTAGTCATTACAAGAAATCACTAAGACCTCCCGCAAGGGAGGTTTTTTGTTGGCCGGAGTAGCCAAGTTGGTCACGGCACTGGTCTGAAAAACCTGGGATGTTGGTTCGATTCCAACCTCCGGCACCAACCTTAAAATAAGTTAAAATATATAAAATATGGATCTAAATACAATTAAAATCGAAGTCAACGATTGTCAAAATCAATCTGACCTTGAGGCTGTTCGAATTAAATATCTCGGCCGCCAAGGCCTAATTAACCAAGAATTCTCCAAAATCAAAACTGCTACAGATCCAAAAAAATTTGGTCTAGAATTGAACAAACTAAAAAACAACGTTGAAGGAATAATTAAAAATAAATTATCAACCATAAGGACATTGCCCACAAAGTATCTACCTGAAAAAAGGGAAAAAAATATTATTTCTCTTCCAAAAATAGGTCATTTGCACCCCATCACCCAAACCGAACGTGAACTAAACGAAGTTTTCCGTAAGTTAGGCTTTTCTATTTACGGTGGACCAGAGCTGGTTACTGACGAATATAATTTCAGACGCCTTAATGTTCCTGTCAATCATCCTGCCCGCGACATGCAAGACACCATTTACATTAAAGAACCCGAACTGCTTCTACAAACTCAGGGTTCAGCTATTGAATCACAATTATTAGCCAGTCATAAACCCCCCATTCGTTGTGCTTTCCCTTGTAAAGTTTTTCGTAACGAAAAAGTTACCAAAAGCAATCACTTCGTTTTTCATCATTATCAGGCTGTCGTCGTTGATAAAGGTATTACCATGAAAGATTTAATCGGCACTATGGATCTAATGTTTAAAACCATCTATGGACCCAACGTCATCGTCCGTTATCGTTGTAAATATTATCCAGAAATTGAACCCGGTGTCGGCCCCGACATGCAATGCTTTAATTGTAAGGGCACCGGTTGCGCTCTCTGCAAGTACGCTGGTTGGATCGAAATGGGTGGCTCGGGTATGATTCACCCTAAAGTTCTGGAAATGGCTGGTATCGACCACCATGTTTACTCTGGTTTCGCCTTTGGCATGGGTCTTGATCGTTGGACTATGGCTCAAAAAAATATTAAAGATATTCGCACCCTTATGGGTGGAAATCTCGCTTACAAACCCAACTAATTATGAAATTAATCTATTCCTATCTCCAAAAATTTCTTCCTGACTTAAATGTCGAACCTCAAAAGCTTCGTGATGATCTGACCATGATTGGCCATTTCACCAATTTTTATGAAAAAATTGATAATGAAATTGTTTTTGATTTAGATATTAAAATTAATCGCGGCGATTGCCTTGGCTATTATGGCTTAGCCAACGATCTTTCTGTTCTTTACAATATTCCACTGGTTTTACCCCAAAATTTTTCTTATCCTGCATCTAATTGTTCCCTACCAATTCAAGTTACTACTGACAATGTCACCCGTATCATGGCGGTTAAAATTGTCCACCTAAAAAACTCAACTTCACCTCAATGGTTGCAAACTTTTTTAAAATTACATGGAGTTAATTCAATTAATACATTAGTTGATCTAACCAACTATGTCATGTTCATGTATAGTATACCAAATCATGCCTTCGATACCGCTAAATCTAATGATAATCTTATTTGGGAAATGAATTCTAAATATTCAGAATTTACTAGTCTTGATGGTACTGTTTTAAAACTTGACCCCAGTATTTTAATGATCAATAATCCCCAACGGCCTTTGAGTCTTAGTTTCTGGGGAGGAGAAGATTGTGCTATCGACAATCAAACCACCAGTACTATTATTGAAATGGCTATCTACAAGCCCACCACTGTTCGTCAAAACAGTCGTGGCTTAAAAAGTGTTACCGAAGCTTCAATTCGTCTTGAAAAACAATTGGACCCCGATTTAATTCCTACTGCTCTTGACCATTTAGTTAAATTAATTAATGAAAATTGTGGTGGCCAAATTACTTCGCAAGTTTTTGATTATTACCCCAATCCCATCACTCCGCCAACCATTGAATTTAATTTAGATTTACCATCAATCATGTCTGGCATCAACATACCTCAGGATGTCTCTCTGGACATATTAAAACGTCTTGGTTGCACTATTAGAGGTAAGTTCATTACTCCTCCTAGTCTCCGTCTAGACATTACCCAAGAAGAGGATTTAGTTGAAGAAGTTGTTCGATTCTATGGCTACAACAAAATTCCCATAAATGAACCACTAACTCTTAAACAACTTCCAGATATTACCCCCAAAGAAATTTACCAAATTGAGGAACTTAAGGATAAACTAGTTGCATTAGGTTATGATGAAATTTTATCTTGGCCAATTATTTCAAAACCATCTAACCCTAAAACTGTCGTTACCACTCAAAACAGCATCAACTCTGAATCCATTTATCTTCGTCAAAGTATGACCCAATCCCTTCGTGGTCAACTGGATCAATATACCCGCTACAATCTTCCCCGTCCCCAATTTTTTGAAATTGGTGAAGTTTTTTCCAAAGAGGGAGACAAAATTACCGAACAAACTTCTCTCGCTCTATACAATCAGGATTCCGATCAGTTGCATACCGACACTTTACGATGCCTTTCTTCTGAAAATTGGCTCTTTCAAGATAACTTCGCCGAAATAATCCTCGACAATCTCCCCAAACCCGAAAGCTATATCCCCCAAACCATCAACAATGAGGCCATCGAGCTTACCTCCCAAATCATTACTCTCGACGCCAATATCACTCTTCCCCAAAAACGCGATCATCAAGAATTGATCCGCGAATATCGGTCTAAAATCAGTGAAAATATTTTATGGTCGATGGACATCGTCGATATCTTTAATAACAAATACACCTTCCGTGTTTCCTACTACAACTGCACCGACAAACTGGCCAAATCCACCCACCTTTCCGCCTTTGGACTACTCGACCAGACCAAAACAACCACCATCGCCATTGACCCCAACACTGAAACTAAACTTCTCTATTACGATGATATGTACCAAACCACCGCTAAAGCCCAAATTATTGATATTAGAAAGGTTAATAATCAGAATTATTTGATACTAGACCAAACCGTTTTCTTCCCCGAAGGCGGTGGTCAGCCCGGCGACCAGGGCACGATTTCCAACTCTTCAAATAACCTAAAAATTAAAGTTATTTTATACAAGGATGGTCAGATCTTACATGCCACCAGCAACAACACCCTTTCGATTGGTGATCAAATTGATCTAAAGATAGATTGGAATCGGCGATACAAATACATGAAAATTCATTCCGCCGGACACCTGCTCCATGAGATTTTAATGGAAGTTGATTCTACTCTTGTCCCTCTTAAGGGCTACCATCACGACGAATCATATTTAATCTACTCTGGATATATTGATCCTAAATCCATTTCTCAAATTGAATCTAAATTATCAACCGCCATTACGGCCGATTTACCAATCATTTGCGACTATACCGATTTAGAAACGCTAAAAAAAGATGCCAGATCGGTCCCCCAAAATCTCCCCCTTCACAAAAAACTCCGCCGTCTTAAAATCGGCAACTTTCCCAGTATGGCTGACGGCGGTGTCCAAGTCAAATCAACCGAAGAAATCGGCCAAGTTAAAATTACCGCCATTGAAAATACTCAAAATCAGTGTAAAATATCCTACCAAGTACTATGAAAGTCATTATCCGTTCTATTTTGTTTTTCCCCAAAGCCCTCAAGTGGGAGACTTTAACTTAACCTCAAACATCCAATGATCAAGTTAAAAGCTCCCAAATGGGAGCTTTTTTATTATCTCTACTTTCTGTTCTTTCCCCGAAAGGGGATAACATGAAAGTATTTTTAACTTTTTTATATATTAATTTTAATTATGTCTCAAACATTAAAACTTGAAACTTGCAGTGGCGCCTGTGTCAACTGCAATGTCTTGGGCATTGCCCAACGGCGAATTGGTAATCGCCAAATTACCGATGAAACCAATATGATTGCAGTTGCCCGACAACTCCAATTAGAACGTTGTCCTGAAGGTCAGGAGATGAAGATTGGCTTACTAAATCCCGCCAATCTTTCCAGACAAAATCTTGCTGACCTACCCACTTGGTTCTAATAGGTAAAGCTTCACCCCGGCTTCGGCCGGGGTGTTAGCACTCTCCCACCTCGACTGCTAACAACTACCTCAAACTCAATCTTTCCTATACATCGGCACTTTCTATATCATAATATATAGATATATATTGTTCCCCCTCCTTGTCAAAGGAGGGGGTTAGGGGGAAGATTGGACATCACCCCCGTCTTGCCTGCCCGGCCGGCAGACGGGTTAAAGAAGGGGGTAGGGGGAAGATTGAAAATCAGGGTGAGGGGTTTAGGGAAGAGTCGAACCCGTTCCCGTTGGGCTCACCGCCGGCACTGCTGTCGGCGCCACTGTCACCGTCGGCACCGGGGTATTAGTTGGTAGGGGGGTTGGGGTAGGAGTAGGGGAGGGCGTCCAATCCCAAGGCTTATTGACGCCAATCTTTATCTCTCTTTCCGCCGTATTTCCATCTTTATCAGTTATCTTTGCCTTAAGGGTATACAAACTATCATCCAATTTTAAGCTAACCTCAAATGGTCTTTCTGTCCACGTCTTTTTCTCTTCGCCATTGACCCACAGTTTAGCCTCAACCACCTTTGTTAAAGAGCTAGTTCCAAGCCTTATTGTCACATCGTTACCCACCGTTGATTTATCCGATGGCGCATCAAAATTAACCACCAGCCTCCCATCCTGTCGGCAATAACTCTCCGGCGGCTGATATTTTCCCTTATCACTTTGTTGATTAATCCAAGCGTCGATTCCCTCCTGCCAGCGATTTTTACCATCAGTCGACACTTTGTCATCTTCCCTAAATCGGAAATATTCTTTTTCTTCATAATTGCCATTGGCCACATCTTCCGGTGGCGCTAACCCTGACTGTCCCCGGCAAATTTTTAATTTAAGGTGAATTGGATCGGATGTCTTTGGTTGCGTCCCTTCAATAAAATAACTCCCTCGAGCAGCAAATCCGTCATGAGCCACAAACCCGGAAACCCGGTCAACTTCCATGTTAACAATACTGGCGGGAATGGGAAAATCCTGTTTTGGTCGTCTGGGTAGCACGCTCTGTGTTATTCGTTTCCAAATCGGGCTGGCTCCGCTTACTCCGGAGGCAACCTTCAGCATCGGGCTATTATCATTATTGCCCACCCAAGTCGCCACCAACAAATTCGGCGTCCAGCCAATACACCAATTATCCCTTTTATCATTCGTCGTTCCTGTTTTCACTGCCACTTGATAGTTAGGAATTATCAGTCCGTTAACCGCCCCGAAAGTTATTTCTCTCATGGCGTTATCAGTCAGAATATTAGAAATTATAAATACTTCCTGCGGGCTGGCCACCTGTTTTCCCGGCACTGATTTAAACTCTTCCAAAACCTTACCATTTCTATCCTCAACTTTTAGTATCCCCACCGCTTCCACCTTCCTCCCTCCATTAGCAAAGGCCGAGTAAGCCGCCGCCAAGTCAATCATTTTTACTTCCGCCCCTCCCAAGGTCACCGCCAAACCAAACCTCTTCAGATTTTCCGGAGTCGGTTCCAAAGTCGACAAACCCATATCCGATGCCTGTTGCAACATACTTGTCAAGCCAACATTGGCCAGCATCTTTACCGCCACCGTATTAATCGAATTCCCTAGTGCCTCCCCCAAACTCATTGGACCGTTAAATTTACCGCTGTAATTTTGCGGGCTATAATCTTTTTGCCCTCCGCTTCCCGGAAAAGTAACTGGTGTATCCATCACCAGGCTACTGGCTGTCCACCCCCGCCTAATTGCCGTCAAATAAGTCACCGGTTTAATAGCACTTCCCGGTTGCCTTAATCCCTGAGTCACCACATTAAAATTACCATCAGTTTTATCGGAAAAATAATCCCGCGACCCCACCATCGCTAATACTTCTCCCGTCGTTGGGTCCAAAACCAAAGCTGCCCCATTACTAATTCCCTTACTCTCTGCTTTATCTATTTCTTCACCCACTATTTTCTCTGCCTCCTGTTGCATTTCCAAATCTAATGTCGTTGTTACTCGTAAGCCCCCGCCATCCACCATTTCCGCTCCATAGGTTTTTTCCAGTAAATCCTTCACCCAGAAAACAAAATGGGGTGCCGTTATAATAGTCTTGTTTTGGCGAAAATTATAATTTTTTACTTCCTCCATCGTTTTTGTTTTTTCTTCCAAAGTTATGTTTCCCATTGCCACCATCCTATCCAACACGTGATCAGTTCGATCAACATAAGCCTTGGGGGTTTTTGAAAATGGCGAATAAACATTTGGTCTTTGGGGTAAACCAGCCAAAATCGCCGCTTCCGCCAAAGTTAGGTCTTTGGGACTTTTACCAAAATAATGCTCACAAGCCGTTCCCACCCCCCAATCGGCCCCCCCATAAGGAGCTTCGTTTAAATACATTAAAAGTATCTCATCCTTTTTGTATCTAGCCTCAATTTGAACCGCCAAAATAAACTCTCGAATTTTCCTTGTCACACTCCGCTCCGATGTTAGTAAAACATTTTTGACCAATTGTTGGGTTAAAGTCGAGCCGCCGATTAGCCGGTGATAAACCACCACATTTTTTATAATTCGAAGCGGTGTTAGCGGATCAAAACCTTGATGATTATAAAAATCTTTATCTTCCACCGCCACCGTCGCCTTCTTTAAATTATCAGAAACTTCTTCCCAAGTTACCGGATTTCTTTTCTCATCCTTATAAACATCGTAAAGCAATTTACCATTCCTGTCAAAAATTCTTGAAGCAAAGCCATCTCTTCTTACTACTTTTGTTGGCGTTGGCAAATCTTTTGAATACCAGGCAAACACCACTATTATTCCAATATATCCCACCACCATCGCCACCAAAAAACCGGTCATTAATCGCAACCAAAACCTTTTACTTTTTAGTTTCTCTCTCACTTCGCCAGCAAAACACTAAAGGTTGGCACCAAACCCGACAGAAGCAACACCAACATCGTTATAATTAAAACTAGCTTTTTAAGTTGTTTGCGTTTAACACTCATATATAGATGATAACACTAAAAGGAGTGGGGCCAGGCTCTCGGCAAAAGTTGGCCCGCCTCAAAATTATTGAATCCAGAGATCTCCTTTATCATTTTCCCCATCGCTACCTCGATTTTTCCCACCACCTTCCCATCAATAAAGCCACTCCTAATCAAAATATCACCGTTTCCGGCAAACTAACTAGCCTTAAAAATATCTATACTAAAACCGGTAAAAATATTCAAATTGGCACCCTTGCTGACGAAACCGGTAGTCTCAATTTGATGTGGTTTAGCCAACCCTATCTTATTAAAAATTATTTTATAGGCGCAACCTATCTTTTTGCTGGCACCATTGTCCTCGTCAACAATCACCCCACCCTTATCCACCCTTATTCGGGGCAGGGGAGTGCTGGCAAAATCATCGGCATCTACCCCGCCACGGCCGGGCTTACCTCCGCCTGGTTTCGTCGTCTTTTTCAAAACCATCTCATCTCTCTTCTCTCCACTCAAACAGAAACCCTTCCCCTAGAAACTCAAAATAAATTTAAACTCTTACCCCTAAATCAGGCACTAAATTACATCCACCAGCCCCCAAATCTAACTCTTTTGAAACAGGCCAGAAGTCGCCTAAGCCTCGACGAAATTATTTCTCTTGAAGCTCAAAGTTATCTCCTCAAAAAGAAGGGTCAAGATTTGTCTCCCGCCAAAATCTTTAAAGAAAGCCCCCTTATCAATAAAAAAATTGACAAACTAATTAGTTCTCTTCCTTTCACTCTCACCCCCTCTCAGCTTCAAGCTTGGCAAGAAATAAAAGCCGATCTTCTTTCCCTTAATCCTGCCAATCGGTTGCTTCTTGGCGACGTTGGTTCCGGTAAAACCATCATTGCCCTCCTTGCTTGTTATTTGGCCCACCTCAATCATGCCACCTCGCTAATTATCGCTCCCACCACCATTCTCTGTCATCAACACTTCAACAATCTTCAAAAACTTTTTTCCAATCTTCCTTTTTCTTTAATTACCGCCAAAACAGTCAAAAATCATCTACCTCTCCAGGGTTCAATTATTATTGCCACCCATACGGCTATCCACCGTTCCAAAATTCTTTCCTCAAGTCTCGGCTTGGTTATTTTCGACGAACAACACAAATTTGGCGTCGACCAAAGGCAAGCTTTTTCTACCTCCTCGCCACCTCATTGTCTCACCATGAGTGCCACTCCCATCCCCCGAACCGTCAGCCTTACCCTCTTGTCTCACCTGCCCGTCTCCCGTCTTGAACCTCGGGAAAACTCTCATCCCCAAAAAACATTTCTTGTTCCCAGCTCCAAACAAATCGACTGTTACCGCTGGATGGAAAAAACTATCAATTCAACCCACCAACAAGCATTTATTGTCTGCCCGTTTATTGAAACTTCTCCCGATCTTCTCGGTGTTAAATCCGCTGTCGATGAATTCAAACGTCTCCAGCAAGATATTTTTCCTAATCTCAAACTTGGTCTTCTTCATAGTCAGTTAAAAACTAAGGATAAAGAAGAATTAATGGCCAAGTTTGTTAAAAACGAAATTAATATCCTCGTCACCACACCTATTATCGAAGTCGGTATCGATATTCCCAACGCCAATATTATTGTCATCCAATCCGCCGAAAGGTTTGGTCTGGCTCAACTCCACCAACTTCGGGGGCGGGTGGGGAGGGGAGAAAACCCCGGTTTCTGTTATCTTTTTGCCTCCTCTACCAGCCCTAAAAGTCGGCAACGTCTTAGTTTTTTCTCCTCTCATCACTCTGGCAATCAAATTGCCGAATATGATCTTAAAACCCGTGGTCCGGGAGAAGTCTTCTCCTCCCTCCAGCATGGTTTCCCCAATCTCAAGCTGGCCAATATCGAAGACCTGGCCCTCCTCTCCCTCGCCAAAGACGTCTTTCAGCATCTTCTTATTAATCACAATTCACTTGTCACTGATCACAGTTCACTGATCACAAATCTCCCCCATTCCCAGCATTACACCACCACCAATTAAGTCAATTGGGGAAAGCAAACATTTATTTATTTACCAATCCCCATAGAAATCCGATAAGTTTTCTATGAAATTCGTGTCCCGGCCTAATAAAACTCATATCTGCCTGTATCGGAAAACCCAACGTAGTCAAATCACCAATAATATCAAGTATTTTGTGACGAACGGGCTCCATTGGTTTTATTCCAGTAACCCAAACTCCATTGCTTCTAACCATGGCAGGGGAATCTTCCATTTTTTTAGGAAAAGCCCTAAGTAATCTGATTGCCTTCAAATAATCGTCATTGGTCGGACAATCAACTCTGACAAACGGCCTCGCCCACATAATCTCACTCCAATAATTTTCCTGATTTAATTCTATCTTAAGATATTGATCTTCAAATAAACTTGAAAATTGGATTAATGCCGAAATTTTTGTCGTATCACACGGCCGGAAAATAACAAAAGACCCTAACCCATCAGTAAAATAAATATCTTTCACCACCTTGGCACACAGCAAATCCTCCCTCGTATCTTTAATTCCGACCTTTTTAATCTCCCTACAAAATATTTTGGCAGTTCTGTCTGGAACCGGAACCTGACTACTACCTTCCAAATAAATATCCGCCGCAGTGACACCCATACCAGTTAAGGCTGACAACAAATGTTCCGTTAATCGAACCTCCTTTCCACTTCTGTTGGTCAAATAAGTGGCATGTATTCCATCCGTTGACTTAGTATTGGCACCAATAACTTTTATCTCTCCACCTCTAACAAAAAACCTAAATCCTGATTGGGCGGGCACAACCTTAACCCGAGTAGTATGGTTGTCTAGATATGGTGTTGGACCATCAACAATAAACGGTTCCCTAACGGTACGTTGTTTACCAATCTTAATTAACTCAATCATAATTGTGAATGTGCCAACCTAAATCCGACACGGGGATTTCTATCAATAACGTCAAAAACACGGCGACGATGGACTCCGGGAGAAAATTTACACCTCCCCCAAGAACCTCCCTTCGCAATATAATAAGTTCCATCAGATTCAAACCCATTGGTTCCAGGTATTTCATATGTACCTTGGGTCATTTCGATCACATTGTATCCTATTTGATCTAATCCAAGATAATTCGGCTTCCATCTCAAATCCCCAACAGGAGCGCATCCAAACTCGTGACCATCATTAAAAATATGACCAGCACCCATATCTGGTTCTTGTCCGTGCGGATATTCCCAACCATAAGGGGCAGCCACATAAACCCATTCAACCTCATTCGGAAGACGAAAAGTCATTCCGGTCACTTCGTTCAATCTTCTACAATATTCCATCACCTCATTATAAGTAACATCAACTACCGGATGATCATCTAGTTGAGAATGTGGCGATCGTTTATGTTTAGGAAAAAATATTTCAAAATCTTCATTCGTTACTTTGAACTTACAAATCCAAAAAGAGTCAACCGCTGCCATGTGGACAGGTGTTTCATTGTGTCGATAACCTTCCACCCCACCAGACAAAGGTTTTCTAGTTCCTAATACCAAATCACCATCTGAAACTAAAATAAAATCCATTTGTCGCAACAGCTCCACCTTCTTTTGGTTATCCACCAATGGCTCTGCGGGCCTCTCAACACCTCTATACATGTCTTTTTTAATCTAACGTTATTCTACCACTAAATACCGCTAAAAACAACAGTACGGCCCATACATATCAGATATATCATTTTTTATTATTTCTTAGTTCTTGTCTCTTATCTCTGATTTACGCTATAATTCCCCCATGACTGCTTTACCTAAACATTGGCCGAGTTCCCGCCGACAGGGAAAACGTCGGGCTACATTCAAAACCAAAAAAGTCGCCACTACCATAATTTGCCGTAACTGCGGTCAGCCCAAAAGGCCTAACTTCCGTTGCCAAAACTGCAATAAATAGTGAAAAGCTCCAAAGATCCACGCCATCTCCACCGGATTCGATTAATGCGCTCTCTTTTTGCCAAAAGTCTCTCCAGTGCTTCTCAAAACCCGGAAATCGATCCTATTGTCGCCAAACTCGACCAAATCGACGCCAAAATCACTCTCTATGCTCCCAAATGGCCAATAAATCAAATAAATAAAATTGACTTGGCCATCCTCCGTCTAAGTATTTGGGAACTACATTATGAAACTCAAACTCCTCCCAAAGTTATCATCGATGAAGCTGTCGAAATGGCCAAAACCTTTGGTAATGATGCCAGCCCGGGTTTCATCAACGGCGTTCTTGGCGCCGTTTTAAAACAGTTATCTAATCCCCATGAATCAACTCCCACATCTTGAAGCCAACCTCGGCTATCAATTTAAAGACAAAGTTCTCCTTCAACAGGCTCTAACTCATCGCTCTCATCTCAATGAAAATCGAAGTCTCAACCTTGTCTCCAACGAAAGGCTTGAGTTTTTAGGTGATGCCGTTCTTGAAACCTGGGCCTCAATTCGCCTTTACCATCAGTTTCCCACCTCTCCTGAGGGCGATCTTACCAATCTTCGCTCTCTTTTAGTCCGCACCGAAAGTCTTTCCCAAACAGCCATTAAAATCGACCTTGGCAAGTTTGTTCTTCTAAGTAAAGGTGAAGAGGCCCACGGCGGTCGTCTTAATCAGTCAATTTTGGCCGATACTTTCGAAAGTATTATTGGTGCCATTTACCTCGACGGCGGTTTTGCCAATAGTGATGCTTTTCTCGATCGTCTACTTCTCCCCAGCCTTGAAGTTATCCGCAACCAAAAAAACATCAAAGATCCCAAAAGCTATTATCAGGAAATTGCCCAAAACAAATTTAACCTCACCCCTCACTATCTTTCTCTCTCCGAATCCGGCCCCGATCACGCCAAAACCTTTGTTGTTGGTGTTTATCTTGGAGATAAGCTTATTGCCCAAGGCTCGGGAAACTCAAAACAAAAAGCTGAAGAATCCGCCGCCATTCTCGCCACCGAATTAACCCTTGAAACCAGATAAACTCTATGTACGTCATTGCGAGGACTCCGAAAGCTTTCGGAGGACGAAGCAATCTCGTCGAGATCACCACGGCCTTCGGCCTTCCGTCTGAGCCGGACGCGGCGCGATGACGTAAAGTTATTAATTTTGGTTATTGGATATTAATCGATATTTGGTATAATTCCCCAGTATGTTGAAAATCAAACTTTTCCCCAAAGGCAAAAAACATCAACGAACCTTCCGTATTGTCATTGCCGAAAATACAAGTAAATATAATGGAAATGTTGTCGATGACATTGGTTTCTTCACTCCTCAAACCGATACTTTAACTATCGATCAAGAGAAACTCAACTCCTGGATTAAAAAAGGCGCCAAGGCGACTGCCGGTGTCGACAAACTTCTTAAATCAAAGTCAAAATGAACTCCCTCGTTAGCACTCTTGAACACATCATCAACGGTATAGTTTCCGATCCCTCCCAAATCGCCATCACCCAATCGGAAACCGACAACCCCCTCACCATCACCGTCACCGCTCCCGACGAAATTGTTGGCCAAATAATTGGTAAAGAAGGCAAGATAATCAAATCAATTCGCGCCATACTTAATCTCTGTTACCCCACCCAAAGATACATTCTTGATGTTAATCCGGATTCGAAAACTGCGACGCAAACGGATCAGCCCGATCATACCTAATAAACTGCCCCTGATTCTCTTTGTTGTCACCCACCTTGTCTGGCAAAACAACTTTAAATCCATCCAAAAGCGATAATAAATCCATTTCCGAAGCACTTAGCTTTAGTTCCGATAATGCTATTTTGTCTACTTTGGTTAGTGTTGTTGCTGGTACAAAATAAGCGTTAACTTCCATTTCAAGAGAGGTTAAATCACCACTCGATTTGGCTTTCAAACTCTCAATTGAAACCACCGGCAAGCCCTTCTCCATCGCCACTAAATAATCTTCATATTTTTCCCTCGGCCCAACCAAACCGACTTTGATTCTCAATGGCACCGCCTGATTGGCCTTAACCATTTCTCCACCCCTAACCAATTCTCCCGGAGAAAGATCAAAGCTATCAACTTGGTAGCCAAACACCCCAGCCACACTTCTAACCGTATCTAATAAATAATAAGCCTTATTATCGGAAAAAACAGCTTCGTTCAACAAATTAACCAGCTTCCCAATTTCTGTTTGATCAACCGATTCCAGATAATCAACTTTAGCCTTTACTGCCACTAATTCTGTTCTTGCTCTACTGCTATCCTGGGAATACTCCATAATCTTGGCCACCATTCTTTGTCCCAAAACTAGATAAAACAACACCCCTCCTCCTAAAATTACGCCCGGCAACCAGGCCAATTTCACTAATTGCCAATCTAAACTAAATATCGGTAATTTCTTTTTCATTTTTTTATCTTTACCTCCATTGAAAATCTCCAAACTCCATTAGCATAACTTAATGACTTCAATTCGGCTTGAGAAAAGTTGTCTAATTTACCACTGTTAATTTCCTGCATTCTTTTTTCCACTGCATCCATTATCTCTCGGCTCTCAGCCAAACCTTCAATCTTTATCCCCGACCTTTCCATTAACTCTGATTTCTCTATCTTTACTCCGGAGGGCATTATTTCCTGGCGCATTAGCATTAAATACCGGCTATATTCAAATCTGTTTGCCAATACTCCGGCCACCACTTTTGCCTGATACTTTATCTGTTGCGAAGTGTCAGCCCTGGCCGCCAACGGCACCAACCTAGTAGCTAGTCCCGCCATCTCCGCCTTAATTGACTTATTGATTCTCTCCGACACCAAAAGCCAGCCTGTCACCGCCAACCCTAAAACCACGTAAACCATCCCCATCACTATCGATATTTTTTTTATTCTTTTTTTCCACCTCACCCTCGTCGCCTGAAATTTAGCACTACTGGGCAGTAAATTTAAACCAACTCTTTTCATTCCACCCCCCTCATTGCCAATCCCGCCGCCACTGTAAATCGGCAACCCTCACTGTCCAAATCAAAGGGCACAGTTGCCACTCCTCGGTCAACTTTTAAAAATGGCTGTAACACCTGAACTTCTACTCCCAAAATTCTATTCAGTTCTTGCGACAAACCCGGTAAATTCGCCCCGCCACCGCTCAAAATTAATAAGTTAATCATCCTATTCTCCTCCTCTCTAAAAAGCGCCATTGCCTTTCTTATTTCCTCCGCCATGTTGGTAAAAACCGGCAAAATTGCGTTCTTAATTTTCCCTTCGAGCTCCGTTTCCCTCATCCCATAAACCTTTTTATATTCTTCCGCCGATGGCATATCCAAACCCAAATTAACCGATATTGCCCGGGTTAATGATTCTCCTCCCACTGAAATCGATCTAGTGAAATAAACTTCGCCATCTTTTATTCCCACCATATCGGAATATTTTTCCCCCATATCTATCACAATCGCGCTCTCTACCAAGTTGCCGACACTAAAATTAACTGCTCTCTTCATGGCAATCGCTGGCGATTCAATGGCTAGTAGATCGGTACCAATTATTTTAAACAGGTCAACGTATTTTTTAACTAAGTCATTTCGGGAGGCTATCACCAAAACCGCCATTTTTCCCGCCTCATCAGTCGACACTACTTCATAATCCATCGACACTTGATCCAAAGGGTAGGGGACAAAGGTTTCCGCCTCAAACTTCAAAGCATCCATTATCTCGGCCTCTTTTAGTGGTGGCAACCTCACCAATCGGCTAACAATTTTATCTTCCGGCAAACAGGTCACCGCCTGCCCGCCTTTAATTTTCATATCTGTCATTAGTTGTTTCACCACTTCGGCCACTTCCCGCTTTGCCTTTTCGTCACTTGAGTCAGCCAGCCAGTCATTCCGTGGGCTTTTTACCTCTCCAATCGCCCCCAACACCACCTTCTCCTTTTCTTTAACCAAAGAGACTATTTTTACCGATCCCACACCAATATCTACCCCAAAAACTTGAGCCATAATTAAGTATCGAGCATTAAGTATTAACTATCAAGTATCAAGTCTCTTATCTCTAATATCTAGGATCTAGGATCTAGGATCTAGGATCTAGGATCTAATATCCAATTCCTCCCATCGCCGACAAAGGCTCCAACATAAACGGCAAAATACTATACCGATCAAGTGTTCTCACCCGGCTTTTAACTGCTTCTCCTGTCAGATCTCCCGCCTGCCCCACCGCTGTTATTTGATTGCCCTGTCCGGGAAAATTTACTGTTCCCCGTAAACTAAAATTAACCGAGGATAACCCCACCGGCGACACCGTCAACAACACCGGCACTCCCGTCAAATTAACCGCCAGGCACCCGCCCGCCCCATCGAAATTAATCATTTCCCTTCTTACCTTAGAAACTCCACTTTCTCTATAGAAAAAATTAACGCTTGCTAGCCCGGTATAACTGCCAGCACAAACACTAACGCTACTCCCGCTGTAGTAGCCACTACTATAATTTAATTCTCCTCCCGCATCATGTCCGGCTAGCCAAAAATATTGGTATTTACCGGGTAGAATTAGCTCATTAAAATCAAGTGTTGTTGAATTGCCAATCGTCTCAATCGTCACTTCCGCCCTACTTTTACCATCCGAGCTTCGATATTCTGTCTTTCCCAAAGAAGTCGTCGTCCCCGTTCCCAAAAAGTATTCAATTCCTGATTCGGCGGTATTAAACGCCTGTTTTTGCAATTCGTCATCAATATCGATCTTTGTTTCCAAAACAGTTTTTTTAGACAGCGACAACCCCAAAGTCGTAATTACCGCCGCCGCCAGCAATACCACCAGCGACACCTGCCCCTTATTTTTTGGAAATTGTGATTTTTTCATTGGAACTTGTTTGGAAATTGGTTATTGGAAATTAGTAATTTTGCCTTAATTATAATTCCACCCCGACACTATCCGTCCGATTATTGACGGCATACTAAACACAAAATCGGGTCGATATTTTATTGTCACTGCCGGGGCCTCGTTATTGTCTCCACTATCGCTAAACGATCGGTCGATTTTAATCTGGCTTGTCCCTCCGCTCGAATGTACTATCCCACTGATTGTCAAACCACTATCTAAATCTCCCCCAATATTAATATTTTTGTCGGCCACAAAAACTCCTTCCGAATTTGTTACCTCCGATAAAAATGTCAAATCTCCACTACTTACCACCATTAAAAATTTATCTTGATTGACCGTATTATTTACATCGATCGTCATGTTTCCGTCAACCAGAACTATTCCCGTTCCTCCAATTCCGGCTATCACCGAGCTCAAACTTGTTCCTGCCCCCACCACTTTAATTGAATTTAACTTTCCCACTAGACTTTGAGAGAAATAAGCATGATTATAAATACTCGATCCCATTAAGTTCCCACTTGGTCCTTTCCAAGACCAATTGTTGGGACTGCCAAAAAAAGCATTGTCGCCAGCCAACCCCTTGTTAATATCTATCGCTGTTACCAAGCCATTATCATTGGCCCCCGTCGCGCTTTCCACCGTCATTGCTGGCTTACAAGCGCTCGCCGATGCGCAAGTCATCGGAATTCGATTATTAATTGCACTACTCGCTCTAATTCCTCCTCCTACCACTTGATACCAAGCATCCTGGGTCAACACCACCGAAAAATCTACATCCAAATTTTGGCTAACCGCGTAAGCATCCAGGAAACCTGGAGTCAATACTAATCTAAAGTCCCCATTTACACACATCTGCGGTGACAAACGATTAACTCCGCTATAAATAAAAACTTCATATGTCCTGGCCCAATTAAGTTTTTCTCCGGCCGAGTCAGAGTAGTTTGGCGCCGATACTGTCATTGTTTTATTACCATATCTTAGGCTGTAATCAATTGTCGACAAAGTATTAAATCCATTCCCATTGGCGCAGTTTGGTGTCCCAAAAGGAGCGTCCGACCCGTCATACAAACTCCCGGACACATTCACCTCGCAATTCCACACTTTAAAATCCCTATTAGTGTCCGTATTACTATTGGTTAGCCCCGATTTGTCAGTAATTGTCACCGATAGGGGATAGGTGCCAGTCCCATTATCGCTACCAGCAAAGTCCACTTCAGCCCGGGCAACTGCCCCGGCCAAAGTCATATTGTAATTTTTCCCGTTCCACCCCAACACCACCGAAGCAATATCCGCCAAACCATTACTGTCACTCACCCCTGCTTCAAATATCACTCTTCTCGGTATGTCTGAATCCTGAAAAACTAACTCACAAATATGGTTTCGTCCGTCGCCAGTTGTTGCCACTGTTGCATCAGAATTCTTAATTGTAAACGACACCAGTTCTGGCGCATTAGCCACCGGCGCCACCGGATGAGTTATCACAAAATAACGTGGCAAAGACCAAGCTGTTTCAACGCTACAGGTTTTGTTTTGTGCCGCTACTTGCCAGTAATAAACCACGTTATCAGAGAAAATCGAGCTGTTCACCACATACTGATTAGTCGCTATCCCCGCCAAAGTCATTTCTGTCACCATCACTCCCTCCCGATAAACAGCAAAGTAATAGCCATCAGTTAAAGCGTCAGTATTAGCGTTCCATCTAAAAGTTATTGTTGTTGCCGGATTAACAATTGTTTCCGGATCGCCCGACGTTGTCCCCGAAGATACGGTTGTTGGTGTTGGCGGAATCCCTGCATCAGTGTTAGCGCAAAAATCACCACAGCCATTTTCCTGTCCGCAATAAGGAGCGTTACAAACACAGCTACAGCCACCGCAGTTATCACAACTAATTACCTTATTTGCCGTTGCCGACCAGCTTGAATCTTTACTGAAATTGTCCGTCGCTTTAACCCGGCCGTAAACCGTTCCTTCACTCATCAAATTAGTGTAACTTTGCGAAGTTGCTGTTGTCACCGACTGCTGTAAACTTGTCCCCGAAAAATCGACAGTATTGGCTGTATCTATCTGATAATTCTTCACCCCGGCGCAACCATTGTCAGACACTACCCCCCAGCTACCAGTTACATTAAATCTCCTCACCCCACCTACTAGTCCGTAATAAGAACAAGATAGTGCCAGCGACGGTGTCATTGGCCCCAGCGAGTCTGATTTCACCCACACTGGTGTAAACCCACTTCCAGTAGTTGATCCATTTTTATATCTCGCCGTCACCGACACACAAGCATTTTGAGCCAAGCTCATCGGAACAGTGTAACTATCCACTTTTCCCGCCTTAATTACCGGGTCAGCTATATCACTATTGGTAACATAAGTTTCTCTAATAGCGCACGCCCCAGCCACATCAACCCCCGTCCAATTCCAAGTCGGCGTCCCCGCCGACACGCAAGTAGCACTACTCCCGCCACAACTTGTTGTTCCGTTTGTACTTACCCCACTAATACTGCCAAACACTGGTGTCGAAGGTGGGGCACAATAGGTTGCCATCCCTCCGCAAATATCACTATCTACTGGCAAATTGGTGTTCCGATATTGAACACACATTTTCTTATCGCCATAAGTTGCTGAAACAGACTTGCTTTTTACTGCCACCACTGGCTCCCAATCCTCCTGCCAGCGGGAATCATCAGCACTAATCCCAGCGCAACTTTCACTACTCCCCGGCTGCAAAAATCTCACCTGATTTACTCCCGTGTCATAGGCCAAGTTTATGCTAGCCGCCGGCGAACTCAAATAACAAGCACTATTTCTTGGGCTTGCGCTCCACTGGCTATAATTACAACCATTAAAATTGGCATCATTCCAGTCAACACACCTCGGCTTGGCGTAATACTGCGTCATCGCTCCGCATTTAGCCTTATCTTCGTTACTATTTTTGTATTCCACACACAATTTCTTTTCCCCATACCCGCCAAGCGACAAGGTCCGGTTAACCGTTGCTGTCACCGGATTCCAAGTCGTCCAACCTGTCTGACTATCAGAAACCGAAGCGCAATCCCCACTGGCAATTTCTATAAATCGGTAGCTAGTCACTCCGGCGCTCCAACTTAAATTCACCGGCACGGTTGTCGAGGTAGTAAAACAAGCCGTATTTCTCGGGCTACTGTTCCACATCGCCCAACTACAATTATTAATTTTTATGTTTCCCCAGCTATCACACACCGGCAGGGCCACATAATACTCTGTCATCGCTCCGCATGGCAAGCTATTTCCATAGGTATTTTTGTATTGAGCACACAACTTTTTCTCCCCATATCCCGAACTCAAGACTTTATTTTTTGTTGCTGCCACCGTCTCCCAAGCCGACCACCGACTATCCTCCGAATCACCATCAACAATCACCGGAAAGCCGTCCACTGCACTACAGTTTTCGGCACCTCCTACTTCTGCAAACCGAACATGAGTTGCCCCCAAATCCCAACTCAAATTTACCGGCACGGTGGTTGAAGCTGTCAAACAAGAAGCGTTCCTCGGACTAGAGTTATACATCGCACTATCGCAGTTATTAATCTTCACACTGCTCCAACTATTACAACTCGGTGGACCTTCCACCAATTCATAACTCAACTCTGTTTCTACGTTGTATTGATTAGAAAAAACCACTTTGTGTGTCCCCAAGCTACTCGTCCCATTCCACATATTACTCGTCCCAGCCAAACAGGTGAAATTCCAGGTATAACTTCCACTTTTTGTTACCGTACAACCGTGTAAAAGTACATCTGCATTCTGTTGTATGGTTCCTCCGTCTTCTCTCCACACAATATTATTGTCATCATAATAGCTGGCATTACTTTCTCCACCCCGCGTCGTATCATGCAACCTCACTTTCGCCGGTACCCCATCTGCTCCGGCAACAGTCACCGTAAAACTCACACTCCCTCCCGGTAAAACTTTTGGTGTGTTCATCACTCCACTTGCCCTTCCTGGGTCAAAACAATTGGTTACAATATTCCCCACCTCCGTCCCTTTCACATAAGCCTGGGCGCAAACTTTCCCTCCACTGTATTTCCAATCTGCCCCCCAAGGCGCGCTTTGCGCCGGCTCACCATCTTCACCCGTACACATCACTCCTGAAACAGTACAACTTTCAGCATATCCGCGGGGAGTGTACAAACTACTTGTAGAAGGGCCAATCTTAATCTGTGTTTCCAAATTACAACAACCGCTTGGATCAGCATCTCTCGCCGCCTCTGGGTTAGGTGAATAGCCAAATTTTGATGGAATATCCGCCACCCTAACATCAAACCTGTCAGAGTTACTTCTATTTGTCCTAATATTAGGGTTAATAACAATTGTTGATCTGCTCGGGTAATCAACTGGGTTGCATGGGGCAAACGTTGGTAACTTTCCACAACAATACTGCGTTCCATTTCTTTCGCAATAATTATCACCATCACTACTTTCACTACAATTTTGTCCGTCCAAACCTTTTCCCGAAGGGCACCATTCATGTTGTCCGGGAGCGTCTCCACACTGGCTATCCAAAAAACAATCAGTGTTTCTGGCCGGGGCACAAGCCGGCGGGCCACAATCAACAGTACACGCATTATAACGACAACATTCTCCAGATGGACACTGAGAATCAGACGTACATCCCGGTGGCACCGGTGTATTCGTCGCTATCGGCGCCACTCCTCCGCATGTCCCTCCACATCCATCACTCCCTCCATCCGCCACCCCAACGCAGTCAGGAGTACAAGTCCAACTACAATCTCTAATCGGGCAAGACGCCGAAGAACAGTGAGACATTTGGCAATCCTCCCGATTTGTAAATCCGCAAGATATCGCCCCCGACCCTGCCCCCGCTACACAGTCTCGGGTACAAGTACCCAAGTCACCTAACCCACATGGTGCAGAAACATTGTCACAAGTCCCACCACCAGGAGTACAACTATAAACATAACTTCCACACTCATATGTTCCCCAGCAAGTTCCTGCAGCCATCGCTGGTCTAACCAGTTTCCAGCCAACCTTCGACTTACGAACCAGGCGAATAAATTGGCTCTCCCTGGAATATTTACCGGCAACCTGGTTACATCGGGTGTCATCGTCAAATCTGTCGTTATATCTCGACTGAAAACAAATCATTTTTAACACGCCAAATGTCGTTCTCCGCCAAATGTACGGTATATTGTTTCGATCCGTCAACTCCACCAATGTCTCCGGTGAATAATAAATTCTGGCCTGATTAGTCAAAATTCTATTTTGATATCTAAAGCCAAAGGCTTGAAATGGCGGTTTATTAACATTCGAAAACAATTTATAATCATTTTCGACCTTACCACTCAGCACTATCTCTAGTCGCAATGGCCAAACAATCTTTGGCCTACTAATTTGCTCTCGCACCCCACCACCCCAATAATTAATCTCTCCCAAAAAAGCATTAAATTGTCTCCAATCAATTATTTGTAATTCATATTCCTGTACTTCCGAAACCAGCTTCACTCGTGTTAACGTCACATAGCCAATAACCACCAACAAAAATACTAACAACAAAACCAATAACTTCTTCACACACTCATAATAACAAAAAATCAACTACCTAACTATCTTCAAAAGAGTTTTCATTGTCTCTAGAGACTCCATTTTCCCATCCCACACCTTAGAGCTAATTTCTCTCAAAATACGTGTCGGTTCGCCAGAATTATCAACAGCCAAAACATCACCTCTTCCACTCAGGACGTTACCATCATTATTAGTGGCAGACAACAGTAAGTGACCAACACGACTAGAAAGCTGCATATCGACCGCAGCACTAGCAACACGCTCCGGAACCTTATAGTCTTTTTGAACAGAAACTTCTGTATCAAAAAACTGGCCAACAATAAGCAACTTTCCCCCAACCAAAACTAAATTAATATTGCTCTGTGTCGACAAATTAAGTGGTAAAGTTGGATATCCGCCTTCCACTGTCGCTATGTCAAAGACTACTCCTACATCCACTGTCGGCTTTCCATTCTTAACTTCTAATTTCCAATCACGAATTTGTCTGTCCTGGTTTTTATTGGGACTATCGACGCCACCATCAACTGCCGGAATCTTAAGAACCACCTCTCCTTTTTTCACCATCCCCACCCATTGATTATAAGTAACACTAGCTCGGCCGGTTACATCATCGCTCACCCACGACCGCCAAACCATTTTTAATGCCATCGCCACATGTTCTTTGGCTGCATCCTCTCTAGCCACCACAATCCCTTTATAATCCCGCTCTGCCTCAAATCTATCAGTGTAACCAACCGATAAATTTACCTGTATTCCATCCACCTCCGCACTCAATGGCAGTTCAAAGGCTATCGGGTATAAAGCCATCTTTTGGCTTTCTACCTCTTTGTTTACCGCCGTTGGCGCCGCGTCGACTTTAGCTGGAGTAGGGGAGGCGGGTGGAGTCGGAGCAGAAGTTGGAGGAACCTGGGCGGTAGCCACCTGTGCCAACGCCACCTGTTCCCAATCTCTATCCAACGAGTCAAATCTCCAACTAATCTTTCCATCAACCGAAACAATTGAGAGATTACCCAAAGAGTCAACCATCACTTTCTCTCCAGGCTTGAATTCTCTCCATCCCGCTAAAATTGGAGCTACTGCGTTTCCCTTTCCATCCCATGCTTGAACCATAGGACCATCGGCTCCTGTTGAAAATACTGCTACAGAAATGGCATAAGCTTCAGAGTCAACGTCTGTTGGTAACAAGTATTCCTTCCCATCAGAACTCTTATATCTAGCCAAACCCCCACTACCCGTATGTTCTACAAAAGTGTATGTCTGTCCACCAAAAGAAAGACTATTCGGAGCGTCAAGTATTCTTGCACTTGTTCCGCCATCATAAAGCCTAGTTGAACCTTCACCGGTTCCCAGTGTCGCCAAAGTTCTCCCTTCTCCAAAATTAGTTGTTTGACCAATTTGGTCAGTACTCAAAGATGCAGACGCCACCCCCTCTGCTCCAATTGCTAACCTTTTTACATTGTGATCCAAAATTACTGGCCTGGTTGCCTTCTCCTTAACTGGTGTGTTCGCCACATAAGGAGCACTTATCGGTTTAACTTCTGTTGGTACTCCATTCGGTTCTCCTCTTGTCGGGCTTGGTGCTCCAGTCGCCGGTGGAGTTGTCGGTTCAAGAGACTTCACCGCCTCTTGCCCACCAGCACAACCACCAGTAAGATATGTCGTGGCCACAAAACCCAAGGCCCCTAAACCCCTCTTCAAAACATTACCAAAAGATATCTCTGGACTCTTATTCATCCTATTCATATCCTATAATCTAACATCCAAATTATACCCCATTTTCCCCCCAAATCAAGCAGGAAAATATGTACATACCAACTGTGTATACCTAATCATACTATTAGTCGTTTACTAATCTAAGTTACTAGAAGCAATATAAAAACTATTTTGCCAGATCGATTTCTTTTTCGTTGATATCGCCACAGATGGCAAGCAATGATCTGGCCGGATCGAGGTATTTGGTTGCTGTAGTTTTGACCAGGTCGCAATCGACTTTCTCAAGATCTTTAGTGTATTCTTGAACTGTCCACGGTTTGTTACTGTCGATAAATTGTTTGTAGGCATGGAAATTTACGATTGATTCAGATGTTTGAAGGTTAAGTCGGCTTGATTTAATAATCTTGTTTTTTACAAACTCAAGTTCTTGTGTTGATAAACCAACTTCTGTCAGAGTAGTTAACTCTGACTCGATTAATTCGATGACTTTTTGAAAGTTGGACTTGGAAGTTGCAGTTTGAAAACCCCATACACCACCGTCAAATAACTGGTCGTGCCATGAATTGATACCATAGATCAAACCATTTTCGTAACGAAGTCGGGTAATTAGCTTTGAAGAGCGACTGGATGCTAAAGCTTGTATCATAATAGATAAGGCAGGATTTAAGGAATTAAAAATATTACCAGTCCTAAAGGCATAGGAAAAAGTGATTTGGTCGTTTTGGCTAAACTTTTCAATCAGTACTCTTTTTTTTTGGTTTATCTCTAAATCTTTTTTGGGAGTTTTGATAATAAACTTTATCGATTCCAAAAATGCGAATTCATTTTTGATTACATCAATTGAAATGTCGCCACTGGTGACAAGAACCATCTGACCAGTTAGTATATTATTCTGATAATAAAATAGGATGTCTTCTTTTTTAATACTTTTAATTGACTCCTCTGTTCCCAAAGTTGATCTGCCTAAAATGGTGTTTTGAAAAAATAGCTGACGATTTACGGTACCAATTGCCTTACTAGGATTTGATTTTCGATCAGAAAGTTCACGGTAGATTGCTTGGCGTTCGTTTTCAATTATCTTATCTTCAAAGATCGGATTAAAGATTATTTCTTTTAGGACTTCCGAGGCAATGGGGATGTCGTGGGGATCACCAAGAGACAAATTGATGGTTAAATTATCCATGCCAGTGACGGCACCAAGAATTCCGCCATTATTTTCAACGTAAGAAGCCAGTTTGTCTTTGGATGGATGTTTTTTAGTACCAGCTACCAATAGATGTTCTAAAAAATGAGAAGAACCTTCAATATCGTCAAATCGGGAGCCAGCAAAAAAAAGGCATCGTATGGCCAATGGTGCGCCACTTCGACGAAAATTAACAATTTTAATACCGTTTTTTAATTTGACTGTTTCGAGAGAAAGATTAAGATCACTTAATTTAAGCATATATATGACAATAATAGCATTTGTGTGTGAAGAGCGGGAGGAATTGGAATAAAATTTTGTTTTGTTTTTTTTATTTTTGTTCCTCCCGCCCAGCGGGAGGAGTGCTTGGAATTTCTCCCAAACACTCCAACCGTTACGGGTTGACCAGACTAGCCTTCGTAGCTACCTGAGTCGTAGCTGCTGTCGCTGTCGCCGGCGCTTGAACCATCGCTCGATGGACCATTGCCCATATCAGAGCCGGTATCGCCATCGCCTGGATCACATGCCATCAAAAACTTGTGAAGCTTGTACATGATTTTCTCCTTTTACTGGACTTGTGGTTTGATCGATCAACGAGATACTGAGGTGTGGTTTCTTGGTTGTTTTTTATCTTTCGATAAACAACTCCTTTCTGGGTTTAACCCGATTGTAAAAGAACCTTTGTCGTTTTGCATGCTGAGCGTTTTCAGTTGCACGACATCATATTCTACCATAAGATACGTAATTTACAATATATCTGGTTAGTATGTATCGTGTATGTATTACTTAATCCCGTAATGGTCGAAAAATATTTCCATCGGAGAACGAAAAGATAAAACTCGGAGTGGAAAACAATCAACAAGTTGGTTTAGGTCGTTAGCTTTAGGTAATGATTCTTGGAATTGTCGATATCTTTCTATGTTTACACCTCCATCATTGGACAAAAATTGTCCCCAAAGAGAATTGCTGCGAAAATTTAATTCAGGAGGTCGGACGGTTGTAGCATTATCAACGAAAGCAGATGGTAACGAGGCTATGACCCCTGGAAAGCTATTCATCCAAGAAACTAAAGTTACCCATTTAGGATTAAATGAATTGTTGTTTTGAATTCGATTGCGGACAGATTGAAATAATCTAGTTAAATCTTGGATTCTATCCGATGTAAATTGCCTTGAAAAATCACTTTTGGGTTGACCTCGACGCTGGTTTACGAAATGTATTTCTACTTTTTGGTCGCCGGTTGGTCGGTCAATTGCCAGTTTTTGGACAAAGCTTCCAAAATATTCACCCTCAAATTGATTCGATTTGTCGTTATATATACTGTGAGGCTGTCTAGTATAAAATTGCCAAGTTTGATCGGTGGTGTCTTGATCTTCCGACAGTCCTTTGGCAAATTCGATCCATTTTGGGTCGGATCCTTTTGAAGATGGATTTCTGCCAACCAAATGACGGTATATAACTGTATAGTTGAGAATGGAACTCTGAATATCGGGTGACAATCCTAATTGTAATACTCTGTCTGCAAAAGATGTTTGTGCTTGAAAATAACCTTTTGAATACACGTAAAGTGTCGGTTGATACAATTCTATTTCTGAACTTTTGGACATGACATATTGTATCAAATATCCTGTGGTTACGTAGATATTTTTAAGTTATCTGTCTTCCCAACCAAATCCATAATCTCGACAAACATTTAGTAGTAACAATGGTTACTACCGGTAATTATATACTGGATTATAACCTTCCTCCTTCCTTAGGCTAACAAACTGAGGAAAAGGGGAGTAGATATTCCTTATCAAATTATATAGAGAAAAGAAAAATCATTTCACCCCCAAATCAAGCAGGAAAATATGTACATATTGACTGTGTATTAAATATCAATTCCCCACTTTTTTACCCACTAGCCAAAGTGTAATACCTATCCTCCAAATCTTGTGGCAACATCGCCACCGGCTCAATTAACACATTATATTTATTGCCAATCATTGCCATTTTTACCCGATCGTCATATCTGTCTTTTATATTTTTAGAAATTACACAAACATCAATATCACTGTCTCTTGTTTGTTTGCCCTTAGCCCACGACCCAAACAAAACACACCTCGCATCAGCACAGCCACTTTCCCTAATATCTTTTTTAAACAATTGCAGCATTTTTATTATTTTTTTAAAATTTGCCCTTTCAACCGCCTTTTTCTTTTCCATAACCAATTATCTCTTATTTCTTATCTCTTACTGCACCCGTCTACTGACGGGTCTCTTATTTCTTAGTATAATCATCCCATGTCCCACAAACGCAATATCTTAATGATCTGCCCCTATCTACCCCGCCTCTCCCAATCCGGTGGCCAAAGAAGTTCCTATTATTCAATCAAATATCTGGCTCCAAAAAATAAAATCACTCTCATTTGTTTTAGTCGCGACGAAGACGGCCTGAAAGACATAAAACAGTTTTGTCACAAGGTTATCGTCGTCAAACGGGGAAAAACCTGGGACCTAAAAAAAGTTCTCATGGCCGCTTTTAGTCCTTACCCCTTCCTGGTTGTCAACTACATTAGCCAGGAACTAAAAACAACTATTCAAAACGAGCTCGATCACCACCATTTCGACCTCATTCACTGTGACTGTTTCTACCCTATGCCCAATATTCCCAAAACCGAGGTTCCCATCGTTTTAGTCGATCTTACCATTGAATATTCTGTTTATCAGCACTTTGTTGAAAGCCTTAAAGGTATTAAAAAACTCCTCACTCCCATTCTTCAGCTTGATGTTCTTAAATTAAAATATTGGGAAACCCATTATTGGAAAAATTCCCACACCGTTGTTGCCTTTGGTCAGGACGATCAAAAAATTATTTCTCAAGTCACCGGCCGAAAAGACATTCAATATTTCCAAAACGGTGTCGACCAGAAATATATTGATGCTTCCATTAAAACCCCAAAAACTAAAAAGCCATCCATTCTTTTTGGTGTTTCCAACATGAAGTGGATGCAAAACAGCGAATCAGTTGACCTAATTCTTAAAAAATACTGGAGTAAAATCAAAAAACAAATTCCTGCCTGCCAGCTCTATATTGTTGGCCGGTTTGCTCCGGAATTCTTTGGTAAATACCAGTCAAAAGATATCATAGTCACCGAAGCTGATATTGATGGAGAAGCCCACGATCCTCAGTTTTATTACCAGCAAAGTTGGCTTTTGCTCGCCCCCATGGCCAGTGGCGGCGGCACCCGCAATAAATTCCTCGAAGCCATGGCCTTTAGTCTCCCCATCATTACCACCAAAGACGGCATGGGTGGCATAAACATTGAAAATTATCGTCACGCCATTGTTTGTCCGGAAAAGGACATTGTCAAAAATGTCGTTAAACTGGTTAAAAATAAAAAGTATCGTGGGCAAATAGGGGATGATGCCAAAAAGTTAATCGCCGATAAATACAGCTTTGAAAAATGTGTTGAAGGCCTAAACCAAATCTACGACTCCATCACCACCAATATCTAAGATCTAGGATCTAAGAACTAAGATCTAATTCCTCAGTGTTACTCTCGATTCAAAAACCTTACTAACAAAATCTTTGACCCCGCCACTGGCATTACCCGCGCTCAATACAAATTTCACCACTATTCCCGACACTGGCCCTAGCGCCCCGTTCTCACATCTCACAAACTCATCACATCCCGACAATATTACCTCCCCTCCGGTTAATTTGGCCGAATTTGAAGCTACCCTTCCGGCATTATCACATTTGAGGAGTGTTTCCTCGCCGTCCCTAACACTATCAAAACTTAAGCTACTGCCCACCCCAACAGGGCAAACCACCGTCTCCTTATTGGCATTAAGTAAATTTTTTCTAATTTCTTCCAAAGCATAATTGCCGTTAGCCGACAATAAATCAGTCATCCTAGTTAAGTTTCTGGCCTGCAGGCTACTAAGTAAAATTCCCGTCACCGCCACCATCATCAATCCAATTATCCCCGTCACCACCACCATTTCAATCAGTGTAAATCCCCGCCTATTTTTTTTCATTTTTTAAAATTTAGAATTTAAAGTTGTTTAGAAATTAGAAATTGGAAATTAGAAATTTTTACTGAAAAACCTCTTAACTTCTAAATAATTATCTTTTTTGTCTGTCCAACTTACTCCCACCGTTGCTTCAACACAGTCAGTCACTCCGATATTGCAACTCGGGCTAGCGCTGGACAAGGAAAAACCTATCGAATAAGTGTAATTATTAAAACTACTCATTGTTTGGGAACTAACTTCGTTCAATTGCCAAAAAATCGCCGGATTATTGGTTTTATCGTTAATTAAATTTTCCATTACCGTTTCTGCCAATCTCGTTGCCTTTTTTCTCGCCAACCCCTGGCTTCGAGCCGATACCGACATCAACAGAGCAATCACGGCCCCGGTTAAAAACAACACAATTATCACCACCGAAAATACCACCTCCACCAAACTCTGTCCTTTGTCTTTATTGGCCATCAATTAGTCCATTAGAACTAATAACCACCGTCGCTGTTGTTCCCATTCCCGAAGTCACCGTTACGGTATAAGAATTTCCAAAATCAACCACTTTTCCTGCTCCATCAATCATCACTAATTTAGTTTCATATGGCAAAAATAATATTCTTCCACTCGGTGTCTGGCTTATAGTAACTCCTTCCTGTGTCACATCTTTACTTACATAAGTAACCGCCTCTGAGTCATCAACCGCCAGAATTAACCCATTAGTCGCTATCGTCACCGCCACGTAATTAATTTCTCTATTTGTTGGCCCCTTGGCTGTTCTGGCCGCATTCCTTGCTAGTCTTAAACTGGCCACCAACTCATCTCTGGCTGTCACTACTTTTTGTTTTTCGTTAAAAGTATTTAAAGCCACCCCGCCCCCTCCCGCCAGCACCATGATCAATGCCGTCACCACCACCAATTCAATCAAACTCATTCCTTTTCTTCTTTTCACTTTTTGGACTTTCTAACTTTCTAACTTTTTGGACTAAATTATGGGTTCGTCACCCGATAGTTATATCCACCTCCATAATCTCCCGTCGTCGACCCCACATCCTCCATCGTTGCATCCAAAGTGTAGACATAACCGCCACCAGAATAAAGATAACTTCCACCTTTTGGATCTTTCGGCAGTGCCTGAATATAATCCGGCACCAAGCGATCATCATCACTTGGATAAGTCACTCCTACTTGTCTAATCATCTCCAGCGCCACTCTAATTTTTTCCAAATCGGCCATTCTTCTCGAATCCCGGCCCCTCTTCCCCGCCCCGGCAAAGCTAACCGACACTAGTGCCGTAATCACCGCCATAATTGTTATCACCACCACCAATTCAATCAAACTAAACCCTCTTTTGCTTTTCACCTTATAAACTTTATAAACTTTTAACTTGTTTATTGTTGACTCTTAACACAAAAATAATTCTTTAATCCTGCCGATCTAAAACCACATACTGAATTCGCCGCATTCCCTTTACCCGCTTCTTCCAACAGGGCACAAACACAGTAAATACCATCGGGAAAATTCGAAGTATAAACATAGTCACCACTATTTTTTGGATCAACCGGAAAATTATACATTATCGCCGTCCCGCTTGCCTCTGCCCAAGGCATCGTTATACTTGTTGGATAGGTGTAATTGTTAGCCGAATAATATTGTTCCGCCGCTTTTTGAATCGTGTTCATGTCGGTCACTCTCCGCGAATCCCTCGCCTTCTTTTGGGCGCTGGAAAATGAAAACGCCACCACCGCCGTCAAAATTCCAATAATCGAAATACTTACTAATAATTCAAATAACGTAAACCCATTCTTTCTTTTCACTTTATAAACTTTATAAACTTGTAACTTTATAAACTAATTCCCGCATACAACATATAAATTAGTCTCCACTGTCAATCCAATCCCACAAACCTTGTGAGTTGCATCCTGGCAGTTAAGTTGCGATCGACTATTGTCTCCGCCCACCTCTCCTCCCAGCCCCACACACAGCTGAAATCCATCACCACCGTTAATCTGGCTATAAGTAAAACCGATTTGGCCAATATTAGGTAAATAAGGGGTTAGTGTCGCCCCGACATCAACACTGGAAAGGGGATAACCTTGGGTATCATTATAAAACATTCTTAGGGCATTCTTCACTGCCACCAGGTCTTCTTTCTTCTTGGCATCTTCTGCTCTTTGTCTTGCTCCCATAAAGTTTGGCAACAAAATCGCACTTAAAACCGCAATAATCGATATTGCCACCAACAACTCCACCAACGTAAACCCTCGTCTATGTTTGATTAGTTTTAAAAATTTCAAATTAAAAATTGATTAAAAATTAAAAATTTCAAATTAAAAATTTTCTATTCAAGTTCCCCAGTACTTGAATTTAATCTCGCATTGGGGCTGGTTATTGCAAAACAATAATCATGTGTCCCGCATTTATCCTGATACAACGGCAAACCATCCTTTAGATGGCAATCCGAATCAGCCGTATTCTCCAACATCGTATAAATAGCAAATTTAGTCGGGTTAGTATCATCAACTTCATAGCAATAGGGAGCCCAACCACTTCGGCTTTCTCTGGGCATTACTTTCATATAAATATATTGCTGATCATCCTTAAACTCATTCGCTTCCCCCGGACTCATCACCAACAGGGAGTTTATCGCCGATTTTTTTGGAAATTTGTTGTAATCGGCATAATACATTAACAATGCCTTACTTACTGAGTTTATGTCACCCTTTCTTTGGGCATCTCTTGCCTTCTTCCTGGCTGTTTCAAATTGCGACACCGTAATCACTGTCAAAATCGAGATAATCGCAATCACCACCAACAACTCCACCAACGTAAACCCTCTTCTTTTTTTATTCATCTTTTAAAACTTAGAACTTAAAATTTTCCAAATTCGTTAATTCTAGATTCGTAGATTCTTGATTCATCATATACCAAATCTCTACCTAGTTACAACCATCAGGCTCACCATCGCCGTTATTGTCACCACCGCCTCCACAGCAGTCAGTTTGGCAAAAAGGCGAACAGGCATCATCAGCGTAACAGGATTCACCCAAGCATCCAACCGCAACATGGCCACAACCCAAACCCCGCTTAATGTAGCATTGTGGCACTCCTTCCTGGTCGCCCGATCCGCCAAGTGTCCGCTTGCACCCCGCCAAGTCATACCACAATACATTGGTACTGGAAACACCATAATTATAAGTCTTGTCTTCTCTTCCCGCCGGAATATCGGCGTCCTTTTTATTGTCAAGTTTAGTCAGAACCTTAAACCACTGGGGAAAGCTGTTTTCCTCCACCATTATTTTGTAAGGATTACCATGTGGGTCGCAGGGCCAACTATTTAGCCACGGAGCAAAAATACCGGTTCCGCAATTAGCTCTATCCATCAGCTTGTTCACTAAAAAATCAGGAGCTGAATTATTGGGAAAAGTTTTTTTATCATTTCTATATTCTTCAAAAGCCACTCTTATTCGGCTCAAATCTTTTTTCATCCGGGCGTCAGTCCCTCTTTGTATCATCGCAATCGGGTTAATTGTCATCACCATAATCACCATCATGATCGCCAAAATCGCTATCACAATCATTATCTCCACCAAACTAAACCCCTTTCTCATATCTTTATTCTATCTTATTTAGAAAAAAAGCTACTAACACTCCTAAAAACAAAAATGGGCCAAATGGGATGGGTGATTTTAGTTTCTTTTTATTAAAGGCCAACATCACCACCCCTACTATCGCTCCGGCAATAAATGCCACATAAAAAGCAATTATCAACCCCCGGCCACCCAACAATAAACCCATAAACAAGGCTAACTTTACATCTCCTAGCCCCATTCCTTTGCCCTTAGTTATTAAATGTAACCCGCCCAAAAACGCCACTCCGCCTGCTCCTGCCAGCAATTTATCAACACTAAAGCCCATCATTAACGCCAAAATTATCAGCGCCACCGTCGCCCCATCCGGCAAAATCATATACTTCAAATCAATTATTGTCGCAAACACTATTACTCCAATCATTACTAAGCTTAGCCCCAACAAAAGTAAATTTTGTAAATTTGGTAATTTGGAAATTGTTTGGAAATTGTATATTTGTAATTTGTAACTTATTAAAAAAAGCATCCCATTACCAAATTCGACTATAGGGTATTGAAGGGGTAGGGGAGTCTGGCAACACCTCGACCTTCCTCCTTGTATTAACCAAGAAATTACCGGTATATTTTCAAACCATCTCAACTGCCTCCCGCACCCATCACAAAACGACCTCTTGTTCGTCATTGCGATCCGCCGGCTGGCGGAGAAGCAATCCCGTTGAGATCGCCACGGCCTTCGGCCTCGCGATGACGTTAGTTTATTGTTTATCGCAAAGCGATAGACAGCCATATTCACAAAACTCCCCACACACAATCCCAAAATAAAAACAATGAATTGAAAAAAAAGAATCACCACCAATCTTACCGTTTCTTGAAAATTTTATCCATTCCAACCCTTTTGTCATAATTCTTCATCGCTTCGGCCACTATTTTTTCCAACCTCTCTGTCGCTCTATAAATTTTTCCACTTTTTTCCTCTTTCTTCTCCACCAATAGATACCTTATATAACTCGACACCGTCAATCCATTACTTTTAGCTTCCGCCAAAGCAAAATCTCTCAACTCAACCGGCAAATTAAATTTAACTTGAATTTGTTTTGTAATCATAAACCAATTATACACCAATAAAAGTACTTTTTAGTACTTTAATTTATACCCCTTCTTGTCAAAGAAGGGGGAAAGGGGGAAGATTGGACCACCAAAAACCCCCCCGACTTACGTCGGGAGGGTTTTTCATTTCCATCTAAATTCCCCCTACGGCACACACTTAAACAACGAAGTCGTTGGATTCGTAAAAGCAACCACAGCATTTCCCGTAGTATCAAACATAGTTGAACCGGCATCCAACACAGCGCTTGGTATGCAAAGATTTGGATCAATAGAAGCACCTGTACACCCCGTAAAAGTAATTTGTTTTAAGTTGTTTGCCCGAGTGCGATTCGATTTCGCTTTGGGAACAAAACAAACATAAATAGAATTATGTCCTAATTGAGCATCGGCCTTGTACATATATAACAACTTATCAAACGATACTTGACCAGCTCCACCACCAACAACCTTGCCGTAACCTTTTTGTAAAAATGAATTTTTAAGTTCATCAGAAGAAACCAAAGCCCCCATTTGGTCATACGACGAACACTGAGTAGTGACATCTGCACCAGTAGACCCTTCACCCATTCCACACAATCCAAAACCAATCGTGTTACTAATCGCACCAAAAGCATCATCCGTCAAAATACTCGGATCAATTACACCCCATGGATAAGAACTATTGTTAGTGTAATACCTCTCATAAGCGTTCAAAACTTCACCGGCATCGTTGGAAGTATTAGCATCGGTTGCTTTATTCCTCTGCTCGATTGGATTAATGGTTGCCAGAACGCCGACGGACAGAATGGCAATCAGCGAAATGACGATCAGAAGTTCGACTAACGTAAAACCTTTTTGGTTGTGCATTTTTTCTTTTTACTTTATAAACTTTTTACTTTATAAACTTTATACTAATTAGAACGATGATGTCAAGTTATAGATTGGCATAATCACGGCGATTACCAAAAAAGCCACTCCAATCCCTAGCACTATCATAATCAATGGCTCAATCGCCGAAGTCAAAGATTTAACCGACTGGTCTGCCTCCACCGAAAAATAATCAGCCACTTTCATTAAGACCTCATCAAGTTTTCCAGTCGATTCGCCGGTTTCTACCATCTGGTTAACAATCATTGGAAACACCGCTGTCTCAGCAAACGAATCAGCAATTGAAAAACCTTTCTGGACTCTTTCCGATATCCGCCCATAAGCCCGGTAGAAAACCTCGTTTCCCGCCACCTTGGCCACAATTTTTAGCGAATCCACCAGTTGCACTCCCGCCGACAACAACATCGACAACGTTCTGACAGTATTAGCCACCACTGTAATTTTTACCAAATATCCGGCAATCGGTAACTTCATTAGCAATTCGTCTCGTTTTAACCGAAAATCCGGAATCTTGTCTCCCATTTTCATTCCCCAAACTAGGCCCAAAACCCCAATTGGTATCAAAAACCAAGTCTTGATCATAAAGTTAGAAAGCGTCATCAATATTACAGTTGCCATCGGCAACTTCGAGCCAAAATCGGTGTAAAGGCTCATCAACTTTGGCACCACAAACACCATCATAATAATCGCCACCACCACCATTCCCAAAATTACGATAACCGGATAAATCATTGCTCCTTTAACTTTTCCCCGAAATTCGGCATCTTTCTCTAAGTCATCTGCCAGCCTCACCAATACTTTATCGATCACCCCTCCTTCTTCTCCGGCTTCAATTGAAGCAATATAGGCCTCCCCAAAAACATCCTTATATTTGGCAAAGGCCTGCCCCAACGGCCTCCCTCCCCGAACAGAAGCCAATGAAAATTCCATAATCTCCGTCATTTTTGTTCTCTTTGCCGATTGGCTCTTCAAAAGCTGTAATGCCTCCGTTAGTGGCAATCCCGCCGTCATCATCGTCGATAATTGCCTTGTCATCATTGCCACCTCCTTCAAACCCACTCTTCCTGTCACCTTCGACATTAACTCTGAAAGAAAACTATCTTTTGACTCGCTTATCGATAGGGGAATCAGGCCACCACCCCTAATCGACTCCAAAACTTCCGCCTGGCTACCCATCTCAAGCTCTCCTGAAACTTGTTTACCCGTCCAATCTTTTGCTTTATATAAAAACTTTGTCATCTTTTGTTACTTTTCCAATCAGTCGATTTTGTAATTCCGTCGGCCTCAAACAATAACTTTCTGCCACCTCTTGAGTTATTTTACCCTTCTTTACCAACATCGCCAAATATGCCTCCAGGCTAATCATCCCCGCATCAGCGCTGGTGGAAATAACATTGTCGATCATAAAAGTTTTCCCTTCCCGAATTATGTTTTTAATTGCCGGTGTCACTACCATTAATTCCAGCGCCGGTATTCTTCCTCCATCCACTGCCGGCACCAACCGCTGCGAAATCACCGCCGTCAACGTCTCGGCCAGTTGGACCCGAATCTGGTCCTGCGATCCTTCGGGAAACACATCCACAATTCTGTCAATCGTTTGTGAAGCCGAATTAGTGTGCAAGGTAGAAAACACCAAATGTCCGGTTTCTGCAATCGTCAGTGCCGAGCCAATTGTTTCTAAATCCCGCATTTCTCCCACAAATACCACATTCGGATCCTGCCGTAAAACTGATCGCAATGCCGGCCCAAAGCCATTAGTGTCAAAGCCAACTTCCCGCTGGGAAATCAACGCCTTAACTGGCTTAAGTTGATATTCGATTGGATCTTCAATCGTCACAATATGAACATTTTTATTGTGGTTAATCGAGTCCAAAAGGCTAGCCACTGTCGTCGACTTGCCGTGCCCCGTCGGTCCGGTTACCAAAATAAAGCCCTGCTTTCTGTCAATTATATTTAGTAAAATGTCTGGCATATTTAATTCCGACAATGGCGGAACAACTGAGGCCACCACCCTCAAGGCTGCTGCCACCCGCCCTTGAACCAGAAACACATTAGCCCTAAACCGAGCCTCATCAATTTTTACCGAAAAATCAAGTTCTTTTTTACTTTCAAATTCATCCACTAAAACTTTGGGGGCCAAACTCAAAATTATTTGTGCCATTTCCGTCTCATTTCCAGCGCTAAAATTGGCAATTTCAATCATCTCACCATTAACTCTCAATTTTGGTGTCGCCCCCGCCAACAGATGTATATCTGACGCCTTATTGGCCACCGCCATTTTCAAAAGCTCTTCTATTCTTTTATCCATATGTTAATACTACAAGAATTTCAATTTAAAATTTGAATTTAAAAATTGATTAAAAATTAAAAATTTAAAATTAAAAATTATTAATATTGCGCTACTCGTAGCACTTCATCCAAAGTCGTTACTCCCTCCAAAACTTTCACATACCCATCCTGCTTCATCGTCAGCATCCCTTCTTCCATCGCCTGTTTTTGAATTTCCGAAGCCGCTACTTTTTCCACAATTAATTTACTCAACCTCTCTGTCACCGGCATTACCTCATAAATAGCGATTCTTCCTAGGTATCCAGTATTGTTGCATTTCTCACACCCCACAATTTTGGGCAACATTAGTTTTTTCCCGTCTTTTTGCCACCTCTCCTCAATCATTTTATAAATTGGCCCCAATGTTGTTTTAAGCTCACTTTCAATCTCCGGCGGAATCTCTGCTTGAGTCACACAATCGTGGCAAACCTTTCTCAACACCCGCTGGCCCACTACACAATTAAGAGATGACACTAACAAAAATGGCTCCACTCCCATATCCAAAAGTCTCGGTGGCACCCCCGAAGCATCATTAGTATGTAGAGTAGAGAACACTAAATGCCCGGTCAGTGCCGCATTAATTGCCAATTCTGCTGTTTCCGTATCCCGAATTTCTCCCACCATGATTACATTTGGATCCTGCCGCAAAAAAGATCGCAGTGCCGAAGCAAAAGTCAACCCTGCCTGAACATTTACCTGAACTTGATTGACCCCTTTCATCTGATATTCCACCGGGTCCTCAATTGTCATCACGTTTACCTTCGACGTCGATACAATATCTAGAACCGAATACAATGTGGTTGTTTTTCCCGATCCTGTCGGCCCGCAGACAATAATAATTCCGTGCGGCCTTTCAATACTGGTCATTAAATTCTTAAGGGCTAGACCCCTTAAGCCCAACTCCGGTAGTGTCGGCACTTTTTGCGATTTTTTTAGCAACCGCATTACAATTTTTTCCCCATAAGTTGTCGGCAAAGTTGATACCCGCAAGTCTACATCATTACCATCCGAACTAAAGAAAAATCGTCCGTCCTGAGGAACTCTTTTCTCATCAATTTTCAAAGCTGACAGAATTTTAATTCTCGATGCCACCGCATCATGAACATTCCGAGGTAATATGTATTTTTCTTGTAAAATACCGTCTATTCTATATCTAATCCGCACATTTTCTTCCTGGGGTTCAATGTGCACATCCGACGCCCTCGACTTAACTGCATATTCCAAAATCGTCGATACAATTCTGGCCACCGGAGCTTCAGAACTAACCTTTTTGCCTATTTCCACCGCCATTTTTTCTTCATCTTCTTTTCTCTCATCCAAAGCCCTGGTAACCTCCGACGTGATTCCTTTCTCTCTCTGGTACTTTTCCACCAAAAAGCTATTTACCTGTTTTTCCACCGCCATTGAAACTTTTACCTTAAATCCCGTTCTTTTTTCCAAAAATTCAATTGTTTCCAAGTCAAGCGGGTTAACCATCGCCACCATCAATGTCTGATTTTTGGCATCCAGATCAAAAGGAACAACTCGATATTTTTCCGCCACACTCTCCGGAACCAAAGTAATTGCCTCCGGGGAAAAACCAATTGTTTCCAAGTCCACAAACGGCACCCGCAAAAACGCTGCCTTTGCCTTGACAAACTCAACCTCATTTACCACCCGCAACGACTTAATTATTTCTTCTTCTGCCTGCCCCGTTTTCACCACCGACAATCCAATCTCCTCAAACTTCTTCTGGTCAATCATTCCCCATTCAAGAAGCGCTTCCGCTATACTTCGATAGATCTTATTATTGGTATCGGCCATGTCTAATAATCATATTACCCCAAATTACATCTTCCCGGCTACTCTAATCGTCGGCCCCAGCCCACAGAGTCTAATTAACGATCTCCTCAAACAACTTGGTCATCCCTCCCAAAACTCAAACCCAGACATTCTCACGATTAATGATTCGTCCGGCTGGTCAATTGAAACAATCCGTCAAATAAGGCTGTTTTTTAGTCAAAAGCCATTTTCCCATTCCACTCGCCTCTGCTTAGTTTTTAACGCGGAAAACCTGGAAAATCCAGCCCAAAACGCGCTTCTTAAAATCCTCGAAGAGCCCGGGGAGAACAACTACATTATCCTAAATAGCCAAAAACTAGGCAGTCTTCTTCCCACCATTCTTTCCCGTTGTCACGTCATTAATCTCAAATCAGAAATCACCACTAATTCAGTTACGCCCATTCCTCAAGAATTAAAACAACGCCTACTCTTATCAGACAAACTTGGATTCGATAAAACCACCATCAAATCCTGGTTAGAATCGGAATTGTCTGCCCTCCAAAAACTTTTAGTCAAACAGCCAACTCCGGAAATTTCTACCAACATTAAAAACATAATCAAGGCTATTGACATGATTAACCACAGAGTCGACCCCCGCTCCGCCCTCGACTTCTATCTCTTGTCTTTTAAATAAAAAACATAAAATTTCCCCCTCCTTGTCAAAGGAGGGGTTAGGGGAGGATTGGATTCTTATTCCCGCATTATCCCCTCATCGTCAAAACCAAAAGTGCTATAATAACCCAGAGTGTTTTCACCCATATTTACCATCAATCACCGGATTTTAAAAAACATCGGCTCAACTGAAGCCGCTAAAGCGATTATAGAGGAAGCTCCACTGATTCCTGCCTACGAGAAACAATTCCAGCTCGACGCCGTTGTCAGAACCGTCCATTATGGCACCAGAATTGAAGGTAACGACCTTACTTTCCAGGAAGTTGCCAAATTAGTCGAAGGTAAAACCATCACCGCCACCGACCGTGATATTCAAGAAGTTATCAACTATAGAAGCGTTGTTGCCTACCTTGAAGAACTCTGGTCCCTTTACGACGCTGGTATGCCCCTCCCCGAAGAAAAATCGGTACCCACCACTGATTCCCGTCGCCCTTTCTTCTACAGTGAAACAATCATCAAAAGGATCCACTCCCTAACCACTCAAAAAATTATCCCCGAATCAGAAACCGGCAAATATCGCCACCAACAAGTTGTTTTGAAAAACACTAAAACCGGAGAAATCGCCCACCGCCCGCCACCGGCCCTCGAAGTTCCCTATCTCATTGCCGATCTAGTCGCTTGGCTCAACTTTCCCGGAGCCAGAGAAATCCACCCCGTTATTCGCTCAGCTATCTGCCAATACCTCCTGGTTGCTATCCATCCCTTTATTGAAGGCAATGGTCGCACCAGTCGGGCTTTTGCCATGTTGCCACTTTATTCCGAAGGTTATGACATTAAACGTCTTTTTTCCCTCGAGGAGTATTTCGATCGTAATGCTGAAAGTTACTACAATACCATTCAAGCCACCCACGAACTTTCTTCCGACATTTTTAAGCGTGATTTGACTGCCTGGATTGAATACTTTTCCGAAGCCCTAAGCATTGAGCTCACTCGGGTCAAAGAAAAAGTTCAAAGTCTTTCCCGCGACCTCCGCTTAAAGCAAAAGCTTGGTGGCAAACAAGTTCCTCTCACTGAAAGACAAATAAAATTAGTCGAATACATGCAACAATTCGGCGGTTTGCGTATGCCCGATGCACAGGAGCTTCTTCCCATGGTCTCCGACGACACCATTTGGCGCGACCTGAAAAAACTGGTCGACGACAAAGTGGTTGAGAAAAAAGGCTCCACTAAAGGCGCCTACTACTGCCTCACCTCCGTCTAAACTTCTTGTGTGGGACTTTTATTCCCAATTCATCAAGCCGATTGTAAATCCTAGTCATTAAATCAATCATATTTTCATCTATTATTCGACCAACCTTTTCCGAAATACATGCCACCAAAGCCTTAGTTCTCTCCGTGTCCATACTAAAATCTTATCATCAAATTATCTTTATTCCCCCTCTTGCCTGCCCGCCTCTGGAGGGTTAAAGAGGGAATAGGGGAGATTGGTTTAATGTAAAATAGTCTCATGTGGCTTGAATTAAAAGATATTGATCTTCAAACAACTACTCCTGAAGAAATCGGCCAGATTTTAATCGACGCTAAAAAGGCCTACTACACTTCCGGCAAACCGGTTATGTCAGACCACACCTACGACACTCTCGAGGCTATCTTACGTCAAAAAAACCCCCACCATCGGCTTTTCCAAAAAGTTGGTAATGCAAATTTTGACACCGGTTTTGCCAAAAAACACCATATCATGCCCATGGGATCCCAAAATAAAGTCACCAGTTTTCCTGATCTTGTTCACTATTTTGAATTAAAAAAAATTTCCACTGACACTGTATTTGTAATACAACCAAAATGTGATGGCATTTCTCTAGAAATTATTTATAAAAATGGTCAGCTCGTCCAAGCCATTACTCGGGGTGATGGGCAAATAGGGGATGTTATTACCCAAAACGTCGTCAAAATGCAAAATTTCGTGATGGGCCTACCAAACCATCTGTCATGTTCCGTTCGTTGCGAAATCGTCGTTACTCAAAAAGATTTTCAAAATCTTAATCAAATATCCGACGAAAAATACAGTAATCCTCGCAATGCTGCCTCGGGTCTATCTCAACGACTAGATTCCAAATACTCAGAATTTTGTTCTCTCTTTGCCGTCGATATGTTCCCCAATTTAGCCACCATCAACGACGAAATTAATTATCTAAAATCATATGGGTTTACTACCATTGACTCCCACATCTGTAATAACTTTGACGCCATCGAAAAAATTTACCAAAAATTTTTGGAAAAGGACCGGCTGACTTACCCCTTCGATATCGACGGCCTAGTAGTCAAAATCAATGATTTGAAACTTGCCCAAACTCTCGGTTCTCAAAATAATCGCCCCAAATTTCAAGTCGCTTATAAATTCCCCGCCTCCACCAATCAAACACAACTACTCGAAGTTAATTGGCAAACCGGCCCCATGGGCACCATCACTCCCGTAGCCAAAATCGAGCCCGTCGAAATCTCCGGCGCCATTATTTCCTACGTCTCTTTAGCCAATTTTGATCTTGTCAAAGATTTAAACCTCAATCTAGGCGACATTGTCGAAGTTAGCCGTCGCGGCGACGTTATTCCCCATATCGATAAAGTTGTTAATAAAATCAAACCAGGTCATCTAGAAGCTCCAAAACTTTGCCCCACTTGTCACAGTTTACTGATCACAGATCACAAGTTTATAAAGTGTCCCAACAAATTCGGTTGCCCCGCCCAAACTCTTGGCCTCCTCCGTCTCTTTTGCCAAACACTAGAGATTAAAGGTATCTCCGACAAAACTATCGAAAAATTGGCTACTGCCGGCAAAATTCAACTTCCGGGTGACTTATACGATCTAAAAATCGGCGATTTTATTGATCTGACTGGTCTTGGGCAAAAGTCCGGCGCCAATATTATCAATCAAATCCAAGCCAAAAAAATATTGAGCGTAGTCGAAATATTTGACTCCGCCATTATCCCCAATTTTTCTGCCAAACGCATCAAAGAAGTTGTGAATGCCGGTTTCGACACCCCCGAAAAACTAGAAAAATTAAATCTGTCCGACTTAATTCAAATTCCCGGATTCAAATCCACCTTAGCCCAAAAAATCATCGACGGTCTAAACCAGCGCCAACCCGTTATAAAATCTATACTCGATAAAGTAGAAATTAAAAATTTAAAATTTAAAATTTCAAATTTAAAATTAGTCAACAAAACTTTTGTTATTACCGGCGATCTTTCCGTTCCCCGCAAAAATATCGAAAAACTAATTGAAGACAATGGTGGCCAAGTTCTTTCGGCCGTCAGCCAAAATACTTCTTATTTAATTACCAACTCACCCTCTAACTCAAGTAAGTATCTCACCGCTCAAAAGCTCAATGTTAAAATCATCACTGAGGCCGAATTTAGTAAACTCCTAAACAAAAATGGAAACTTTTGATCCTGACCGTTTGAACAGAAACAACATTACAATCGAGCCCTGCCTAACTCTAATCAGACGTGGATGTCCCAACCCTGAACTTCCTTGCACTCTTTGCCCTTTTGCCCAAGCTGACCACCAAAATATTCGTGAAGAATTTAGGCTTAGGGGCAATAAAACTAGGCGACCAAACAGAACGATTATCACTAGCACTCCAAGCATAATCATCTCTAATTGCGACGGACAAGTTACAATAACTCCTCGGCGATAACATCTATGGTTTTTAAAAACCGCTCTGAATCTGCCCAACTCCTTTCTCAAAAAATTAAGGAGGAAATCGGAGCCGACTTCGCCCTCACCTACATCAGTCCCGACTCCCAGTCCTTCGCCCAACTCCTCGCCAACAACTTAAAAACAAACCCCAAATTTCTTCCTGATCTTTTTTCAAATTCCGAAGCGAAGCGGAGTCCGTCTCAGACGGATAAATTCGTAGATTCGTTAATTCGTAGATTCGTAATAATCGATGAAGGTTCTACCAATTCCCAAGAATACAACGAATTTACTGACAGAATTAGAAAGACTTTTCCTCAAACCAAAATAATCATTGCTATTCCTGTCATCCCCGAATCAGAAAAATCCCAACTCGAAGCCAATTGTGATACCCTTATTTATCTTCATGCCGATCCTTATTTTTTCTCAATTAACCAATTCTACCAAGAAAACTAACTTAGCAGCCAACACAGTCGACTGCTAATACCTAGTCAAAATCTATTAATGCCTATCAATCCATATAATATATATACTAACTAGATCATGAAAACACTTTTTATCGGTCTGGGAAATCCAGGCAAAATTTACCAAAATACCCGTCATAACATCGGCCAGACCATCATCGATAGGCTAGGGGATTCACCTCAAAACTCGCTCTTTTTAAAGACCGATCAATACATGAATAACTCCGGGCTGTTTGTCCAAAAAACTGTCAATTTTTACAAAATCACTCCCGACCATCTTTACATCATCCACGACGACCTCGACCTCGGGGTAGGGGAGTGGCGCTTACAATTTGACCGTGGCCCTGCCGGCCACCATGGCGTTGAATCAATTATTCAACATCTTGGTACCAGAAGGTTTTGGCGCTTCCGCATTGGCATCGGCCGTCCTCCGGAAAACATCCCGGTGGAGGACTACGTCCTCAAACCCTTTATGCCAGCTGAAAAAGTGCTTATTAAGGAAGTTGTTGATAAAATAGTCACTGAAATCGACAAGCTTTCCTCTAAGGGCCTATAGTTAAACGGTATAACGTACCCTTCGCATGGGTATATTCTGGGTTCAATTCCCAGTAGGTCCACCGCATTCGCACTGCGCCCGCCGAAGCGATAGCAGAGGAGAGTTGCGGAAAGGTCCACATGATTAAACCTAACTATCAAAACGGCAGCATCGTCAACCTCATGGCTTCAATTAAAAACGCCTTGGGTGGAAAATCTCTCTACCAACCTCTCAAAGACTTTGAAATTTCCCAATCACAAAACATTATTTTGGTAATAATCGATGGTCTGGGCTACGACTATCTCCTTAAATATGGCAAAGACAGCTTCCTATATAAAAACCTGAAGAGAAAAATGACTTCGGTTTTTCCGGCCACCACTGCCGCCGCCATCACCACCTATTTCACTGGCCTGCCTCCCCAGCAACACGCTCTCACTGGCTGGTACATGTACCTCAAAGAAATCGGTGCCCTGTCTCTTATCTTGCCCTTCACTACTCGAACAGGTAATCTTTCCCTCCACCAAGGCAACGTCAACTATCAAGATATTTACAATCAAAAAACCATCTTTGAAAATATCCCGGTAACTTCCTATTCCGTCAAAGACAAAGCCTATATCCATTCCGACTACTCCCGCCTGGTCGACAAAGGCGCTAATCAGTTGCCGTTTTCCAATCTCAATGGTTTTTTTAGACAGATACATAAGGCCCTAACCACCAGCCAAGACAAAAAATATATTCTCGCTTATTGGGCCAAATTCGATTATTTATGCCACAAATACGGCACTGAAAGTTTGGAAACCAAAAAGCATTTTGACGAATTAGATCGTAAAATTAAACTTTTAGCCAAATCTTTGGTCAATAAAAACACCACTCTTATCGTTTCTGCCGATCATGGCTTAATCGATGTTAGTAAAGAAAAAATTATCGATTTAAAAGATCACCCTAAATTCACCGAAACTTTAGCCATCCCACTCTCTGGCGAGCCACGGGCGGTTTACTGTTATGTTAGGCCGGCCAAAGTCAAACAATTCAAAAAATATGTTGCCACTAACTTCAAAAAATATTGCCGTCTCTTTAAAAGCGAAGATTTAATCAAACGTAACCTCTTTGGCCTCTTTGAGCCCAATCCAAAATTACAGGACAGAATCGGCGATTACGTTTTAATTATGAAAAAAGATTATGTTATCAAAGACCAGGTTCTCGGAGAAATCCAACACGCCAACATCGGCCGTCATGGTGGCATGAGCCACCAAGAAATGTTCGTACCGCTAATTATCATCGAATAAAATCTACTACCCGCTCCCCTCCGTTTCTGCTTCAACAACTATATCCACTGTACATATATAATATATATTTCATCTGATATAATTATAGGACATGAACACATTAGAGGGCCTGACTGTTCCTTCTGATAGAATCCCCATTGCCGTCGCCCTGTCTCAACTTGGAGTACCTTTGTCTCTTCTACAACCTGACATTAATACCGCCATGGAAAAACTAATTGCAAGTAGTCAAGAACCCATTACTCTTCCCCTCCTTGTTACCACCATTGCCATCGCTTTACAAATTGGCGCCGACACCGTTACTGCCACCAGAACCGGTCAAACAGCCAATCCATTTTCTCAAAAAGTTCTGGACGTAAACAACAACTGCCTTAAGGCAGCCTTAATCAATACAGCTTGCGGATTTATCAGTGGCCTGCCAATCATGTCTGCTATTTCCCGAGGCAACCCAAGCGAGCTCCCAAAAACCATTGCTAGTTATACAATTGGCATCCTAGCTTTTACTTTAATCGTTGACGGTCTAATTAACCTCGGTCTTGCCGATAGAACTACCCAACTTATAGATAAAACAACGAGTATGGCCCGGACAAAACTAGAACAAGTTTTAAACCAGGGAATTGATATTTCTCTTCAATACCAAGAGTTTTTAGCGACAACAGCAATTCAACCCCGACCATTACCGTACTAGTATAATTGATCAATGTCCCTCACCAAACCCACCCTTCTAGCCGATACACTCTTTAAATTCAAAGACACCCTGGCCAAACGGAAAAAGTATGTCAAAAATCAGCATCAGGCCTACGGCCTAATGCTGGCCGAAGAGCTTGACGACTGGAAAAACCGCGCTCTTTACATTCGTCTGGCCAAAAACACCGATCAGCAAGTTTTAGAAAAAGCCCGTCTTTTTGTTAAAGACCAGCTTCGAGGAACAGTTAAATCTAAAGTCAAACTCTTTATGTGGAAATTAGGTCAACTCAACCACCCCCTATAATAGGGTATAATACTAACCTATGGATTTCCTCAAGAAAAATTGGCTAAAAATTGTCGCGGTTATTGTCGTTGGTTTCTTGGTTTTTAATATTATTAAAGCCAAAACAGCCAAACCAGATTCTCAAACCACTCTCACCCCTAAAGATGTCGTTGTCACTCCAAAAATAGCCGATATTTCCGAGAAATTAACTCTCGCTGGTTCAATTTCCGCCAATGATGTCGCTACCCTTCATTTCCCCACTGCCGGCAAAATGGTCTGGGTAGGCGTCAAAGTAGGGGATAGAGTCAAAAAATGGCAAGCCATCGCCTCTCTTGACAAACAACAACTTAAAAAAAATCTCCAAGCTCAATTCAACAACTACCGCACCAGTCTTTCTCAATTTCAAGATACTCAAGATCAGTATCAGCAAACTCGCGACAAATATTTAGTCACCGACACTATTAAGAGAATTCTCGAACGCACCAATTATTCTCTTGATAATTCGGTTATTAATTACGAAATCGCCGATATGGCCATTGCCGATTCAACTCTCACCACCCCTATCGCTGGTGTAGTTATCAGTATCGACAAACCTCTGGCCGGCGTCAATGTTAGTCCAACCGACACCTTTGTTATTATCAATCCCGAATCGATTTATTTTCAGTCCGACATTGATCAGGAAGAGGTTTCCCAAGTCAAAATAGGAGACTCTGCCACCATTACTCTCGATAGCTTTCCCAGCCAAGTTCTGGAATCAAAAATTACCTATATTTCCTTTGTCCCAGTTGCCGGCCAATCTTCAACCGTTTATCAAGCCAGATTTAATCTCCCAATCATTAGCAACCAAGATTTATCTTACCGCCTCGGTATGAGTGGCGATGTCACCACCACCCTCAAACAAGCCGCCAATGCCCTCACTATCCCTCTTGATGCTCTCTACACCGACGACACCAGTGCTTCTTCATACGTTCTTATCAAAGATACCCTAACCGAACTTTCCCGTCGCCCTGTCAAAACCGGTATTGAAAACGACACCGATGTTCAAATTTTAGAAGGCTTATCTCCCAATGAATCCATTGTCATCAAGAAAAAGTAAATCTCCTCCGGTCCTCGAACTTCGCCATATTGTTAAGACTTACACCTCTGGCAACACTACTTTCAATGCTCTTGATGGCGTCTCCTTAACTATCTGTAAAGGTGAATTTATTTCTATTACCGGTCCCTCCGGCTCCGGCAAATCCACTCTAATGCACATTATTGGCCTTCTTGACAACCCCACCTCCGGAGAAGTTCTCCTCGAGAGTCAAAATATCTCCCATCTTAAGGAACATGAAATGGCTCGAGTCAGAAATGTTACTCTCGGCTTTGTCTTCCAACAATTCAACCTTCTTCCCAAAACTTCCTCGCTGGAAAATGTCATGCTTCCACTTCTTTATTCTGATATTCCCAAATCAGAACATAAACGGATAGCCACCGAACTCTTAACCAGAGTTGGTCTCGAATCAAAACTCAAAAATACGCCCGCTCAGCTTTCCGGCGGCCAACAGCAACGGGTAGCCATTGCTCGAGCCTTGGTCAATAATCCCAAAATCATTCTCGCCGATGAACCTACTGGCAATCTCGACTCTAAATCCGGCAAAGAAATTATTGCCCTTCTTCACGAACTAAATAAAGAGGGGAGAACCATTGTTTTAGTCACCCACGACATAGAATTAGCCAAACAAGCTCAAAAAATCGTTATTATCAAAGACGGCAAAATTGCCTAACCATGTACCGCTTCAAACCCTCAATCAGTGATCTCGTCAAAAGCAGTGTTCAATCTATTCTCAAAAACAAAGGTCGCACCATTCTTACTTCTCTTGGCATAATTATTGGTGTAACTTCAGTCATTCTTTTAACCTCAATTGGCAATGGTCTAACCATCTACGTCAACTCTCAATTTGAAAGTTTAGGCTCCAACAGCATTTTTGTTTCTCCAGGCAAAATTTTCAATGACAATGGCGGTTTTAACAGTCAAGGTGGCGGTGGCCGGCTAGTTTCTACTAGTTTTGATCAAAAGAACATTACTAGTCTTGAAAGAGGTCTCCGCGGTTCTCAAATTGTTCCTATCTCTGTCGCCCAGGTTGACATTAAGTCGCCAAACTCTACTAAAAAGGGGCAGAGTGTCATCGGTTCAACCTACCGATATGGTCTGGCCACCAACAATTTTCCCTCCAGTTCTAATGGTCGCTGGTTCTCCCAAGAAGAAGAGAGCAAAAAAAGTAAAGTTATTGTTTTAGGTAACAAAATCGCTACCGATCTTTTCCCAAGTGGCAACGCTCTCGGTAAAAAAGTCATTGTCAAAGGCAAGAATTTAAAAGTAATAGGTATTAACGATAAAAAAGGTGGTTCTTTTGGCGGCCCAGACACTGATAGTCAATCATTTGTTCCCATTGGCCTGGCCCAAGAATTCTCCGGTAGTGAAAAAATCCAGCAAATTCTTATCAAAACCCCCACTAAAGACCAAGTCACCGCCACCAAAACCAAAACTGAACAGATTCTTCTCAAAACTTTCGACAAAGACGCTTTTTCTGTTTTTGATAGCAGTCAACTCTTAAGTTCTATCAATTCTATTATTGGCACATTAACAATTGCCCTCACTGGCATTGCCGCTATTTCCCTTGTTGTCGGCGGTATCGGCATTATGAATATCATGTTGGTCACCGTCTCCGAAAGAACCCGAGAGATAGGTCTGCGCAAAGCCGTTGGCGCTTACCCTCGAGCCATTTTACTTCAATTTCTGTTTGAAGCCGTTATTCTCTCTTCCGTCGGCGGCACTATTGGCATTTTACTCGGTTTTCTTGGCACTCTGGCCATTAATAATTTCTTCCCCGCTCAAGTTACTGTCGGCTCTGTCCTCCTTGCCTTCGGTGTCTCCTCACTTGTCGGTATAGTTTTTGGCGTCACCCCCGCCCGCAAAGCCTCTCAGCTCTCTCCCATCGAAGCCCTCCGCTACGAATAAGCGCCCGTGTTAATATTTAGTAGTGAAATCGGAAATTAAGCGCCATTTTTTGCCCCTATTGGGTATTTTTACCCTAACCTCTCTTTTTTGGGTTTTTGGCAAAGTTTCCTGGTTTCACTTTGTTTTTCTATTTTTTGGCCTAGCCTTCGGTTCTTTCTTTCTTGATCTTGACCATCTTATTTACTGGTTTTATCTTCGCCCCAATCTTGATGAAAGTCGCCAAGCCAAAATCCTCTGGAATAGTCGTGATTTTAAAGGCTTAATCAAACTTCTTGAACTTACCCATAAACAACACATTAGCCTCATCTTTCACCATTATTTTGCTCAAATTATTCTCGTCCTCATCTCTCTTTTTGTCTTCACCTCCTCTAATAACGAATTTACTCAAGGTTTCCTTATTGCCATGAATCTTCATCTTCTTGTCGACGAATTCGAAGACTATCAGCACAACAAACACCACCTTCAAGACTGGTTGTTTGCCAGAGAAAACCGCCAAATTCCCCAGAAATACCTCCGCTATTATCTCGGACTGTTTTTTCTTACTACTCTTCTTTTTACTTTTCTTCTTATCCGATCCAAAATATGACCGATATTTCTACTAGTAATATTCTCGCTGCTCAAAAGTTTCTTAATCCTGCCCAAAAACTTCTCATCAATGACATCGAAATTGTTCTCAGTCGAATTGAAAACTTTGACCATATCAGTGATTATTCTTTCCTTGTTGCTCCCGCCGCCAAGGCCTACGAAGGCTATCTTAAAGATTTTTTCCTCAAAATCGGCCTCATCGATAAATACACCCACCAAAGCGACCGCTTTCGTGTTGGTAAAACTCTAAACCCTTCTCTTCGCTATAAACGTTTCTCCATCTTCCAAAAATTGGCCGATATTGACAACAACGGTGAAGCCCTAGCCGAAACTCTCTGGGACGCCTGGAAGTTTGGCCGCAACCAAATATTTCACTATTTTCCCAACAGTCTTCAAAGCCTCGATCGCCCTGAAGCCGAAAACCGCATCGGCCTAATTCTTAAAGCCATTATCGAGTCAGGAGAATTCTACGCTCGTCACCAAAACGACCGCTCTATCTTACTTAACAAATAGACGTATCACGGTTCACGTATTACGAATTACTTGTTATAATCTCGATATGAAAAAAATCATCGTCATCAATCAAGATAAATGTATTGGTTGCAACACCTGTCCACTTTTAGACCCCGACGTTTTTGAGCTCGATCAAACCAGCTATAAAGCTAAGGTCAAACAACAGCCCGACCCAATATCCGACAACACTAAAAACACCATTTCTTCTTGTCCAGTTGGCGCTATTTCTATTGAAGAAGTCATCGAAGATGAAAAAACTTCGGCCTAGAATAGTCCTAACTTTAGTTTTATTCCTGATTTTTATAACCAGCATCTATTTACTTCTCCCTAAGAAAACAAACGGCCAAAAATTAGAATTTGTTTTTTTCCTTTCCAGTCTTAGCCGTAATGAAAACACCCAAGTCGTCGAATTCATCACCAAGCACTTCGGTAATGAAATAAAATTTACCCCTGTCTATCTTTTTAGTAAAACCAATAGTCTTGAATTCAGTAACGGCCAGTACTACACCGCTACCAACGGCCGTAGTGAAGCTAATCAAAACATTCGCGAACTTTGCGCTTTTGATTTAGCCAAAAATCTCTCCCAATGGTGGCAATTTATCACCGACTTTTCCGCTAATTGCCAGCCAGGTCACGGAAATCCGGATACCTGCTGGGTAGACTCTGCCTCTAAATCAGGATTTAATCCCAATACCATCACCGACTGCTTTAATCAACAAGCCCAATCTCTAATCGAATCTCAATTAGCAATTACCTCTAAATTAGACGATCCACAACCTAATACCGCTCTTTTAAATAATCAAATTGTTATCACTAACTTTCAGCTTGATAATCTAAAGTTAGTCATTTGTCAAAGTTTTGCTATTACTCCCAAAGTTTGCCACCAGTCTCTAGACACCTATGATTACTAAACTAAATTCTCACCAAATCAGAGCCAGTCGCCCCCAAAAGGCGTTAATCGATAGATTAAGTCTCAAACGCCAGCCAATTATTTTTGTCCTCGACAACATTGTTGACACCTATAATATAGGATCGTTTTTCCGTTTAGCCGACGCCCTGTCTATTCAGAAAATATATCTCTGCGGACCAGTCGTCACTCCGCCCAATATTAAGATTCATCGTAGTAGTATCGGCACCTGGAAATGGGTCGACTGGGAACAAGTGGATAGGGTAGGGGAGTGTCTAAAAAAGCTAAAATCCAAAGGATACAGTATTTACACCTGTGAACAGGCTAAAAATAGTCAGAATTATTTAAAAGTCGACTACCACCCACCACTGGCCCTAGTATTTGGTAGTGAAACTAACGGTGCTTCACCGGAGTCTATTAAAATTGCCGATAAAATAGTTGAAATACCAATGTTTGGCATTAACAAATCTCTTAATGTTTTAGTTTCTGCCGCCGTCATTGGCTACCACCTTTCCAGCCGTCTAAAAACGAACTAGATTATACCTATACATAGGTTATATTTGCTTATTGCTAAGCTGTTCTTTTCTGCTACAATGAATTGTTAACTGAAAATCGGCCAAAGATGCCAGATCCCAACAATTACACCAGTCAATCAATTATCGTCCTCGAGGGCCTTGAGCCGGTCCGAAAAAGGCCAGCCATGTACATTGGCTCTACCGACACTCGAGGTCTCCATCATTGCGTCTACGAGCTCATTGATAATAGTAACGACGAAGCCCTGGCTGGCTTTGCTAAAAACGTCTGGGTTTTGATTAACACCAACGGTTCTGTTACCGTCGCCGATGACGGCCGGGGCATTCCCGTAGATATCATGCCCAAATACAAACGCCCCGCTGTTGAAGTTGTTATGACCACCCTCCACTCTGGTGGCAAATTTGAAGGTCAAGCCTACCAAGTTTCCGGCGGACTTCATGGTGTTGGTGCCGCTTGTGTCAACGCTTTATCCGATAAATTCCAAATTGAAATTTGTCGCGATCAAAAAATTTACTCCGTCGAATTTTCCCGAGGCAAAGTTACTAAGCCACTGACTGTCGTCCCCCAAACTTCCAATCCTCGCCTTGCCAAATTAGTTCCTCAGAACACTACCGGCACCACGGTTACTTTCTTCCCTGACGCTGAGATCTTTAAAGAAACCACTGAATTTGATGCCAAAACAATCATTGATTCACTTAAAGACCGCGCCTATCTTACCAGTAAGATTTACTTTCACTTTTATGACGACCGAACCGGTTTGATTAAGCACTTCTATTTTGAAGGTGGAATTATTTCTCTACTTTCAGAGCTAAACCTCGGTAAAGTTGTTGTCCATCAACCTATTTACCTCCATCGAGCCCAAGACGGTGTTGATGTTGAAGTTGCCATTCAATACAACGACACCTTCAAAGAAAACACACCCTCTTTTGTTAATATCATCAACACCCACGAAGGTGGCACTCACCTCACTGGTTTTAAGATTGCTCTCACTAAAGTTGTCCGCGACTACGCTATTAAGAAAGAATTAATTAAAGGTAAAGACGACGCCATCACCGGCGATGATGTTCGTGAAGGTTTAACGGCCGTTATCTCCATTAAGATGGGTAGTAAAAACCTTCAGTTTGAAGGTCAAACTAAGGGCAGGTTAGGCAATTCTGAAGTCCAGCCGATTGTCAATAAAATTGTCAAAGAAGAGCTCGAAATCTTTTTTGAAGAACATCCTGATGTTGCCAAAGCAATTGTCGGTAAATCACTTCTCGCCATTCAAATCCGTAAAGCTGCCAAAGCTGCCAAAGATGCTATCATGCGCAAAGGTGCTTTTGATTCTCTCGGTCTGCCGGGAAAACTGGCTGATTGTCAATCAAAAAATCCGGCCGATAGTGAAATTTTTATTGTTGAAGGCGACTCTGCCGGTGGTAGCGCCAAGCAAGCCCGTGATCGCAAGTATCAGGCCATCTTGCCCTTATGGGGTAAGGGGCTTAACACTGAAGGCATGAGACTCGATAAAATTGTCGGCTCAGAAAAATTCAAAGACCTAATTATTGCCCTTGGCATGGGAATAGGGGAGACACTCGATGCCGGAAAACTCCGTTATCACCGCATTATTCTCATGGCCGACGCCGACGTCGACGGCTCCCACATCAACACTCTCTGGCTCACCCTCCTCTTCCGTCATCTCACTCCTTCAGTTGAAAAAGGTCACGTTTATATCGCCATGCCTCCGCTTTACGCTATTAAACAAGGCAAGAAAATCAAGTATGCCTACACCGAAGAAGAAAAAGAAAAGTATCTTCGGGAGCTTCCCGCCGGTGAAAACGTCAGTGTTCAACGTTACAAGGGTTTAGGTGAAATGAATCCTCAACAGCTGTGGGAAACTACTATGGACCCTCAAACCAGAATTCTCAAACGGATTGATATTGCTGATGCCCAAAGAGCCGACGAAGTCTTTCGGACACTTATGAGCGAGGAAGTTCCTCCCCGCAAAAAATTTATCACCACCCACGCCCATTTAGCCAATTTGGATGTTTAAAAAATTATGGCTGATAATTTAAAACCAACTCCACCAGTCTCAAACAATCCCATCGGTAAGGTACTTTCGGTTGATATCGTTCCCGAGATGGAGAAGTCTTATCTTGACTACGCCATGTCAGTCATCGTTGCCCGGGCTCTACCCGATGTCCGTGATGGTCTTAAGCCTGTTCACCGCCGAATTATCTATGCCATGGAAAAAATGGGGCTAGGCCCCACCGGCAGAAATGTCAAATCGGCCGCCGTAGTTGGTGAAGTTCTCAAAACTTATCACCCTCACGGCGACATTGCCCTCTACGGCTCTCTAGTCCGCATGGCTCAAGAGTTTTCTCTCCGTTACCCACTTGTCCACGGTCAAGGAAATTTTGGCTCAATTGATGGCGATCCGCCCGCCGCCATGCGTTACACCGAGGTAAAAATGAGCAAAATCATGCCGGAAATGGTCATCGACATCAACAAAGAAGTTGTTGACATGGTCCCCAACTACGATGCTACTACAGTCGAACCTTCCGTTTTACCTTCCAGAATCCCCAACCTTCTCCTTAACGGTGCCGACGGTATCGCTGTTGGCATGGCCACCAGAATTCCCCCCCATAATCTTAAAGAGATCTGTGAAGCCCTAAACTTTGTTCTTGACCATTGTCGGCTAGAAAAAGTTGAAGAAGAAATCGCCATATCCGCTATCAAAAAACCCACCACCCTCGACCTGGTTCTCAAACCAATCTACGAACTAGAAAAAATAAAATTCAATTTTGAAACCTCCGCTACTGTCGAAGATCTAACTCAAATCATCACTGGCCCCGATTTCCCCACCCGCGGTGAAATATTTGGTAAGAAGGGGATTATTGAAATGTATACCACCGGTCGGGGAAAATTCATGCTCCGTGGCAAAGCCGTTATCGAAGAAACTAAATCCGGCAAGATCAGGATTATCATTTCCGAAATCCCTTACCAAGTAAACAAATCCGAATTCGTTAAAAAAATCGCCGACCTGGCTAAAGATAAAAAAATCATTGGTATCTCCGATCTTCGTGATGAATCAGACCGTCATGGCATTCGTGTCGTCGTCGAAATGCGCAAAACTGCCAAACCAAAAAGTGTTCTTAATAAACTTTATAAATACACTCAGCTTCAAACTTCCTACTCTGCCAATATTTTAGCTCTAGTTGACGGTGTTCCTCAAACCTTGAATCTCCGCCAAATTCTCCTTCTTTTCCTCCGTCACCGTCAAACTGTCGTCCGTCGCCGGTGCATCTTTGATCTCAAATCCAATTACCTTCGCTCTCATATTCTCGAAGGTTTGAAAATCGCTCTCGACAATATGGACGAAGTCATTAAAACTATCCGAGCTTCGGCTACCGTTGAAGTCGCCAAAGATAATCTTATTTCTAAATTCAAATTTACCGATCTCCAAGCCCAAGCCATCCTGGAAATGCAACTTCGTCGCCTGGCTGCCCTCGAACGCCAAAAAATCGACGATGAATACAAGGCTGTCCAAGCCACCATTGAGGATCTAACCAGTACTATTACCAAATCGGAGAAAATGATTAATACCTTAAAATCGGAAAACAATCAGGTCATTGAAAGTTACCAGGACCCCCGCCGAACCAAAATCTATACTCGCGAACTAAATGATTTTACTGAAGAAGATCTGGTTCCCAACGAACCTACTCTGGTCATGCTCACTCACGGCGGTTACATCAAAAGAATGTCCGGCGACAGTTACCGCAATCAACAGCGTGGTGGTGTTGGTGTCTTGGGCATGGCCACCAAGACTGAAGACGAAATTGAAAATATGTTCTCTGTCAACACTCACGACTTTCTCCTCTTCTTTACCAATCGTGGCCGAGTCTTTAAAACCAGAGTCTGGGAAATTAATGAAAGTACCCGTCAGGCCAAGGGTCAATCCATCATCAATCTTATCAACATTGTCCCCGGCGAAACCATTCAAGCCGTTTTACCTCTAACCAAAGAAGTCGGTGTCAAGTATATCCTCCTTGCCACCAAAAGTGGCACCATCAAAAAAACATCTATTGAAAAATTCGCCAATATCCGTCAAAATGGCCTAACTGCTATTAAGTTAGACCAAAACGATCAGCTTATTTGGGCCAAGTCAACTTCTGGTAACGATCAGATATTTCTCGTTACTCACCTTGGTAAATGCATCCGCTTTAATGAAACTGACACCCGCCCCATGGGTCGTAATACCCGCGGAGTCCGTGGAGTCACTCTCAAGCCAAACGACTACCTTGTTAGCCTAGATATTGTTCCCCAAGCCACTAAAACTTTCCGTCATCTTCTAGCCGTCACCGAAAAGGGGATAGGCAAACGGTCCAATGTCTATCTTTACCCTCTCCAAAAACGTGGTGGGATCGGAGTTAAAGTTGCCAATCTTAACGATAAAACTGGGCTCATCGCCGCCGCTCAAGTCGTCTCCGAAACCGATAATCAGGTTATTCTTGTTTCCAAAAAGGCTATCGCTATCCGCATGTCTCTCTCCAATATTCCCACTCTCAATCGCAACACCCGCGGAGTCATTCTCATGCGCTTTAAAGATAAAGATGATAGATTAAGTACTATGACGGTACTTTCCAACAATACTACAAACGAGTCAGCTTCCTAACATATTATAAGACACCAGCCATCTAAAACAGGGTAGGGGATATATAAGATATTATAAGATAACAGGCAAACCTAACCCACGACTAGCAGTTAATTAGTCAGATTGCTAACAAGGTATATAAAGTTTTTATTACCTTATAACAGGCATAATTTACGATCTTACTTGCTCAACTATATCACACTCTGACTACTCATCCTCTACACTCAAATATCTTCAATTTAAGCCTATCCTTTGGCCTACCTATATAAATCAATTTTGAGGCTCCGTAATTTTAGAGCCGAATCCGCCGAAGCGGAAAGTTATTAACTCTTCCGCAAAGGAGGATTACGAAAATGAAATTTCTCGTGTACCTCTCTTAATCTAGCATCGGTTACGTGAGTGTAAATTTGAGTAGTAGCAATATTCTTATGCCCCAACATTTCTTGAACCGAACGTAGATCAGCTCCATTTCTCAATAGGTCCGTTGCCATTGAGTGTCTCAAGGTATGTGGTGTTGCTTCTACTGGCAACCTTGCTCCCAATACGTATTTTTTCACCAACCGCTGAATTGATCTGGCTGACAATCTCACCGAATTATCATCACTCACCAAATCAGTCTTCCTTAAATTTCTAATGAATAGGGGAGTATAGTGGTCAACTCTCCCGCGTAGATATTTCATCACCGCTTCCCCTGCCCGAGGAGATATAAAAATCACCCGAAATCTACCACCCTTTCCCATTACGCCAAACTCTCGGGTTTTCAAATTAATCTGTTCCCTGTTTAAGCTTACTAGCTCCGATACTCGAAGTCCTGTAGAAAACAATAATTCCAAAATTGCTCTATCTCTTGGGCCATTATTTTGCGACGTCATCAGTTGGTTAAGTAAACGCTCCATTTGCTCGGCTGTTAGAAACTTAAGGCTGTGATCACGAAACTTAGGTACTTCCAGCTTTTCTGGCCCCATAGCTTTAATGTCATTTTTAACTAAATACTTCAGTAACGATCTTAGGGCAATAATATAATACCCTTGAGTCGACACCGCCAAATCTCTGTTAGCTAAATTCAGTCTAAATCTTCGAATACTTTCTGAATCGATATCTGAAATCAACGGCACTGATCCTCTCGCTTTTGTCAAAAAAATCAACAATTCATTTAAATAATGGCGATAGTTTCTAATTGTCAGCCGAGAACAGTTTCTTTCAACTACTAAATACTCCAAGAATCTATTTACAAACGTTTCTAGAGGCTCTGGTGAAGCCATATTAAATATTACCTATCTTAAGGAATAACCTATCTATACCCTGCCAACTTCTGGTTGGAGAAGTCCAAAAATCGGCTTTGAGCCTAAAAACAAATTTTTTCAACCAACCCCCAAACCGGAGAATTATGGTCATTTAATTAGTTAATTATAAAATTTTATTTTTTAATAATTGAAAATTGTAAATTGAAAATTGAAAATTAGTTTTTGTGTCCTCCCCTCCCTTTCTATTTTAACATACGTCGCAAAACATACATTGTGCGACATACCATTTTAGCATGCTAGGGCCCCGGGGGAAAGAGCAGAAAACATTTACTCACCTATCCTAAAATAAATAATGACAATTCATGTATTACGGATCACGATTTACGTATCACGAACTACCATCCCCTTAACCTAGCACTCTCGCATCTTCTCTGGCGACAAATTAACTTTTCCACAAGACTGTATCACTCTATATCACCTATCCTATAATTATTATAGGTCCCACCCTGTGAAAATTATAGGATAAAACGTGAAAATCGACTTTACCCACCTCCCCTCTCCCCCACCCCCCCACCACCTAAGAAAAATTCTTAAATCCTAATTTCTAATTTCTAAATTATTTTTTAAATTCTTAAATTTTTCTAAATTCTAGACTCGTAGATTCTTAAATTCCTGATTCCAAGCTCACCATTCCACCACCAACAGTAACGACAACAAGGCTGCGCCGGCCATCCAAGCCGCCATTAACCAATTCTTATTAAAGAGCCTACCACGTATTTCAGCCCAAATTAAGCCGGAAAATAGATATATTGCCACCACCAAATACATTGATCCCTTAAAAATTCCCAACGGCCAAAAAGAAAATATCAACGACAATTCAGCCAACAGCCAAGATGGCACCAACAAAAACGGCCACTTCTCAATATCTTTACCATCATCGGGTAATTCAATTGCCACCGACCAAAAATGATAGGCAAAAATCACCACTCCCACCCCTCCCACCGCCAGCATATTTATCCAAAAGGGCCACCTGTAAGACAAAATAGTATTAAACAAAAAAAAGCTGGCCAAAAGCAAAACTACCAGGCTTATAGTGTAAGCTGCCCGATATAATGGCACAGTCTTAAAGCCCAAAGCTACCATAAACACGTTCTCCGCCAGAAAAACAAAATAATTAATCACTCCATAAATCGCCGTTAAACCCAAATTCCACCACCATTCTAGTCCCAAAAGCGACACAAACATTCCAAACCCCAAAAAAAGCAATAATGGCAACAATACCACCCATAGCCGAAGCCAATAATCAGTGCTAAAAATAAGCCCCAAACCAAACCAAAAACAAAAAACAGTTAAAGTCAACCCAACCAATACCCCGTATTGTCTCGATTCGTAGGGCAAACCAACAAAAAAAATAAAACCCAAAGAAAGGATTAAGGATAGAATTACATACTTAAGTCTTTTCGACATATTCTCCTCCCAAGTGAACCGCCACTACGTCTTGATGTTCTTCAAGTTCCTCTACAAGATCGGCAATTTTTAAGGCAACTTCTTCATCAGTAATCGGAAGTGGTAGTTTAACTTTCATAATTGGCGTCAAAGAGTTTATTTCTATCCCCAAAGCCACCATTTTTTCTTTTAGAAAAGGCACCCTGTCCTTAGTCATAAATAGCGACACCCCGTCGATTTCTACCACCCCCAGGTCAATCATCTCCAATTGTTCCAAGTCGCTAAGCTCTCTTTCCACTTCCATCTCCATTAACCGATCAAATAAATAAGCCACACTCCCCTCTTCCCCCAGACTCCCGCCATGAGTTTTAATAATTAGCTTAATTTCCGATAATGATCTATTTTTATTATCAGTCTCCAGTTCGATTATCATCGGCACTCCGGAAATCGCGTAGCCCTCAAGCGTCAGGCTAATCAAATTTTTTTGCCTTTCAGCAAAACTCGATAAGAGCCGATCAATATTATCTTTGGGCATATTAGCCATCCTCGCCTTTTCAATGGCTGTTTTTAATCCACTGTCTTGTCTGATGGCCGTAATTATCCCTCTGGCCAATTTAGTAAAAGTCTCACTTCTTTTTTTATCAACAGACCCTTTTCTGTTTTTGATATTCGCCCACTTAGAATGACCGGACATAGTTATTGTATTTTAACATCTGGCCCCAATCCTTGCCCAACTCAACCACCACTTCAGTAACATTTTCGTCATCAATAATTTCCAAATCACAGCCAAGAATGCTATTAATAGAATTAACTATTTGTTCATCTGTCTCAGTTAAATTGTTAATCATTTTTACCCTACAATTAGTATTCGTTTCCATATCATTGACAACTCCCGACACCAATACTCCTGCCCACTCCAACCGCTTCGCCACCATCGTTGCCAATCCGCTCAACCCCGATCGATTAACCACTACCCATCTTAAATTACTCAAAGACAACCAATCAATATTGGCATATTCCCTCTCCATTCTTTCTCCTGTAAATTCTGCCATAACCTCGTTTTTTTCTAACATCACCCCCCGAGAAACTTGCCAATTCCACCACCATCTTAAGTTTGACAAATTAGCCAGAGCCAATTTTCCCCGCCACCAATCAGGATCATCTCCTATCATAATTTTGTCCGGTATTAAGCCAAAGTTAAAGAATAGAATTTTGTTTACTAAACCACTCCCCTCTTTAGCTACCACCAACAGTTTCCCCACTTTTCCTGCTTCATACCAGCCGTAGCCACCGGGAATCCAAAGTTTAAAATCGGCTGGCAATCGCGACACCGACACCAGCCTCCTCTGAATTGATATATTTACTAATTCCACTCCCCAATCACCAAAACTGGCGATTCTTAAATCTCCGTCGGCCCGGCCCCAAGCTAATCTCAAAAAACCAATTCCTACTAAAAAGATTAGCAATAACCACCAACTAACCTGCCATTTCTTCATATTTTTCCTGTTCTTCCATCCAGTCAACCCCTAACGGTGACTCAAATTCTAATCTTTCTCCAGAAATCGGATGATTAAATTTCAACCTTTTCGCGTGTAACATAATTCTCCTCCCCTCTCCCTTACCATAGAGACTATCTCCCACCACCGGCCAACCAAGATAACTCAAATGAACCCTAATTTGGTGAGTCCGGCCGGTTTCTATAAAAATGTTAAGCAGACTAAATAAAAGTTCGTTCTTTTGGTACAATCTCTCTCTTTTAAATTTCGTTACTGCCATCTTCCCTTCAATTGTAACTCCAAATCTTCCCCATGTTCCAAATCTTTTTCGGCCAATTGGCATTTTGATTTGGCCCTCCACTACTGTCTTCCCGCATACTAACGCCAAATATTCTTTACTAACCCGTCTTTCCTTAAAATCACCCTGCAGTTGCTTTAAAATCGACTCTTTTTTAGCCACCACCACCAAGCCTGTCGTTCCTTTATCCAAACGATGAACAATCCCCGCCCTGGCTAATTTAGCATTTCCCCCGCGATTCAGTAAAAGCCACGATTCTAAAGTCTCCCCTGCTCTCTTTCCCTCATTTGTCACCACCAAACCGGCCGGTTTATCAACCACCATCAAAAAATCATCTTCAAAAATTATTCTCTCTTCTTCCATATTTCTCCTCCAATAATTAACACCATTCCCCCAAATATCAACCAATCAAAAACGTTATTTTTAATTGGCAAAAAAGGAACACTCAAATTATCAATCACGCATCCACCACCCAGCCTTTGACCAAAATTAGCCCATCCTCCCAAAGTTAAAATCCCCCACCCCAAGGGTAATCTTTTATTTTTTAATGTCAAAAACAACAAATAGATAGTTAAAAATATCAAAATCAAGCCAATAATCCAAAAAAGACCGTCAAACTTAAAACCAAAACTAATTCCGCAATTTTCCACCATTAATACTAGCTCTCTATTTCTCTCTCACAAATGATGCAAATAGTCGATTCTGGTCTTGCCGCCAGCCTGTCGGTATCAATCATCTTGCCACACTTTTCACAAGTTCCATATTTACCAATCCTCAATCTTGTTAACGCTCGTCGAAATTGAACCACCTGTTTTTTAACAAAATTAACCTTGATTGTTGATTCAAAATGGCCCAATTGCTCATTTACATCCTCGTCTGAAGAATTCTCCACCAGCCTTTCTTCATTATTAAAAGGGTCTGCATTTCCCAAATTTTTCTCTCTTCTTTTTAGTCTAACGACCTCTCCTTCCAAAAATTTTTTTATCGGCACTAATAATGAATTGGGAAACTTTAGATTGTTCATTGTTCTCTCCCAAGCATAATTAATCCCAAGAGAAAAAGCAACCCGGAAATCGCTTCCACAGAAACCAACCAAGCTCTCCCGCCCATAATCATCTCTGCAACTGCCAACAATTCCAACACCAGAAAGCCCAAAAAAAAGAAAATAAAACCTTTTTTACCACTTCGATACCATCCAATACTTCGATACCTTTTTCCTAGCCAAGCGGCAATAATCAAAGCAATTATCATCTCCAAAACTAACACCACCTGCTTCCAGTCAAAACTGATGAATAATCTCTTTACCTCAAACCAAACCATCAACCCCACCACTGCCCCAATCACATCCTCACCCAATTGAGAAACCTTCCAGTTATTCACCCAAGCCCACCAACTAGCCACCCCTACCGATAAAAACCAGCCACCCAACGGTTCAAAAGGAACACTTACCCATCCCTTCCACTCAAATCCCTGACTTAACCCAGTCAAAACTAATCCCATTAGTTTGCCTCCGACAAAAAAAGCCAATATCATCAACCATCCCAACGCCACCACTCCAATCCCATCGTAATCATCCTTTAACCCCCGCCAAACAATATACATAAACATCGCTATTCCCACAATATCCATTATCCACATCATAATTTAGTATTTTAAATCCACAACCTAAGATCTACGATCTAAAATCTAACAACTAACCTGTGCCGAGGCTGGGACTTGAACCCAGATGGTGTTGCCACCACACGATTTTGAGTCGTGCGCGTCTACCAGTTCCGCCACGTCGGCTTAAAAAACTCTCTTATTATCTCACGTCCCCTCCCCGATTTTAAGTACTTTTCCAATCTTATCTCTTAGTTCACATCTCTTAGTTCTTTTACCCCTTCTTCTCCACGTCAAAAAAACTTACTTGTTTGCCATTAAAGTACAAGTTAAACTGCCCGGTGGGGCCATTACGGTGCTTCTCAATGGCGCAAGTCACTATCTCCCTCACTTCCTCATCTTCTCGATGTAAAAACATCACCACGTCGGCGTCTTGCTCAATACTCCCCGACTCTCTCAAATCCGACAACCGCGGTTTACCACCCCTCGCCTCCATTGCCCGCGATAATTGTGCTGCTGCCAACACTGGTACTCCCAACTCTCTGGCTAAATTCTTTAGTCCCTGGCTGATTTCCGACACCTCCTGAACCCGATTATCCCGAGTCGTTCCATGCATTAATTGCAAGTAATCAACCAATATAAACTTTATCCCCTTATCAACTTGCAATCTTCTCGCCTTTGTTCTCAACTCGGTCACCGTCATCCCCGGGGTATCGTCTATATATAACGGCGCTTCAGCCAATACCCCCATCGACTCCGACAATGAATTAAAATCGTGTTCCGAAAGTTGGCCTGTCTTTAACTTCCAAGCATCAATCATCCCCTGTCGAACCAATAAACGGTCACCCAGCTCCTCTTTACTCATTTCCAAGGAGAAAACACAGGTTGGTATCTTTTGCTCCACTGCCACATATCTGGCAATATTCAAACAAAACGCTGTCTTTCCCACCCCAGGCCTTGCCGCCACCACCAATAAATTACTGTTTTGCATTCCTGCCAACATCGAGTCTAGAGCGCCAAAACCAGTCGGAACTCCCCTAAGCCCGCTCCCCATCTTTTGTAATTCGTCTAGTCTGTCAAAGCTTGCCGTCAAAATTTCCTTCATCGACACCGGAATATTTTTTAAATGTCTTTGAGACAAGGTAAAAACCTCTTGTTCCGCCATATCTAACAGTTCTTCGGCTGCCAAACCTTCATCAAACGCCTTCTCCGTAATTCTGGCCGCCGCCGTCACTAGCTCTCTTTTCGCCGACAAAGCTTTAATGATTCTCCCATAACTTTCCACATTAGCACTAGTTGGCACTTCATTGGCCAGCCCCACCAAAAACGCCTTACCTCCGATTCTCTTTAGAACTTTCAACTCTCTCAATCTCTCTGTTACTGTCACCAAATCCATCGGCATCCTTTTTTCATAAAGGTCAATCATCGCCTGATAAACTAAGCCAAAATTTGAATTATAAAAATGCTCCGGCCGTAAAAACTCCGACACTTCCACCATTGCATCGTTATCAATTAAAATCGCTCCCAAAACACTTACCTCTGCCTCATACGAATTTGGCGGGATTCTTATTTGTTCAGCCATTCAAGATGACCACTTCTAAGCCTTCCGGTAAACTTTCTGCCTCTATTTTAACTTTGTCTTGTCGGAGGCTTTCCAAATCAAACTCATCAGCAAACTTCTTTAGCGCCTCACTTTCTCCCCACAAAATCAAATAATTAACCCCCATCTTCTTCACTATTTCTTTACATCTCTTCACCGTCATTTTATCCACTCCCAACACTAGAACATCATTACTTCCCAATTTCTCAACTCTTTTATCGTCCCACTTATCAGAAAAGCTATTAGCCAAAACAATTCCTAAACTATCGGCTCTAACCCGATAAATTGTCTCCAAAGTACCTTTACCGCCGGAAAAACCCTTAACTTCCACCCCGCCCACTTCATAATCTCCCGGTCCTCTTATTATTAATTTCCCATAAGCTACATCAGATGCATCCAGCTCTCCACTTGAAAACAACAACCCGGCAACGCCGGGGTCAACCGATTTCTCAAGCAGTGGGTCAACCCACCACAAGCCTTTCTTTGTTTTAAGCCACAATCCAGATTTCTCTAATTTACCTATCTCCATAATTAGCTAATTGTAACATCAAGGTTGTGTTATTATAACTTCGACATCATGATAAAAGAATTCCTTATTGCTATTTTTCTTGGAGGCCTACTTGGATTGGGACTCACCGGTAGCCTAATTACCCTTAATCGTCGCCAAAATAATCCCCCTCCCACTCGGGAAGTTTCTCCAACTCCCACCACAACCATTTCTCCAGCTCCATCCCCCGGGCTTACTGCCAACCAAAACAGCTCTTCCTCAACCATTAAGATTTCATCCCATCAAAACGGCCAAATTGTCAATCAAAATAAAACCACCCTCATCGGCACCGCTCCAAGCAACAGCACCATCATTGTGGCCATCAACAGCCAGTCAACCACTACTCAAAGCAAAGCTGATGGCTCTTTTTCTGCCACCATTGAACTTGAAGCCGGATATAATCTAATCTCTATTAGTGCCATCGAACCAAACGATAATATTTCTGAAATCCAAATCAATTTAACCTATTCCACCGCCTCTTTTTAAAATTATGACCAGATTTAAAATTAAAAATTTAAAATTTAAAATTTTGTTTTTACTGTTTACGGTTAACGGTTTACGGTTTACGACGTTAATAATTGCTCAATCTCCGATTCCTACCTCCACAACTGAAGGTAAGGTGGACGAAATTCAGCAGATTAGAGAGGCAGTTCAACAAAAAGTCAAAGAAAAAATCTCTGACATTGTTAAGCCAACCACTATTCGTAAAGCTATTATCGGTACTGTTTCTGCCATCACTAGCAACAATCAAATCACCATAACTTATCAAAACAAAGACATAACCGCCAACATTGATCCAGAAGTTGTTTACATTGACGCCAAAAAAAATAAAAGCAAAATTACTAACCTTAAAACCGGCCAAGAAGTTCTAATTTTAGGTAACTACCAAACTGAAACCGATCTCTTCACTGTTAAGCGGATTATTGCCATCAAACTCGCCACCGACATTCTTCCCGCTCCGATTACCGTCATCGGTCAAATTGTTGATACTTCCAAAACTTCAAATGTTTTTTCTCTAATTCCCACCAAAAACAAAAACCAACAACTTCAAATATTTTATACCGATAAAACAAAAATTACCCTACTCTCAGGAGAAACAGTCAAAAGTGAAGACATCAAAAATGGCCAGAAAGTCATAGTTGTTCTTATTCCCAAAGACAACAAAGCCAACAACTTCACCGCCATCCGACTAATGCTCCAAAATCCCCAAATAACCCCTTAATTTCTTGTTTTAAAATTTAGAATTAAAAATTTAAAATTTCAAAAAATAGATTTTGGTTGTTTTTTTATTTTTTGATGTTATAATAACCCCAATGACCAAAGCATTCGCTGCTCATCATCATCGCTCCTAACTGGCGGTGCTGATTTGGTCAAAAACAAGCCCCGCCGAAGCGGGGTTTTTTAGTTTCTTTAAATCAACATCCTTTTTTAATTGGAAATTGAAAATTGGATATTGAAAATTTTAAAAAATTGTATTGTACAATTTTTTACATGGTGGTATTAGCTCAATTGGTTAGAGCGCCGCTCTGTGAAAGCGGAGGTTGCCGGTTCAAATCCGGTATATCACCCCAAATTCTTAATTTAGAAATTTAAGAATTTAAAAAATTACTTTATGAACTTTATAACTTTTAACTTTAAAACTAGTTTTCATCATCCCCATACCGTGGCCCTTACCCCGCGGGGTGGTAACGCGACCTAAAACTTTTTTATTTAATTATCTAAAGCCCCGTAAACCGGGGCTTTTTTTATGCTCCAAATTATTACTTATGAAAACAAAAAATATTATGTCACCAGATAGACTTAAACCAATAGAAAAAAAGGGGTCTGATTTACTCTCAACCTTATTAGGTCGTCAACTCTATCCAAAAGACGGGGTTACTTCAACTGTGGGTGAAGCTGTTAGGGCGGATTCATTATTAATGGCTCAACAAATCGTGACTGAATTAAACGAAAATATATCATTAAACCCAAGCGATGTTACTGCCAAGGTTCTCCCTAGAGCCGAAAGTTGGAACTATCAAGCTCAAGCCAGTTCATACAACGGTTCTACCTCTTTAGCCTCACTTTTAGAAACTTCCCAACAAGAGGAGGCTGTCGTCAAAGAAATAATCGACAATCAAGGTCCAAACGATCCCGTCAACGCAAATCTTATCGCCAGGCAGTGGTGGGCCAATACTATTGGTTACGAAACTAGAGCCGCCGTCAAAAAGCAAACAATGGCCACTACCCGCAAGTTAGCTTACCAACAAGAAATCGCCGGATATAAAATTAAACAGCTTCAACGTACACCAGACACAGAGTACAGCAGTGCCTACAATCGCCTAGTCTATCAACGAGCTGATCAATTGAGCACCGCCGAGCTAATATCCATCAATCGGCAGATTGACCTTGAAATAGCCAATCAAGTCAGTGATGCCGAAATTATTGACATGTTATCAACCAGAGAAGCAACAAGACAGCAACAATGGCTATCCCAACTTCTAAATGCCGGCCTACGAGAGTCACTTTCTCCTGACACTGCAGTTAAATTCGCTACCATGTACTATGAAATTAAGCGCCGACAAACCGATGAAATTTGGGGTAGCAAACAGCTTCAGACTATTATTGTTAATGGGCTAAGAGGTGGAAACATCAACTTTATAACTATGCTTTGTACCATCAATGAATTTGACTACCAGGGTGGTTACACTCTCAACCCAGACCTCGACACCTACAAAACCAACCCCAAGGTCGAACCGGTTCCATTGATAATTGACGAAATAGCAGACTTCATATTTTTATTTAAATACTATGGCGTTAGTTGCCAATTAACTATGTACGTCGCCGACACCGACTACACCGAAATTGGTGCCAATGGTCCAGTCACCACACCAAATTTAACAAACCTTAAACTATATTTAGAAAATCTCCAAAGATATGTGGTCAAATTTGAAGGATGTGTTTCAGTCGCCCCAATTTCCTCACTTACCAATAATAATCCAACTTACCTTGCCACTAAGCAACGCGTCCTTGGGTGGGTTACCGCCCGAAGGGATGTTGGTTTTAATAGTAAGTGGGGCAATAAATGGGAAGAAGATGTTGAAAGAAGAAATGAAACTTTTGGCAAGAAAAAGTTATGCTCTCCCAACCGAGTCAGACAAGAATCATTAAGGGTGGCTCAAAACATCTGGGCTGTTAATGCTGCCCAAGGAGCCACTTTTAGTAACCTGGGTCCCAACACTGTTCTCATCAGTAGTGAAAGGCGCGACCGAGACATGAATTATGTCGTTGACCAACAAGCCACCAAAAACTTCCCTCCAGTAATTTATGTCCTCAAAGCCGCCGAGGATTGGAACCGCAAAGTTGTCAATAAAGCCATATTTCAAGCTGACGATGTTACAATCTAACTAACCATGAACCAAAATAAATCACAGCCATTACGGGGTTTTCGAGATTTTTTACCTATAGAAGCCAGCAAAAGACAATGGCTCAGAAATAAACTATCGCAAATTTTTGAGAAATGGGGTTACGAACCTCTTGAAACTCCCACTCTTGAACCATTGGAAATTTTTGAAAATCAAATTGGTGAAGGTGAAAACATGTTCTTTAAATTTGAAGACAACGGTGGCAGAAAAGTAGCCTTAAGATACGACCAATCAGTGCCAACTGCCCGAGTTGTTGCCAGATTTGCCAATGAAATCGCCTTTCCCTTCAAACGTTACCAAATACAGTCGGCCTTCCGTGCCGAAAAACCTCAAAAGGGAAGGTATCGCGAATTTGTTCAATGCGACGCCGACATTTTTGGAGTTAAAGATATCAGCGCTGACGCCGAAGTTATCGCCTTAGCCATATCCATCTACAAAGAACTTGGCTTTCCCCAAGCCAAAGTATTTGTCAGCGACAGAGATTTACTAAAAAATCTACCTTATGAAGCCATAATCGCCATAGATAAACTGGAAAAAATCGGCGAAAAATCAGTAATTGAAGAGATGGTTAAAAAAGGAATTGACAAAAATGAAGCAGTAAAGTATCTAAACCAAGCAACCAACCTAAAACCAAACAATAATATCGAATATATCCTCAAATATCTAAAAGACAGTAATATCGACGAAAACTGGTTTTCTTTCGAACCAACCCTGGCCAGATCATTCTCCTATTCAAACGGACCAATTTGGGAAGTAAAAATACCAGGCTTTGTCAGCGGGTCAGTTCTCGGCGGTGAAAGATTTGACAGTGTTGCCAAAAAGATTTCCGGGCTAGACATCGCCGCCACTGGTTTTGGCCTTGGGTTTGACCGTACCATCGAAGCAATGGAACAGTTTAGCCTTCTTCCAAACTCCAAAACCAACACCAAAGTCCTAGTCACCGTCTTTTCTCCCGACACTCAAACCGAAAGCATTAAACTCGCCAACGAGCTTCGCCAAAGCAATATCAACACTCTCCTCTACCCTACTCCAGAGAAACTTAGCAAACAATTTAAATATGCTTCTGACAAAAATATCCCCTACGTCGCCGTTCTCGGCCCCGACGAGTTAAAAAACAACACCATTACTCTCAAAAATATGATCACTGGTGAACAAAAACAGCTCAATTTATCAAGTCTCTTGGTTCAACTCTCTTAATTCCCGGCAACTTGTCAAACTCCTTGTCGTAGGAAACAACCACCCCGTCTCCACCCATCACCGACCAAATCACACAATCGTTAAATTTTGCCTTGACCTTTTCAAATAAATTCAAGGCGTCTTCCATATTATATTCATATACTATCTCTCCCAAAGTTGTTACCGATCTCTGAAACTCAATAATCTCTTTCTTCGACGACTTGTAAAACCTACTCATAAGCCAAACCATTTCTTCCACCACTACAGCGGGGATCAATACCTCATCAACCCCCTGTCTCAAAAAATTAACCAAACTTTTTGTCTCACCAACCCCCTCATACAATCTCGCTAAAATATTCGTATCGACATAATACCTCATACTCTATCGTAGTTTTCTTCCATGTATTTTCTAAAATCAAAATCAGCTGGCGCCTTTATTTTCGATTTTCCGGCAAATTCCATAATATCCTTAATCGGTTGTATTACAAATTTTCCGTTTTCCTCAACAATCCTCATTTTGCCCGGACTTTTTACTTTCAACTTCTTTAATAAAATTTCAGGAAAATAGGCTAATTTTCTACTTGAAACCGAAACTAAGTATGTCATAAAATCATCATAATACATAATTTTTGTATTGTCAATAATTAGTGCACAAATTATGTATTTTTCTATCTTGATTCTTAGCTCTTATTTCTTGATTCGATTTTTGTTATAATCCTCCCTATGAAAGCTAACACTCATCCCAAATATTACGACAATTGTCAGGTCACTTGTGCCTGTGGCAACAAATTCACCACCGGTTCGACTCTGGAAAAAATCGAAGTCGAAGTTTGTTCAAAATGTCACCCCTTCTTCACTGGCCAGCAAAAGTTTGTTGACATCAAAGGAAGAATTGACAGGTTCCGCGAAAAACAAGCCCAAGGCGCTTCTTTTGTCAAAAAATCCACTCGCAAATCTGCCACTAAAAAAAGTAAAGATAAATAGCTTCCTTCGCTTTTAACTTTTAACTTTATAACTTTAAACTTATTCGTGCCAACTATTGACCCTAATATTGCTGTTCTCGAATTTCGTCCCGGACCCGGTGGCGAAGAATCCCAAATCTGGCTTCAGGATCTGATGAACATGTACACCCGCTATGCCACTAAAGTTGGCTGGAAATCCAGCCTCCTCGACGATGATGTTGTCAAAATAACTGGCGTTGACGCCTACGAACAACTCAAGTGGGAAACCGGCACTCACCGGGTTCAACGTATTCCCGTCACTGAAAAACACGGCCGAATTCATACCTCCACCGCTGCGGTGGTGGTTCTCCCCTACGTCACCAGCAACGACATTACCATCAACCCCGATGACCTGGAAATGACCGCTTCCCGGGCCGGCGGTCATGGTGGCCAAAACGTTAATAAAGTCTCCACCGCCGTCCGTCTGCTTCACAAACCCACCGGCATCACCTTCTCCGTCCGCCAAGAACGCTCTCAACAGCAAAATCGGGAAATTGCCATGAATTTACTTAAAGCCAAATTGTGGCAAATGGAAGAAGACAAGAAAAACTCCGGCGCCTCCTCCACTCGAAGCTCAATTGGCCAAGCCCTTCGCTCCGACAAAATCCGCACCTACAATTACGCCCGCAACCAAATCAAAGACCATCGCATCGACAAATCTTTTAATCTCAAAAACTGCCTTGACGGCGACCTAGTCGACCTCCTCCTCGAACTCACCGTCCTCAACTCCCCTCCCCAACCCTAACCATAAATTATCTCGTCGTCCTCACTTAATCCCATTGGTTTATCTCCAACTATCTTTATGGTACTAAAATCCATCAAAGACATCTTCTTTCCTTTTTTCTTGATCTTTTTCGCTCTCATTATTATTATTCTACTACATCAACCCCGCCGACTAATCACCATCACCGCAGGCTCAGTTTCACCGTTAGATTTATTCCCAACACTAAAACCAACAAAGTCAACATGTTGCCCACGTGCCACCAAAGAAATCTCTACCTCGCCATAAACGCGAGTATGCGATCCATCTCCAGAATAATAATCAAACCCACCTTTTCCAGAATTCGCATCAACAAACACCCCATCGTCGCTTTCTGACCCACTGACTTCAACGCTTAAATCCACGGGGGCCTCCGACCCACGAACTAGAATAACACCTAATTCACTCAAGCCATCAGTTATCTCTTTCAGCCCCAACCTATCCCCCTCCTCCACAAATAACGGTTTATCAGCAATCAAGATTTCCGCTCTCATACCCTCTTCTCCAACCTCGCCCTCAAATTAACCTCTGATTTGTCTCGCCAGAGTTTGATGGTAACCTCATCACCAATTTTTTTCTTATTTATCAAACTTACAATCGATATATCCTTATTATCAACCAATTTTACCCCGTCAATTTCCGTAATTATATCCCCCACTTTAACCCCCGCTTTAGCCGCTGGCCCATTGTCCGTTAGTGCCTGGACATAAGCTCCGGCGGGGACTTCGTTTAACAGCGCCGCTTGTTTCGTAATCATTTGGTACGACACCCCCAAATACGGCCGTTCAAATCCGCCGGTAGTTTTAAAGTTATTAATCGAGTCTCTAATCAAATTGATAGGCAGGGCAAAGCCAATGCTTTGGGCGCCCTGGCTCACCGCCACATTCACTCCAATAACCTCTCCTGCCGAATTAAATAATGGCCCGCCTGAATTACCAGGATTTATCGCCGCATCGGTTTGAATTACATTCTCCAATTTTTCCGACCCCTCAAACGGATTCCCCGCCGTTATCCCCCGCCCCAATCCAGAAATCACCCCTTTAGTCACTGTCGACCGAAATTCTCCCAAGGCCGTCCCAATCGCAATCACCGTTTGCCCTACTTTTAGTTTATCCGAATCTCCCAACTTCACTGGCGTCAATCCTTTTTTATCCACCCTCAAAATCGCCAAATCGTTTTCCGGATCGCGATAAATCTCTTTAACCTCCACTACTTCATCTTTACCAATTACTACTTTATATTTGGCCGTTGTATCGGAAACTACGTGTTTATTAGTCACTATCAACCCATCGTTACTTATCACAAATCCCGTTCCAATGTCCTGCTCGATCTTCTGTTCTTGTTGTTGCTGTTTGGGTATCTGCATGCCAAAAAAGTCACCAAAAATATCAAAGCCCGGGAACAAATTATTATTAATAATATTTGTTTTACTAATAGAAACTGTCACCACACTCGGTGTTGCCTCTTCCACTACCTTTGTCACCACCGACTCCTCATCAACCACTTCAAGTGGCTTGGTTATTGGTTTCTCCACTACTGCCCCACGTAACGCAAAAGCCACCAAAACTCCGCCCAAAACCAATCCCAAAATAAAATTTCTAATCGTCTTCGTCTCCATAAAAACTATTTTAGTAGCTCCTCTACCGCCTTGTCAAATTGGTTGTCAACCTTACTTTCGGGATTCTTTGGTGCCTCATATTTGACCACCACATCCGGATCAACCCCAACTCCATGAATGTTTTTCCCATCCGGTAACAACCATTTAGCTACCGTCACATGAAGCCCGGATCCGTCAGGCAACTCCTCCGGCTGTTGCACTGTTCCCTTGCCAAAGGTTTTCTCCCCAACCAACTTTCCCCGGCCGTAATATTTCAAAGCTCCGGCCAAAATTTCTGCTGCTGAAGCCGAACCGCCATTGACAAGCACCACCAATTTTGGCTTAGTTAACTGTCTTTTTGTTTCATCAACCTTATATTGTTCTTCTTTTCCTCCGCTCGACGCCTGGGTCACCACCACTCCACTCTCAAGCAAGTCCGAAGCTACCACCACACTGGCTTGTAAAAACCCTCCCGGATTATTTCTTAAATCCAACACCACCCCGGCTAAATTCTTCTCTCCGTTAATTTCTTCGACCACTGTCGGCCATTCTTCATAAATCCTCTCCGAAAATTTATAGAGTTTTACCCAAGCCACCGATTTATTATTTTTCGTCACCATTTCTAGCTCCAAGCTTGGTACTACAATATTTTCTCGCTTCAAAGTTACCTCAAATGGTTCATTCTTGCCTTCTCGATATATTTTCAAAACAACCTCTGTCCCTATTTTACCTCTAATCAAATTAACCGCTTCATCCAATGAAATTCCTGTCGTGTCTTTGTCCACACTGTTATTTTTGTCTATAATTTTGACAATTAAATCCCCTGCCCTAAGCCCCGCTTTTTCCGCTGGAGTTTTTGGTAATGGCGACATTACCGCCAAATTTTTGTCCTTGTAACCAAGGCTTATCCCCACTCCTCCAAACTCACCAGCCAAATCTTGAGTCGATAACTTATTTTCTTTCGGGGGCAAAAAAACAGTATAAGGATCATCCAAAGATGCCACCAATCCCTCGATTGCTCCATAAGTCATTTCCTTATCTTTTATTTTTTCTTTATCGAGATATATTTCCTTTAATCTGTCCCTCACCTGCCACATTAGCGATAAATCTAAAACGTTGTTTGTTGAGGAATTCGCCGGAACTAACCGCTTCTCACCTAATCTGTAACCACCGGCAAAAAACACCGCCCCCACCGCCATCAATACTAATAAGTTTCTTAAACTTCTCATTTGCTTTTTGATTCTACCACCAACAATCGTCCTGCCGTAGCATTAAGTAAACAACGATAAATTTTGTCTTTTTCAAATTCCTCCACCAGCTTTATCCAATCTTTATTATTAACTTTTAGTACAGGCAAATCAGTCTCTATTTCTTCAACTATTTCCTTGGCCACCACTCCCACCACTCCAACTGCTTCCATTTTCAAAATTAGTAATTGATCAAGTTTTGAAACCAACACCACCCTTCCGTCAAACTCAGCCGAAACGTCAGATAACTTTTCCACTATTTTTTGTCCACCAATCGTTCCCCAGGATTTATCCGACCCCACCCCTTCTCCCTCAATCTTAACTGCCCTAAATTCGATTACTACCTTCCCCTTTTCCGGTATCTTCACCACCCCATCAACCGGCGAATCCACCCCTATTTCTTTTCCCCTAATCTCATAAATCAAATTACCAAACTCATCAATTCCCTTAATCACCGCATTCTCTCTTGCCAACAAGGGCTTCCTCTGTTTCCAAAACCCGCCCCCGCTCCTTAACTCCTCCCCTGCCGTTATCTCCTTACCAACCCATTTTCGTAACCAATCTTCCTTTTCTCCGGATCTCCACACTAAAGCCACCGCCGATGAATCCACCACATCGGTCCGTTCATTTAGTTTGACAATTGTTTCCCCGTGCTCAATCTTCTGACCATCCTTTACCAAAACCCGGCCCCCATCCGGCACCTCCACCACCCATTTAGCTAAAACCGACAACTTCATAAAGCCATTATACCCTAAGCTCTAGTCGTAAACGGCATTAAGCCCAAATGCCTTGCCTGTTTTATCGACCTGGCTATTTGTCTTTGATGCTTAGCACAAACTCCGGAATAGTTTTTTCCAATTATTCTTGCCCTACCCGACAAATATTCTCCAAGTTTTTCATAATCAGTCCACGAAGGAGTTGTCTTTTCCGCACAAAAATAGCAAACCTTAGACTTAGCTAAAGCTCTTTTCCTGGCTAAATTGGTTTCTTTAATCGATCTCTTTGTGGCCATATTTTTTAAAAAGGCATTTCATCACTTTTATCTTCTGGTTTTTTCTCCCCTGTTCCCTCTTCGGTTGGAGTTTCTGCTATCGGCTCCACTACTGATGGCATCGGTTCGCCTAAATCGTCAGGGATAGTGATATCACCAATTTCTCCCCCAGCCACTAAACTCGGTTCCACCGGAGCCGCCAAATCAACATTTTGTTCCTCTCTATTATTGTTTGAAGCAAATCCTTTATTATCTAAAATCATCATATCATCAATAACAACTTCAGAAATCTGTTTCCTCTGACCTTCCTGATCGGTAAATTCCCGATATTGGATTCTTCCTTCAACGTAAACCCTCCTGCCCTTACCCAACAACTGAGAGCACAATTCGGCAAGCTTGTTCCAAGCCACAATTCGATGAAATTGAGCGTCTTCTTTTCTTTCTCCTTGTTTGGTCACCCAAACTCGGTTAGTTGCCATTCCGAAGCTCACTACCGCCATCCCGCCGGGTGTATACCTCAACTCCGGATCGCGGGTAAGATTCCCTATTAACATTACTTTGTTTAAGCATCTGCTTGGCATATTGTTTTCCTTTTGTTAGTTCTTTAATACTAAATAACGAATAATATCAGTATTGCGGTTTAAGTATAAATTAATTTCGGAAAAATTGATATCTTCCTTTCCTTCAGCTTTAAACATCCAAAAATCACCTTTATTCTGGTCGGCAATTGGGTAAGCCAGAGGTTTAACTCCCAAATGTTCCATCTTACCGTCTTTCCAACCAAATTTTTTAAATTGTTCGGCCACCACCTCCACCGGTTTTTCTCCGGCCTTGGGGGAAAAAACCAAGACAATTTCGTATTTTTGTTTCTCTGCCATATTTAATGCTAGTTAGCTTACCACGGTATAATCTATTTTACAACGGCTTTCAATTTCGATCCATTACTAGTATCCTCCACCTCCCAGCCCAGGTCTTTGATTTCCCCTCTTATTCTATCTGACTCTGGCCAGTTTTTCTCACTTCTAGCTTTCTCCCGAAGAGCCGTCAATTTCAAAACCTCTGGAGGGATTTCTTCCTTTTCCTGTTTTTTATCAAGTTTTAACCCCAACACTCGGTCAAAATCCAAAATCGTCGCCCTTTTGTCTTTATCATTTATTTTTTCATCCTTTGTTAATTTCCACACCAACGCCAATGCCTCCGGTGTTGCCAAGTCATCACCAATTTTTCTTGCAAACTCTTTTTTGTAATCCTGATTTACTTCTCCCCCACCCTCCCAGTCCGCCACCAACTCTCTTAACTTAAACAAAGCTGTTTGTGAGGCTTTTAAAGATTCTAACGAAAATTCTAATCCCTTACGATAATGCGACGTTAACACTAAATATTTATGCGCCAGTGGATCATACCCCATCTCCACCAACTGCTCTGCTGTATACCCATTCCCTAAACTTTTGCTCATTTTCACTCCACCTTTCATTACCAACCAAGCATTGTGAAGCCAATAATTAGCCGTTTGATGACCAAAAGACCCAAAGCCTTGGGCAATTTCATTAGTATGGTGCACCCCAATATGCTCAATCCCACCTGTATGAATATCAAAAGTCTCTCCCAAATATTTTGTTGACATCGCCGTGCACTCAATATGCCAACCCGGAAAGCCCTCACCCCAAGGGCTACCCCACTTCATAATATGATTAGGTTGATTAGTCACCCACAACAAAAAGTCCCATGGGTTTTTTTTCTCCTGATCTATCTCCACCCTAGCTCCAGCATCCATTTCATCCAATTTTAAATTGGCAAACTTAGCATAATCGATAAATTTAGCCGTATCAAACACTAATCCTGTTTTAGTCATATAGGCAAATCCATTGGCTTCAATTCTTTTAGCAAGTTCTATTTGCTCACTAATATGTTCCGTCGCCCGGCAAACCACATCCGGCCGGACAATATTAAATCTATCCAAACTATCCAAAAATTGACTTTCATATTTTCTAGCAATTTCCCACACCGTAAGTCCTTCTCTTTTAGCTCCTTTCTCCATTTTATCCTCACCTGTATCAGCATCAGATGTCAAATGCCCAACATCGGTCACGTTCATTACCCAGTTTACTTCGTTACCAATATATCTCAAAAAATTTACCAATGTCCCCCATTGAGTGTAGGCATACATATGGCCAATATGTTGATTCCAATATACTGTCGGTCCGCAGGAATAAATCCCTACTTTTCCCTCCACTATTGGCTTAAATTCCTCTTTTGTCCTCGTCGCCGTGTTATAAAGTTTCATCTTTTCCATTATACATCTTCAACCCCCTCACCTTCTCAAAATGCTTTTTATTCAATGTTGCCAGTTTAGCTTTTTTGACAAGGCAACTGGCCGCAATCCAAGCATCGTTGCCAAAGGCTTGTTCTTTTCTCCTTATTTCCCCATATTTAGCCGCAATTGAAACATTAATATCAACGATTTCCATACCCTTAAACATTGACACTAATTCCCGCCGGAACTTTTCCGTTTTCATTGATTTACCTGCCAATAGTTCACCAACCACCACCACCGGCACCACCAACTTTCTCTCACCCTTACTTGCCCATTTGATTAAACTTGGCAATATTTCCCCACGGCGAATATATTCAATAAAAATAGAAGTATCGACAACAAAATTTACCATTTTGGGAACCTGTCAACTTTTGACTCCTCTCTGATTTTTTCTACATCCGACCAATCAAATCTATTCAAATATTTTCTCGCCCTTTCCATATCTTTCCCATATTTCTCCCAATCAAATTTCTTTGTCTGTTTTGGCCTAATCTCTGCCACCACCTCACCATGCAACATGATGTTGGTAATTTGTTTGTTAATTTTAGCCGCCGCCACCACATCAAACAACTCTTTTCTCAATTCCGTTACCGTCATTGTTTTTACAATCATAACTTAGTGTACATCAACGTACGTTCCTCTGTCAATATCTGCTTTTAATCCACCTTTCCCTTAAATTCACTCGTCTGGCTTAGTTGATCAATTGTCGGTTGCATCTGTTTCTTCTTGCCTTGAGGCATCAGAGCACTCCCTCTTTGCTTCTTTCTTTTAGCCGGATTGGTCGACTCACCTCCCGACAATGCTTGTCTCTCGGCCATTTCCGCTTCTCTCTGCCGTCTAATTTGCTCTAGAAACTGCTTCTCTTTTTCCTCTTCCTCTTTTTCCTTCTCTTTTCTTATCTCTTCAATTTCTGCCTCCACGTTTCTTCCTCCTCCAATCTTATCTCTTATCTCTTTCATCTCTTCTTTCTTTCTTAACTCATCCTCACTTACTTTTTTCTGGTATTCTCCCTGAGCCATCGGTTTAATCCCTCCCAAAAGTTCCTGTCCTGTAATTATTGTTTCAGCAATTTTACCTAAATGTTCAGCACTTTTTTCCACCGTCTCCACCCCAATACTTCCCAACCCCTTCAAAACACTCTTCGCAATGCTTACCATATTTTAAAATTAAAAATTGATTAAAAATTAAAAATTTAAAATTAAAAATTTTTTACACTTCCCTCCTCCCCTCCATTGCTCTCGATAGCGTTGCCTGATCGGCAAACCCCAAATCCGCCCCCATCGGCAAGCCATTCCCTATCCTAGTAACTTTAAAACTTTTTGGACTTTTTGGACTTTCTAACTTTTTCTTAATATAAAGTGTCGTTGCTTCGCCTTCCATTGTCGGATTAAGGGCCAAAATTATCTCTATTTCTTCGTCTCCTAATTTTTGCAATCGTCCCACCAACTCCTCTATTTTGATATCCTCTGGCCCAATATGATCAAGTGGGTTAATCAACCCTCCTAAAACATGATACCTACCCTCAAACCCTCCAACCGCTTCCAATGCCACCACGTCAGTTGACCGTTCCACTACACAAATTAGGTTCTTTCGTCTCTTCTCGTCACCACAAATCGAGCATGTCTCTCCCTCCGACACCCCAAAACATTCTTGGCAAAACCTAACTTTTTCCTTTGCCTCTCTTACCTTATTGGCAAAGTCATTAACATAATCAGCCGATGCCGAAATCATATAAAATGCCAATCTTTGTGCCGTTTTAGGCCCAATCCCCGGCAATCTGCCAAACCGGCTAATTAACTCTTCAAGGGCTAGTGGTAGCTTCATCTCAAAACAAACCCTCTAATCCTCCCATTTCCTTCATTCTCTTAGCCGCTGTTTCTTGGGCTTTTTTCATTGCCTTGTTAATTACCTCCACCAATATTTTATTTTCCGCTCCGTTAACCGAAAGTGTTTTTATCTTCTGATCTCCTGTAACACTCACTTTTACTCCATTTTCTTCCATCTCAATTGTCTCTGACTCAATTGCTTTTTTTAATCTATAGGCTTGCGCCACCATCTTTGCTTTATCAAACATAGTTTTGTAATCAGTAATTAGTAATCTGTAACCAGTAAGTATTCTACCAATTACCAATTACCAATTACCAGTTATCAATTGTTACCAATTACCCAAATATCTGTTTTGCCACCTCATAATCATCGCCCGGAGCAACTTCGGTTATCGCCGTTTTATTACTAACCACCAGTGGTTCAATCTTACTTTTTGCCAAAACACAGCTAAATTCTAAATCAGATCCGGTTATCTTTCTTAATACTTCCTCCACCACTTTCCGGTTTCTTTGTTCCTCAAGTTTCTCTTTATGAAAAGGGTAAAATACTTCCACTACCAATTTCTTTCCCAAAATTGATTTTGGTCTGGTTGCCCTCAAAAACGCCTCAATTGAATGATTGTATGGTTTGATCGCCGCCAACACCTCCCCCCACTTCTCAACAATCTCCTTCGGCTCCATCCCCACCTCTACGCTATCCACTGTCTCTATCGTCTCTTGTTTTTCTTCTTTAATAATTTCTTCTTCCTTTTTACTTTCAACTTTCAACTTTTGACTTTCAACTTTCTTCATAAACTCCACCACCGCCAATTCCAATGGTAATTGTCCAATTGCCACCCCCTTAGCCCGATCACTTGCCTCCATTAGCAGTCGCAACCACAAACCAAGTCTTTCTATAGTCCAATCCACATTTTCTCCATCAACCACTTTCAGAAACAAAGCTTGAAAGTACTCGATTAAACGGCCGGTAAAACCGACAAAATCAACTTGTTTTTCCGCCATCTTCTCCAATCTGTTCAAAACTATTTTCAAATCTCCTTTTACCATATCGCTTGCCATCATCTCCGGCAAATAGTCTCCTACTCTGAGCTCCAAAAAAGTGTTTACATCATCTTTTTTTAGTGTTTTACCCTTCTCCAAAACCAACTCGTTCAACAGTCGATGCAAATTCCGAAAACTGCCGTCGGCCACCCCCGCTAAAAGCTCCAAAACCTCGTTGTCTACCTTCAACCCCTCGCTTTCAACCACCTTTTTCGCCGATGACACCATTTCTGCCACTGTTCCTCGTCTAAATTCCACTCTCACCAATCGCGAGACCACCGTTTCTGGAATCTTTTCCCAATCGGTTGTACACAACACAAAAAAAGTGTGTAGTGGAGGTTCCTCAATTAGTTTCAAGAGAGCATTAAAGGCTTCCTTGGTCATCATGTGAACCTCGTCAATAATAAATACCTTATATTTCAAACTCGTCGGAGCTAAATAGGCCCTATCTTTTAGGCTTCTAACATCATCAATTCCCCTATTTGAGGCTGCATCGATTTCAATTACATCTACCACTGTCTGCTTACCAATCTCCAAACAATTACTGCACTCTCCGCAGGCGTCGCCCAAAACCGGCGACAAACAATTCACTACCTTAGCCAAAATCCTTGCTGCCGAAGTTTTACCGGATCCTTTCGGCCCGGAGAAAAGAAAAGCCCGGGGAATTTCCCGCGTCCCTCTAAAAAAGTTGGCTAAAGTTTCTCTAGCTGTTTGGGAATCTAACTCCGCTATTTTTTGTGGCCGATATTTAATATGAAACACAGACATCAACCCAATTTAACCAAACCCACCCCTCCTTTACAATACTCTCTAATGTATCACTCATCAAAATTCAAAAATCAAAGCTCAAATATCAAATCTTAATTTAAAATTTAAAATTAAAAATTTATTTTAAAAGATTCTCAACCCCATGTCTTAGCCACTCTTCCCAAACCTGTTCTTCTGTTTTTTTATAAATTCTCATTTCTTCTTTTAATTTTTTAAAACAAACCACAATATCACCTAGTCTCAACCAACCATCAATGTCCACCTCTTTTGACATCGGAAACCCCAACACCTGGGGAATATAACTCATCTTTCGATATTCCTGGTTTAATTTTTTAGCTGTTCTCTCTCCACAAACCAATAGACTTATTTCTATTTTTCCTCCAATTCCCTTATCTGCCAAAATCCGCTTTATAATTTTTTCAAATCCGATTTTATCGATTTTACCCCGACTATGATTTTTAATTAAGAAGTTTAGTTCCATTAGCCACCGATTTTTGTCCTAACTTTTCCGGCCACCACCCCGCCTTCAGCCCTACCTGCTACTTTTACCAACACTTCTCTCATTACTACACCAAAATCTTTCCCTTTATCTCCAATCACTTCGTCAATTATCTCTTCTAATTCAACCTCCGATAATGCCTTCGGTAAGTATTCCGAAACAATAGCTATCTCTCCATCAAGCTTTTCCACCAAGTCATTCCGACCGGCTTTCAGAAACATCTCTCTGCTTTCTTTTTTATCTCTTAGTTCTTTCTGCAATACTCCAATTTCTTCTATCTCTCCCATTTTTCCCGGTGGCAACTGTAATTCTTTCTTATCAATCAAGGCCACTAAGTAACGCAATGCTTCAACTCTATTCGCTTCCCCGGCTTTGAGAGCTCTAATTACTTCGATTTTAATCTTATCTTTGAGCATACTTTCGGGAGCTTTTAGACCGACGTCGGCACTTGTCTCTCCAAATAATTACCTTCTTTTGGGCATATCTTTCTTCCGACGGCTTAACATAGGCTGATCTCTTTCTCACTTCCTCGGTTATATCCTCCTCCAACGACAGGCGCCTGAACTTACCAATGATATCGTCCTTAGATTCTCCTTTATTTTTTGTTACAACTATCGGCATGGGCTGATTCTACCTCAATGCTGGGCATCTTGTAAACACTTTATTCTATCCAGGCTATTTATTGTTCCATTTCCATCATAATCAACATCAGTTTTACAACCGCTCGTCGAGGTCGGTGCCACCGAAGCTCCTGTCGCCCCTTGAGTTCGGCAAGTAATCAGGTCAATTGAATTAACTATCCCGTCATTATTGTAATCTATCCCCGTCTGGCAACCATCAGATCCACTGGCAGGTGCCGTTGTCACCGTTGTGGGGGGGACCGTTGTCACTAACGCCACCGTTGGCGTCGGTTCAGCTATTTCTGAGCCTGTTTTAGTATTAAAAGAATAAGGTATACCCCCATTGTCAAACACTTCCCATTCATTTTTATCTTTACTCTCATCACCTGCTCTCAAACGATAATAGTAATTTACATTTGCTTTCAAAGGTTCGATTGTTACCGAATGGCTTAAGGTCGGCGCCCCCGACTCTATTTCTGATCTCAACAACAAACTTGCCGGAGTCGTTCCATATTCAATATAACCCTTAGTTTCTTTAAGGGTTGTCCAGGAAATCGTCGCACTTTTACCGTCTTCTCCAACTTTAGACATCACCTGCGACGGAGTCATATCCGCCGATGCTCCCGACAAATAAGTTCTCATTGTGTCCATTCCTAACACTCCCAATACCCCAACCAAAAGCAAAATCACTAAAACTAAAATTGTTTTGATACTCACTTTTCCGGACATCTATCTTAGCAACACCGCTCCAAAGAGACTTGTAATTCCTAAAAACATTACTAAAATAGTTGTTTCTACTGCTCCTGTTTTTGGCAACTCTGTTTTTGTTACGGTTCCGGTTGTTTTTGGAGTCGGAGTCGGCGTTGATGTTGATGCTGGAGTCGAATCGCCATTACTCGCCGCCGTGATCGTATATAAACCACTTTGGTTTTGAGCGCAATCAACTACATCCAGGGCCGAATCATTAATTATGTTAGTTTCCCTTACCGAATTGGCCGTACAATTAAAATTGACTGCCCCCGAACCTACCGCCTTACCTTTAAAAGTAATCACCACTAAATCCCCTTTCGCCACTGACCCTGTCAAAGCACTCTCCGAAGCCGGAGTTAAAGTCATTTCAAAAGTTCCCGTCGTATTATCTTTTTTGGTTGTAAATGCCGTTGTATCATAAGCAAAACCCAAAGCGCTGGCTTTTTCAATCGACACAACCTCTAATTTCGTCGCATCAAAAGTTCCCACCAAATCAATTCCAATTACCTTATCAGTCCCCGAATCTACTCCGACAGTTACCACAAAATTAGATCCCACCGTCTTACTTTCAGAGCTTGGTGTTAGAGTCAATTTTCCCACTGCCAACACTCTCGAAGGCAACAAGCTACTTACTACCACCAAACATAAAAAAAGCCAAATAAATCTCATTATTTTTCTACTTTAATTCTTAAATTTTGTGTTTCAAACGACAAACTTAAACTAGTGCCGTTTTCTACTATCATCGTAGCAGAATCTTTCGACTCTTTACTAGTCAGCAAATCAAAGCTAACTTCTCCTGTCTTTAATGGCTGATAGTCGAAAGTTAATAAATTAGCCGATAACTCCTTGGAAAACGCATAACCATCCTTGGCTGCTATCAAATAATTAACCACTATCATGTCACCCGATTTACTTACTTTACCCACAATTGGCTTTGGCATATCGGCATTAAACTCAAGATTCGACACCTTAACTAAAGTCGGATCAAATTTTAAGTAAAGACTAACTCCATCAACTGCCTTAGCAACTCTCGGTAATAACTCTACTCTAGCCTTGCCTGTTTGGCCAACCCTAACCGTCCCTCCGTCTGATTTAACTGCCATTATCAATGGTGCCGCCGCTTTCGTTGGCTCAACAGAAGTTACTGTCGGCTGGTTGGAAATCGACTCCTCCACCTTGCTTCGATTAGTCAAATTCCCTACCAACACCACACTCTCCACTACCACCAACACCGCCACCACCGGAATAATAAGTTTGAGATAATTTTTGTTCCCCATGTTTTTTTAATTTATTGTAAATTGTAAATTGAAAATTGAAAATTTTTTAATATAGTTGCTCCTGTCTCTCTTTTAACGTTTGCATCAAAAGATTAAGATCAGCCACATTCGTCTTGCAGTTTCCATCTAAATCTTCCAATAAGCTACCGCCATCAGCCACCACTTTTGTTTCTGAAGCGGCTTTCTTTACCACCGAGTAATCACTAGCATTACAAACGCCGTTAGGAGCCGTTGTAGCTGAATCACCAACTATATCACAGGCCATAATCGGATAACCCGTCCAGTCATAAACCGGGCTGGTTGCACTACTTGTCGTTAAAGTTACCTCGCCTCCCGCCCGATTATAAAAGGCAGTTTGGTTATTAACCCCATACTTTGTTTGCAAATGTCTTGGTCCTTTAACAAACACCGCCACTCCACTAACTTCATTAAAATCACGTAATTCAACTGATCCTTTAAAGGCCCTTAATTGTCCTCCGGCTACTGCCGCTACCGAGCCGTCAGCTACTGGTGTTGAAGTGTAGGTTTTAGCTAGTTCCCCTTTTTTAACTACAACAGACAATTGCCAGTTAGCGCAAGCAGTTTCCGTGGTTGGTCTAACTCCAGCAAAAGCCACCCGATAATTCAATACCGGCCACACCGTTGCTGCCTCCCCAGCCTTAATCACATAATTTGTCCCCGTTGCTGAAGCAACCTCCATCGCCAAGTCACTTCCCTCCGGGTTATAACCAGCGACTTTAGACACATCCTTAAGCAAAGAAATCGTCCCACTACCCGCTATCAAACCTTTAAATTTCACTGTTACTACATGAACCAAACCAGAACCAAGTCTTTCATTAGGTCTTTCTGACTTAACAACCAAGTGTAAACATTTCTGACTCTGAACCACCGCCACATCCGCTAGCACAATCGACGGAAGGGAAACTCCCACCGACAAACCAGCCGAACCCGATAAATCAGCCACCGTATTCCCAACCGCCAAACTATCACCCTCAATCGACACCTTAGTCGGCTCGTAACACAAAGTTGTTTCCACAAAGTCAACTTTAGCAGGAATTGATGTTCCCACCATATTCTGTGTCTGTACCATCAACTGTACCGGAAACTCTTCTCCTATTGCTTTCTCGCCCACATTATCTGGATTCAAAAACAAACTTGTCCCGGCAAAGTAAGCTCCCCTTCTAGTGTCTTGACTTTTGGGCATTATCGCTACTAAAGCAATCATTACCAACATCAATATTGGAAAAATCCATATCGGCAATCTTTTAGTTTTCATATTTTTATTATTCATATTAACTATCTATCGTTATGTTGGTCAATAGATGATCTCCTCCATATTGAGTAATCAGTATAATCAGTATTGCCCTTACAACTGAAGTCAGCTTCCCACCGGCTACTATTTTTTACTTTATCAATATACTCTTTCCTCCAAATCGAATAGTCGTAGCCATTGGCATAACCATCGCAGTTAGCATCGGCCTTAGCCTTGCCCTTAAATGTCGGTTTAGCCACCCCGGCAGTAGTACACTGCGCCTCTTTTACTGCCACTGTCTCCCCAGTCACTTTTTCATAGCCAGTCATTGTGTAACCTTCCACAAACCATTTATAGTCAGTCCCCTTCTTGTAACATTCAAAGTTACTCGGACATTCATAGCAAGCACTTCCGCCAGTAACTATCAAAGTTGTCCCATCTCCACCAGATGTTAACGGGCAATTAGAGACAGTTGACTCACAGCGAAGGTCAACCCTTCCCGATTTTGCCGGTTTCCAAGCCGAAACAATACTTTTGCCGACTTCTGCTTCTGTTCCATCACTGTATCGAGCCATCATTCTAACTTTATTCTGATCCGCCAACTGGCCACTGTTATTAAACATACAACCAACATTAATCGTTTCATTTTCCGCAATCGTCAAGCTTTTAGTCCAGGCTTCCGTCACACTTCTCTGAACTCTCAGCTGTAATGAAGTGTAGTCACAAGAGCTACCTGGCCCTGGTCCCGGCACCGTTGTGCTCGGCGGATTGCTTGGTGTCGTCTGTGGAGTCGTCCCTGGCGTAGTACCCGGAGTTGTATTTGGAGTTGTGCCAGGAGTAGTCCCCGGAGTCGTCACCGGCGTAGTTCCGCTACAACTCGCCATTGGACAATCCATTGCCCCCGTCATCGGCGTCCCTATATGACAACTATCTTTATTTTCACAACCCTGAAGGCAGTAACATCCTGAAGCAATCGGAGTTGGCTCTACTCCACAAGAACAAGGACTACCATTGGCATGATTGTTTATACAAGAAGCACCATTAGAACACGTCGCTCCAGAACAACTATCACTCCTCCATTTACCACACATATCTCTTGGATCAGGTGTTGGCTCTACTCCACAAGAACAAGGACTACCATTGGCATGATTGTTTATACAAGAAGCACCATTAGAACACGTCGCTCCAGAACAACTATCACTCCTCCATTTTCCACACATATCTCTTGGATCAGGTGTTGGCTCCGATGATACACAACAACGGCCACTAAGAACAGTCTGGCTACTACATTTATCCCCTGTCGGTGTATCCGTTGTATTGCAAATACTCTTACACACCCCTCCCTTGCACGGACCTAAGTCACTACTATTGTCAGGCCCACAATACTTCGTAACATTGCCAATTCCTCCCCAATGAAACCCGTTTTTACACTGGCTACAAGTCACGTCACTTAAAGCTAAATCACAAGGAACACCGTCATCTAATTTGGCTCCCCTTTCCCCGCAATATTTTACAGTCTCTTTAGAATACGACTTACCGTCCTCACAAAAATCACAGCTATCTGCTACAGCAAGTAGGCCGGTTGAAGGCCCAGCAGAACATCTCTCTCCGGTTTTAATTTTTGGTGTTGGTCCACAGTATTTATCCATAAACCTAGCATGAGACTCACCACCTTCACAAAAATCACAGCTATCTGCTACAGCAAGTAGGCCGGTTGAAGGCCCAGCAGAACATTTATCTCCGATTTTAATCTTTGGTACCGGTCCACAATACACATCCATAAAGCGAGGATGAGATTCTCCACTTTCGCAATAAGCACAGCTCTTTGCAGTAACACCAAAAGGTTCACATTTATCTCCATCTTTAATCTTTGTCGCCGGTCCACAATACTTCGTGCCCCCGGACCAATGAGAATCATTTTTACATTGACTACAAGTAACATCACTTAAAAACAAATCACAAGGAACACCGTCATCTAACTTGGCTCCTCTTACACCACAGTACTTTACCGTATCTTTCAGATAAGAAACACCACTAT
>JBAYIT010000003.1:0-182723 GCA_041665485.1 Candidatus Shapirobacteria bacterium
CCTCGCTCACCCTCGTCTAACACAGTATGGGCGATCCATTCATTGCATTCGTTCTCCCAAGTCGCTTCGACTGATGTAAAATAAAGCATATCAGTCGGCGACTTCGCCCATACTGATACGTTAGGCAACATAATAAAAGCTAATTTGATATAATTTTGGCAATTAATTTGTTAAACGAGGTTAAATTATGGAAAGTTATACGCGAATTAAATCCGAGGAAGAATTAGCTAATTTGAGAGGAGGTTTTGCCCAAGAAGGCGAAAGATATAGATCTAATATATCGGGGACTTCCATGGATGAAATCCTTGAGAAAGCCCGGACTCACTATGGTCCTAACGTAAGGCTAGAGACCGATAATATTGTAGACGGCTATGGAGTTGTCGCTAATTCTGTAGATGCTCCAAGGCAATTGGGATACGATAAGGGAACTTTAATGGCCGCCATTTACACGAAGGAATAAGGGGTAAGGTGGGATCCTTAATTGCCAAAATTGGAAATCAAGGATGAACTAGCTTTTATTACGCTACGCTCGTCAAGTTTCATTTTTCCTCGCTTGGGGGCGTTGCACTTTCGCTCAGACGATTAGATAAATTTTATCATCCTCGCTCACCCTCGCCTAACTCAGTATAGCTGGTTCCCTCGCCGCTGCGGGCTCACCCATATCTCGCCGAAAATTATTGGTAAAATAAACCAAGGCATCGGCGAGACATCAGCCATACTGAAACGTTAGGCAACATGACAAAAGCCAATTTGATATAATTTTGGCAATTAGTTATTAAAAGGAGGTGAAATTATGGACGATTTTGAAAGTAATCATGGATCACAGCAGGGACAACAGCGGTTCGTTTCCGGCACTGCCAATGGTGAAGGTGTTCCCAGAATTTGTGACCCAAAATATTCGTTTGATAAAGATAATCATTGGGTTTTTGAAATCCCAGACGACGTTAACCATTACCTAAAGTCACAATTCGGTGAGGGTGTTGAAATCCAAGTGAAAGGAAACGAACCGCAACAAACTTCCAGAGGTTACTGTGGTTACGACGTGTATAAAGATGGTGAATTTATAGGTGGTATTCAACTTGGGGGACGTGACCACCATGGTCCAGACGGTCGAACGGGTGTTGTATCAGAATGGAAATTATTTCGGAGACAAGAAAATCAATAAATTGCCAAAATTAATTCAAAGATAAATTGGCTTTTGTCACGCTTCGCTCATTATGACTTACGTCATTGTTTCGCTTGGGGGCGTTGCACTTTCGCTCGAATAGTAGGAAAAAATTTTACCATTCTCGCTCACCCTCGCCTAACACAGTATAGGCGGTTCGCTCGTGCCATCGCTCAACCCATATTGCTCATGCTTTTGATAAAATAAGTTTAAAACATGGCAACATCAGCCATACTGACACGTTGTCCAAAATATTGCCCATTTTTTCTATGATCTCCACGCTAGAGCAAGTTTCAAAAAAGGTTAGACAACAAAAAAAGTTGGGTAAAAAGGTGGGTCTCATTACTGGATGTTTCGATGTTTTGCACTTCGAACATATCCGCCTTTTTAAGTTTGCAAAGAAGCACATCGATTTTTTAGTCATAGGCCTTGATAACGATAAAACTATCTCACTAACGAAAGGAAAAGACAGGCCTATAAACAAGCTTCAGCATCGTCTGGAAGTAATCTCTGAATTAAGATGTGTTGATGCTGTTTTTGCGATTGAAGAGGTTGTAGATTACAGAAATCCCTACGATGCTGAATTGGTGTATTCCAAAGTTGCCCATGATATAAGTCCTGACTACCTAATCACCCACAAAAAAGCGGATTCTTATTGGAAGATAAAAAAAGAGCGCGCAAAACATCTCCAAATAAAATTTCTAGTTGGCACAGGAGATAAAAGCATTTCATCAACCGCTATTTTTGATAAACAGACCAAACAAAAACACTTTAAGGAGACTAAAGACTAGTCCTTTTGATTTGACAAATAGTTTTCTATCAGCTCAATATCCTTTAAATGCTTTGGCTTTGTTTTTGAATACTCCTTTTTAAGTTTAAGAATATCTTCAAGGTGGGCAAAGGGGATACCTTTAACAAAAACTGCCCTCCTTATTAACTCGTCACTGTTGGGCGCATCACCGCAACTAACATTTAAATAAAGTTCAATTACTCCTTTTCTAAGATAAATCTGGCCTTCAGTACCCGGATATGTCCAAGGCAATACTTCCCAACCTTCTTTAATGCATTTATCAAAAAGTTTTTGATCCACCAAAATATCGACATCTTTTCCTTCTTTTAAACCCAAGGCGATCAAGTGCCCGCTTCCCACCACCACATACCTATCTTTTGGAAAACCTAATTTACCCACCTCTTTGATGATATCCATAAAATTCATTCTATCAAACCGACCCACCCTATTTTTTCGCTTCAACTTCGTCCATAGTAAAATACTAGGTACAATTCAAAAAATATTTTTCAACCTCTATGAAAATTGATTCACATCGAATCCCAATCCAAAAAGTAATGGAGAAAAACGAAATTGTCACTAAAATCAAAAGTTTATTAAGTAACAATCAAACATTTATAGCCGGAATTGATGGCTTGGGTGGTTCCGGTAAATCAACTTTAGCTCAACATATTCAAGCAAACATTCCAAACACAACTATTATCCAAATGGATGATTTTTATTCTCTCAGTCTCGGTCGAGCCAACAGAAGCAGAATTGAAAAAGAGGTATTAATTCCTTTGTCCAAAAATTTAACTTGCTCATATCAAATTTATGACTGGCGTAACAACAAGCTTGTCGCTGGTCCTACTATTCAAATGGGCGGTTTAGTAATTATTGAAGGTGTTTTTGCCATTCATCCTCAATTAGCCCCATATTACGATTACAAGATATGGATAGATTGTCCTCCTGAAGTTGGTTTCAAGAGGGGAGTTGAAAGAGATAAAATCACCGACGGCATTGATAACACTGAAAAATGGCAAACCCTTTGGATGCCAGACGAAAAAAAATATTTCGAAACGGAAAAGCCTAATCTCTACGCTGATTGTATTTTGAATAACTATTAAAACAAAAACAACCCAAAACTCTAGTCCCCCTCCATAATCCAAAGAAAGAAGAAGGTTGAGGGTAGGGGAGGGGAAAGAAAGCCGAAACTAACTAGTTATGCTTTTGATAAAGTCCGAGGAATTTGTGACTGCTCCAAAAACACCATTTTCTACAATGATTGATTCGATTGACCATTTGTGCAAGCTTTCGTTTATTGCCCCACAACAATCCTCAAGCAATAGACATTTGTAACCTAAGTCGTTTGCTGACCTAAGTGTTGAGTGTACGCAACAATCTATCGTATTGCCACAAAATGCTAGATATTTAATGCCTCGTTGTTTAAGATATTGATCTATTGAGGAGGAAACAAAAGCGCTTGTTGTTGATTTGTCAAAAACTCTTTCGGCTGGTGTTGGTTTTAATTCTTCTGTAATTTCCCAGCAAAATGTATTTTTTGAAGAGGCGGTAGATGGTAATTGCTCCGTATTTACTTCTCCGTGTCGTGTAAAGATTACCTCCAATCCATTTTCTCGCGCCATCTTTATTACTGAAGATATATTTTCAATTGGCTTTCTGAGTGGTTCAAGATTAAATCCGGCTTTATCCATATAACAGCCCCTTGTACAATAATCATTTTGCATATCAACTACTACCAAAGCCCATTCATTAATGCCAGTTGTCCCGCTTCTTGGCCAGTTGTGAGGTCTAGCCTTTATTTTAATGTTTTTTATCATCCGGTCTAATTACTTTACCCTTCACTAATACTATAATTTAACACAACATCAGGGTAATGTTTTAGGCCTTCGGGCATTCATCCTAACACTAAATTTGATAAGATAATGACAAGTTTTACTAGCGACATGCCCAAGGTTAATCACAAAATTAGTGTAAAAAATGAACTGACCGAATTTCTACTTTATACCGCTCCAAGCGGTAAAGTAAAAGTGGAAATTTATTTTCATGACGAAAACATTTGGCTGACACAAGACAAAATGGCTAAATTGTTTGGCGTGCAACAGCCGGCCATTGCCAAACACTTAAAGAATATTTTCGAAAGTGGTGAATTGCAAGAAAATTCAGTTCATTCCATTTTGGAATATACTGCCACTGATGGCAAAAAGTATCAAACAAAATTCTATAATCTTGATGCCATAATTTCCGTTGGGTATAGGGTTAATTCATCCCAAGCCACTCAATTCCGCATTTGGGCAACAGAAAGACTCAAAGAATACATCATCAAGGGCTTTACCATGGATGATGAAAGATTAAAAAATGGAAAATACTTTGATAAAGATTATTTTATAGAGCTACTAGAAAGAGTTCGTTCTATCCGTGCCAGCGAGAGGAAAATTTATCAGCAAATTACAGATATTTTTGCTGAATGCAGTATCAATTACAGTCCCACATCAGAAATTGCCAAAAATTTTTATGCCATGATTCAAAATAAATTTCACTTTGCCATTACTGGCAAAACCGCTGCTGAAATTATTTATGAAACGGCAAACAAGCAAAAGCCTTTTATGGGACTCAAAACCTGGAAAAATTCACCAAAAGGCAGAATTTTAAAATCCGACACGGTTATTGCCAAAAATTATCTTAATGAGGATAAAATAAAAAAACTGGAACGAGGCATTGTTGGTTATTTCGATTATATTGAAAGACTGATTGAAAATCGCACCACTCTCACCATGGAAAAACTGGCGGAATCAGTGAATAACTTTTTGGAATTTAATAAGTACGATGTGCTTGAAGGAAAAGGCACAATTTCTCACGCCCAAGCGGAACAAAAAGCATTTCGGGAATACGACGAATATAATAAAACGCAGGAAATAGAATCTGATTTTGACAAACTTATAAAATCTTTACCATCTGGGGATAAATAAGATATTTTGACCTTCGGGCATTCACCCCTTACCCCTCTGCCCTCCGCCCAATAAGAAAAACAAATTTAACTCACCCCCTCAACTCAAAGAAAGAAGAAGGTTGAAAAATATTTTTTGAACTCTCGCCCCAATTCGTTTCTCCAAGTCCTTGTCCTCCTCTATGGGTGTCTCGACTGATGTAAAATAAAGCATGTCAGTCGGCGACTCAAGCCCCGCAACTGCTGGGGTCGCCCATACTGAAACGTTGTCCAAAATTGAAAAATTTGTCTAACCACAACAACATGGCCGAAAAAAACATAACTGATCTAACTGGAAAAACAAAAAAAATTACTTGTCTTGGTTGCGATCGCGAAAAAGGCTTAATTAACTTGGGCAATATTGTGAAGTCGGAATATTTTGATGCCCACCAAGACTATGAAATCCCCATCCCCGGTTTTGTGATTGTTTCCTCAAAAAGGCACATTCAAAGTATTGATGAATTTACCGAAGATGAACAACGGGATTTCATAAAATTTTTGTGTCGCTTACGTTCAGCCCAAAGACAAGTTCTCGGCATTGAAGTTATTTATATAGTCCAAGAGGAAGACACCTCACACCATTTTCATGTTTGGATGTTTCCGCGTTTTGATTGGATGGAAGAAAGGTTTGGTCGAAAAATTCAGTCTGTTCGTCCAATTATGGAATATGCCAGAGAAAACATGAAAACCGAAACCAAAATTAAAGAAGTTGAAACCGCGACACAGAAATTAAAGCAATTTTTTTCTAGTGCTGAATAATGAAGAAAATTTTTCAACATCGTACAACACAGCATATGGGGTTCCCCCGCCACTGCTGACTTCGCCCATACTGATACATTAGCGGACATAATAAAAAATTATGAAAAAGTTGATTGTATTTCTTTTAATCTTAACCACACTAGTTTTTATTTGTTTTTTAAGTATTGACCGACAGTTAATCGTTATTCCTGGTTTTCATATACCAAAATTATTAGAAAAAAAATCAGATTCTCTTGTGCCGGTTGTTGGCTGGAATTTAGGTAATAATGTGTATCGATGTAGTACGGATGATGATTGTATTTTGGTATCCGTGGGAACATGTTGTGATTTTGTTGCTATCAATAAAAACTTTAAGGATGAAATACAGTCAACTCCTATGATATGTACTCAAGTTTGCTATACAGAAGCTTTATGTAATAAGAGTGTTTGTCAGATAACCAAATCTAAATAATTTTTTATTACATCTCCATTCCTCACTTCGTTCCGGTACTCGACCCCGTTGCACTCTTCGGGGTGTATAACACGGTATGACTGGTTCGCTTGTGCTTCGCTCACTCCATATTGCCCATGCTTTTGATAAATTAAGTTTAAAGCATGGCAACATCAGCCATACTGAGACGTTACTGCACAATTCAAAAAATATAATTAGGTAAAAATAATAATGGACTCAGTTTCCAAAGACGGCTCCGGCGATTCACAAAGGGGTTGATTAAAATCAACTTTAGCCTACATCAACCACTAACCCACCCCCAAATTTTTCTATTTCCAGATTCGTATCTTCGTAAATTCGTAGATTCGTATTTATCCATTGCAAACTCGGAAACCTACTGCTACAATCTTAAAGCTTTTTAAGCTACAATACCTTTGTATTGTCCTTATTAATATTTAGTATTTAAAATCAAAAAAATGGCAGACGCTTTCAAAAGAACCAAACCCCACGTTAATGTTGGCACAATCGGTCACGTCGATCACGGCAAAACCACCCTTTCCGCCGCAATTTCTAAAGTTCAGGGCAATCCTAAATCTTACGCTGATATCGCCAAAGGTGGCACCGTTCGCGATGCTTCCAAAATCGTTACCATCGCTATTTCTCATTTAGAGTATGAGACTGAAAAACGGCACTACGCTCACATCGACTGCCCGGGCCACGCTGATTACGTCAAAAATATGATCACCGGTGCTGCCCAAATGGACGGTGGTATTTTGGTCGTCTCCGCCCCCGACGGTCCCATGCCTCAAACCCGGGAGCACGTCCTTTTGGCCCAACAGGTCAACGTTCCTTCCTTGGTTGTCTATTTAAATAAAACTGATTTAGTCACCGATCCCGAATTCTTAGATCTGGTCGAAATGGAAATCCGCGATCTTCTCAAGAAATACGGTTATCCCGGCGATGAAACTCCTATTATTCGCGGAAGTGCCCTCAAGGCTCTCAATGGCGACCCAGAAGGTGTCGAATCTATCAAGAAATTGATGGAAGCTCTCGACAATTTCATTCCTGATCCTAAACGTGATCTGGAAAAGCCCTTCTTGATGCCCGTCGAAGACGTTTTCTCCATCAAGGGCCGTGGCACAGTCGCCACCGGTCGTATTGAAAGGGGAGTTGTTAAAGTCAACGAAGAAATCGAAATTGTCGGTCTTCGCCCCACCAAGAAATCCGTCGTTACCGGTGTGGAAATGTTCCACAAATCCCTCGATCAGGGTCAAGCCGGCGACAATGTCGGTATCCTTCTTCGTGGTGTTGAAAAAGAAGACATCGAAAGGGGCCAAGTTTTGGCTAAAATCGGCACCATTACTCCTCACACCAAATTCAAAGCCAGTATCTACCTTCTTAAGAAAGAAGAAGGTGGCCGTCATACTCCGGTTTTCTCCGGCTATCGTCCCCAGGTTTTCATTGGTACTACCGATGTTACCGGTGATGTCGCTCTGGCCGAAGGTGTGGAAATGGTCATGCCCGGCGACAACGCCGCTGTCACTGTCACTCTTATTAAGCCAGTCGCTCTCGAAAAAGGTCAGCGTTTCGCTCTCCGCGAGGGTGGATTAACAGTTGGCGCTGGTGCCATTTCTGAAGTTATCGAATAGTAATAAAGCTTTAAAAGCCCCCCGAAAGCTTTCGGGGGGCGTTCTTTAAAATAATATGACCAAAGGTAATCGCATTCGTATTCGGCTAAAATCGTTTGACTCTCGGGTCATCGACGAAGCCGCCGCCAAAATCATCGAAGCCGCCGTTACTGCTGGTGCCCAAGTTCAAGGTCCCATTCCTTTACCCACCAAAAAGAAAAGAATCACTGTTCTTGCCAGCCCTCACACCGACAAAAATGCCCGCGAACACTTCCAGATCTTTACCCACAAAAGATTAATTGATATCACCAATACTAGTTTAAGAACCATCGACAGTCTCCAACATCTGGATTTGCCTTCCGGCGTTGAAATCGAGATTAAGATGTAATTTTACTATGATTTCAGGTTTCATCGCGAAAAAAGTTGGCATGGAAAGTCTCTTTACCGATGCCGGCCGTCGTCTCGTTGTTACTCGCCTCCAAGCTAATCCTCTCATCGTTACTCAAGTTAAATCAGAGGAAAAAGATGGTTATCAGGCTCTCCAGTTTGCTTTTGGTCAATCTCGCCGTTTAGATCGCCCTACTTCTGCCAAACTGGCCAAGATTAAAGTTGAATCCAAACCATCTGGATTCATTGAATTTAAACTAACCGATTCTGCCAAATCAGCCGAAGTTGGTTCCAATGTTGCCATCACCGATGTTTTTAGTGAAGGCGATTCTGTCTCTGTTTCCGGAATTTCTAAAGGTCGTGGTTTTGCCGGTGTTATCAAACGCTGGGGCTTTCATCGCCAGCCGGTTTCCGGTGGTCAATCCGACCGTGTTCGGGCTCCCGGTTCTATTGGCGCCCAAACTCCGGGAAAAGTTCTTAAGGGTAAAAAAATGCCCGGTCATTACGGCAATAAAAAAATCTCCACCCTTGGTCTAAAAGTTGTCAAGTTTTTTCCCGAAACCAATCAAGTTTTAGTCTCTGGCTCCGTCCCAGGGTGTCCTAATTCCTGGGTTATTATCAGTAAACCTTACTTCCATGAAAGTTGATCTCTATAACCTCCAATCAGAAAAAATCGGCACTACCACTTTGCCTTTATCTTATTTTTCTGCCACCGTTTCTCCTCGGGTTTTATCCCAATACATGCGCGTTTACTTAAGTAATCAGCGCTCGTCTGGGGCTAAAGTCAAAGACCGAGGTGAAGTTGCCGGCACCACTAAAAAAATGTGGGCTCAAAAAGGCACCGGTCGCGCCCGTCATAGCACTGCCAAAGCTCCTCTTTTTGTTGGTGGTGGAAGTGCTCATGGCCCCACCGGTAAACAAAACTATTCTCTAAAAATGAATAAAAAGGCTTCAAAAGCTGCTCTCAAGTCTGTTTTGACTACTTTTGCCAAGGAAGGCCGGATTATTGTTATCGACAAATTCTCTCCCTTGCCCCCCAAAACCAAAGTTGCCTGGAATTTTATCGCTGGCTTAGAAAAAGCTATCGAAAAATTAGCCAAAAGTTCCAAGTTTGCCATCATTACTTCTCGTTCTTTGCCAAATCTCAATCGGGCTTTCGGCAACATCCCCGACATTAATCTCCTTTCTCTTCAATCTCTAAATGCCTACCAGGTTTCTCGTCAAAAGTTTCTTATATTTTCTCAAAAAGCCGTTAATCGGATAAGTAAACCATGATTAAAATGATTCCCATAATTACCGAAAAATCAGTTGCCCTCCAATCTTCTGGTGTTTATGCTTTTTGGGTTGATTTAGGTGCCTCAAAATCCGAAATTAGAGTTGCTTTTAAAGATCAGTTTGCTGTTACTCCAATTTCTATCAACACCACCATTGTTCGTGGCAAATTAAAGACTAATTGGAAGAATCGTAGTAAAATAGTCCGGTCCGACCGAAAGAAGGCAATTATCACTGTCGGTGCCAAAAATAAAATAGATTCACTTCAATTCAAACCCAAAAAATAATATGAAATTACTTCGCCGACTGGCCACCATCAAGAAAAAAACCTCTGGCCGTGACTCCAGTGGCACTATTTCCGTCCGTCACCGCGGTGGTGAGCACAAGCGTTTTTTGCGTCTGATCGATTGGCGTCGTCCATATCTCGATATTTCCGCCAAAGTTATTGCCATCGAATACGACCCCAATCGCACCGTCGATATTGCTCTCTTGTCTTACACTAATGGTTCCAAAAGTTATATCCTGGCTCCGGTTGGTCTAAAAATCGGTGACACTGTTGTCAATAGTCCTTCTGCTCCCATTAAAGACGGCAATCGTCTACCTCTCAAAAATATTCCTGTTGGTTTACCTATTCACGGCCTAGAACTTCAGGTTGGCAAAGGGGCTCAAATTGTTAAATCAGCCGGTTCTTCCGCTTTTATTCAAAGTGTCGATGGTAAGAAAGCCATCATTAAATTGCCATCCGGTGAAATTAGGATTTTTAATTCCGAATCTCAAGCTACCATCGGCCAGTTAGGTCAGGCCGAACACTCAACCACTAAATTAGTTAAAGCCGGCGACTCCCGCCACCGAGGTATTCGCCCCGGTGTCCGCGGTGTTGCTCAAAATCCTCACTCCCACCCCCACGGTGGTGGTGAAGGTCGCAGTTCCATTGGTATGAATCCCAAGACTCCTTGGGGTAAGCCGGCCATGGGTAAACGAACTCGCAAACGCAAAAACCGCAGTAACAAGTTAATTGTTCAACGTCGAAAGAAATAGTTTTAAGTTTTTAACTTGATAAACTTTTAACTTTATAACTTTATAACTTATCTATGTCAAGAAGCTCGAAAAAAGGTCCTTTTGTTGACCCCCGCCTGATTGAAAAAATAACCAAGGATCCAACGGGTGTTATCACTACTTATTCTCGCCATTCTCAAATCGCTCCGGAGTTTGTCGGTCATACTTTTGCCATTCACACCGGCCGTAAATTTGTCAACGTTTATATTACCGAAGACATGGTCGGCCATTATTTGGGTGAATTTGCCCCCACCCGAACCTTCAAAGGCCACGGGCGTATCGTTAAGAGAGTTCTAGAAAAAACCTAACATGACTACTGTAAAATTTTCTCATCCCAACGTTCCTATTTCTCCCCGAAAAATCAGGGCTCTGGTTGCCACTGTCAAAAAGATGGCCCCAGTCAAAGCTCTTATTTCTCTTAAATTCACTAACTCAAAATCAGCCAGAATTTTGGAGAAGTTTGTTAGAAATGCCGTTGCCGCCGCTAAAAGTAACAATCAATTAACTCCTGAAAGTCTCAAATTTGATTCTTTTCAGGTTGATGAAGGTTTAAAAATTAAACGGATGGACAAATCCCACGGCTCCCGTTTTGCCCGTGGTGTTATCCAAAAAAGGCACAGTCGCCTTTCTCTGACTTTATCGGGCGTTTCTGATAAAATAGCCAGTCAGCAATAAAATTATTTTAACTTGATAAACTTTATAACTTTTAACTTTATAACTAATTAATGGGACAAAAAGTTAATCCAATCGGTTTCCGTCTGGAAACCACCAAAAACAATCACGAATGGCAGTCTTCTTGGTATGCCTCAAAAGCTAAATATGGTCTCTATCTTTTAGAAGATAAAAAAATTAGAGACTACCTCCAAAAAAAATTTTCTGGTGCCGGTATAGTCGCTGTCCGCATCAACCGTTCTGCTAAAAAAGTCAAATTAACCCTCATTGTCAGTCGCCCCGGTTTAGTCATCGGTCGTGGTGGTAAAGAGTTGGAAACAATCAAAACCGAAGTTCAAAAAAGCCAGTCCAAGTTGTTGGGTAAGCCGGCTATTGAAATTCAGGTCGAAGAGTTCAAACATCCCGATTTATCAGCCAAATTAGTTGCCGAGAAAATCGCTTTTCAGTTGGCCAAAAGAATGCCTCATCGCCGAGTAGTTTTATCTGCCATGGAAAAATGCATGGCCGAAGGTGCCAAGGGTATTAAAATCGTTTTAGGCGGTCGTATCAATGGCGCCGAAATTAGTCGTCGGGAAAAGTTTTATCAAGGTAAAGTTCCACTTAGCACTATTCGCTCATTTATCGATTATGCCGACTGCCCCTCTCTTACCCGCTCCGGCTACATCGGCGTTAAAGTTTACCTGTGTTTAACTTAACTTTTAACTTTACAAACTTTTAACTTTATAACTTATTTATGTTACAACCAAGTCGCACCAAATATCGCAAACAATTCCGTGGCCGAATGCGTGGTCTTTCTGCCGGTAATCAGGTTTCCTTTGGTGAATTTGGCCTAAAGTCGCTCGAATGTAGCTGGATTAGCGCCAATCAAATCGAATCTGCCCGTAAAGCTATTACTCATGCCACCAAAAGAAATGGCCGGATGTGGGTTCGTATTTTTCCCGATAAGCCCTTTACTGAAAAAGGTGCCGGTTCTCCTCTTGGTGCTGGTAAAGGTGATGTTAAAGGCTACGTTTCCGTTATTAAGCCAGGCCGAGTTATGTTTGAAGTTTCCGGCGTTTTAGAGTCTGAAGCCCGTGAGGCTTTGAGGCTGGCTGCCGCCAAGTTACCGGTTAGAACTAAAATCATTAAAAGAATTTAATAACCCCGATTATGAAAAAATCTGATAAAATTGCCACCAAAGACAAGTCGATTGCCAGCCTTTTGATCGATATCAAAGAACAGCAAAAGAAATTAGCTGATGCCCGAATCGGTTTTCATCAGGGTCAACTTCGTGACACTTCAGTCTTTAAAAAAATCGGTTATCAAATTGCCTATTTTAAAACCTTAATCGGTCAAAAATCAAAATCATGAAAACTTTTACCGGCCAGGTCGTCTCCGACAAAATGACCAATACCATCGTTATTTCTCTCGAATACAAATATCGCCATCCTCTTTACAAAAAAATCCTTAAAAAACACAAGAAAATTTATTCCGAAAACAATCTTGGCGCTAAGGTCGGCGACACGGTCAAAGTCCGAGAAGTTAGGCCTTTAAGTCGTCTCAAGCGTTTCACCATCATTAACATTGTCAAATCTTCCTCACCTCAATTATGATTCAATTAAGATCTTTTATCACTCCCGCCGACAACTGTGGTGCCAAAAGGTTGCAGGTAATGCATCTCTATCGTGGCTTCCGTCATCGTCAGTCCGGTATCGGCGACACTGTTCTTGCTGTTGTTAAAGACGCCCTTCCCAATTCTATGGTCAAAAAGAAAGACAAAGTTAAAGTTGTCATCGTTCGCACCAAAAAAGAAATTGGCCGAACCGATGGTTCTCACATTCGTTTTTCCGATAATGCCGGTGTTATTATCGACACTCAAAACAATCCCCGTGGCACCCGTATTTTTGGGCCGATTGCCAGAGAAATCAAAGATGCTGGTTTTAATAAAATTGCCTCCATGGCCAAGGAGGTTTACTAATCCAAAATGAAGATCTTAAAAGGTGATAAAGTTTCCATTATTGTTGGCAAAGATAAGGGTCGCAGTGGCGAAGTTATTCGCGCCATCCCCAAGTCTCTTAAAGTTGTCGTCAAAGGTCTCAATCTCTTTAAAAAACACATCAAACCGGCTCAAGGTCGCCCCGGGGCAATTGTTGAAAAAGAACGTCCGCTTCTAGTTTCAAAAGTTATGTTCATCTGTCCCAGCTGTCAAAAGCCCGCCCGTGTTGGCTACCAGATCAACGATTCCAAGCAAAAAAGCCGTATTTGTCGCCGTTGTAAAGCCATTATTACTCGTCCAGTTAGCAAATAACTATGTCTCTCATAAACCTTCCCGAAATTCAAAAAACTCTCCAGGCCGAGCTTAAAAGGGCCAATATTAACTCCTTGCCCCGTCTCGATAAAGTCGTCCTCAATTATCGTATTGCCGATAGTCGCGACAGTCAGGAAGCTATGGCCGCCGCTGAAGTTGAACTTCAAGCAATTTCTGGGCAAAAACCACGTCTTTGTCGTTCTAAAAAAGCCGTTGCTAGCTTCAAACTCCGCCAAAACGAACCCTTGGCCTACAAAGTAACTCTTCGCGGTGTTCGGATGTATAACTTCATCACCAATCTTTTTAACCTCGTTTTGCCTCGTCTTCGTGATTTTAAAGGCTTACCTATCGATGCTTTCGATGATCAGGGCAACTATAGTCTAACTCTCAAAGATCAAACCTATTTTCCCGAAATTGATTTAGATAAAGTCAATAAAATCCGCTCTCTTCAGGTTACCTTAAGCATTTCCTCTTCTTCAAAAACCGACTCAAAAATGTTATTATCGGCCCTAGGTCTTCCATTCCAGAAGACCAATTAATTATGGCAACAGAAGCAAAAATTGCTCGTGAGCACAAAAAACTGAAATATAAGGTTCAGTATCACAACCGTTGTCAGCTTTGTGGTCGCCCCCGAGCCTATATTCGGCTCGTTGGTCTTTGTCGCCTTTGCTTCCGTCGTTTAGCCAATCAAGGGGTATTACCCGGAATTAAAAGAAGCAGTTGGTAAATAAATATGATTAACTCACCCGCCACCGATTTTCTCATTAGACTAAAAAATGCCTATCTTGCTGGCAACAGCAAAACTACTTCGCCTTTTTCCGGTTTCCGTGTTAGCTTGGCGGAACTGCTCAAGAAATATCATTATATTGCCGACTTCTCCATTGAAGGTGAAATCAAAAAAACTATTTCCATTAAACTCAATTCCATTGGTAATGGTCTCCGGATTTCTTCCGTCAGAGTAATTTCCCGTCCCGGTCGCCGTATCTATGGCGGTGTCAGCGAAATTCCTTGGGGCAAAACCCCCGATTCATTAATAATTGTTTCTACTTCCTCCGGAGTTCTCTCCCAAAAAGAGGCCGTTGCCCAAAAAATTGGCGGCGAATTAGTTGCCGAAGTTTTTTAACTTACTATGTCCCGCTTAGCCAAAAAATCACTTACCATCCCCTCAGAAGTCGCCGTGACTCAAGACCAGTTCACTATCACTATTACTGGTCCTAAGGGAAAGCTTGTTATGCCTTTACCGGCCAAAATTGAAGTTAAGGTCGACGGTCAGGAGGCTAGTGTTCGGCGTTTGGGCGACGATCGTCAAACCCGGGCTAATTTAGGCACTACTTGGTCAATTTTAAAGAATCATCTGGCTGGTGTCGTCACTCCTTGGCAAAAATCAATGGAAATTCGTGGCACCGGTTACAAATTTGCTATTAAAGAAAATATATTAGTTATTACTTGCGGTTTCATTCATCCGGTTGAAATAAAGCTTCCCGAAGGTGTTACTGCCGTTCTTACTGAAGAAACTAAAGCTGTTCTCACTGGTTGCAATCGGGAAATTGTTGGCCAAGTCGCCAGCAACATCCGCAAAGCTAAGCCCCCCGAGCCTTATAAAGGCAAAGGTATCCGTTACCTTAATGAATTTGTTAAACTTAAAGCCGGCAAAACCGCCAAAGCCTAAAAACTAATATGATTAATCAAAATCCCATTATTCGTCGTCTCCGTCGTGTCCGCGCCAAGTTGAAAGCGGTCTCTGACTTGCCTCGTCTTTCTATTTTCCGTAGTCATCGTCATATTTTTGCTCAAGTTATCGACGATAAAACTGCCAAAGTTATTACCGCTTTTTCCACTAAAACCAAAAAAGCCAAAATCACCGGCACTAAATCAGAACAGGCCCAAGAGGTCGGTCGTCAGATTGCCAAATTGGCTATCAGTAAAAAAATCCGTAAAGTTAAGTTTGACCGCGGTTCATACCGTTACCACGGTCGAGTTAAATCATTAGCTACAGGCGCCCGTGAGGCTGGCCTGAAATTTTAAATCTATGGAATACACGCCAAAAGTTGAATCAGAGTTTTCCGACAAAGTTGTCGAAATTAAAAAGGTTACCAAAAAAACCAAAGGTGGCAACCAGATGTCTTTCACTGCTCTGGTAGTTTCCGGCGATCGCAAAACTAGAGTCGGCGTTGGTTTAGGTAAAGCCAAAAGTGTTGCCGATGCCATCCAAAAAGGTATTCAAAAAGCCCGTAAATGTTTAATTACCGTTCCAATTGTTAACGGCACCATCCCCTCCGAAGTCACTCTCAAATTTAAAGGAGCCATAATTCTTATTCGTCCCGGTAAAAAGGGAAGTGGTTTAATCGCCGGCGGTCCTGTCCGGGCAGTTGTCGAGAATTCCGGTATCAAAGATATTGCCAGCAAAATCATCGGCTCCAAAAACAAATCAGTTAATGTTTGGGCAACTTTCAAAGCCCTCCAAATGTTGTCATGAACATCCTTTCTGCTCTAACTCCCATTAAAGATAAGTCCGCCAAACGTCGTGGTCGGGGTATTGGTAGCTGTAAAGGTGGCCACACCACCGGTCGTGGTGCTAAAGGTGACAAAGTTAGAGGTAAAACCAAAATCACTTTTGACGGCACCAAAATTAAAAAATCATGGATTAAAAGACTTCCGTTTTTGCGGGGTAAACATCGTCTTCTTGCCCAGTCAAAATTCTCTGTTTTTAATCTCTCCCGCATCGACGCTCTCTTTGCTAAAGCCGGTGCCATTGTCACCCCCAAGGATTTGGGGCAAAAATCTGCCAAGATTCTTGGCTTTGGCAATCTAACTAAAGCTCTCACTTTTAAAGGTTTTTCTGTTTCCCAATCTGCTAAGACCAAAATTATCGCTGCGGGTGGTAAGATTGACTAATGAACCGAATTTTAGAGTCGCTCAAGATTTATATTGAAGGGCTCAAAACCCCTCATTTACGCAAAAAGATTCTCTACACTTTGGGTATTCTTGTCCTCTTTCGTTTTATCGCCCATGTCCCCGTTCCCGGCGTAAATCTGGCTCTCCTAAAAAGTTTTTTCAGTCAAAATCAGCTTCTCTCCCTTCTTGATATTTTTTCCGGTGGCACTCTGGCCAATTTTTCTATTGCCGCTCTTGGTCTTAATCCCTATATTAATGCTTCGGTTATGATGCAACTTCTCACCCTTGTCTCTCCCAAATTGGAGGAGCTAAGCAAAGAAGGGGAGTATGGCCGGGCCAAAATTAATCAATACACCAGAATTGCCACTATCCCTCTCTCCCTTTTTCAAGCCATCGGTATGTATGGCATTCTTCACTCTCAAAACATTATTAGTACTCTTTCCCCCTTAACTTTAGTTGCTCTGGTTTTGAGTATGGTTGCCGGCACCATGGTCATGATCTTCTTAGGTGAACTTATCAACCAATATGGTATCGGCAATGGTATCTCCGTTCTTATTTTTGCTGGTATTATTGCCCGTATGCCCATCAGTCTTTTTCAAACATTTTCCGTTTCTGACCTCTCTGATCCTCAAGTTAGTTTTAATTTAATCATCTTTTTAACCCTCGCCTTCTTTATGGTTTTAGGTATTGTTATGGTTGAAGAGGCTATTTTGCGGGTTCCTATCCATTACGCCAAAAGAGGTCAAACCACCTATCTTCCCATTAAAGTTGATACTTCTGGTGTTATGCCCATTATTTTCGCCGTCTCTCTGGCCACTATTCCCAGCCTTTTGGGTCAATATCTTGGCCGTCTTCCCAATACTGCCATTGCTAATCTGGCTCTTGGTATCTCCCGAGTTTTCCGCACCAGTGGCTATCCCTATATCATCTTTTATTTTCTCTTAGTCATTGCCTTTACTTTTTTCTACACTTCTGTCGTCTTCAAGCCCAAAGATATTGCCGACGAACTCCGTAAATCCGGTGGATTCATCCCCGGTATTCGCCCAGGGTCAGCCACTGAAAATCGTCTCAAATATCTCATTAATCGGGTGGTTGCTGTCGGTGCTGTTTTTCTTGGTGTTATCGCCGTCACTCCCTCAATAGTTTCTAATATGACCGGCCTCACTACTCTGACTATCGGCGGTACTAGTGTTTTAATTGTCGTTTCCGTCGTCATCGACATCACCCGTAAAATCGAGAACGTCGTCCAAACCTACAATTACGACAAAATAACTTATTAAAGTTTACAGTGACAAAAACGTCTCCAGTCCTATATATAATCGCAACTTTAATTATTTTTCTACTTGTTTACCTTCTTGTATCTTATCAATTTGTCAACTTAGGTAAAACTGATCCAGAGTGTGTTAGGCCAAGCTGTAGCGAACAGGGTTGTGTTCTTAAATCTGAATACGAAAAAAACCCTTGGGACACAACCTGTGAATATCGGCCTATTTATGGTTGTCAAAGTAGATATACCAATTGCCTTTATGACGGGAAAAGTAAATGCAACATAAAAGAGTCTATTGCTTATAAAATTTGTAAATTAACAAACAAAGAATGAAATTAAACCTTTTTATCATCGGACCAAGCGGTTGTGGTAAATCCACTCAAGCCAAGCTTATTGCCGATAAATACGGCCTTACTCATCTCTCTATGGGTCAGCTTTTGCGTGACGAAATTGCTCAAAAATCTAAACTAGGTTTACAAGCCCAAAGTTTTATTGAACAAGGTGTGTGGGTTCCCGATGATTTAATTTTTGACGTATTAACACCCAACTTAGAAAAATTAAACAACGACAATTTTATTGTCGATGGCTTCCCTCGGGTCCTAAATCAAGGCAAAATTGTCGAGTATTATCTTAAAACCAACCAAAAATCTTTTTCTCTTCTTATTCATCTTGATGTTACTTTCGAAGAAATTCTTGCCCGTCGAGCCAAAATGGGCGCCGAGTTTCAGGATCAAGGCCGAACCGATAACACTCCCGAAGCTGTTAAACAACGCCAGCAGTCTTATCTAGAAACCGTCAATCCCATTAAAGATTATTTCCGATCTCTGGGAAAATTATTTGACGTCAATGGCAACCGCCCCATCGAACCAATTTTTGAAGACATTTGCAAAGCCATTGACTCTATATAGAAACCATATATAATCCATATATGTATCCACAACCAACCAAAGTCCACCAAAAATTAATTAGTTTTCCTGACCCTATCTATACCCGTCTTTTAGAACGGTCAAAAAAATCTGGTTTCTCCTTTTCCGAGTACATTCGGATGATGTCGTTTCTCCATCTTAGAGAACCCGAGCCATTTGAAGAGGTCGAAGTTTTAGATGCCAAAACCTCAAAAGAAGTTGAAGCCTCTCTTAAAGAATTTCGGGAGGGTAGATATCACACCTTCAAAACCATGTCCGAGTTCAAAAAGTATTTCGACAAACTTTAGTTATGTATCAGGCAATTACTACTCCACTTTTTGAGAAAAAATTTTCCAAACTTACTAAAAATAATCCCTTGCTTAGAAAACAAATTTACCAGACCGTCGAGACTTTAAAATTAGATCCATACTATGCTGGTTTAAAAACTCATAAGGTTAATTTTGGTTCGGGTATCACCGCTAGAAGCTCTCGGGTAACTGGTGATATTCGTTTAATTTGGAATTTTACTAAAGAAAAATTAGTTATTCTTCTTCTCAACCTCGGTCCCCACTCCGGCTCCAAAAAAGTTTACAAATGAAAATTAGCCTCTATCTCACCACCTCCCTAAATGGCCTAACCACCAGATTTGGCGATGACACCAACTGGGCCGACGATTGGGATATTTTAAATAACCACATTAAAGAGAACGGGCTGATTGTTATGGGCAAAAGGACTTATCGATTTGCCAAAGGAGTATTCCCCTATAAAAACGCCCTAAATGTGGTCTTAACACACGATCAAAAATTACTATCTCAAAAAAATGACGATAAGTCATTATTTTTGAATAAATCACCAAGAGATCTGGTTAAGTATCTATCAAATTTAAAATACAAAAACCTCCTTCTAATTGGCGGTCAAAAAACCATTACTCAATTTTTTCAAGAAAATTTAATTGATGAAATTTTCGTAACCGTCTCTCCTTGTATTTTTGGCAACGGTAAAAATATAATCAAAAAAAGCCTTGTCGACTGTAAACTTAAAATACTAAACACAAAAACAAAAAACGGCCTGGTGGAATTACATTACCAAGTTGTTAAGCCAGTTTTAACAATTCGTCAATTCAAAGCCACCGAAATACCGTTAATTAAGAAATTTTTGGTTAAGATATTCTCTGAGTTTGGTTGGAAAATTGAACCACAATATGATTCTGATTTAGATGACATGGTCAAGTTCTATAACCCCGCCGACAATAGTATTTTCTATGTTGTTGTTGATGGTAATAAAATCATTGGAACTGCCGGAATAAAAAATAAAGGTAATGGAATTGCCGAGATTAAAAAAATGTTTTTAGCATCTGATTATCGAGGCCGTGGCTTGGGAAATAGATTATTAACTAAAATTATTAATTTTTGCCAAGACAAAAAATATCAAAAAATAGTCTTAATCACCGATCCCAAACTCAAAGTTGCCCATAAGTTATACGAAAAACATGGTTTTTCTGTGACAAAAATAATCAAAGATGATATACATATGGCAAAGTTGTTAAGTTAATTTATGAAGATAACCGATTCATATCAAAAAATATTTAAAAATAAAAAGAGAATACTCGTGGTCTTAGCTCATCCCGATGACAACGAGATTATTTGTGGCGGTTTGGTTGCAAGATTGATATCAGATAAGAAAAAAGTTCGCCTTCTGTCGATGACTAATGGTGGCAAAGGTGTTCGAGAGAGGAACGATATTTCGGAAAAAGAATTTGCCGAAATCCGCAAAAACGAACAAATCAATGCCGGCAAACAACTCGGTGTCTCATCTAACGAAATTTTTAATTTAGACATTCCCGATGGAGAATTGGAAACTAACCTTGATGCCATTAAAAAAGTGGTTTATCATCTGCGCCAATTTCAGCCCGATATAATTATTACCCACAACCCCGAAGAGATTATTAATTGGTACTCAAAATCGGTTGGTTGGGTCAATCACCGCGATCACCGGCATACCGCCGAGATTTTATTAGATGCCACTTATCCTTATTGTCGAGACAGAGCCTTCTTTCCTGAACAATTTAAAATAAAGAATCTAAAACCTTGCTATGTTTCAGAGTATTTATTTTCTGATTCATACACTCACCCAGACGCAATCTGTTTTGATGTTACCAGCTTTGTCGATAAAAAAAGAGTCGCCCTAAAAGAACATACTAATGGTCTAAATCAAGATGAAATTGACGGTTTTTTGGATGAAATCAAAAAAGGTACAAAAAGTTACGAGGTATTAAGATACGTAAATTTATCCTAAATTAAAATTATTAACTATTAACAAAAACTAAACCAATAAATGAAAGAACCAACTGTTCGGGGTACTGTTACTGAAGTCCTGTCAAACCAGCTTTTTCGGGTTGAGCTGGAAGACAAGAAGTTAATTGTTTGCCATTTGGCCGGAAAGTTGCGCCTTCATCACATCCGCTGCCTGGCTGGCGACGCCGTCACCCTCGTCCTTTCCCCCGACGGTGACAAAGGTCGAATTGTCTACCGGGGATAATTTAAAATTTGATATTAAAAATTGATTAAAAATTAAAAATTTCAAATTAAAAATTAGGCAAATTTGCCCTTTGCTATTAGCCATATTTTAGGTTACAATAGCCAAGTCATTTCCTATGAAAGTCCAATCTAGTGTCAAACCTCGGTGTAAAAATTGTAAAGTTGTCATTCGTCGGGGTATTCGCCGGATTGTTTGTTCTATTAAAAAACATACCCAAAAACAGGGATAATTATGAGAATATCAGGTGTTGAAATTCCCGACAACGAAAGAGCTCAAGTTGGTTTAACTCGCTTTTTTGGCATCGGCCCTAAAAAAGTTCTTAGCTTGGCTAAAAAAGCCAATATTGATCTTAATACTAGAATTAAAGACCTCTCCCGCGATGATGTTGGTAATCTGATGAAGGCCCTCGAGTCTTTTTCCGTCGAAGGAGACCTTAAAAAAGACATTAGAGAGAACATTGATCGTCTAAAAGCTATTAAATGTTACCGTGGCATCCGTCATATCGTCGGTTTGCCCGTTCGTGGCCAGAGAACTAAGTCCAATTCCCGCACCCGTAAGGGTAAGAAGAAAACTGTTGGCTCTCTTACTAAGGAAGCATGGGCAAAGATTGAAACACAACAAAATGCCGCCGCTGCCGCCAAAAATAAATAAACTCACTTATGAAAACTGAAAAGCCAATCGCCATCAAAACCGTTTCCAAAAAGAAAATTACCAAAAATTTTGCCGAAGGTCGTCTCTATATTCACACCAGCTTCAACAATACCATTGCTTCAATTACCGATCCTAAGGGTAATTCTCTCGTTTGGGCCAGCGCTGGTAGTTGTGGTTTTAAAGGTGCTCGCCGTTCTACTCCTTTTGCCGCTGGCACTGCCATCGACAAAGTTTTAGAAGAAGCCAAAAAATTTGGTATCAAAAAATTATCGGTTTACATTAAGGGGCCGGGAACCGGTCGTGATGCCGCTTTAAGGTCGCTAAGGACCAAGCGTGATTTCGATATCGAGCAAATCGCCGACATTACCCCCATCCCCCACAATGGTCCTCGGCCTCCCAAGGCTCGTCGTGTTTAATTATGGCTAGAATTACCGTCGATTCAAAATGCCGACTCTGTCGGGCTGAAGGTCTCAAGCTTTATTTAAAAGGAGCTCGTTGCTATTCTTCCAAATGTCCTGTCGAGAAGAAAGGTGCTGTTCCTCCCGGTATGCACGGTCTTAAACGTAGTAAAAAACCCTCTGATTACGGTCTCCAGCTTCGGGCCAAACAAAAAGCCAAGCGGACTTACGGCGTTTTGGAAACCCAATTCAAAAATTATTACACCAAAGCTAAAAAGCTTAAAGGTCAAGTCGGTGACAATCTTATGTCTCTTTTGGAAAAAAGACTGGACAATATCGTTTATGTCTCCGGCCTGGCCCAATCCCGCTCTCAAGCCAAACAGCTTGTCAGCCATCGTCAGATTCTCATCAACGGTAAACCGCTCAACATTTCTTCCTATAGCACTAAAATCGGTGATATTATTTCTCTTTCTTCCTCTGCCTTAGAAAGAACCAAGGACAATCTTCGTTTATCAGACAAAGACTTTTCTTTTCCCAGTTGGTTGGATGTCAACAGGTCCAACTTCACTGTTACTCTTACCGGAGAGCCCGATCCGGAGTCCTTTAACTTCACTTTCGATGTTAACTTAATTATTGAATATTATTCAAGATAAAAAATATGATTGACACTAGCAAATTCCATATCAAAACAGTCAAATCTACCGACACCTACGGTAAGTTTGAGTTTTATCCGCTTGTCGGCGGTTTCGGTCATACTATCGGCAATAGTCTTCGCCGGGTTTTGCTCATCACCATTCCTGGTGCTGCCATCACCCGCGTCCGTTTTGACGGCGCCAATCATCTTTTCACCACTCTTCCTGGTATTAAGGAAGATTTAGTTGAAGTTTCCCTTAATCTTAAGAAAGTTAAATTCGCCTACGCCAGTGAGGAGCCAATTGATCTGGAAATCTCCAAGAAAGGCCCAGGCATTGTTACGGCTGCCGATATTGCCGGTAATGATCTTTGCAAGGTCACTAACCCCGACCAGATTATTGCCACTATTTCAGCCAAATCTGTCTTCAAGGCTAGTATCACCGTTGAGAAAGGTGTCGGTTATACCATGGCCAAGGAGCAAAAAACCGATATTGTCGGTGAAATAATCCTCGATGCCACTTTTACTCCCATCCTTAAAGCCAATTACCTTGTCGAGCCAACTCGTTTAGGTAAAAAATCCGACTACGACAAGTTAACCATGGAAGTTTGGACCGATGGTTCCATTGATCCTTTAACTGCCATTAAGACTGCCGCCAAAGACCTCATCCGTTCTTTGAGCCAAATTATCGACCCCAAAGATTTTGAAGAAGAAGTTATTACTCTTTCTTCCATGCCGGTTATCCCGGGTAGTGACATTTCCGTCGAAGAAATAGAATTGCCCCTTCGGGTCACCAACGCTCTCAAAAAAGCTGGTTACGCTACCATTGATTCTTTAATTAAGGGTAGTCGTTCCGAAGTAAGCAAAGCTAAAAACGTCGGCGAAAAATCGTTAAAAATTATTGATGCTTGGCTCTCCGAAAGGGGATTCAATTGGAAATAATCTCTCATGAGACACCGAATTGCTGGCAAAAAATTAGGTAGAAATTTTCTACAGCGCAAGACACTCTTTCGCTCTCTGGCTAAATCCGTCCTAACTCACGGTAAAATTGTCACCACTAAGGCTAAAGCCAAAGCTGTTGTTCCCTTAATTGAGAAGCTTGTCAATGAAATTGTTAAGTCTTCGGCCATGTCAGCCCAGCGTAGTCTCCATCGTCATTTTGCCGACAGATCAGTTGTTGCCACTATCTATTCTCAAGTCAAACTGGCTTTTGAAGGTGTCACTTCCAATTTTACTAGAATCGCTCCCATTGGCTTTCGTCAGGGTGATAATTCTTTAATGGTCGAACTTTCTTTAGCCAAAGAATTAGTCAAACCCGTCGTCATCGCCCCTGCCAAAATTAAAAAAGCCGAAAAAGTTGAGAAAGTCAAAAAAGTTGAAAAAGTAGTAAAAGAAGTTAAAAAAGTGAAAGTTCCAGCCAAGAAGGCTATCAAAAAATAATGACCCACTATCAAACCCCCATCACTAAAGAATTTCAAAAAAGACAATGGCATCTTATTGATGTCGCCGGTCTAACTCTTGGCCGTATTTCCACTAAAATTGCCGGCCTGCTTATTGGCAAAGGCCTCCCCGGTTTTTCTTATCATCAAGATTCCGGTGATTTCGTTGTGGTTATCAATACTGATAAAATCAGAGTTACTGGCGACAAATTAAATTCCAAGATTTACAATTCATATTCGGGATTTCCCGGTGGTTTAAAAAGCCTTAGTCTTAAGCAGTTAATGGCCAAAGATTCAACTTTGGTTATTAAAAACGCTGTTGCCGGCATGATCCCCAAAAATCGTCTTCGTCACCTGCGCATGGCTCGTCTTAAAATCTTTGCCTCAAGCCAGCACCCTTTTACCAGTAACTTTATTAGTCAAGACAAAAAATAAACTATGGTCGCTTCATCTAAAACAACTGCTAATAGATACACTTATGCTTACGGTCGTCGCAAGTCAGCCGTCGCCACAGTAAAATTATTTTCCAAAGACGGTGATTCCACTGTCAATACTCTTCCTATTGCTAAATATTTTGCCAGTTTAAGGCAGGAAAATGTTTGTCTTCTACCCTTTACGGCCACCAACACCGTTGGTAAATATCACTTTATTGCCAAAGTTGTCGGCGGTGGTAAAAGCGGTCAAAGTGAAGCTTTGTCCCTAGCAATTTCCCGCTGTCTTCAAAAAATTGATAAGGTCGCCAACACTCCTCTTTTACGCCAATTCAGTTTGTTGACGGTTGATTCTCGAGTCAGAGAAAGGCGAATGATTGGCACTGGTGGTAAAGCCCGTCGCCAAAAGCAATCCCCCAAACGTTAGTATTACGTCATTGCGAGCGAAGCGTGGCAATCTCGTATGGATCTAGCACAAAGCTTAATTTTATCTATTATCCAAGGTCTAACCGAATTTTTGCCTGTTTCTTCCTCCGGCCACTTAAATTTATTTCAGCATTTTTTTGGTCTCACCCCAAGTTTATCGTTTGATGTTTTATTAAATACGGCCACTCTCTTTTCTGTCCTCTTCTTTTTTCGCTCCCAAGTCAGATTTTTTATCGATAATCTAGGTAAAATAATTATTGCCTCCTTACCTGCTGGTCTTATCGGCGTTTTATTTAAATCGTCTCTCGAGCAAATTTTTGCCAATTTTTCTTATTTATCTTACTTCTTTCTAATTACTAGTATCTTGCTTCTTAGTTCTTATCTCTTAAAGCCCGCTAATAATAGTCTTACTTATAAGCGGGCTTTACTTATCGGCTTTTTCCAAGCCCTGGCCATTCTCCCCGGTGTTTCCCGGGCTGGTTCCACCATTTTCGCCGGCCTGCTTCTTGGCCTATCTCCTGTTACCGCCTTCAATTTTTCCTTCGCTCTTTTTATCCCCGCCTCTCTCGGCGCTCTTCTTCTCTCCCTCAAAGATATTGGTCAAATTGGTCTTAGTGGTCCTATTATCATCTCCTCTCTTGCTGTGACTTTTATTGTCGGTGTTTTTGCCCTCAAACTCCTCCGCCGTTTCGTAATTTCCCGCCGTCTCTGGCCCTTCGGCCTCTATACTTTAATTCTCGCTATAATTTTATTTCTCGTCTCATGAAAAACATTGCCAAGATTATTAAGATTTCCCGTCCGCTTTATAAAATTCTCGCCTTTATTGTCTTTTTGATTATTACCTCGGTTTGCCTTGAGCTGGCCGCTCCGCTGGTGTCCAAACTTATTGTTGATCAAATCGTTACCAATAAAAGTTCCTCCGATCTTATTCGTCTTGTCGTTCTCATGTTCGGTCTTAATTTTTTGGGCATTTCCATTTCTGCCATTTCCGAACGGCTAGGCGATCATTTTGCCGGTCAACAAAGAAGGCTATTAACTGAAAAATTTTACCAAAAGGTCTTGTCCCTCCCCCAGTCTTACTTTGATTCCGAAATTTCTGGCAAAATCATCAATCAACTAAGCCGCGGTATTTTCACTATTCAAGGGTTTACTAACGCCGCCACTAATTTTATCGTTCCCTCCTTTTTGCAAAGCATTTTAACTATTTTTCTTTTAGCCCGTTACAGCCTGCCTATCGCTGGCCTAGTTTTTTGCCTTTTTCCCATTTATCTGGCTCTCTCTTATTATTCCTCTCTCAAATGGGGTCAGCATGAAGTTGGTAAAAACAAGCTTGAAGACGAGCTCCGTGGCCGGATTCAGGAAGTTGTTGCCAACATTAAAATTGTCAAAGGCTTTCTTACTCAAAATAGCGAATCCCATTTTGTTTCTCAAAAACTTCTTCAAATCAACAAAATTTATGCCGTCCAAAGCTCTTCTTATCATTGGATTGATTTTCTAAGAAATGCCAGTCTGGTCATCGTTCTCTTAGGCATTAACATCGTCGTCTATCAACAAACTTTTCGCGGAATTTTAACTATTGGTGAAATGGTTTTAATCATCCAGCTTGTTCTACAGGCTAGGCGGCCTCTTTTTGCTATGTCCTTTATTCTTACTCAACTTCAAAACGCCGAAAGTGGCTCCAAAGAATTTTTCGACATTTTAGAGCTCCCCGATCGCGAATCCTACCAAGCCTCCTCCTCTCCAAAACTCACCAATCCAAATCTTGAATTCCGTCAAGTTTCCTTTAATTATCAAGATTCGGTCAATGTTTTAAACAAGGTCTCTTTTACTATTAATTCCCAAGAAAAAATTGCTCTAGTCGGTCCCTCGGGGGCCGGTAAAACCACTATCACCAACTTAATTCTTAAACTTTATCAGCCCACCAGTGGCGAGATCTTCATGTCTGGTAAAAGCTACCAAAAACTAAGTTTCGCTCAAATTAGGCAAAACATTGCCCTAGTTTTTCAAGAAAACGAATTATTTTCCAGTACTATTAAAGCCAATGTTGCCTATGGCACTAAAGCCACTGATGCCGAAATTATCTCCGCCCTCAAATCTGCCAATGCCTATGACTTTGTTAAAAAGTTACCCAATGGTTTAAATTCCCAGGTTGGCGAGAGGGGAGTCAAGCTCTCCGGTGGCCAAAAACAGCGCATCCAAATTGCCAGGGCCATTCTTAAAAACGCCCCCATTTTAATTCTTGATGAGGCCACCAGTAGCCTCGACGCCAAATCAGAAGCCGAGGTTCAGGAGGCCTTGGAAAAGTTAATGGCCAAAAAGCTCGTCATTATTATTGCCCACCGTTTTTCCACCTTAAGCCATGTAGATAAAGTTATGGTTCTTGATGGCGGCCAAATCGTCCAGTCCGGCACTCCCAAAGAATTAGCCAAGATTAAGGGTATTTATTCCGATCTCCTAAACTACCAAATCGAGGGCAACCGTCGCCTCCTCGAAGGTTTCGAATTATCCTAACGCCCTTTATTTATCAATAACCATCATCTCCTCGTTCCTAACAGTTTTTATTTCAGCTCCCTCTTCTCTTTTAAACTTTTCTAATTCATCATTTTGAGTCTCCTCATAATGTGGCCAGACTTCAAAGTCCACCACTCCTAATCCAGTTAAGTCTTTTAATTCTAGTTCGTTAATATCCCCAGTTTTGGCTATTCTAATTGATGGTGTTAGCACTATTGCCCCGGCGCTAAAGCCCGCCAACACCACTCCACCTTTTTGCCAAAGCTTTTCAATTGCTTTATCGAGGCCCGATAGTCGCAAATGATTTAGTAATCTAAAAGTATTTCCGCCAGTGATCATCACCACGTTAGCCGACAATAATTTCTCTCTTTCGACAGTTGCCTCTTCTCCTCGTTTTGAATTATCAATAAACACAAATTTAGCCCCACAACTTTTGGCAAAATCCTGCCAGATTGGTGTAAATTTAGCATTGGCCTCAACACTATCGCCCTCCGACGGTATATAGGCAAATATTTTCTCCGTTAAATATTCCGGGAATAAAACAGCTTTTAGTTTTTTAAAAATATCCGGCGATGGTTGGGAAAATAAAACTAACCTTTTTAGCATGAGTCAATTATACGACAATTTTACACCACCAAATATTTTAGTAAAACCAATTTTACTGCCGTTTCTATAAAGGGGATTCTGTCCTTAATGATAATTCCAATATGTTGGCAAACTGGGTCTGGGTTTTCTGCCAAGTACTGTCGCACAAAATCTCCTAATTCTTTGTTTTTCTTTAAAATATTTTGATGAAATTTTGGTAGTAAAAGTTTGTGTGATCTAGCTAAAAATCTTTTTCCGTCTCTAGAAATTAATGCCGCCCAACACAACATTTCATAATCACTTTTACGATTTTTTTGATAGCCAACTTCGATTCCCAACGAACAGTCTGCCTCGTTAAATTTTGCCAAAGCATTTTTAGCTCGATTAATCGCTCCTCGTTTAGTCTCTTTACTGCTTATCGGCTGGTTGGCTACTCCACTTAACACTTCAAACGATTCTATTGTCGCCTTCACCCCCAGCTCTACCAACACCCCTTCCAAAACTGCTCTTTTTCTCTCCGACCCCGTCCCCAATGCAATTTTCATCATCAATAATTACCCATCAATATTCTCTCTTTTCAGTAAATACCCGCCGTCGGCAGAAATTATTTGGCCGGTGATATAAGCAGAAGCATTACTTAAAAGAAAAACAATCACCTTGGCGATATCCTCCGGTTCGGCTAATCTTTTTAGCAACACGTTGTTTTCCATGAATTTTATCCCCGCCTTATCAAAATCATCTAAAAGCATTTTTGTTTTTGTCCAGCCCGGTGCCACTCCGTTAACCCTAATATTTGGGGCATATTGTACTGCTAAATTTTCCGTTAGTTTTGCCAATCCTGCCTTAGCCACTCCGTAGCTACTAATCGACGGCTTGGCCGTTCCCGGCACTCCCCAAAGAGATACCACGTTTACGACTACCCCCGATTTTTGTTTTTCCATCAGAGGCATTACATAACGGCACAAATGAACCGCCCCCATAATGTCTAAATCAAAAGATTTTTGCCACTCACTATCAGGATCGGTAATCGTTGCCCATCCACCCCCGCCGGCATTATTGACCAGTCCGTCAATTCGGCCGTATTTTTTAACGATTAAATCAACCATTATTTTTACCTCGCCATCTTTAGTCACATCAGCAAGTTGAAAATCAGAATTAGGAACTCCTGCCGAAGCCGATTTTAACTCTTCCTCTGATTTGGCCGAACTCAAAATGACTTTAGCCCCCAGTGATGACAAGGTCTTTGCCGTCGCCAATCCAATTCCTCGAGACGACCCGGTCACTAAAATTACCTTATCTTTTAAGTCTTCAAGCATAGTTAATTATACAAGATTTTTAACCACTCTTTTTCCCACCTCCATCCCCGGCAGTTCAACTAGTCGATAAGTCACCGAAGAAATAATAATGCTAATAATAAATAACAAAAAATACCGAATAGAAAAATTTAGTAATGGCAAATTTACAAAATCCACTAGATTTAAAGTAGTCATTAATTTCAACACCGCAAAGTGGCTAATATAGAGGCTGAAACTTATTTTGCCAATAAAAACAGTAGATTTATTTACTACTAATTTAGTCGGATGCAAAGACAGTAGATATACCCCAACCCCCATCAAAACGGCAAAAATAAACTGGTAGGGGAAAATGGTTTTGGTAATTAATTGCATAAATACTGCCACTAAAAATAATTGCCCAAAAATCACATCAGAAGCCGATAATTTAATCTTAGAAACTTTGGTCTTTATTAGTTGGTAAACCGTAAATCCCACTCCGAAAACCGATAGTTGTGATGGTAAAAAGTAATTAAGATAATCAAGCCCTGTCCTTGATGACCCCAGCGGTGTCAGTTTAATTAAAAAGTAATAAATTACTTGAAAAAGTATTGCCGTCAAAACGGCAAATAGCCAGGTTATTTTCAGATTTTTAAGTGCAAAAAACAGCAGTGGGAAAAATACATAAAAGCCCATTTCGGTAGCAATCGACCATCCTCCCGGCACCAGCACATTAATCCATTCCGGTCTCAACCCATGAGTAAAAGTAAGGGTCGAAAGTATCGTTCCCCAATTAACCGGCGAACTCACTCCCAAAATCAGTCTGTCTTGGGATCCAAAATAAAAGTAATAAAAAATGGAGGCCAAGTAGAATAGGGGAGCAATTCGAAAAAACCTCCGGATATAAAAATTCAAAATCGGCCGCTTTTCATCTTGCTTTCTTTTTTCAAAAGACAAACACAGTGTCAGAGCGCTGATAATAAAAAATAGTTGCACCCCCAATGTCCCGTGATTTAATAACTCTTTTACTGCCGGCGAATAGTTATTAGTTCCAAATAGCTGGCAATGTGTTGCCATCACCATCATTATCGCCACCCCCCGCAGGGCATCTATATACCGATAATTTTTCACCTCCATCTTTAGCAGTTTACCAAAAAGTTAATTTATAATTACTCAATGGAGTTTATAAAAAAATATAAGATTACACTTCTATTGGCGGTTGTTTTAGCCATAGTCCTTTGCTTTTTTACTTTTCCCTTTAAAAACAAAAGTTATATTTTTGATTGGGATCAAGCCAATGACTATGAAGCCGTTGCTAAAATCGCCGCTGGCAAATTTACTCTAATTGGTCCTCGGGTTACTAGTGACAACGGCTTTTTCCTCGGTCCATGGCATTATTATTTCCTCATACCATTTTTTGTTATCACTCACGGGAGTTTAGATATGGGCTTTTTTGCCGTTCTTCTTGTCCAATACCTATTTGTTATTACCTCGTTTATTTTGGTCAAAAAATGGTTTGGAACCCTTGCTGCTCTTACTGTTGGTGTCTTTTTCGCCACCCAGGCGAATATTGTTGCCTGGGGGTTTATGTATGTCCCTCTACTAAGCCTACTTTTCTTTTCTTTCTGTCTTAAAACTATCAAAAATCCCAAATTTTTACCCCTCTTGTTTTTACTTTTTGGCTTTGGTTGCACCACCTATGCCGTCTTTTATGCTCTAATTTTTCCCTTAACTTATATTTCACTCTCTTTATTAATTCAGCAAAAAACCACCTGGAAACAATTTTTTTTGGGAGCTATTTTGGCAACAGTTCCCTATACTCCTCTTTTAATCTTCGACCTTCGGCACAATTTTTTAAATATCAAAAACATGCTTGGATTTGCTGGCGGCCAAGCCGGTTCCGGCGCTCAAGCCGGTTATTTTACCAAAGTATTTTTTAGAGCCCTTGAAGTCTCTTGGTTAAATCAAGAATTTGCCCCCTATCTGTCTTTTATTATCGTAATTCTAACTTTAGTCATTTTAATCGTCGGGGCTCTAGTTCTTTTCAAAAAAAACAAACTTTTTATCTTTATCTGGCTTCTGTCTTCACTAATTCCTCTAGCCTTTTTTAAAGGCAATGTTTCCGAATATTATTACGCCCCAGTAATCCTTCTCACCCCTATTTTTCTTTCTGGTTTTTTAGTTAAAAAAGGCAAAATCGGCCAAACACTTTTGGTTGCATTAATACTTTTACTAGTTGGTCTACGGTTAAAAGATAAATATTTCAGTCCATCAGGCGTCGTTTTAACCGACAAAATTGCCGTTGTTAAGGAATTAGAAAAGTTAAATACCAAATATTCTATTTCCTACGAATTAGGTTTGGGTCAGAATAGTGGTTACGATACTATTTTCAAAACAATTGGCAAAAATTATGTTGCCGACGGCTCGTCGCCGCTTTACACCATCACTTACCCCAATACTCCCATCAGTGGCACCCTCCTCGTCACTACTGGGAAATTATCAATTTACAAAAGATGAATAAAACACTCCTGTCCAAATTATGTCCGTTACACTACCTCTTCCTAAGGGCATCTATATATCGATAATTTTTTAGCTCCATTATTTAATTTTTATTAGTTTTGCCTTCTCATCCAAAAATGGATAAATCAAAAAACAGACAATTCCGCACAGAAAATAAAATACATAATCTTCAATGGGAACACTTAATATTTTTGTCCCCATCAAGTTTTCCGTCATCCAAGTATTTTCAATGAATCCAGGAGACACGAAAATCATTAGTTGAAAAATAGGGACAACCAGAAGGACTAACAAAATAGCGTTAACAAAGGCTGCTTTTATTAAAGATTTATTAAAAAACATTATGACTGTCGAAAAAATCAACCCAAAAATAATGGTTGCCAGAAAAGAAGAAATGTTTACTATATAGACAAGGATAAAACACAACATAAGACAGACACTAATTAACACAATCAAAAACGTTAATCTTTTATTTGATATCGAATCCGTTGTCTTCAATTTATTTTTGAAAACGTAAAAATATAAACTAGCCGCCACCCCTCCGCTACTAAATCCCAAAAGGATGTCTTCTATTCCAATTCTGGTATTAGTGATTGTATAAGGGCGCCACCAGTCTCTGGTCCAAAAAAAATATTCCATAATTAAACCGATTACTGAAAGTAACAAACCATTGAATACCATCAGTCTTCGCAGATCTTTTCTTCCAGAAAAAATCAAAAACCAGGGAATAAAAAATAAACTGGAACCAAACAAATAAACAAACCGTAGAGGAAACATCATCCAAATTATATCAAGCTGGTGAATTTTTACTTTCTAATCTTCAGTTCCGATACTAGGGTTGCTCCCAAAATTAAACTGCCACCAATAACGGTATTCATTGTCATTGATTCATTGGCCAGCCACCAGGCAAACAAAGAAGCAAATACCGGCTCGAGTGATGTAATAATCCCCACTTGGTTAGCCGACACCGACCGTTGGGCGTTTAGTTGCAAAAACAAGGAAATTGATGCTGGGAAAATGGCCAAATAAAGAATTGGCAACCAGACCAAATTACTTTTGGGCCACATCGGCGCTCCGGACATTATCCCGATAATAAAACAAACCAAGCCCATTACCCACATCTGGTGAAAACATAACACCAATGGATCATGTTTACCTCTTAAAAATTTTTCTGCCAACACGTTATATAAACCAATAAATAGTGGCACCAACAGAGTAATAAAATCGCCCCTCTTCATCTGATCCACACCTCCGGTTAGCGCCCAAAGTCCAATCATTGCCATTGTCAGAGCCAGTAGAAATTTTCTTGATGGTACTTTTCTAAAAATCAGTAAACTGAAAATTGGCGTCGTAATCACAAATAGTCCGGTAATAAAACTGGAGTTTGACGAGGAAATACTCTGAATTCCTATAGTTTGACTAAGATAGGCGAAGGCGTAGACAAACCCCAGTATTATTCCCGCCTTAATACTTCCTTTGAAATCTTTTTTCAAAAGCCAAACAACTACTCCCATTAATAGTGCCGCCAGTAAAAAACGGTAAGCCACTAAAAACGGTGGACTAATCAGGGCCGTTGCTTGTTTAACAATAAAAAAACTCGAGCCCCAAATTACCGTTGCCAAAAGTAGTTGTGCTGTTGGTGAAAACAACTTACGAATTAAACCGTTTTTATTTGTCATTGTTCTTTACAATCTCCAGCACTGGTTTGTAATGGAATTTTACTTGAATAAATTCTCCCAGTTTTATTTTCAGCATCGGAAACATTGGCTGATCAATAGCGCTCACATCCCAATTTACCTCTGGATATTTTTGCGCCAGTGTTTCGAAATCTTCGTCAATGACAAATTCTGCATGTTCCAGTGCCGACGGGCAAACTTGCCCCTGCTTTGGTGCCACCAATTCAACCGCCGGTATCAAATTATTTTGAAATCGCCACTCTTCTCCCGCCAATCGGTTTTTCAAAAACCATCTTCCCGATTTTTTCAAAACCCAATTTTAGTTTCTCGTAATCCTCATCCGACGACGCTTGATAGCCCAAGTGATCCAATTGGTATTTTGCTACATCAATTCCCAGTCCTTCAACTTTCTCAATCAGGTCGTCCAAAAATAATTGGTAATTATCAAAAATCATTTTTATTTGATTTTGTTGTTTTTTATTTGTATAATTCTCCTGTAAGCGATAAGGCTTACTTGACTTTATTCAGAATCCCGGCGAAAGTCGGGATTTTTGATTTTTATTGCCTTCTAAGGTTTAGTCTATACTCGAAGTCTTCCGCAAATAATATATCTTTAATCACCTTGCTTTTCTTGCAGTCTACTAATTCTTTGCCAAGATGGTTTCTGGCTCCAAAGACATAAATTGTTTTCCCAAATTCCTTTTTAATATATTCGCAAACATAGGCTAGGTCGCCGTCTCCGGAAAAAATTATGGCGGTGTCGTAATTATCTTTTTCTTTAATTAAGTCAACCGCCATCTCGATATCTAAATTACATTTTTTAATAAACCCTGTTTCATATTTTTCGTCTGGAATATATTTGACTCTTTTAGAAACAATTTCAAATCCGCTATATTGGGCCTGCCTCAATATTTTTTCAGACCACGGAGTTAATATTTTTGATCTGTCTTTTGGGCCATAGTCTTCTCCATAATAAAATCTTCTCAAAAACTTTTTACCCTTAGCAATATAGGAGACTAATTGTCCTAGATTTTTTATACCAACTGGCCAGTTTAAAGTATCCTGCCAGCGATCAACATTGGCAAAATCGACAATCACAATATTCCTATCGATAGTTTTCGAGAGTAGTTCTAAAAACTTTTTAATATCGTTTTTGTCCATACATTCTTTTTCTTACCTAACTTGTCGGGTTTATCCGACATAGTCCGGCCACTGCCGGACGAAGTCGGGGATACTGGATTCGCTGCGTCCGGCCCAGACGGAAACCAGCAACCTCGCGCACCCTAGCCAAAAAACAATCCGTCACACAGTCAACTGTTAACGGTTTACTGTTAACGGTAATTGTCGGGGATACTGGATTCGAACCAGCAACCTCACGGACCCCATCCGCGCGCGCTAGCCAATTGCGCCAATCCCCGATATTTAGCGCTGTCTGCCGACAGGCAGACTTTGCGCCAACTGTGTCCGCCCACTGGCGGATCCCCGAAATGAGACTAATTATAAAAAGAGCGGCGCACTAGCCAACTGTGCCCGCCGAAGCGAAGCATAGGAGGGTTGCGCCAAAGCCTCTGTATTATACCCGATTCTCCCTGTTTCTGTTTTTTAGAAATTGGAAATTTTAGATTTGGAAATTGTAGATTTTAAGGAGGGCATCTTTCCGACTTCACATACCCCGCCTTAATTGCCTCATTTTCACTACAAAACCACTCCTCCCCTCGATCCAGCTCCACTATTGTCGTCTCATATTGCACACATCCTGGCACATAAAATCGCTTTAAACGACTGTTACTCGGGTCAATATTGCCCTTAATATTGCACTTTTGGTTTTGCCTATTTTCTCTTTGCCAGCATTTGCCATACAATCCCTTATTATCTGCCTTATTCTTGTCGCCAACTTCTTTAAGTTTTTCCGCCACACTCGTCTGATCATGATGATACTTAACCCAACCACTTTTAATCATCTCCAAGTTTATTAACTTGTCACCTGCGTACAATAACCCCATTGGCCGCCCCCAATTATCAAGAATTTCTTCCTCCACCCTCACTCTTTTGTTAGTTAGTAATTTTTCTAGCTCTGCTTTTGCCTCTTTCCCTCCGCAAAGATCAGCTTCAGCCGCATCAATACTTCTTAGTCTAAATCTGACTTTGCCCTCCAATGTCACCGTGTCCCCATCCAGCACTCCAATTACTTTAATCCCCTTGGCTTTTTCACTTTTCATATATTGATACCCCGTCCCCGCCATCACCGCCATCAAGCATATCGCCAGCATCCCCCCAATCACTTTTTTCTTTCTCATTATAAAATTCTATCACCGCAAGCCATTACTCCAGAAAAGGCTCGAACTTTGATAAAATAGACCATGCTTTTCGTTACCTCTTACAGTGATCCTGATTTAGACTGTATTGCTTGTATTTTAGGTTATACTGAATATCTAGCCAAAATTGGAATAGACTCTACGGGAGTTTACTCTGGAGAATTAAACCTAGAAGTAGATTTCGTCAAAAAATACACCAATTTTTTTCCACTTGAAAAGCATTTAGGTGAATTCAACGATACTGATGAATTTATTTTAGTTGATAGTTCTGATCCAATACGGATCGATCCAAGAATAAAAATTGAAAATATCGTTGAATTGTTTGACCATCGACTTACTGAACAAGTTACAAAGTTAAAAAATGCAAAAGTTCACATTGACCTCGTCGGTTCTTGCTCTACCTTAATCACTGAAGAATATATAAAAAGTAATTTAGTTCCATCAAAAAACGTTGCTATTTATCTCTACTCCGCCATAGTCTCCAATACCGTTAATTTCAAGAATTCTGTTACCACTTCCCGAGATATTGAAATCGCAAAACGGCTAAAAGAAGTTGCCGGCTTAAATGATAATTTTACAAAAGAGATGTTTTTAGCGAAATCAAACATCTCTGCAGACAATTTATATGAAGTACTACGCCAAGATTTTGCCATTAGACCCATATCCGATAAAATGGTTGGAATTGCTCAAGTTGAGATGGTCGACATTGGCCGAATGTCAACAGAACTTAATCAAGTATTATTGGAGTCACTGAACCGTTTTTATAACGACAATAAACTCGATTATATATTTTTTAATGGAATCGACGTTATTGAAGGCTATAACATATTTTATACAATTGATGAGGCTTCCAAAAAATTATTTTCTCAGGTTTTAAATATCCCAGAATTAGTACCAAGACATAAAACAAACTCAATTATCATGAGAAAACAAATTTTTCATATGGTTGAGGAGTATTTTAAAAATCAAAATTAGTTCTAAAATCATCCCGACTTAAAGCCCGGCAAATCGGTAAGTGTTACACTAAAAAAGATAGAATGAAACTGGCAACAAAAAGGTTAATTCTTAGAGACTGGGACGAAAAAGACATCGATGATTTGGTCGAAGGTTTAAATAATTTAGAAGTTTCAAAATGGCTGGCCAAGGCTCCCTATCCCTATACAAAAAAAGATGCCAGAAACTGGATAAAGTATTGCCGCGAGAACGACAAGAAAGGCAAAAAAAGGAATGCCTATTATTTTGCTATCGAACTAAAATCAGAAAAAAAAGTTATCGGCGGAGTCGGTCTTGAGAAGATAGACAGATTTCAAGGCACAGCCGGCGGAGGTATTTGGTTAAATGCGAAGTATCATGGCCATGGATATGGCACTGAGGCTTTCGCTGAAAGAATAAGATTTGCCTTTGATAAATTAAAATTAAGAAGGATCGAGAACGGTTATTTTAAAGGCAATCAGTCTTCGTTCAAAATGCAAGAAAAACTTGGCTACAAACTTGAAGGCATAAAAAGAAAAGCCTGTAAATGTCTGGCGGATGGAAAAATTAAAGATGAGTACATCACCGGGCTTTTAAAAGAAGAGTGGAAAAATAAGGCCTAACAATAATTCCCTATCCGATAAATTGTGGATTACGACCAAGCAACCTTACAAAAATTTGCTCAGGAAATAATGGTCATGGTTAAACACGACCAGGAAATGAGACAAAAATTTCATACAAATAAAGATTGGGATTCAAAAGTTGACCCCGCCAACACTGTCAGACTAAAAGAAATAATCGAGACCATTGGTTGGCCGTCGATTTCTAAAGTCGGCTCCGATGTTTCGTTTGGTGCTTGGCTCTTGGTCCAACACGCTGATTTCGATTTGGATTTTCAAAAAAGTTGTTTAAAACTAATGAAAAGTTTACCTAAAAACGAATGTCATCAATCAAACATGGCCTACCTTACAGACAGAATAAAAGTCAATAGCGGCAAAAGTCAAACTTATGGTACCCAGTTTTATACCAATAAACAAGGTAAATTTACCCACCGACCCATCAAAGACCGCAAAAACCTAGACAAGCGTCGACTGTCAATGGGCTTGGAGCCTTTTGCTGAATACTCTCGATTAATGGACAATCTGGCCAAGCCCTCACCACGATGATACACTTGTGAGACATTATAATGTTATGTTTTAATTTATGGCGAGAGGTTTAAGTGGTGTTGAAGACCTAAAAGTGTTTCGCATGGAACCTGCCGACTTTAATGACGAAAGTTTACGCTTTCATTGGCAAATCGATATTAAACCAACCGGAGATCATTGGCTACTTGCCCGAGAAAGAACCTGGGAGGAAGTTGACGAAGTTTTAGAAGGACGCCTTCAATCCATCCAAAAATCATTTATTGAAATCGACGGCGATCATCCGCCGGATCAAATAGCTCTGGCTTATGGTATTGATAGACCTATTGGCAACAATCTCTCCCGAGTTTTAGCTTATTCCGAAATGATCGACGAGTATCGAGTGGTTGTTGCCAGCAATCAACGAAGAGTCCAAAAGAAAAGGCAAGACTATGAGGCTCACAAAGCCTCTCTTGATGAAGATTTGGTACAAAAAAGAATTAGTTATGCTCAACATCGTCTACAACTTCAAGAGTTTTGGAATCAAGATCAAGGAATTGTTGCAACTGAATGTACCCCAAAAATCAAACAAGCAAACAAGATGCAACAGTTAATATATAGAAAAGCTGTAATGGACTTCTTTTCCCTATCAACAGACGAGGCCTCAAAAACTCCTCTTGTTGTTGAAAACATAGCCAAACTCTATGGCGAAGCCATATTTATTGGAGATCCTACCGCCCATGGTCAAATTAAAAAGCGCGAGCCAGTCTCTACCTTTTTTACTGGTTTAACTGATTATTTAGCCACCACCACCGACAAATCACTCCTTAGACATTACACATACCGTCATTCTCCAAACATTATTAACAGGGAAGAAGATTGCGCCGTTTTAAACCCAGCATTAATAATGGCTTTAGGGGATGACCACCCCCTGGCAGATGTCGCGCCTGGGTACCACCTTCTTGGTCAAGCCTATTATAAGTTTCTCGTTTCGCAAGCAGTCTTTATCTCGGGATCCAAAGGCTTCGAGGGCTATCCTATTATTGCTCTTATTTATGACTCTCTTACTACTGCGGTTTTTTCCGATGATATTGCCGTGATGAGAAGTGTTGCTGGATTAATCGACACCAACCTTCAGCCCTATGCAAGAGGAGACCGTTGTTGTGCTGAAGTTAGGGCACTAGGTAAACGAACGGCGAAAAGAAAACTATTACTCAGAGATCAAGAAGTAGATACGCCACCCTCTGGGTATGACCCCATTCACCCAAATGAAAATATTAAAGCCTACATAACAGATGACGAAATTACCTTGTCCACCGCCATTAAATTTTATAACTTATTAATCAGTAGGTATCGTGAACTTTTACCACTTAAGACTTCTCGTTTTGTTGAGGCTTTAATTGCAGATATTAAATCGGCAGAAAAATCCGCCTCTGATTCAGCTCATAAATTGGCAGGAGAACCGACAGACACAGGATATGCGCTAATGCAGGCTTATGACACTGTTTATCAACAAGTTCTCATCAGTGGTTATTTCAGAAGAGTAAGTTCATCTAGGAATTTAATCGACGGTCTGTTGTCACTCAACCGAGGTTTACTTTTTCCCGTTGAAGCCGATCCACAATCCACGCGAGTCTTAAGCACTTTTATGGGTAAATTAAACATCGAACATGGTGCGCTTGTTGCCAAAGCAGAAAAACTAGAAATTCTAAAATCAATCCAAGAAAAAAGAGCTCTTTGCCAAGAGCAGGACCAACCACTTTACGACAATGAAATTATTAAATTATATTTAAATTGTTTTTTTGCTGAAACAGTCGAAAGTTTAATCGAGACCAAAAAAGAAAACGACTCTTTACGGCGGGAAGTAATCGACAATTCGGTTTGGTTTGTTTCTCCTAGGGGTGATCGTTTTTCAGTTAGAAACGATCCGGAACTTACTGACTATGGGGTTGCTTCTATAACTTTCACCATCGACAAAACCTGTCCCCGTGAGTACCAAGTTTTTCTCCAAGTCGAAGGGCTGTCTGACCCCCTGGTATTTTGGTTAGATAAAAATGGTGAGGTTGTGGGTAGGTCGCATGAACCGCTAGTTTGTGATGTTGGTTTTAAAGAACGTCTAGAGAATCTCCTCCTCAAGCGTTTATACACTATAACATCCGGTATTCTTGCCGAGGAAGAAGATCCCGAACCGGGGACAGCCGGAGGACCTAGTTTCAGCTATACTCGTGCCCATTATGATCTTCTTGTGTCAACACCGGGCAGAAGAATTACCATGGAATCTCATGGGGCCGAAACTCACGCTAGAGAAATTAAGGAAGAATATGGTATCGATATTTTTGAAGAAATTCGTCGTCGTCGGGCCCGAGGCACATTGGAGCAAAACCAATTTATAACTTTTTCCCGAGAGCATATTCCCGATGTGGTTCAACACCCCCTTCTTCCCAATGAATTGATATACGACCCATCTCAGGTCAAAATACAACTGTCTCGATCCACGAACCAATAGTCTAAATAGTCTAAGTTTTAAACTCTCTTCACTTCTAAAATTCTATATGAGAGACTATTTATATGAAACTACCCAGTTTTTTCACCACTGTCACCCCGCTATCAAAGTATCTGGCCATGTTACTTTTTGTCTCACTGCCATTTATTGGCTTTATACTGGGCGTTAATTATCAAAAAACAACCGCCATTCCGCCATCAATTACTCTCCCCATTCCAACTCCTAGAATCGAAACCAATCTGCCAACCAAGAGTATTTCCGTTTCCGATTTTCTTCTTGAAATACCATCGTCTTGGCAATATATTGGCCTTAATCAATATGGCCAAGCCTCAATTATTACTGCCACTACCCCCTATCAAATTACCCTTAAACTCAACATTGTTAAAACCGACCTGGACCGCGTCATGAAGGGCGGCAAAGAACTTGGTAAAACAATTGACGGTGGTTTAATTTATGAAGAAGTTGGTATTGGCGGAGCCAGACTTACTCCCTATATTGTCGTTTACCCCAACGGCGATATTTACAACTTTCAATGGGATTATTCTAGTACCCAACCCGGGTCACAAAATCCCGATGGTATCGAACTTCCAGCGACTAACTTTACCCAGGAAGACTTACTATCTATCGTAAAATCTGCGACTACGACAATTTTGAATTAACAAAATAATTGAATAATTTAATCAATGATTCAATTCGCCTTTTCTTCGTGTTTGCCCCTTGACGAGTAGATTAAAACTTTGTTATTACTATTATGTTAATAAATTAATCGAATAAGATTTTATGACCAAGAAACCTACAACCGACTCTTCTAGTGCTCTAAAAGACAAAAAATTTGAAGCTGTAAAGCTTGCCATGGAGCAAATTACCAAGGCCTATGGCTCCGGCGCCATTATGAAAATGGGCGAAAAGGGCACCGATATGGATGTTGAATCTATCCCCACCGGCTGTTTGCCCTTAGATATCGCTCTTGGCGTTGGCGGTTTGCCTCGTGGCCGGGTCACTGAGATTTTTGGGCCGGAAGCTTCGGGTAAAACCACCGTCTGTCTCCATGTTATTGCCGAAGCTCAAAAGCTTGGTGGCACCGCCGCTTTTATTGATGCCGAGCACGCTCTCGAGCCCCGTCGGGCCGCCACTGTTGGCGTTAACCTCGACAATCTTCTTATTTCCCAGCCCGACAACGGCGAGCAGGCTCTGGAAATTGTAGAAACCCTAGTTCGTTCCAATGCTGTTGATGTCATTGTTATCGACTCTGTTGCTGCCCTTGTTCCCAAATCAGAAATTGAAGGCGAAATGGGTGATTCTTCTATGGGTATGCAGGCCCGTCTTATGTCTCAAGCTCTGCGCAAAATCACCGGCGCTATTTCCAAGTCCAAAACCGTTGTCATTTTCACCAACCAAATGCGCCAAAAAATCGGCATTGTCTTTGGTAATCCGGAAACTACTCCGGGGGGGCTGGCTCTCAAGTTTTACTCTTCAATCCGAATTGATTTGCGTAAAACTGCCAATATCAAAACTGCCTCCGGTGAAATTATTGGTTCCCAGCATCGGGCCAGAATTATTAAAAATAAAGTTGCCCCGCCTTTCCGCGAGGCTGAGTTTGACATCATGAACACTGAGGGTATTTCCATCTATGGAGGCTTGGTTGATTTGGCCATCCAATATGGCCTCATCACTAAAGCCGGCGCCTTCTTCAAAGTTGGTAATGAAAATATTCAAGGTCGTGAAGGAGTCAAAGCTTATCTCAAAGAAAATCCCAAAGTTACCAAAGAAATTAAGGATAAAATTTGGCAAGAGGTCAAAAATCCCACCAAAAAAACACCAGCCGAGTCTGTGTTAGAATAAGAGGTCTATAAGACTCTCAATTAAAATTTAATCTAACTTTTTATCCAAAATCTTTCTTATGTGTTTTTTCGATTTTCAGTTTCTCCGCACCGGTTGATTTTTGGATAAATAAGTACTGGAGGTTTCATGTTTGACTCTTTTGTTTCTAAATTTAGGAATGTTTTTGGTGGCGCCGTTACTAAACCAACCGTTGCCCCGCCGGTTGTCGACGATACTAAAAAGCATCGGGTAGTTTTCACTCCGCCCGTTCCCGCCCCCGTTATTATTGTTGCTCCCCAGCCCCCCAAGCCGGCGATTAAGCCCGAGCTAACCGCTAAAGCCGAGGCAGTTATCCGCCAAGCCCAAAAAATTGAAGCCGATTTTAAGCTTAAAGAAACCGAGATTTTTCAGCGTTTAAGTAGTCTTAATGACAAAGAAAAATATCTTATTGAAAAAGAAAAATCTCTTGACGCCCAATCCGTGGAAATCAAGAAAAAATTAGAATCCGTGGATGATCTGTATAGAAAACAGCTCGATAAACTAGAACAAATTTCCGGCCTTGATATTGAAAAAGCCAAACAACTCATTCTCTCCAGTACCGAGAAAAAAATGGCCACCTGGATTGCCAAAAAAATCAGCGAAGCCAAGGATCAACTCAAACAACGTGAAGATGAGCTGGGTAAGGAAATCTTAATTGATAGTATCCGTCACGCCGTTACTGATTATGTTGCCGAATACACCGTTTCCAACATCACTCTCCCCGACGACAAAATCAAGGGAAAAATTATTGGCCGTGAAGGTCGTAATATCCGCTGTTTTGAAAAAGCCACCGGTGTTGAAATTGAGCTTGACGAAACTAATGACATCCGCATTTCCTCTTTTGATTCCACCCGTCGGGAAATTGCCCGAATCTCTTTGGAAAAACTTGTCAAAGACGGCCGGATTCAGCCCTTAAGAATCGAAGCTATCGTTGCCCAAACTAAGAGCGAAATGGACAAAATTCTTTTGGCCGAAGGCCGAAGGATTTGTCAGGAAGTTGGTATCTTTAACCTTCCCGTCGAGTTAATTACTCTGGTTGGTAAATACAAATATCGCTTTTCCTATGGCCAAAATTTGGCCAAGCATACTATCGAGGCCGTCAAAATCGCTGTCGCCTTGGCCTACGAGCTTAAAGCTGATGTTAACACTGTCCGCCTTGGCGCACTCTTGCACGATATTGGCAAAGTCATTACTGACCAAGAGGGGACTCATATTGATGTTGGCGTTGATCTCCTTCGTCAACACCGTCTGCCCGAAGCTGTCATTGCTTGTGTCGCCGAACACCACCAAGATGACTTTTCCAGTCCCGAATCAGTCATTGTCTATCTGGGTGACGCCGCTTCCGGCGCCCGCCCCGGCGCCCGCTATGAAGTTCACGAGGAATATTTAAAGCGGATGACCAACATTGAAGATGTTGCCAAAGGTTTTGCTGGTGTCCTAAGTGTTGCCGCCTATCAAGCCGGTCGCGAAGTCATGGTTATTGTTGATCCGGGGGCGGTCAGTGATGCTGAAAGTGAAGTTCTTGCCCAAAATATCGCCGAAAAATTAGATGAAGAAGCCAAGTGGGCCGGCCAAATTAAAGTTACTGTTGTCCGTGAATTACGGGTCAGTAGCACCATCACTGGAAGCAAAATCAATAAAAGTGCGGTTAAAGTGTAGTAATTATGTTTGCATTGTGCTGTCCTTTCCGCTATTATTGAAAATGAATTATTAATTGAAGTTCAAAAATGACAAAAAAAGATCTAATCGAACTCGTTTCCCAGAAAGCCAAGCTTTCCAAAAAAGCTGCTAAATCTGCCGTTGAAACTTTCTTGAATGAAATCATGAAAGCTCTCGGTAGTGGTGAAGTTGTTAAACTCTCCGGTTTTGGAACCTTCAAAACCAAGATGTTCAAAAAGAAGACCATCAAAGCTATCGGTAGCAAGCAATCCAAAGATATTGCTGCCCGACGCATGCCTCGGTACATCCCCGGCACCAAGATCAAAAAGATGGTGAAGTAATCCTTTGCTTTGTCTTTCTACCCCCTCGGTGTACGCCGGGGGGGTATTTTATTGCTAAAATACACCATGTCCAATCTATCAATTGCCATTGTTGGTTTGCCAAACGTTGGCAAGTCCACCCTCTTTAATGCCCTCCTTGGCCAAAAAGTTGCCGATGCCAGTAATTACCCTTTTTGCACTATCGATCCCAATGTCGGTGTGGTTGGTGTTCCCGATGATAAGTTGCCCATACTAGCCGAAATTGTTAAAACCACAAAAATCGTTCCTGCCGCCGTTGAATTTGTTGACATTGCCGGGCTAGTTAAGGGCGCTTCTCTTGGCGAAGGTCTTGGCAATAAATTTCTCACCAATATCCGCGACTGCCAAGCCATTTGTCATGTTGTTCGCAACTTTTCCGATCCTACCATTATTAAAGAGGGGAGTGTTGACCCCCAAGGTGACTTTGAAGTTATTTGCGCCGAGCTTATTATCAAAGACCTCGAATCAGTCGATAAATATCTTAGTAGCAACAAAAATAACCCCATCGAAACCAAAACAAAAAAGTTTTTATTCGCTCAAAAATTAAAGCAAGCCTTAGAACAGGGCAAACTAGCCGTTAATCTAGATCTAGACGACAAAGAACAAGATCTTTTAAAAGAATTTTTTTTACTCACTGCCAAGCCCTATTTTATCGTCGCCAACGTCGACGAAGACACCTATCAAAATATCTCCAGTTACCGATTACCAATTACAGATTACCAAATTGTGATTCCAGTTTGTGCCAAAACCGAGTTTGAGTTATCTGAGTTACCTTCCGAAGATCGCAAAAGCTATCTTAAGGATCTGGGCATGGAAAAATCTGGTTTAGAGCGGGTGATTGCCAAGGCTTATGAAACCCTAGGCCTTCAGTCTTACTACACCGCCGGCGTTAAAGAGGCTCGGGCTTGGACTATCAAAGCCGGTAGTACAGCTCCCCAAGCCGCCGGTGTTATCCACACTGATTTTGAAAGGGGATTCATCATGGCCGAAGTTGTTTCCTATTCCGATTTTGTTGCCAATAATGGCTGGGAAGGCGCCAAAGCCAAAGGCCTCCTTCGCCACGAGGGCAAAGAATATAAAATGCGCCCCGACGACATTGTCGAGTTCCGCTTCAATGTCTAATTGAATTAAAAATTAAAAATTAAAAATTAAAAATTTATTAATAATCTCCGGCCCCACCGCCACCGGCAAAACTGCCCTGGCCGTCAAGATTGCCAAGAAATTCAACGGCGAGCTAATTTCTGCCGACTCTCGCCAAGTCTATCGTGAGTTAAATATTGGCGTTGGTAAAGATCATCCCAAAAACACCCCCATTCATCTTATTGATCTCATTACTCCTGATCAAATTTTTTCTGTGGCGGAGTTTCAAAAATTAGCCCTAAAAGCGATTGCCGATATTCACCATCGTGGCAAACTCCCCATTTTGGTTGGTGGCACCGGCCTTTACATTGATTCTATTGTCAGCCCCAAATACCAAACTTTTTCCATCAAACCCAACAAATTCATAAGATTCTTTCTTAACCGCTTACCCCTAAGAATCCTTCAGTTAACTTTAAAAACTTTAAACTTTACAACTTTCAACTCACTTAATAATTCAGACCGAAACAATTCTTATCGTTTAATTCGCAAGATAGAAATAAAACTGTCAAAAAAACCTAAGATTAGAAATTGCGAAGCGAAGCGAAGTCCGTCTCAGACGGAGAAATTAGAAATTGGAAATTTCTTACACCTTTCTCTCACCGCTCCCAATCAATTCATTTATGACAAAATCGATAACAGAGTTGAAAATAGACTAAAGTTAGGTCATATCGACGAGCTCAAGTATTTACTTTCTCAATACAATTGGAACTCTCCCGGCCTCAAAATTTCCGCCTACCAATCTCTTAGGCCTTTTTTTCAAAAAAATAAAAGTTTAGAGGACTGTGTCACAGATTGGAAACATAAAGAACATCGCGATGCCCGTCATCAAAAAACCTGGTTTAACTCCCGCCCCAATCTAAAGTTCATTGATATATCAAAGAAAAATTATAATAACAAAATAATAAAATATCTAAATCAATGGTTTAAGGAAAAATAAATAGCTAATTAGCATGACATAGGGTACAATAATTACACAGTCCCAGTATTTGGTTATTGGAAATTGGTTATTGGGATTTGTTTGGAAATTATTTTTTGTTTATTGGTTATTTAATGATGAAACCACAGAGGATTGAGATTTCCTACAAAACTATCGTTTTTATTACCGCCTTTTTTCTTTCTCTTTTTTTACTTTGGAACGTCAGAAATATTATTTTCCTCATCTTCGTTTGCTTCATGTTTATGGAAGCAATAAATCCGGCAGTTTCCCGATTAGAAAAATTCCATCTGCCTCGGGCTGTCGCCATTTTATTAATCTACTTGGCTATTTTATCTTTTCTCTCTTTTTCTTTTGCTCTCATTATTCCCATTCTTGTCGAACAAACTTCTAGTCTAGTTGATGTTTTGCCAAGAACTTTAAGTAATATTTCCTTTTTTGGTTTTAACACCAGTAATATTGATTGGAATTCTCAGTTAAAAATTCTCGAAAACCTACCCACCGAAATTGCCAAAGCTGCTGTATCTTTTTTCTCTAACATTTTTTCCGGTTTCATTATTCTTGTTATAACTTTCTACATGTTGCTCGAACGCCAACATTTAAGTCAATATGGCTTCCATTTTTTTGGAAAAAAAGGCAAAGCCGTCGTTGTTGAGGTTCTTGAAAAACTCGAATTTAGGTTAAGTAGTTGGTTAAATGCCCAGTTGCTTTTAATGACCATTATCGGCTTGTTTGCCTATATTGGTTATAGTCTTATTGGTCTTAGTTATGCCGTTCCTCTCGCTATTATGGCCGGAATTCTTGAGGCTGTCCCCAATATTGGCCCTACCATTTCCACTCTCATGGCCGCCATTATCGGTCTAACTATTTCTCCTATGACTTCCGCTCTAGCAGTTGGTGTTGGTTTGATTATTCAGCAACTCGAAAACAATGTCATCGTTCCCCGTTTGATGAAACAAGCAGTTGGCATCAATCCTCTTATTACTATTCTCTTGATTGCTACTGGCGTTAAACTGGCTGGGATCGGAGGGGCTGTGCTTGCTCTTCCTGTCTATCTAACTATCGAAGTTGTCGTCAATATCCTAACCAATAATCACAAAAAAGACCAAAGAAGTCGATAAGCCGGATTTTGTTTATGGGTCATCTGTCTTGTGCTTCCCACCTGGAGCTACCAAAAGCTGGTAAGCGCCCCGTTTTGGAATTGCTGCCGGAAGGATGCTCGTTGCACTTCCCCTAGTCAGACTAGGATGTTCGTCACTGTGGCCTTGCCCTGGATTACTCCAGCCCCGCCTTTGGCGGGATTCCGTGCTTTTTGCAGTCCGGACTTTCCTCCCCGATTTGCATCGGAGTAGACCCTTCAACTTCTTTGGTCTGCCTATTTTACCAAAAAAAACCCCTCCGGTGTAACAACCGAAGAGGTTTTTAATTCTTCTATAAAACTACTTTTTGAGCATCTCTGCTTCAACTTTAGACAAAATCTTGAATAATTTGTTTCCTTGATAAGTTGCAGTTGCTGCCAATCTTCCATTTTTGAAAGTCGTCATCTGAACATCTTTGGCATCAACTTCAACGTTTTGCCTCAACTTAACCGAATAAAATTTAATAGTCGCCATTAATCCTCACCTCCTTTGAAAAAAATATATAACAACGATCATCATAACCGAAATTAATCCTAAAGCCAAACCCTTAATTAAATCACGTTTTGTCTGCCTAGTTTTTATTTCTTCAACTCCAGTCTGGTTCATCTGTTAAAGCCAGTATAGCATGTAAGCCCAACTTTGCTACAATCAAACCAGTGAACTACTTTTTTATATTTTTAATTTTTGTCAATCTCGTCCTTATTGTCTATCTTTATTATCTCTTTTACAAAAAAATTATTTCTGTTCCTGTTCAAAAACTAGCTCCGGTCGATTTATCATCAAAATCAATAAAAATCCAACTTCAGCGCTACAATCCCTTTTCTAATGTTGGTGGTGATCAGAGTTTTACTTTATGCCTATTGGACAATCAAAATTCAGGTGTTATTATTACTTCATTACACACTCCTCACCTCACCCGCATTTACGCCAAAAACATTAAAGACGGTCAAAGTGATGGTGTCTCTCTTTCCAAAGAAGAGAAGGCTATTTTAGCCAAAACTGTTAAAAATTCTTAAAAAAATGTCGAAAAATTTACGTTATTTAAGCTATTTTGGCCTTTACCTTGTTGTTTCCGGTTTATCGTTCATAGCCTTTTCTCGGCTACTTCCTTCCGGATCAATTAAGCCAGATTCGGAAAGTCCTATCACCAATGTCACCACCACTCCCGCCAAAACTGGTTTTCTTCAATTTTCTGGTCCCAAAACCGAAACTTGTCCCCTAACCGGCCAACTTTACACTAAAGAAGAAAAAAATCTTTGGTCTGTTCGTCGCCCTCTTGTGGTTATGATTGAAAATCACGCCGATTCTCGTCCTCAATCCGGTCTCAATATGGCCGATGTGGTTTATGAAGCCATTGCTGAAGGCGGTATCACCCGTTTCATGGCTGTTTATTACTGTGCCGCCACTAGTTCCGACACTAACTATGACGTCGGTCCGGTTCGCTCTGCACGTACCTATTTCCTCGATCTCGCTTCTGAATACGCCGATTACCCTCTTTATGCTCATGTTGGTGGTGCCAACTGTAGCGCCCCCAAAGATCCTGTCACTGGCCAAAGCTTTGCTTGTACCACCGATCGTCGGGCTCTGGCCATAGAGCAAATTTCTGACTATGGTTGGACCAACAAAGACACAAGGGGAGACCTTGATCAATTCTCTCTTTCCTATAAAGTTTGTCGTCGTGAGCCAGAACGTACCGGTGAAGTTCGTGATACAGAACACACGATGTACTGTTCAAGTAAAGAACTGTGGAACACGGCCGCTACTCGAGGACTAACAAATATAACCGAAAGTTCCAAGAAGTCGTGGGACAAAAATTTCTCCACTTGGAAATTTGGCCAAGCTGAATCATCTACTTCAGGGTCAGTTGTCAATATTGCTTTCGATTTCTGGTCTGGCTATAAAGACTACTCTGTTGCTTGGAACTATGATCCAACTACCAAAATGTACAGTCGATTGAATGGTGGCAAAAAGCATATTGATTTCGTTGATGGTCAAGTTATTTCCACCAAAAATCTTCTGGTTCAATTTGTTCCAGAAATTAAGTCGATTGATGTTCATGGCCACAATCTTTATAAGGTCGTTGGCTCGGGTAAAGGTATTCTCTTTCAGAATGGTAGTAAGGAGGAAATCACCTGGTCCAAAGCTAGTCGTACTGCCAGAACCATTTACAAAAATGCTTCCAGCAAAGAGGTCGATTTTGTTCCCGGCAAAATCTGGATCGAACTTCTACCTTTCGGTAACCAAATAAGCTATGAGGCCATCCCACAGTCTTAAATCCTTATTCATTTCGGTCACTCGCCAGAAACTTCTTGGTGTCTTTTTTAGTCAGCCAAGAGAAATATTCTATGTCCGTCAATTAGTTCGCTTAGTTGATGAAGAAATCAATTCTGTCCGTCGGGAGCTAAAGAATCTCCTTTCTGGATCAATCATTACTTCTGAAGTTCGGGGTAATCGTGTTTATTATGGCGCCAATCCTAAATCTTGGCTCTTTACTGATCTTCTTACACTGACGGCCAAAGTTTCCAATTTAGCTACTGACATTAAATCGAATCAGCCAAAAATAGGTAAAGTTGAAGTTATGGTTTATAGTTTTTCTTATCTTTGTGGCGAATCATCCTCAAACGGTATAGACATTGTTATTGTCGGAGAAATTTCTCTTAAAGCACTTGAAGTTATGGTCAAGAAAGAAGAAACTCGCCTCGGTCGTGAGGTTGATTACATGGTCATGGATCGCTCTGAGTTTCGTCTTCGTCGTCAAAAACGTGATCCGGTTATCGTTGACCTTTTTCTTAATTCACCCTCCATTATTATTGGTTGTCCTTCCGACATTTATTAACCAATGTCCATTCTTACCCGTAAAGTCATCAAAACCGGCAACAGTTTCGCCCTGACTGTTCCCTCAAAATCAATCAAAGATTTCGATGTCAAAGAAGGGGATGTTGTTCAAGTTAAAATCAACCGCTCTCGTGGTACCATAACATACTATTTTTCAGGTCATCCCAAACAACTTTCTTTCCACTTATGAAACCAACCGCTGTCAGAATATTTTGGACCATAATCTTAACTACTTTCATCTGTCTTATCATCAACCTCCCTCCCCAAATCTCTCTCGGCTCTAAGACTTTATATCGCCCTAACTTTAATTTTAAATTTGGCCAAATCGATTTTAAACCTAATCTCGATCTGAGGCTTGGTCTTGACCTCTCTGGTGGGGCCTCCTTAATCTATAGTGTCGATACCTCCAAGGTTAAGCCGGAAGCGGTCGCTACCGCCCTAGAGTCGCTTAAGGGCAATATTGAGCGCCGGGTCAATCTTTTTGGTGTCAGTGAGGCCAATGTTCAACTTAGTCGGGAAAATAATCAAAATCGTCTCAAAATTGAATTACCGGGTGTTGAAAATGTTAATCAGGCCATTGAGCTTATTGGTCAAACCGCCCAATTAAGTTTCAAAGGCCTCGTCGATATTCCTCCCGAGGCCACCGCCACGGCCACTCTTGATGACTACCTTAAAGACGTTGGCATCAACGGTTCCCACCTTGTTTCCGCCAAAGCCGTCATCAGCCCCAACGACGGCAAACCCGAAGTTGCCATTGAGTTTAACGGCGAAGGCACCAAGCTTTTTGCTGCCGCCACCAAAGAATATCTCAACAAACCGATTCTCATCTTTCTTGATGATTACATTGTCACTCGCCCGGTTGTCCAGTCGGTTATTACCGACGGCCAGGCCGTTATCAACGGCTCTTTTGATCAAAATTCAGCCAAAACCTTAGCCATCCAATTAAATGCCGGCGCCCTGCCTCTCCCCATTTCTCTCATCCAGCAAACTCAAATTGGCGCCACCTTAGGCAAAGACACCATCACCAAAGGGGTCACCGCTGGCCTTATTGGCCTCGTTCTCGTCGCCTTCTTTATGATCGGAAATTATGGTCGCCTCGGCCTTATTTCCGTTTTTGGCCTGATTATTTACGGCCTCATCATCCTCACTCTTTATCGTCTCATTCCAATCACCCTTACTTTTCCCGGAATTGTCGGTTTTATCCTTTCTGTTGGCATGGCCGTCGACAGCAATATTCTCATTTTTGCCCGGATGAAAGAGGAGCTTCTTGATGGCAAACCCTGGAATCAAGCCATGGAGCTCGGTTTTGGTCGCGCCTGGGACTCTATCAAAGACGCCAACACCTGCACCATCATCACCGGCCTAATTCTCTTTAATCCCCTCAATTGGCCATTTTTAAACACCTCCGGCATGGTCCGTGGCTTCGCCGTCACCCTCCTTTTGGGCATAATTATTGGCATCTTTACCGGCGTTTTCGTTACTCGCAATCTCCTCCGCGTCCTCGCCAAAAACAAAACTTAATTTTAACTTGACAAACTTTATAACTTTACAAACTTTATGAACTTTATAACTTTCAAACTTTTTGGACTTTCAAACTAAACTATGAACATCATGCGTTTTCGCCCTATTTTTCTCATTCTTTCTTTGTCGATGCTAATTATTTCCGCCTATTCCATCATTCGTTGGGGCTTCAAAAAATCGATCGATTTTGCCGGTGGTTCGGTTTGGGAGTTGGAGTTTTCTGCTCCCGCTCAAAGCTCCTTTTTCGACAAAGCCTTTACCGATAATAAAATCGAAATTAAAAACATGACTTTTTCCGATAAATTAGCCACTCTAAAATTTAACAACATCACCCAAGATCAAAAATTGAAGCTTGCCACCGACATCAAAGCCATTACTCCCGATTTCAAAGAGCTTCGTTTTGAAACCTTGGGGCCAAGCCTCGGACGTGAACTTTTAATAAAAACTCTTTATGCCATCATTCTTTCTTCGATTGCTCTTTTTATTTTTATCGGCTCCCGCTTTAAAGACCCAAGTTTCGGTCTATCCGCCGTTTTAGCCATGTTCCACGACACTTTTATTCTTATTGGTAGTTTTTCTTTGTTGGGTCACTTCGTTGGCGCCGAGCTTGATGCCCTCTTTGTCACCGCCCTCCTCACCACTCTTTCTGCCTCCGTCCACGACACTGTCGTCACTTTCAACCGCATCAACGAGCTAAAAATAAAAAATTATCAATCCGACTGGGTCAATCTCGCCAACCGGGCTGTCACCGAAACCATTGTCCGTTCCCTTAACAACTCGTTAACTATCATCATTATGTTAACTTCTCTGGTTATTCTGGGAGGTTCCGTCACTCGCTGGTTTGCCCTTGCCCTTCTTATTGGCGTTGTTTGTGGCACTTATTCCTCCACCGGCGTCGCCATCCCCCTCGTCCTCCTCGCCAAACGCAAGAAAAAATAATTCTTTTTATCCAGGATCTAGGATCCAACATCTAAGATCTTACTTAATTCCCCTCACCACCAAATGCTGTCTATACCCCTCCGGCCACAATCGCCCCACCGTTTTATTTAACCAATTGGAAATTTTAAACGTCAAATTATTAAACGAGGTATACCCGGGGTCATAATTTACTTTTACTTCTATGTCTTTAAATCCGGCTTTTTTAAGTAATCGAGTCATTTCTTTCACTGTGTTAGCCCGATAATATGTTGGAAAAATATCCTCATCTCTTCTCCCGTAAAGTAACTGAACAAAAAAGTTGCTTTGTCCCTGCCTCATTAACTTTTTAATCAACAGAAGCCAGCAATTAGCGTTAGGTGTCGCCATCAAAAATATTCCTCCCAGTTTTAGTATTCGAAAAATTTCTTTAAACACTTTTTCTGGATTTTCCAAGTGTTCCGCCACCCAGAGCGATGTCGCCACATCAAATGACTCACTTGGGTAATCAATTTTTTCTAAATTTCCAAATTTAATTTCATCCAAACAAATATTTTTAGCCGTACTTGCCTTATCGGCATCCATCCCGCCAGCAAATTTTATTATTTTTTTGTACTCGTCAATTATGTAATTTCCGTTGCCACAACCAGCGTCAAACACTCTTAAATCTCGCTGTTTTTCTGCATACTCGCCAAATTTTTTTGTCAGAAAAATCGTCGTGTTGTCCCACGAGGGCTCTATTAATTTATATTGGCAGTTATACTCAAATTGTCGCTCCTCCTTTGCTCCCAATTTGGTATAGCGGTTGATATACCCCTTCTTAATTACTTTTGACTTTGGCATTTTCAAGCATCATCTCAATTAACTTTTCCCGCTCATTTAATTCCGGATTTTCCTCAACTTGAGCAAATAATTCATCCAAAATATCGCCCACTTTTTTACTTGGCTTAATGTTTAAAATCTCCATCACATCGTGGCCATCAATCTTTAGGTCCTTCACCGTAAACGGCTGTTTTTGCACCTCCACCAATCTCTCTTTAAATTTTTCCCATCGCCAGCTGGTTTCTTTTGCTCCACTTCCTAGTCGGTCGCCACGCCTTAGAGCAATCATTTCGTCGAGATACTTTACTGTCACATTTCGAATAAACCGTCGCACCGCCTTATCGGTTTGCATCTCCGTCACCGTAAACATATGCCATCTGGTCAATCGAAAAAGTTGGTCTAATTGTTCGTTGGAAAATTTAAGCCTTTTGCCAATTCGAGTAGCGATTCGTGATCCAACCACTTCGTGATTATGAAACGTCCTCTCTCCATTAATCACTTTCATTACTACCGGCTTACCCACATCATGGAGTACTGCCGCCAATCGAGTTATTGGATCAAGGCTACAGGTGTGCTTCAGTGCCTCAATTGAATGTGTCCAGACATCATAAATGTGGTGGCCTTTTTGTTCCATTCCCACTCCCTCCAAAAGTTCTGGCATAATTTCTGCCAACAACCCCGAATTTTTCAACAATTTCATTCCATCACTTGCCCCTTTTTCCATTAATGTTTTAAACAGTTCCTCCCTGATTCTTTCTCCGGCAATTTTATTAATCGTTTTGGCATTTTTTTGAATCGACTCAAACGTTTTTTCTTCAATCAAAAAGCCAATTTGGGTGGCAATTCTAATTGCTCTCAACATCCTCAAAGCGTCCTCTCCAAATCTCTCATCCGGATTCCCCACCGTTCTAATCAATCTATTTTTTAAATCCTCCTTCCCCCCAAACAAATCAATAATTCTAGATTCGTTAATTCGTAGATTCGTAGATTCTGCGCGAAGCGCAAGCGCATTAATCGTAAAATCCCTTCGGGAAAGATCTTCTTCGACTGTTTTTCCCCAAGCCACCGTGTCCGGGTGCCTTTTGTCGCTGTAGCCTTTTTCAGTCCGATAAGTTGTCACCTCAAAAATGTCCTCGCCCATCACAATCCCCACCGTCCCAAAATCGTTATTATAAAAACTGTTTTTTGGAAAAAGCTTTTTCATCTCCTCTGGTGTTAAATTAGTCGTAAAGTCCCAGTCTTTCACCTCTCGCCCCAGTTCCATATCCCGCACCGCCCCTCCCACAATATATATATCCGCCCCACTCTCCTCAAATTTTCTCATTAACTTCAAAACCTTTTCCGGAATCATCTCCCTATTTTACCCCATCTACGTCAATTGCGCCGCGCCCGCCCACTGGCGGGAGGAACGAAGCGACGAAGCAATCTCGTTGGAATTACTGCCAAATAGCCGTATAACGTATAATTAGTTATGAAAGCGAGTGTTTATAAATCAAAATCTGTCGTCCCCAAAGACACCCGTTATGTCCCCTTAACCCAACAAAAGTGGTGCTGTGTTCCAACATGTATTCAAATGGTTATGCTACGGCACAAAATCCCATTGGTTCCGGCAGAGCAAATTGGATACGAGATGGGGCTAGTTGTTCCTACCAATGCCAGCAAATATTTTTGGAATGTTCGAGTTGGTTCCAAACCCCCTGCCGGTTATGGCACTCAAGTCGGAAAGCCAAAATATGGCCCCAATGCCGTTTTTAAAAGACTAAAAATACCTTTTAAAATGACTTGGTCGCTAATCAATAAATTCAAATCAATCGACGATTTTCGTAAATATTTGTCTTTAGTTGAAGTGAGTAGTAAAGATGTTTTAATTTGCTACGACTGGCCAACGCTTTTCGGCCCCAAAGAAAAAGAACATTGGGGCCATGTTTGTCTTTTAGATAAGGTATTTTTGAAAACAGACACTGTCCAAATTGTCGATCCGGCTCCCGACGCTCCAAAATGGCGAATAATCCCTATTGTCAAATTACACCAAGCCATGCTTTTCCACGGCCACAAAAATGGTGGTGGTTTTTGGGAGATTAGTTTAATTTGATAACCACCATCACCACCAACGAAACAATTCCAATTTCAATCAAGCTAATCAATAATCCGTAACACATAGAATATATTAAGTTGCCTTTACAATCATTGATTGCCTTTTTAGATATTAAAAGTTCAAGTATTTTTTGAAAAAAATCACTTATCATTCCTGCTCCTGCCGTATACCCGCCACCCAGCCGATTTGTCTTTTTAACAAAATTCTCTCCGCGATAAAGGGATATACAATAACCTATTGTTAATATCAGCCCGGGTCCTAAAGCAAAAATCACTGGTAGCCAAAGTATATTTATCCCTGTTTCCAACTTCAATACATCTGTCAACAATAAATCTGCCAACTGAACCGAAAAAATTATCAACAATAAAAAGCCCACATAAAACATCACTGTTTTCATAAACTCCTTTATTATAACCCCCCACCTCCAAAACAAGTCTCCCTTGTTAAAGGGAGATTTAGAGGGATTGAACTCATCCCAAAAACCCCTCCAATTTTCATCAGAGGGGTTTTTAAGCTTTAAAACTTTTTTAAGCTTGAGGTGCTTCGGTTGATTCCGTGGTTTCCTCTGCCACTGGGGCTTCGGTCACTGGAATTTCTTCAGCCACCGGCTCCGCAGGTTCTGCCACTGGAGCTGCTTGAGGTGCTGGCGCTGATGCCGGTGCATTTCTGTCCGGTCGGGGCAACGCTTCTTTAACGGCAATGTTTCTGCCTTGCTGTTCGCTTCCGTCAAGGGCCTGCATTGCTGCTACTGCCGCTTCGTCGGTTTCAAATTCCACAAAACCAAAACCTTTGCTTCTTTGGCTGTATTTGTCAATAACTATATTGGCCGAGACGACTGTTCCAAAAGCCGCAAAGAGCTGTTGAAATTGGTCATCGGTCATGGAGAAGGGTAAATTCCCTACGAATAATTTTTTTGCCATGTGTCTTCTTTTGAAGAACTCCTTTTAACCTTACTAAAATAAACTGACTAAAGCTTTGGCTAAATCCGCTTTAATCAGAAAAAGTATAGCATATAATCAACCTATGTTTATCATCGACGCTAGCACCACCCCCGAAAATCTCAAAACTCACCTCCTCTCCACCCGCCCTCTTGTCCTCAAACCGGATTTTCCACCAACTCCTATTTCAGTTACCTCTGCTGTCAAACTTATAAAAACTACCATTAAAAAACAGCAAAATATCCTAATTTACGGTGATTACGACGTCGACGGTGTTTGTTCCGCCACTCTTTTGTGGCAGGCAATTTATCCCCAAAATCGAAACACCCTTCCCTTTGTCCCCGACCGTCATCTCGACGGCTATGGCTTTAATTTCAACTCCTATAAGCGTTTTATTGCCGAAAAAAATTTCACCCCCGATTTAGTCATTACTGTCGACAACGGTATTGTCGCCACCAAAGAAATTAGAAAACTCAAAAAAACCGGTCTCAAGATTATTATTGTCGACCATCATCTTCCTTCGCCTGATTTACCCCAAGTCAACGCCATTGTTCACTCTCCCGAAGTTTGCGCCACCGCCCTGGCTTGGTTTATTGCTAAAGAAATCGATCCCAATTCTGATTTGGGGCTAGTTGCCCTGGCCACTGTTGCCGATTGTCTTCCCTTAACCGGCGTCAATCGCGCCCTAGTTGTCCATGGCCTCAAAATTTTGAAGCTCAACCCCTCGCCTGGCATTAGGCAATTGGCCAAGTCGGCTGGTGTCAATTTAGCCACTCTTTCCGCCTATGACTTGGGCTTTATTTTAGCTCCCCGCATCAACGCTGTCGGTCGTCTTACTAACCCCACCGATGCCCTCCGCCTTCTTTGTAGTCAAAGTCTACCTCAAGCCGGCAAATATACCGAGGTTTTAAATCAGCAAAATCAGGATCGTCAAGTTCTTCAAAAAGAAAGTTTTGAGCTGGCCAAAACTCTTATCAAGTCAAAAAACAAACTGATATTTATCTCCGAGCCTTCTTTTCATCAGGGAATTATTGGCCTTATTGCTGGTCGTCTCACCGAAAAATATTATCTCCCTTCAATTGTTGTTAGTCCCGATGGTGATACCGCCAAAGGCTCCTGTCGTTCCATCCCCGAGTTAAATATTATCGACGCTCTTCGCCAATTTAGTGACTTGTTTGTTGATCTCGGTGGCCATGCCCAAGCCGCCGGTTTTACTATTACTACTGCCAACATCCCAAAGCTCGAAAAGAAATTAGTCGCCCTAGTTAATAAAACTTTAAAAGATCTGGTCAAGCCGGCCACCTCTGTCGACGCCCAAATGCTTCCTTCTGGCGCCACTTTGGCCAATTGCAAAATTATCAAAGAGTTTGAACCCTTCGGTATTGGCAACCCCGAGCCACTTTTTCTTTTTAAAGATTTGGAAATTAAAAGTATACGGGTTTTAGGCCAAACCGGCGATCATCTTAAACTAAAGTTTGACACCGGTCTCGACGCCATCGGCTTCAAGCAGGGGAGTCTGGCTACTAAATTAAAGGTTGGTGACGCCATTACTTTTATCGCCTCCCTCTCAAGCAACACCTGGAATTCCCTCACCACCCCCCAATTGATAATTAAAGAGATTATTTAATTTTTTCACTCTTGATTTTTTCCCTTTCTTTCTGTTATTATCGCCCTCGTATGTTAGATATTTTAAAGCCATTGCCAGAACCATTGTCTATCTACAAGCGCAACAATGGCCACCTTACAGTCAGACACGATTTTGGTGGTAATGGGACTGTATCTGCCCGTTACGAAGTTATTGGTGATGAGCCAGATCAAATTGTTGTTCGGGGAACCGGTGGTTGTCAAATAGTGATCTCTCGTTGCCTAATTCAATCGTCGTCTTCTTCTTAATTCTTATCTCTTATCTCTTATCTCTTATCTCTTATCTCTTATTTATCCGTCCTATTTGTCCTCTCTGTCTTATTACGATTTAGTACATTTCTCCTCATTTTCCTATTTTTTTAAATTACAATTACCCCCTCCTTTCTTCAAAGGAGGGGAACAGGGGTAGATTTAGACAAGGGAAGGGTTTGATTTAAAAGAGATACTTTGATACAATAGCCACAACATGGAAATATTTGTTAAAGGTAATGTTGGTGGACCTAGTATTCTCATGGAGACGTATTGTCATGGTCCAGCAAGGGAGTTAGGTTATTCAGATAAAGAAACACCTTGGCGACTTAGTCATCTTTCTATTACAGGAGGTGTTGGTAAACTCAATTTTGATAACATAGAGTTGTATGCTTGCACAAGATATGAAGATGGTAGATGTGGTGCTGATTCTCAAAAAAGACCTTGTCGTCAAGCTTGGGTCATAAATTCTCCGCCGGAGTTACGTACAATTGCACTTAATGAGTCCGGGACAGTGACTCTTGACTAAGGAATAATTTATCACACCCAAAACACAAAAGTTCTGTTATATAATCATTTCATAAGCGCTAATACCTGCCAACACCAGGGAGCTTCGGGAAGAAAAGCTAATCACTTATTAGACCCCGACGGAAAAGCCACCGTAAAATTGCTTGCCGTGTGTCGTGAAGACGGAGCACGTTTAATTTTTCCTTCGTCATTCACCCTCGCCACGGCGGGGGTTAAATATTTTATGGAACGCACAAAAGCTCTCGAATGTCTCGAGAAAATCGGGCAAAAGGTTACTCTCAAAGGTTGGGTGGCCAACATCCGTAACCATGGTCAGATAATTTTTATTGAGTTGCGCGATTGGAGCGGTATTATTCAAATTGTTGTCGACAAAGCCCTTAAACCTGAAGCTTTCAAAGTTGCCACCGAACTCGGTAAAGAATATGTTATTCAAGTTGAAGGCCAAGTTGTCAAAAGAGCCCAGGAATTCGTTAACAAGAAGCTTAAGGCTGGTGAAATTGAAGTTTCTGCCGAAACTATTTTAATTCTCAACAAAAGTTTACAAGCTCCTTTTCCTCTCGACACCGACGGCCGTGATCTTGATGAAAACTTACGGCTCAAATATCGTTTTGTTGATCTTCGTCGGGAGCGTATCGCCAAAATTATCCGTCTCCGTCATCAATACACCATGGCCGTTAGAAATTGGATGGATCAACACGGCTTTACCGAAGTTGTTACCCCCATTCTTACTAGTTCATCTCCCGAAGGTGCCCGGGATTTTATTATTCCCTCCCGTCTTCACCCCGGTCAGTTTTTTGTTCTTCCTCAAGCTCCTCAACAATTCAAACAAATGTTGATGGTTGGCGGGGTCGACCGTTACTATCAAATCGCCCCCTGTTTTCGTGATGAAGATCCCAGGGCCGACCGTCATTATGGTGCTTTTTATCAAATTGATATCGAAATTAGTTTCCCCACCATCGATGAAATTTTTTCTGTGGGTGAAAATTTAATTAAAACAATTTATCCCGTCGTTGCTCCTAAAAAAACTCTCAAACAATTTCCTTTTCCTCGTATTACTTATCTCGATTGTCAGGATCGTTATGGCACCGACAAGCCCGACGTCCGTTTTGACATGTTTCTTACCGATCTAACTCCGGTTGTTGCCGGCAAAACCGAGTTTGGTATTTTTAATTCTGCCCCGAGCGTTAAATGTCTGGTTGCTCCCGGTTGTGGCAGTTGGACTAAAACTGACACCGAGAAAATGGAAAAATTTGCTAAGGAAAAAGGCGCCAAAGGCCTCATAAATTTAAAAGTCACCGACTCTGGCCTCGATGGCAGTATTACCAAACATCTTCCTCCGGAAATCCAAACTGAAATTATCAAAACTGCTAGCGCAAAAGTCGGCGACCTGATAATTGTTACTGCCGGGCCTAAGGCCGAAACCAACAAAGTTCTTGGTGCTGTCCGCACCCGTCTGGGTGAGCAACTTAAGTTAACCGATCCCAATGAATTGGCTTTTATTTGGATTACCGACTTCCCTTTTTACGACATTAATGATGAGGGTAAACTTGATTTTGGTCACAATCCTTTTTCTATGCCCCAAGGTGGTATGTCCGCCTTTGACGCCAAAGATCCGTTAACCATCCGCAGTTTTCAATACGACCTTGCCGGCAATGGTTACGAACTCCTTTCAGGGTCGATCCGTAATCACGAGCCAGAAACTCTGGTTAAGGCTTTTGAAACTATTGGTTACACCAGAGATGAGGTTCTTCGCCGTTTCGGCGGTATGTATCAGGCATTCCAATATGGCGCTCCGCCCCACGGCGGTTTCGCCATCGGTTTTGATCGATTATTGATGATTTTAATCGACGAGCCAAATATTCGCGATGTTTACGCCTTTCCTCTAAACTCCAGTGGTGTCGACGTTCTAATGAACGCCCCCAGCGAAATTTATCAGAAGCAATTAGACGAATGTCACATTGCTCTCAACCTCAAAAATAGTCCCGTAGCTGATTCCAGTCTCCACGACCGGCTTCTCGCCTTCCTTGACGACAAACAAATTGTCTATCGCCATCTCACTCATGCCGAAACTCGGACCTCCGAGGAGTCAGCCCAAGCTCGGGGCACTAAATTGGAGCAGGGGGCCAAGGCTTTAGTCATGTTTGCCGACACCAAACCGGCTCTAGTAGTATTATCCGCCGCCAGCAAACTCGACAACGCCGCCTTCAAAAAGCAGTTTAAAGTCAGTGATCTGCGCATGGCCACTCCCGCCGAAGTTAAGGCAGTTAGTGGTGCCGAAATCGGCGCCGTCCCGCCCTTTGGCAACCTCTTTAATGTCCCTGTTTATGTCGATGAGGGGTTGCTCCAAAACGAGGAAATCGCCTTCAATGCCGGTTTGCTAACGGCTTCAGTCATCATCAAGGCCAAAGATTTTGTTACACTGGTAGTGCCTCAAATCGGCCAATATGCCCTGGCTACCTCATAAATTAATTCTGCTTTTCGTTATTTTGGCACTGGGTTATTTTCTCGCCTGGCCCTTAACTTCGCCCAATCCGGTTGACCCCCATCTTTTGCCTCTAATTAACTTTCCTTTAGCCTCTCCGCCAGTCGTCAAAAATCCCACTCCGCCTCAACTTGGCGCCACCAGTTTTATTTTGGTCGACGATCTAACCAACACCGTCCTTATTGCTAAAGATCCCGACCAGAGGATTTACCCCGCCTCCACCACCAAATTGGCCACCGCCCTCACCGCTCTCAATATTTATCCTCTCGATGAGGTCGTCACTGTCAAAGAAAAATACACCGAAGGCAAAATTATGAATTTGCAACTTGGTGAAAAAATAACTATTAGGTCGCTCTCCACCGCTCTCTTAATTTTTTCCGCCAATGATTCCGCCATAGCTCTAGCCAACCATCATCCCCAAGGTCGATCCGGCTTTATCACCGAGATGAATGCTCTGGCCAAAAAATACTTACTCACCAATACTAATTTTACTAACGTTGACGGCATCCATTCACCTCTCCATTACAGCACTGTCACCGATTTAGCCCAACTTGCCCGGGTTTCAATTCGCAATCAGTTTGTTGTCGATACCGTCAAAAAAACCTCCGCCACTGTCACCGATCTTTCCAGCGCCATCTCTCACCCCCTTGTCACCACTAATGAATTATTGGGTAAATACAGAGAAATCGAAGGCCTCAAAACCGGTTGGACGCCCGAAGCCGGCGGTTGTTTTGTTGGCCTCATCAATCTTTCCGGCCATCAACTTATTAGCGTTGTTGCCCAAAGCCCCGATCGTTTCGCCGACACCCTCGCCCTCCTCTCCTGGGCCCAATCCAACCTCACCTGGCCTCGTCCTTCGACTCTCTAATTCTTTTTTCTTCCTGACTTCCGTTAGTTTTCTTTACCATCCTGTCAAAATCTGACTCCAGCAATTTGTCTTGCATTACTCGGTATTTTTCAAATTCCTTTTCAGCCAAGGCCAGTGCTATTTCGTGGGAAACTTTTCCCGTATCTTGAAGTATTCTTTGTCGATTAAACCGTAAGAAAGCATCCAATTTTTCAACCCAATCCTTCATGTACATAATCTGTCCATCAGTCGCCTGGAGTTCTGCATAATCCAAATACATAGTTACAATTCGATTTAATTGATCAAGCTCTTTTTCATTCAAATAGTTTTTGGCAATACCAATATCTGTCTTTCTAACTCTCCCTTTGGGAGAATTTTTCCAGTTCGTTAACCCCATATTTTGTTTGCCACTATCAACCCTTGATTGAATTATCTCAGCCGCTGTTTGTCCGGCGATAGCCCAATGCAGTTTGTTTTGCACTGTCGCAAAAAATTGTTTAGTGATTTCTTCATCTGGATTGTAGTCGGCACTACACTGGGCGTAAATATCAGTTATCTTTTGATAAAAACGGCGCTCACTCGAGCGAATGTCTCGAATACGAGCCAATTGTTCTTCAAAATAGTCTTTACCAAAAATACGCCGTGGGTCTTTAAGTCGTTCATCATCCATCGTAAACCCTTTAATTATGTATTCTTTAAGTCTTTCCGTTGCCCAAACTCGGAAATGAGTCGCCCTTACCGAATTAACCCGATATCCCACCGAGATAATTGCATCGAGATTGTAGAATTTTGTCTGATAAGTTTTATTATCGCTAGCAGTACGTGCAAAATTTGCACATACTGAGTTTTCCTGCAATTCTCTATCCTTAAATATATTTTTAAGATGTTTTGTCACTACACTTCTCTCTACACCAAAAAGCTCGGCAATCTTGACTTGAGAAAGCCATATATTTTCATCTTTCAGAAAAGTCTCAACCTTCACTTTGCCGTTTGGTGTGGTGTAGAGAAGAAAATTTGGTTCAGTTTTAACCATTATTTTTTTCATCTTTTTGTTTTTCCAAATTCGTAGATTCGTAGATTCGTATATTCTTAGTTTTGTACTAGCTCGTTGGCCACTGCCGGCACATAAGCCACAAAATTGCCATCGCCGGCAAACACATACACCGGTTGTAAATAATTTGTCAGTGTCACCGGCTCGAAATAGGCCAAAGACATCTCTCTTATTCCTACCTTGGAATTAGTCGTGTCCGACACCGGCCAATAATTTCCCGCCTGTAATTCCGCCCAGGCCGTTTCCGGGCTTTTAATTGGGTAAGTTGAATAAGAATCTCGGGCCATATCGGCATACTTATAGTTAACCTCCAAAATCTTTTTTCCCTCCACTGTCGATCCGGAAACCAGCATCGAAATTGAGGCCCGGTTAAGCTCTGTCCCCACCATTTTAAAATCACCCTCCAAATTATCCCGAAAAAAGTCGACTCTGGCCACATTTGCCTCTGATTGGGCCGGCGCCGCCTTTAGCCCATCCGATTCTATTTTCCAGTAACTAACCGCCTTTTTACCGTTTTCCAAATCCGGTTTCATTTTTCCTGCTGTTTCCAAATAATTTTTGGCAATATTAATTGCTTCTTCCTTGCTTGGCACTTTCTCCTGAGCAAATATTAGTTGGTCGTTGCTGTATGGGTAGCTCATCACAAAACTGCCATCGAGGACATTCATTTTTAAGGATTGGTTTAACTGGTCATTTTTAAACTCATAAATCGTTTCGTTGAGTTTGGTTGGCTCCTGCAAAAACCCCAATCCCTTAGCCATTTGGGTGTAATAATCAATTGCCAGCAAACTACTGCTTGGCCGGTAAAGAACGTATACTCTGGCCTGATCGGAAAATTTTGGGAAAGAATCATTTGGAAGTTCGCGGGAAAATGTCTTTTTATCAAATTTCTTTTCCGGGAAAACCGTTTTTGGTAATTTTCCAAACCTAACTGTTGGCGGAGTATAAGGCGGGTGGGCTGCTTTATAAGCAGCGATGGCCATTCCCACCACTGAATACATAATTGCCATCATCACCACCACTATTCCCCCGTATTTAATTACCAATCTTGCCTCGTAAGCCGTCGTCGTTAAAGACATAAGATCATTTTAACTTATTTATCACTAACATCTAGGATCTAAGATCTAGGATCTTATATAATACTCTCATGATTCGCACCCGCATGGCTCCCAGTCCTACTGGCGAATACCACATTGGCCATATTCGCACTTTGCTCTATAACTACGTCTATGCTAGGCAAAACAAAGGGCAATTTGTTATTCGTATAGAAGATACCGATCGAAAACGTTTCGTTGCCGGAGCTCAAGAAAGAATTTTGCAGGTAATTAAAGACTACGGTTTTTCTTGGGACGAAGGTCCCGATATTGGTGGTCCCTATGCTCCTTATGTTCAAACCGAAAGACTAGCAATTTACGAAGATTATATTAAAAAATTAATTGCTATCGGTGGGGCTTATTATTGTTTTTGCACTGAAAATCGGCTTGAAGAAATGAGAACTCTTCAAAAAGCCGCTGGCCATATTCCCAAGTATGACAAACATTGTCTTAATTTATCTCCCGAAGAAATAGAAACTAATTTGAAAAATAAAGTACCCTATGTTGTTCGTCTTAAAATACCGCCCAATGAAACAATTAAAATTAATGATATTGTTCGGGGAGAAATCATATTTAACACTAACGATGTCGATGATCAAATTTTAGTTAAATCAAATGGTATTCCTACTTATCATTTTGCTGCTGGTATTGATGATCACTTGATGAATATCACTCATGTTTTACGTGGTGATGAATGGATTTCATCTCTTCCTAAGCAATACACCATTTATAAATGTCTTGGTTGGGACTTGCCCCAATTCGCCCATCTAACTGTCTTTTTAGATCCTGCTGGAGGAAAAATGAGTAAACGTCATGGCTCCGTCTCCGCCAGAAGCTTTCTTGATGACGGTTATCTTCCCGATGCCTTACTCAATTTTTTAATGCTCCTCGGTTGGAACCCAGGGACCGATAGAGAGTTATTCACTCTCGATGAATTTATTAATGAATTTAGTTTGGCCAAACTTCACACCAAGCAACCAGTTTTTGACCGGAAAAAGCTGGATTATTTTAATGGCCTTTATATTCGGCAAAAATCCGATGCCGATCTTTTTCCCTATTTCAAAAAGTTTTTACCTCAAGCTTCCGATGATCAAATTACCGCCCTAACTCCAGTATTAAAAGACAGATTAGTTAAATTTGGCGATCTACCAATTCAAACTAAGTTCTTATTTGAAGACGTTGATTATCCCACTGACCTTTTACTTCAACGTGGGGCTGATAGGGGATTAGTTGTTGATATTTTGTCCAAAACCAAAGATTTATTATTTGGTCTTGAAACTTTTAACTTTATAACTTTACAAACTAAATTAATGGATCTTATTTCATCAAACGGCTGGAACGTCGGTCAGTTTTTCATGGTCCTGCGGGTGGCCATTTGTGGAGCTCCTCAAACCCCGCCTCTGGTTGAATGTCTGCCTATCCTTGGCAAAGAAAATACCCTAAGGAAAATCGATCTGGCTCTTGCTAAACTGAAATAATGGTTTTGGTTTTAATCATTTTTTTGATTTTAGCCACTCCTGTCTCCGCTGAAACTCCTTTGGTTAAAATCACCAACTATTCTTCCAACACCGCTCCCGAATGGGTTGAAATCCAAAATCAATCCGACCAGATTATCGATATAAATAACTGGAAAATAATCGATGGTAATGATCGAACCACTGATGACTTTACCTTGTCGGGTTGTTTTTCCCCTGGCAATTTTTTAACTGTCGTTAGAGATGAAAGTGGTTGGCTTAATAACGAGGATGAAACAATCAAAATTCTCGACGCTTCCGGTAATGTAGTTGACCAACTTGCCTATGCTAAGGGTAAAGTAGAGGCTACTTATCGCCAAGACAATAGTTGTCAGCCCACCCCAACTATTACTCCTTCTCCCACTCCGGTCCCCACCGCCACCAACACTCCGGTTCCCACTAATACTCCTGCTCCCACCGATACTCCTATTCCCACCCCCACCAAAACTCCAACCCCGACCCACACCCCCTCTCCCACTCACACTCCCACCCCCACTAAAACTCCGACACCAAATCCAACCAACACTAATACTCCAACGCCATCTTTGTCTCCCACACCTTCTCCATCACCCACTGAAACGGAAACATCAACTGAAACACCGGGGCCTGAACCATCTTTGGTTCTAGGAGCCATTGACATTACCACTCCTAGTCCCATTCCTACTCCAACTCTCGCACCAAAAAAAGCCCAAGTTTCAAACATTTTGCCGGGTGCTCTCATTGGTCTTGGCAGCCTCTTTTTGCTTTTTCCCCTCCTCCTCTCTAAACTAGGACATGGTCAAAATTCTTAGTCTTTTTTGGATGGCTTTCATCTTTTTCCTCTCCTCTCGTTCCACCATTGGCATTGGCCAAACCCAAACCGAAAGATTTTTAATTCTCAAATCCTTTCATCTTATTGAATATATCGTCCTATCTGTCCTTTATGTTTTATCACTCAAAAATCAAAAAACCGCTCTCGTCTCTGCCTACACGTTTGCTCTCACCGACGAAATTCACCAAGCCTTCATCCCTGGCCGCGAAGGCAAATTTGTTGATACTCTTATCGATCTTTTGGGAATAATTATCGGTCTCATTCTCTATCAAGTATTTACCCGATTTGACAGATCAAAATAATCTCCGTAGTATTAACGCAAGACATATTTGTTTAACACTATAGGAGGTGAGTATTAAATGAAGAAAATTCTTATTAGTTTTGTTACCGTTATTGCCCTTACTGCTTCGGTTGCCGCCGGAACCAGAGCTATCTTTTCTGGCAACGATAAAGTTTTGGGCAACACCGTCACTACCGCCCGGATTTCTATTGACGCTGAAACCATCGTCAATAAACCGTTAAATATTACCGGTTTACTTCCCGGCCAAAGCGGATCCCCGGGAACCGTCGATCTCGTCAACGATGGCGACGCCCCCCAAATCCAATACATGTACGTCGAAAATGTTGCCGGTACTCTCTGTCCGGCCCTTGACCTGACAATTGGCTATAGCGTCTCTAGTCCGGGTGTTTTTAGTCATACCTTTGGAACCTGGAAATTGGCGGATATAACCGGACCAGCTAATCGTCAGGGTGTTGGTGAAACAGTTCCGGTTTCTGCCGGTAGTAACACTCGCCTAGTTCAACAGGCCTCTTTGGCCTCCTCTGTCAGCGACCCAAGCTTAATGGGTGCCACCTGCACCTGGGATGAGGTTTTTGTCGGCGAGCAGGTTCAATAACTACTTGTCGGCCTAAGAGTTGCTCAAGCCCCTCACGGTTTGTGCAACTTAGTAGGTTAGACAAGTATGAAAAATCTATATCTAGTTGTCGTTTTTTGTTTGATTGCTATTGCCAGTCTTTCGGCCATGTCGGTTTTAGGTCTGCCCCAAAATCTCCGGGCTTTTGTTGTTCTTTCTGGCTCGATGGCGCCCAGTCTCAAAACTGGCAGTCTTATTTTTGTCAAACCATCTTCTGAATACAAAGTTGGTGATATTGTTACTTTTAAAGCCGGCTCCGATGCCGATATTAAAAACCCTGCCAACACCGTCACTCATCGTGTTATTGACATTAAATTCAAAGATAACCAAATTTCTTACCTCACCAAGGGTGATGCCAACACTACCCCAGACCTTGACCCTCGTCCGGCCGGCCACGTTCTTGGTCGGGTCATTTTGTCTATTCCCTATATCGGTTATCCGGTAGGCTACGCTAAAACTCAACAAGGTTTTATTCTTCTTGTTGTTATCCCCGCCACTCTTATTGTTTACAGCGAGCTTATTAATATCCAGAAATCAGTCGCTAAACTAATTAAAAACAAAAAGAAACATGGCCAGAAAACTTAATCGAATTCTGGTTATTTTAGTTGTTGTTTGTTTTCACTTTCTCCCATCTACTAATGCCTATTTTATCGGTCAAACCCAAGTCACGACCAATTCGGTCTCCTCTGGTTGCTGGCTGCCCCCCGCCACCCCTGATCCGATTTCTCCTTCTGATAATTCATTTGTTGGCCAAGGGGCTTCGTGGTTGGCCGACCCCTATTTTGATTGGAGTAATTCCATTAGCCTTTGTCCCCAAGCCTTTCAAATTAGCTATCAATACGAGTCTTACTCCGACTCCGATTTACAAACCCTTCTTTTCCACTCCACTCTCTTGTCAGATTCCCAAATTCCTGCCCCCCAAACTTCCGATGGTGTTTATTATTGGCGTGTTCTCGCTTGCGATAATTTAGGTAGCTGTTCTCCTTGGTCGTCTGTCCAAAAATTAACCATCGACACTTCTGCCCCCAGTTCCGAAATTACCGATCTTCCAAGCTCTTCTTCGAGTTCCAATTTTATTATTAATTACCTAGCCACCGGCGACAATCTCGATTATGTCACTCTCTGCTATTCTTGGAATTTAACTCCTTGGATCTGTTCACCCGGGTTTCAAGACCATCCCCATTCTCCCGGCTCTTTTGACTTTACTTCCCCGAAAGGTGATGGCACTTATCATTTTGCCACTCTTGCCCATGATCTTGCCGGCAACGGCGAAAACAAAAATTTATCTGCCGATCCATTAGCTATTCTTTCTTTTCCCTCCACGGTTGTCGACACTAAGTCACCCACCACTAACCTCAATCAATCTTCTTTTTCCGATGATCACTGGACTGGCCAAAACTTAGCCATCAATACTTGGCAAATCGATCCTTTATCTACTGGCGATCATTTTATCGGTTCTACCTCTGTCGAAATTGGTTTTTCCGGGGCGCCTTTGAGTGAAGATGCTCTCGACGCCGTCTACCAAATCTTTTCTCTACCTCAAAACATTTCTTCCCACCTTTCCTTTTGGTTTCGGGGGCAAAGCCAAGACACGGTTGATTTTGACCAATTTCAGGTTCAAATTCGTCGCCCCGACGACTACTTACTGGAATATATTTTAGCCACTGGCAACAAAGAACTGCCCGATAGCGATACCTGGCTAGGCGGTGATTCCGATTGGCGCTGGTTAAGCCACCCTCTACTGTCTTATGCCGGCCAAACTATTAAAATTTGGTTTGGCCTCACCAATCGCGATTCAGAGCCTAATGCCCGCACTTGGGTCGAGCTTAAAGATGTTGTCGTTTCCACTCTCGACCCTCGCCTTTCTGGTACCGATCCGGTTACCATCGACACTCACGATACTGGCACTGGTGTTGGGGATACAACCGCTCCATTCTCCACCACTGTCGGCGAAAATAATTTAAATATCGGCGCCACTGATAACGCCGGTAATTCCGAAACCCCTAATTCTTCCTCAATTGTTGTTTTGCCACCCCTAGTTCTTAATCAAATAAGTTTTAATCCCTCAAATCAATTTATCGAGCTTTATAACAACGGCTCGGAAAATATTGATCTTTCTGGTTGGTATATTTCTCAAGTTGGTCAAACCCTGTCTATTGGTTCAACCATCATCTCTTCTAAATCGTCCCTTAAAATAGAAAATATCGATACTAGTCTATTTGATTTTACCGATACCTCCGGCACGGTTGACTTAATTTCTCCCCTGACGACTAAGGTTGATTCCACTACTTATTTTTCCGCCGGCCATGCCGGTGAAGTCTGGCAACGCCTCCCCGATGGTATTGGTAACTGGGGGCTTTACTACGAAGATGTTTCCGGCAACATTGGTTTCCGTTTGAATGTCAACCGCATTACTCTAACTATCGCCAATATCCCCTCCGATTTTGGCGCCAATCCAGCCGACCGTCTTGATTACAAAATTACTTATACGAAAACTGTCGATGGTACATCATTAGGTCAGCAGATTGCTGGTTCCATTTCTATTGGCACGATCGTTAATCATCGCGCCGATCGTGATTTTTATCTTGGCACTTGTAGTAGTGGTGGGGCTTGCACCCCCGACTCCGGTTTAGGTGCCAACTTTGTTCTTTCTCTTACTGGCCAAATCGGCTCGGAATCAGTTAATATCAACCAAGTCTTTTCTCCATGAAAACTAAATTAATTTTTCTAGTTTCTAGTATCTTGTTACTAGTTTCTAGTTTCCCCGCCTTGGCGGGAAACAACATCACCATCACTTGCTCCTCCGCCGATACCTGCACCAATTCCTCCTCACTTCCAATTTTTGACGAAACCAATATCGCCCCCGGTTATATTGTTTCTCCCGCTCCCATCTTAACTGTTATCAATCAACGTCAAAACGATGAATGTAATCTAACTTTTTCTGCCGGTAACCTGGCCGGCTCTTCCGACTTATTGTCAAAAATTAGTTTAAGCATTACCAGTCTTGGTAATGTTGATTATGCCGGTAATATTTCCAGTCTTCTTGATGGAGAATCTCGATCCTTAGGTATTATTCCCCCATCTTCCGACCGTCAATATGTCTGGACTACTAGTTTTGATCAAGATGCCGGCAACGATCTTAAAAATACCTCTGCCAAATTTGACCTAGATTTTAATTTCAGTTGCGATTTACCTCCCACTCCGACTCCAACTCCAATCGCAACCTCAACGCCAGTACCAACATCTAAGATCCAGGATCCAGGATCTAATAATTCCGGTTCTGTTCTCGGCGTCGCCTCCGCCCCCAGTTGTAACGACACCGCCCCCAAAGGCGCCCCCATTTTATCCGGCATTATCGCTGGAGTAAATAGTGCCACTCTTACCTGGCTTCCCGCCCCTGCTCCGGTTAGTTACTATTTAATTGCTTACGGCACTTCGCCCGGCAAATACCTTTACGGCAATCCCAATGTTGGTGGCCCGGGCACCACTAGCTACACGGTCACCAATCTTTCCGCCAACACCACTTATTATTTCGTTGTCCGGGCCGGCAATGGCTGTGCTCCTGGCCCATTTTCCGCAGAGCTTTCCTCCACCCCCGGCGGCGTAGTTCTTCCCGCCAGTCAGATTCCCCCCGGCTTTCAGCCCGGCGTTTTAGGTGAAACGACTGAACCTACTCCCACCATCACTCCACCCACCGGAGAAGTTATCGGTGTCAATACCAGTTGTCAACAAAACATAATTCCATTTATCATCAGCCTAATTATCTTTATTATCTCCTCCTTTCTTTATTTCAAACTCCGTCTAAAATTAGTCTTATCTATCTTAATTATTTCAATAATTTTATCAATAGTCTTTTTCCCAAATTGTTTGTGGTATTTCTACATTTCAAATTTCAAATTGATTAAAAATTAAAAATTTAAAATTAAAAATTTTCTCCAATGACTCGTCTCTGGCACCTGCTTTTCCTGCCACATCCCAAGAATAACCACAAGGCTTTTTTAATTCAACCAGGTTTTCTTGGCCTTTTTATCGCCCTCTATCTTCTCAACCAATCTTTTATTCGTACTTTTACCATGCTTCGCCCTGGCGTTTTGGGCTATTCCTCCGAAATTACCGCCGCCAAAGTTTTAACTCTCACTAACGCTGAAAGGCAACGGGAAAATCTACCCATTCTGGTTTACAACTCAAAACTTGAAGCCTCAGCCACCAAAAAAGCCCAAGACATGTTTGCCAAAAACTATTGGGCCCACTCTGCCCCCGACGGCACCTCTCCTTGGAGTTTTTTTAAAGATGCCGATTATCAATATACTGTTGCCGGTGAAAATCTGGCCCGCGATTTTTACGACACTGAAACTATGTTTCAAGCCTGGATGAACTCTAAAACCCATCGCGACAACATTGTCGACAAACGTTATCAGGAAATCGGTATCGGTGTTGTCAATGGCATTCTCGGTGGTGTTAAAACCACCCTAGTTGTCCAACATTTTGGTACTCCGGTTGTGGCTGTTGCCACTCTCCCCCCAGGCCAGCAAGTTCTTCCCGCCACCGTTGAATCAGGTCCGGCGGTTAAGCCTCAATTTACTCTCAACCCCCTCCTTATCAGTAAGGTTTTTGGCGGAGCCATCTTTATGATCATCATGGTTGTTTTGGTTGTTGATGCTTTCATCACTCTCAAAAACAAAACCCACCGTCTAAGTGGCTCGGCCACCTCTCATCTTGGCTTTATTGCCATTATTTTTCTCCTCTTATTATTTAGCCGTCAAGGCACCATCTTTTAACCATGCATTTTGTCTTTCATTATCTTCGTCAAAAACCGCTCGATTTTGTTCTCCTTTTCCTCTTTTTTGCCATTTGTCTGGTCTCTTTTTTTGTTTTTGGAATCGATGGCCACTCCCGTCGTTCTATCGTTTACATTACTGCCGGTGGCTATTTCCTCTGGAGCCTGGCCTATCACTATCGCCGTGGCGATCTCCATCCCTCCATCATCATCGAATACCTCGTCATGGCCTTACTCGGCACCATCGTCCTCTCCACCACCCTTTTTTAGTTTCTTAAATTCTTAAATTTTTAAATTATTTTAGTTTGTAATTTGTTAACTGGAACTTGTTTGGAAATTGTAAATTTGTTTTTTGTAATTTTATTAATTCTTGCTTCTTAGTTCACCAATTTTTCTCGGATCCCCCGACAACAACTCTTGGGGCACTTTTATTCCCCTAAATTCCGCCGGTCTGGTGTATTGAGGGTATTCTTTTACTCGCCTTTTTTTATCTCCGCTTTGGATTAAACTAAAACTTTCGTTTTTAGCCGAATCTTTATTTCCCAACACCCCCGGAATCAGTCTGGCAATCGCATCGATCATTGTCAATGCTGGAAGCTCACCTCCGGTCAATACATAGTTACCAATCGATATTTCCTCATCCACCATTAAATCAACTATCCTTTGGTCTACTCCCTCGTAGTGTCCGCAAATTATAATAAACTCTTCATCTTTTGCCATTTTTTCAGCCTTAGCTTGAGAAAAAGTTTTTCCTCGGGCCGAAGTCAAAATTACTTTGCCCTTATTTGTCTTTTTAACTTCCAATAATGCTTTTTCTATTACATCAGGTCTAATCACCATTCCCGGGCCCCCGCCAAATGGTCGATCATCCACTGCTCCATAACTGTTCCAAGCCCACTGCCTCATTTGGTGTAAATTAACCTCAACGAGCCCATTTTTCACCGCCCGCCCTAAAATACTGGCCCCCAGTATTCCCTCAAACATCTCTGGAAATAGCGTAATTACATCAAATTTCATTATTTGTATTATACTTAACCTATGACCAAAAACACCAAACCTAGTCAAAAGACTGCCGTTGTTGTCATCGCCACCTATAATGAAGCCGGAGCCATCGGCAATATGATCGATACTCTTTTTGGCAAAATTTTCCCCAAAATCACCAATTGGCACTGCCAAGTTCTTGTCGTCGACGACACCTCCCCCGATAAAACCTATGAAATTGTTCAAAGGTATCAGAAAAAATATTCCGATCTTCATTTGGTTATCAACCCGGAAAAGAAGGGGATGGGCAATGCCATTGTCAAAGGCTTTCAATATGCCATGCAACACCTCAAGGCCGATGTGGTCTGTGAATTCGATGCTGATTTTCAACACCCTCCCGAAGATATTCCTAATTTATTGGCAAAAATCGACGAGGGTTATGATTTTGTCATCGGCTCTCGCAAAATCAAAGGTGGTTCGGTTCCCTCATCTTGGGGTTTCATGCGTAAATTTTGGACATATGTTGGCGGGTTTGCTTCCCGTTCTGTTATGTTTTTTCCTTTCCCTTCCTTTTTTAAAGTCACCGACCCCACTACTGGTCTCCGGGCTTCCCGGGTTAAGGGCTTTGTCGATCAAATCGATCTTGATCATCTTTATTCCCTAAAATTCGGCTACAAAATCGAGCTTCTTTATCGGATGATCAACCTTAAAGCCAAATTTACCGAGATTCCTCTCCGCTTCGGTCTTCGGGAAACCGGCGAATCAAAAATTTCAAAAGACACCGCCAGAGACATCTTTTTTGTCTCTCTTAAATGTCGCTGGTACGACGAATTTACCCAAAAATTCCTAAAATTTGGCCTAGTTGGTGGCTTTGGTTTTATTATCAATGTCGTTGGTGCCAGAGTCTTCAAGTCCTTTCTCCTCACCCCCGATTCCAATATTAGCCTAATTAATGGTTTATCAAACGGCCTGGCCGCCGAAATCTCCATCATTTCCAATTTTATTTGGAACAATCTTTGGACTTTCAAATCGGAAAAGATTACCCAAGCCAGTCAGCTCGTTTCCAAATTCCTCACCTTTAATTTATCCTCAATTCTCAATGGTATCGTTATCCCCTCGGTCATTATTTCTCTCTTAACCGGCCTCTTTGGCGACCATCTTTTCCTTTACCAAGTCATCGCCATCTTCGGTCTCACCATCCCCCTCAACTGGCTCACCTACAACAGGGTAATTTGGAAGAAAAAATAGCAGTGACAGGAGAACTTGTTTATCACCGCTGGGCTCTAGCCAAATTAGTTGCCCGATATGCCAGTGGTGGACTTTCTGTTGGAAATTCTGAAGTCGGAGGAATTGCTGGATATGTCGATAGGCAAATCGTTTTTTTTACAGAAAACAAACCGTCTCGCAGGCCTGGTCCTGTTCCAACCTCATACACCCTAGAACAGGCAAGACAGATGTTGTCAACAATCTCCTCAAGGATTGGTGGTAGTCAAACGGTTGCCGTTAATATGGAAAAACTTGGCGTAACTTCGGAATTGATCAACTATCTTTATCAGGAAATTCTACCTCGCGCTTCGGTCACGAATTGGGATTCGTGAATCAAAAACCCGCCTCTTGCGAAGCGGGTTTTTTCTAGATTCGTAAACTCTAGACTCGTAGATTCTTAACTCTAGAGTAGCTTATCCACACTTGCCTTCACCGATTCTAGTGGTAAGGCTCCGGGGATAAGTTCCACCGCTTTGCCATTAACCACAATTATCGTTCCCGGAGTTCCATTAATTCCGGCTTCAGCACCTTTGTTCATCTGGTCTTTGACTTTTTGGGTAAATTTACCGGCATCGAGGCAAGTTTTAACTTTAGCCGTATTCACCCCAATCTGTCCGGCCATTTCCACCATTTGTTCCTTGGTAAAGCTGGTTCCAGTTGATGCTGTTTTGCTATACACCATGTCGCTATAACTCCAGAACTTGTCCTTACCACCAACATCATTAACGCATTCAGCCGCTTCGGCTTCCATTTGAGCATTGGCATGGAAGGGGAGTGGGTAGTGGCGGTACACCCAACCGATTTTGTTGCCATACTCTTTCAACACTTGAATCATTGTTTCATGAAATCGTTTACAGAATGGGCACTCATAGTCCGAATATTCCACCAGCATTACCTTAGCATTTTTATTGCCTCGAACATAATCATTGCCGTCAATTTTGGGCATTGCCACCAAATTCGGTGTCGGTTCTGGTTGAGCCGCCGCCGGATCATTTTGGCTGGGAACTACCGCCGCCGGAGCACTGGCTACCCCCTTCTCTAGATTCTGGATTTTAACAAAGGTATAGGCTGAAAAAACAGCCGTAAATAAGGTCAAAACCAAAAAAGGTGTCATCCACCCATTGTTGTTATTACAACATTCTTTTTTGTCTATCATTTTTGTAAAAATTATTAAAAGCAATTTTTGCTACTACGAGTATAGCAATTCAACCAATCTTTACCAGACTCAAATTGTGGGCCGATCCGCCTTCAAACCAATTATTGCCGTGAATTACCAAAGTCACTTTCTTTTTTGTTAATAATTTTCTCGCCACCAATTCTTCAAAAACTTTATCTTCCTGTCTAAACTCGCTATTTTTAAACACCCTGTAATAGGGGATTATTCCATAGCTAATTCCCAATTGAGAGAGCTGACTTTGGCTGTCGCTAATTGCAATCACTGGTATCGCCAATCGATAACTGCTAATTATTTTGGCTGTTTTACCGCTTTTGGTAAACACCACTACCCCGCCAATCTCTTCTTTGCCGATCTTCTTAATTATTTCTACCGCTCCCGCCACCAAGCTATCGCCCAAGTCGTCAGCTTCAATTTCCACCTGCCTCAATTCGCCACTTTCCTCGCAGTATCTGGCAATTTTGTCCATTACTTTAACTGCTTCCACCGGGTTTTTGCCAATGGCCGTTTCGTCGGAAAGCATTATCGAGTCGGTTCCGTCGAAAATAGCATTAGACACGTCGGTGGCTTCTGCCCGAGTCGGTTTCGGGTTCACCGTCATTGACTGCAACATTTGTGTTGCCACTATCACCGAAGTGTGGTTTTTACGGCAACTATCAATAATTTTTTTCTGGAAAAAACCCAGTTCTTCAATCGGCAAATCCTCGCCCAAATCGCCTCGGGCCACCATGATTGCTTCTGATTTAGGAATTATTTTTTCAAGTCGACTAAGTGCGGCTCTATTCTCGATTTTGGCGACAATTCCAGCTTTAATTTTTTTCTTTTCTAGTCTTTGCCTCAAATTATCAACTTCGTTCTCACTTTTCAAATATGATAGGGCCACCAGATCATAGTCCTTGACTTCAATTGGATAGTCGCTTCTAACAATATCAATCATTATACCTATGTTTTTACCTATCTTTTCAGACATTTTCCTGGCCATCGTAATTTTATCTTGATGCCACTCTTGGGTGTTGTGCTTCAAATTAAATCGGAAATAATTGGCCCCCGCTTCGATTAAACCCGCCATCATCTCTTTACTGCCTGTTGCTGGTCCTATAGTGGTAATTATTTTTGTTTTTCGCATAATTTATTGCTATCATTAATATTACCTTATGTCCCAATACCAAATCATTGGTGGTAATCCCCTCAAAGGTGAAGTTTCTATCCGTGGCGCCAAAAACGCCTCTTTCAAACAAATCATCGCTTCGATGTTAACCAAAGACACCGTTCATCTCACTAATGTCCCTAGTATCTCTGACGTCCACCTTACTCAAAGCATCGCTCAAAGTTTAGGTTCTCAAATCAAGCAAGTTGGTCTCCATGGTTTAGAAATAACCACCAAAAAAATCACTAGTTCAATAGTTCCCAGTGGTACCGGCGAAAAATCCCGCTCTTCCTTTATGTTTGCTCCGCCCCTTCTACTGCGTACCGGCAAGGCTGTCGTCCCCACTCCCGGCGGTGATAAACTTGGCGCCCGCCCCCTCGACCGTCTTTTTGATTGTTATAAAAGCATGGGAATTGATGTTGACGTTACCAATAGTTCCATTGCTTTTAAAACAAGCGGTATCAAAGCCACTCATTATATTTTTCCTCAACCTTCCCACACTGTTACTGAAGTCGTCATTATGACCGCTTCCCTGGCCAAGGGTGATACGGTAATTGAAAATTCAGCCCGTGAGCCGGAAATCGATGATCTTATAGATATGCTCAATTCCATGGGCGCCAAGATTCAACGCGACCCAAAAAATTTATCCACCATTTACATCACCGGTGTCTCATCTCTCCATCAAACCGAGCATCAAATAATTGCCGACCGCAACGAATCGGTCACCTTTGCCTGCGCCACTCTGGCCACCAAGGGTTCGATCAATATCTTGCGGGTTGACCCTAAAATCATCAACACCTTTCTTGACACTATCACCGCCATGGGCGCTGAAGTTGTCCGTGGCCGCGACGAAGTTACTATTTCCTGGGTCGGCCCTCTTAAAGCCTGTGATATTGAAACTTCCCCCGAGCCCGGCTTTATGACCGACTGGCAGGCTCTTTTTAGCTTGGTTTTAACTCAAGCCGTTGGCAGTAGCTCGGTTATCGAGCGGGTTTTCCCCTCCCGTTTTCAGCACATAGCCACCCTTAATCAGATGGGTGCCAAAACTAAGTTTTTTAATCCAACGCCCGAAGATCCAGCCAAATACTACCATTTCAATCTCGACACTGACAAACCGGAGTATTTCCACGGCGTCAAAATCTACGGCCCAACAAAATTAAAACCAATTAATCTGACTGTTTCCGACCTCCGTGCTGGCGCCACCGCCACTCTGGCCGCCCTCACTGCCGTCGGCAAATCAACCATTCAGGGAGTCGAATTCATCGAGCGTGGTTACGAAAATTTGGCCGACCGTCTCCGTTCCCTTGGCGCCCAAATCACTTACATCAAGACTTAGCCCGTCTGCAACGCCCAAAACCGGCTATACAAACTTTCTTTATCTGCCAATAATTGTCGGTGCGAGCCAACTTCTTTAATTCTCCCTTTTTCCATCACTACAATTTTTTCGGCGCGAACGACTGTCGACAATCGGTGGGCAATTACAATTGTTGTTTTGTTTTCCGCCGCTTTCCAAAAAGCCTCCTGAATTAATTTTTCTGATTCCGAATCCAGTTGAGAGGTCGCCTCATCAAAAATAATGATTTCCGGATTTTTCAAAATCATTCTGGCAATTGCCAGTCTTTGCTTTTGTCCGCCGGACAGTTTTACTCCTCGCTCGCCCACATTAGTTTCAAATTTCTGGGGAAGTGTCATTATAAAATCGTAAAGATTAGCCATTTTTGCTGCCGCTATCATTTCCTTTTTGCTGGCTGAACTTCGGCCATAGGTAATGTTGTAGCCAATCGTATTATTAAACATAATCGGTTCCTGGGGCACTACTCCCACCATGGCCCTTAAATCACTTTTCCTCATCTCTTTAATATCAATTCCGTCAATAGTAATTTTTCCCGAATCGGGGTCATAAAACCGCAAAAGTAATTTTACTAAAGTTGTTTTGCCTACTCCCGAATGGCCCACAAATGCCACTGACTGGCCTCCTCTGATGTCCAGATTTATCTCTTCCACCGCTTTATTTTTATTTTTTGGGTAAGCAAACCAAATGTTGTCAAATTTTATTTCTCCGGCGACTTCTCTTATAGTTTTTGGTTTTTTTGGGTCAGCCACTTCCGGTGTTTCGTTTAGAATAGCAAAATATTTTTGAATATCCACCGTATGTTTGGCCACTTGTCGCAAGTTGTATACCAATTCGAAAAAACGATTATAAAAACTACTCACAAAACCCACCACCATTACAAAACTACCCGTACCTATTTCATCCTGTGTCACCAGTTTCAAACCATAAATTAGGGCCACTACTAAACCAATATTTCCTAGCCCTCCGATTATGATATCTATCATTCTAAAGCTCATTGAATAATCCCATAATCGCCGAAACCAGTTTACAAATTTTTTCTGCAACCTCCGCCTTTCCCATTTTTCCCTAGCAAAGAGTTTAACTGTCTCAAAATTAATTAAGTTATCCACAATAATATCCGATATTTCATCTTCTACTTGGTTAAATTCTCTTCTGGTTCGAATATTATTTCTTATCAATGATCCTGTTACCGCCAAAGCTATTCCGAAGGTCATGAATACGATCAGCCCAATTTCCCATTTAATTTTAACCAAGAAAAAAAGCATTGTTACAAATCCAATTACCACCCTAGTGCTGGAAATGTTGATTGACTGAAAAAAATCGAAAAATGCTCCGTCGCCCCTTTTGATTAAACTAATTAAAGAGCCGGTACTTTTTGAAGTATGAAAAGCAAAATCCAGATTATGAATTTTTTCTACCACCGCCATTCTGGCATCACGCGATGCTGGTATTACCGCCTTGTCTCCTGCCGCCCTCATCAAATTATCGCTTAGTAAACCAACCACCCTCACTAGTCCAAACAATATTAAGACTATAATAGCTTCGGAATAGTTTCTTGTAGGGATAATATCCACAAATAATTTATAGAAATACGGCTCGACTGCTTCCAGTACTCCATTTAAAATTAAGGCCACCGTAAACACCGCCATTGCCCCTCGGTAACGCCCCAAAAATTTATAGTATGTTTTTAGAATCAACCACATGGAACTATTCTACACTACATTCCATCAATTTCGTATCTACTTGTTTTAGATCGATACCGGCAAAACTCGCAGTCTTTATTTGGTGGTGGCAGTCGGTCGTCGGTCAAGGTCTTTGCTAATTTGCTAATTGTTCCTTCAATCCAATCTCGGTTGCCCACATAGGGAATTATTTTTATCCTAAATTCTAGCTTTGCGTCAAACGCCTCATTATCACTTCTACCGTTAACATAGACAAAATAACCGGTGTTACTTACTTCAAAGCCGTTATTAGCCAAAAGCCATTGATAAATCTCCATCTGTCTTCGGTAACTGTCGTGCCACGGGCTATCAGTTAGTTCTACCTCGCCCTCTTTGGCCGTCGACTTGTAATCTACTACAAATAACTTTTTCTCTTTATCAACCCAAATATCATCCACTGCTCCAAAAAATTCAATCTCCGTTTCCGGGTGGTAAAAACTAACTCCCTTAAAATTATTCCGCCATTTATCCATATTTTCATGATCAAATGGCACTGCCTCAATTCCGTAAGCCGTCATTAATGGGTGCGGTTCATGTTTGGTTCGGTAGATATCAAATTCTTTTTTAAGCAATCGATCCACTTCTGAATTAAGAGTAAACGGCATTCCTCCTGGTTGCTTTATTTTCAACACCACGTCGAAATAAAAACATCTTGGGCACCGCACAAACAATTCAATTTTCGACCTCGACAATCTCATTACCTATTTTAACCCAAAATATCTGTTATTATTTTTTATAAACTAATCATACGTCATTGCGACCCTGAGCTTGTCGAAGGGGAAGCAATCTCGATGGGATTTAAAATAACATCATGAAATTATCGGCATCGCTAATTTTTGTTTTCACTCTTTTGTTTTTTGCTAATTTTTTTGTCGTTAAAAATATCCCCGAAACTGGTATTTATAATAATCAGCCTGTCGTCGTTCCCAACTTTGATTTTTCCTCTCCGGAGGTTTTGGGCGAAACCACTGGCTCCGATAAATGGATTGAAGTTGATCTTACCACTCAACAAGCCACCGCCTACGAAAACGGCCAAAAAGTTTTTGAGTTTCTTATATCTTCTGGCACCTGGGGCCGAACTCCCACTGGCACTTTCAAAATTTGGACCAAGGTCAAATCTCAAAAAATGTCCGGCGGCTCCAAAGAAAACGGCACCTATTATTATCTCCCCAACGTTCCTTATATTATGTTTTTCTACAACGACGACGTCCCCAAAAAAATGGGCTTTAGTTTTCACGGCACTTATTGGCACGACAATTTTGGTGTCCCCATGTCCCACGGCTGTATCAACATGAAAACGGCTGAAGCCAAAATGCTTTTCGATTGGGCCGAAATCGACACCCCCATCTTCATCTTCGGTAAATACGCCCCGGTGTCTACCTAACCAAATATCTCTGCATTCTGACCAACTGCTTGTCCGAATGTTGGCCGTTAAAAACTGCCGTCATATCCGTTCCGCAGTTGAAAATATCGCCCCCCGAATGTTGATTGCGGTATTGAGTCACATCATATTTTTGTCCTCGCACTGTAATTAAGCATCGGTTATCAACCGCCGTCGGGGCTACCGATATTGTTTGTATTGTTGTCGGTGTCGGCATTATTTCAGTCAACTGTTTTTTGGGCTGATTGCTAATTACTGCCACTCCTAAAACCACTAAAAATACCGCCATTGTTACTAAAAATATGTTTTTAACCATATTAGCCTAAATAAAAATTTTCATAATAAATATTTAACTTATCAACTCCAAGATCAATTAATTGATTTTGAATATCAGTCATCATCGCTTCTGGCCCACAAACTAGAAATGTCCAATCAGTAAAATTGCCAATTTTCTCTTTAATAAAATTTCCTGTTAACCTCTGTTTCTCACTTGTGTAAACCGGAAAATAAGCAAAATTATTTGTTTTAATTTTCGTTAATCTATCGTCAGCGTAGCCGTTTCTTTCTCTCATCGAATAAAATAATGTCATTTCTTTTTCAGATCCCACCATGCTCAAAAATGGTGTTATTCCAATTCCTCCCGCTACCACTACTATTTTTTTGCCACCATCAAAAATCTCCCCCATTTTTCCGTACGGCCCTATTATTTCCGCCACATCACCAGTCTTTAATCCTGTCAGTTTATCAGTATAATCACCGCCCATTTTTATTGCTAACTTGATTTCTTTTTCTTCTGGCGCTGACGCAATTGAAAATGGATGTGACTCTTCTCCTGTCACTTTGTTTTTAAAACTGACAAATACAAACTGCCCCGGTCTAAATTTTATTTCTTTATTTTTTGCCTCCAAACTAATCTCTATTATTTTGTTAAATTGATTAATTTTTTTAACTATATAATCCGTTTTCGTTTTATTAAGCAACCACTTTCGGTAAACCACCGCCGCCAGTGCCAAGCCCATCCACCCCAGCATCCACAGTTTAAGTGGCCAAAATCGCGCCACATCGCTGTCGATCAATAAAACATGCCCAAAAGCCATTAACGCTACCAATCCCATTAATTGGTGGGTTTTAAGCCAGGACTGGTAGGGGAGTTTGATAATTAGAGTAAACGTCAATAGCAATATTAGTCCATACACTGCCCCCACTCCTAAGTTGTAGGGTAAAAGGGTTGATGGTAATAAATATAAGAGTCCGTTTCCCCCAACACTTATTGCTTTTATTGCCAGCAACACCGGGTGAGCCATTAGTAAGCTAAAAGCTATTCCTCCCAATAGGTGGTGCTTTTTATAAACTTTATCCAAGCCGCCAAACCAATCTTCAAGCCAACTTATCCGGCTACTCAGGCCAAAAGTTATCGCCAAAAGCACTCCGCCCGAAAGTGAGCTCATCTGGCTTAATACTTGCCAAAAATTAAACGCCGGGGCGTCTGGTACTGTTTTTGAGACCAAAAATAATCCCGCTGTTATCACTAAACCAATAATGATCAACCAACTCCCTTTATCTTTCACTTCTCAATTTTACCAGCTCCAATCTGAAATTTAACTGAAGTTTAATTTTGCTTCTTTAGGTATCCTGATAAATTTCCCGTTCTTGGTTTTTCTATCTCCTCTTTTTCTTTAACTGCATTGTCCTCTTCAATTCTTTTTAATTTAATTTTCATTAGTCCATCGACAAAATCGGCGCCACTATAACCCCCAAGTAGCGCCATCACCCCCTCGCCATTAAAAAATGTCGCCACCACCGCTCCCAAAATCGCCGAAATTAAAACTGAAATCAAAAGCCAAGTCCAATTTATCGTTACCTCTTTTTTCAGGGCCAAGTCTTTGGCAATTCCCAACACTCCCCGCAATATTCCCCCCATCGCTCCCGCCACCACTATCCACCACATAAACCAATTCTACACCAATTTAAGTCTCCCTTGTCAAAGGGAGATTTAGAGGGATTGAATCATTTATACTTACTCATGACTTTCAGAAAACTAGCCGTTGCCAGTTTAATTCTACTTGTTCCGGCCCTGGCCACTGCCATTCGCTTTACTCAAAATTCAACCGTTGGTGACAAAGTTGTCACCATCATCGATGGCGACACTTTTAAACTCGAAAACAAACAAACCATCCGCCTGGCCTCAATCGATGCTCCCGAGTTGGGCAGTTGTTATTCGCAAGAGGCTAAAAACGCCCTATCGCAATTGATTTTAAATAAACGGGTCGTTCTCCTCGAGCCGTATGCCGATAATTTTAGCCGGGTTATCGCTCTCGTTATCAGTAATGGTCAAGTAATCAATGAGGTTATGGTTCGAAACGGCTTTGCCGTCGACACCTACGATAACTTTTCCGCCAAAAAAGCCCTTCAGTCTGCCAACGATTATGCCCGGGCCAATAGTCTCGGAGTTTATGGCCCCAAATGTTCCCAAGTCGTTCCGCCTAATTTAAGCTGTTTAATCAAAGGCAACCACGACCAGCGCCAAGGTCGCCCTCTATACTCATATCCTGGTTGCACCAATTACAACCGAACTGTCGTTGAAACTTTTCGCGGTGATCAATGGTTTTGCACCGAAGCTGAAGCCCAAAAAGCCGGCTACACCCGCTCCGGCGACTGCCAGTCCGACTTCCACTAATTTATCTCCTTTCCCTTTTCCACACTGCAATCACGATATAGTCAAAACTTACTTTAGTCGTTTTAGCGTAAAACAACCCAATTTCGTAACCATTATATTTCCTAACAGCAACTTTCGAATCCGGCGTCACTCCGTGTTCACCCTTATTAAACACTTCGTAAATCTCCGCCTCACTCACCCTCAAATTCCTCATCTTTTCTAAAACCTTTGGTGGAAAAAATAGGGTAGACATACTTAAATAACTTTTTCGTTACTAGTATATAATAATTTAATTGTGGAAGAAGAATTGAATCGTCGATTGGTGGTTCAAGATGAAAACCTAAATAAACTGGTCACTAAGGGTATCTTTCAGCCACTTTCGGCAGTTTCAAATCCCCATTATGACTGTACGGGCGCATATTTTAATCCGCATTTAACATACACAAATCCTAATTTTGATTTTAGTTCAAGTTTCCCCCCGGTTTACCCTATATGTTGGCACTCGGAAGTGGCAAAAGGTTTCCCGATTCTCTGGTTTATTGTCGGCCCGGTAACAGAAGAACTGGAATTGTAACCTCTTCATCTGGAATCCAACTAGCCGGTGTCCCACTTAGGTATCTTGATGAAAAAGGGTTAGGCCAACTGTCAGAGAGACGTATAGAAACAGGTCTTATTAGACAGGAATATGTCCGAACTTGTCCGCCCAAAGCTGGAAAATTACATGGTCGTCCTATTACTTGGGGTATTACCGATCTTGAAACGGCAAGATATGATGTCGAGTCAACCCACGGTTTAGTCCAAGATGGCCTAAGAATCATCCCAACAGTTGCCATCGTACCTCTGACAAAAATACTTGACGAGACGGGAAACTATCTCGCCATTAAGGATGCTGTTGAAAATGGCCTTCTCGCGGCCGGATCTATTCCGGCAATTCAATTTAGGGCTTATGTAACACCGTATCGGCCGGGCGAATTTATCTTTACAAAGTTACATAACCTATCACAAGGGGAGATAAACAGAAGAAAAATCATGTTTCTAGAGGGTATGGCGGATATGTCTCTAGACCCTAGTATCCCGATAGATTTTAGTAATCCGGAAAAATCTATCCTTGAGTATTTAGATTGGTTCGCAACAACCTTTGGGGGTAGTCTAGCTCGTTTGCACAGAGCAAAAAAACACACGGCTATCTTAACGAACTTCACAACGTCACCTTAGATGTCCGTTTCACTGACTCCGACGGACTCGAAACTGGCGTAACTAGTCATGAAACTTACCAAGAATATGGTTCTTTGTTTAATGCATGTCCAAATTGTCCACCGGAGTTATGGAAATACTATGACAGTATTATTAATCTATTTGATCTTCGAATAGGCCCTAGTATTTTTATGAATAAAACAATCAAGACATACAACGATCACCAGTAGCATTCTCTTCATAACAGTACTTATTTATCTAATCTGTTGCCCGACAAGGATTCGGACCTCAATTCCTACGTTCAGAGCGTAGTGGCCTACCATTAGCCGATCGGGCATTAATTCAAGATCCTAGGCAGTATTTTATCTTATCCTTCAACACTTCTCTACCATATCTGTTTTTATCAGAAAAAACTCATATCTCACGTTCAGAGCGTAGTGGACTGCTGTTAGCTTGTCCGTCCACTGACGGACTTGCCCGGCTCAGACGGGCCGATCGGGCATTATTCAAGATCCTAGGCTGTATTTTATCTTATTTCCTATCTTATTCAAAATTGCCCTTTTGCCGCGTCCGCCACCAGGAGGAAAGGGAAATGTCCCGAAGGGACAAAGGGTTTCGAAATGTTACAATAACCCAATGCAAACTTTAAAAGACCTCGCCACCGAACTCAAATTAACCCCCCAAGCCACTGCCAAGCTTGAGCAATTTGTTAATCAATTAGTTATCGAACTGCTTCAATCAATTCAGGAAGACAACAATCGCAATTTCGACGAAACCGTTGCTAATCTAAAGAATCCAGCCTAGTTCAAACCCCTCCTCATGTCCCGGTAAAACCAGTGTTTCTTTCGGTAATTTTGGCAAATCTGTAGTTGGTATGTCTCCACAAAACAGCCAGCCAGCTGATTTGCTATAAAAGCACACACTCCCGGGAGTATGGCCGGGGCAGGGGATAATCTCAATTATCTCTTTGTCCAGATTCAAATGCTTTAATTTACCCAAATCTACGTCAATTTTACTAAAATCCGGCACCGCCACTTTTCTTTTTAGAAAATAATTAGCCGTCCGATTTTGTCTTTTAAGCAAATATAAGTCAGCCTCATGGCAATAAAACGGCGCATTAAAAATTAATTTCAAATCTAATCCTCCCAATAAATGATCAAAATGGCCATGAGTTGCCAAAATGCCTGTTAATTTAATCTTTTTTTGGTCTATCTCTTGAGCAATTTCCACCCCACTATCGGCCGGATCTATTACTACCCCCTCCTTGGTTTCGCTATCCCACAGCAGGTAACAATTAGTTCCTAGATCACCAACGATAAATTTTTCGTATAATAGAGTCATGAAATTATCACATCTTACCACCCCCGCCCTAGTCCTCGCCTCTGCCCTGCTCTTATCTGCCTGTAATTCTTCAGTCCTCCCCCAGAAGAAAATTACTTTCAGCGACGACACTGCCCCTGAAGCCGAAACCAACACTCCCTACGTTGATAAGTTTGCCACCACTCCCATTGTTATTTCTAAAACCTACAAACTAAACCAAGAGTTTAAAGTTGCCTACAAAACATTTAATCCAGATGGTCAGGGAATCGCCGAGTTTAAAGGAAGGTCGATGAAAGAGGTCGCCAATGTTGATTCCCGTCTACCCGAAGATGGCAAAAAACTAGTTTTAGTTGAAATCGGCGTCAAGGGTAAGGCCGACAATAAAGGCAGTCCTTCTACTTTCAACCAAGTGGGGGACACCCCTTCCCCCCAGTTTGTTTTAATCGATAAATCTAAAAATCTCTCCAATGCCGAGGAGACTTACTATTCCGACGCCTACACTGTCAGCAAAAAATTATTTGAATTAAGCAAAATCACTCTCGATCACGAGCAGTGGGTCAACACCGCTCTTGTTTTCCAAATCGATAAAAATCAGGCCCCCGATCTGGCTTTCCGTTTTATTAATCCCGAGGGTAAAACCGAGTTTTATGATGTCGAATAAGCGCCTATTTGTCGGTAGTCTTCCTTATCGCTTTACTGAAGGCCAACTTTTGGATCTTTTTGTTCCCTATGGCCGGATTGTTGCCATTAGAATTATGCACAATCGTTGGGGCAAAAGTCGTGGGCTAGGCTTTGTTGAATTTGACAACCTTGAATCGGCCATCAGGGCTAAAGAAGAGCTACACAATTATCAAATCGAAGATTTAAAAATCATCGTCGACTATTCCAAACCTGACCCTCTCAACACCCCCGAAGGTCAGGAGCGCCACCAACAAGCCCTTCTCCGTCATCCTCCCAAACCACCCAAAAATACCTCAAAGAATTCTTCTGTGAAAGTTGTCGAACCGCCAAAAAGGTTTTTTAATCACGATCAACCTCATCTTCGCCAAAGTGTTTTCAAATCCCGTTTTCATGGTTCTCACGTCGGCCGCAAATTCTCCAGCCGCACTAAGAAAAAATGAAATCAGTAAAACGTCATTGCGAGGACCCCGATAGCTATCGGGGGACGAAGCAATCCCAAAGAGATCGCCACGGCCTCCGGCCTTCCGTCTGAGCCGGACACGGCGCGATGACGTATTTTGGTTTTTAAAATTTGATATTTAAAAATTGATTAAAAATTTAAAATTTCAAATTAAAAATTATATTGTCGGATTATCTCCCATGGACGGTGTCACCGACGAACCCTTTCGTCTCACCCAGTGCCACATCGCTAAGCCCGACCTGATTTTCACTGAATTCGTTAGTGCTGAAGGCATTTCTCGCGGTGGGGTTAAGCTCTACGACCAATTGCTCTATTCAGATTCCGAACGCCCAATTATTGGCCAACTTTTTGGCAAAGACCCCGATAGTTTTTACAAAGCCGGAGTTATTCTCTGCCATCTTGGCTTTGATGGTATCGATATCAACATGGGTTGTCCTGCCAAAACCGTCACTCATCATGGCTCCGGCGCTGCCCTCATCGGTCAGCCCGAGCTGGCCTCGGCCATTATTAAAGCCGTCAAATCAGCCGTTTCCGACTTTTCTAAGGGCAAAGTTACTATCAACGACCTAAAACTCAACCAAAAAACAATTGAAGTTATAAATAGAAATTTAAAATATTCCGATTACCGGTTACAGATTACTGGTTACCAATTACCAAGCGTCAGCGTCAAAACCCGTCTCGGTCTTGATACCCCCGTTATCGACACTTGGCTGCCCTTTTTACTCGAGCACCAACTAGATTTTCTCACCCTTCATGGCCGGACTCTCAAACAAGGCTATTCTGGCGAAGCCAATTGGGATTTGATTGGCGAGGCTGGCAAACTTGCTAAAACATTTGCCACCCCTCTTTTTGGCAACGGTGATCTTCAAACCAAACAACAAGCTTTGGATTATTGTCAAAAATATAACCTATCTGGTGCCTTAATTGGCCGTTCTGCTATGGGCAATCCTTGGGCCTTTTCTGATCTCATTCCTTCTTGGGAAGACCGTTTTTCTGCCATGGTTTTCCATGCCCATAAATTCCAAGAAGTTTTCCCCACTCGTCGTCTCGATTGCCTTCGCCACCATTTTCTTCTTTATGTTTCCGGCCATCCCTGCGCCAAATCCCTCCGTTCCCAAATCATTAAATTTAATCAAGTCTCCGACCTCTATTCCCTCGAATCCGACCTTCTTAGCTCTTAGTTCTTGCTTCTTATCTCTTACTTCTCTATAGTAAATTCCATGTCCGATAACCAAAACGCCCAAACAATCTTAAGTCTCGAATCTTTAATCAATAGTTTCGACTCCCGTCTTGAGTCTCTTACCAAGGAAGCCAGAACTCACAAGGAAATGCTCCAGTCTCTTCTTGATGGCAATGCCGAATACGTTACTGCCAATGATGCCTCCACCAAAGCCTCCAAACTAACCCAAATTGCCAAGCAAAAAGCCCTCAAAGTTCCCGAAGCTGTTACTCTCATCGACAAAATCAAAGACTACCAATCACAAATTAAAGAAGTCAAAGTTGGCCTCTCTGATTATTTATCCCAATACGTTACCCTTTCTGGCACCACCCAAATCGATTCCCCCGACGGCACCACCAAGCAAATCGTCTACTCCGCCAAGTTGGTTAAGAAGAAGGGTTAACCTTGTCCTCAATCGATTCAAAAATGTACCCCTTATCTTTAATCGTCTTTATTTGATATTTGCCCTTAATCTTATTTTTCAGTCTCGAAATAGTTTTATAAACTGACCACAGTGAAAAGTCGTCTTCAGCAACGCCCATTAAAAACGCTATTTTATCCTTACTAATGATTTTGCCCTTTGATTTAACCAGGTAGCTTAATATTGTTTTCTCCCTCTCGCTCAAATCGGGCATTAATTCATCTACATTCTCCGCCTCATATATTTTCAAATAGTATTCCAACAGTTTTGCAAATATTTTGTTTTCTCCACTCACCATTCCAATTTTTTCCAATTGGTCAAAAGGAACGTCGATCACTGCCTCTACTAACTCGTTGAGTTTTATTCTAATCGACGGAAAATTAGACAAAATGTCAAGTTTATCTAAAACTTCCAATCCTAACTCGTCCACACATCGGCCAATATGTTTTACTAGTCCCGGGTGCCCTCCCGAGAGCTCATAAACTTTTTCGGCCATCGATAAGGGGTAATTGTAGCCATAGTAGTCTTTGTTTATTACTAAAATTCTTTTTGTCCCCTCAAGGTCAAAAGGAGGAATATACAACAATGTTGAAAATATGGATTTGCCGTGTTTGTAATACACCTCTGGCTGGTAAATTATCGGGTAGTCAGCACTACTTAATACCGTCAAGTTGGTTGAGGAAAGGTATCTTAGATGGTAAACAAGCTCAATTGTTTCTTTCTGATCTTTGCCTAAAAAATCTATATGTCTTAAAATCAAAATTATTTTTTTGTTTTTAATTTTTTCGGCGAAATCCACAAAGAAATCTCGACTCGGGTCAAGCTCCAGTGTTTTGCTAACCGATGTCTTGATTACTTCGTAACTATTTTTTGGGTAGGCAAAACACTCAAAAAAGAGAATATTGCTTTTACTGATGTATTTTTCCAACGAGTTCTGAATTGTCTGTAGAAAATATCTCGTTCCACACCCCGGCATGCCATAAATACAAATGCATTCTCCTTTCAGGAGGGTATTTACCGCCTTTTCGGCTTTATCGCCAAAGTGGCCGGTGGGTAGTTGATTAATGATATTTTCCATTTTTATTCAAGTCCAATACCTGTCCAAAATAGCAGATATTGAATGTCAACAATGTCCCTAAAGTTCGGATTATAATCGAGAGTAATTATTACATAATTCTGTCCAAAAGTAAAGAAAACATGCCAAACATCCTCTTAATTTCCCGTTGTTTCATTGAAAAAGCCGGCCAAGTTCTTTTACTGCATCGTAGTTCCAAAAGAAAATACAACCCCAATCTTTGGGAGCTTCCCGGAGGCAAGGTTGAGGCTGGGCAAGACATTAATAATGCCACCGAAAGAGAAATCCTTGAAGAAACTGGGTTGCTTATAAAAATCATTAGCCCGGTTGCTTTTTCCGAATCCAAAGTTGTCGATCATGGTAAATATAAAGGCATGATTTATCTTGAGCTCGTCAATCGGGCTATTATCGTTGCCGGTAAAATCAGTTTAGGTGACGATCACGTTGGCTTTGCCTGGGCCAAAAAGAAAGATATTTTTAATTATGATTTAAGCCAAGAATCGCGCAAATCCCTCACCTTTTTCCTAAGTTAACCGCACAAATTATCTACTCCGCCAAACTAGTTAAGAAGAAAGGATAGTCAAGGGAGGTGTTAATCCTCTCACTTCTACTTCTACCATTCCTTGAGTCGGACACAAGTCGTCTCCCAAGAAAAATCCTGGATTAACTTTCCCTTCCGGTAGTATCATTCTGTGTATTTCTCCTTGTACTGGTCTAATCCATTCCAACCCTTCAATATTTGCCACCTGATATCCAGGCACATCTTGCTTTCGGAAACTTAGTCTTCTGCCAACAACAAAACCAATCACTACTTCCGTTGGTGGTGTCGCAAAGGAAATTGTGTCTCCACTTGTAAAAACTAATCTATCACCCATGCTCTGTTTATATCAAACTACCTCTTTTTTGTCAGCCAGTAGATGATTCCGCCCACAATCCCGGCAAACATTGTCACAATTATTCCCAAAAGTATTGTCGTCGTCCCTTCTTGCATAAAATAATTATAGTTTAAAAATTAGAAATTTTAAATTGAATAAAAATTTCAAATTAAAAATTAAAAATTAGATATAATGGTCCAATGTTAATCGACGAATCCCGCATCACTGTCAAAGCCGGCAACGGCGGTAAAGGCCTGGTTCACTTCTTTACCGACAAATCCCGCCCCAAAGGTGGCCCCGACGGTGGTAATGGTGGCGCTGGTGGTAATCTCTACTTTAAGGCCGTCAGCGACATTAGCCGTCTTCATCAGTTTCGTCATAAGCGCATTTTCCAGGCTCCCAATGGCGACCCGGGTGGCCCCAATCAGCGCACCGGCCACGATGGCGCCGATCTTACCCTGGAAATTCCTATTGGCACCATTGTTCATTACGACAATGGCTCAATTATTGAATTTACCAAGGTCGGTCAAACCGAAATTATTGTCAAAGGTGGTAAAGGCGGTCGGGGCAACTATCATTTCAGAAGCTCCACCAACCAAACCCCCCAAGAGTCCGAGCCGGGAATTAAGCCACTTCCCAGAAACCTTTTTATTGAATTAAAGTTAATCGCCAATGTTGGCCTAATTGGCCTGCCTAATGCCGGTAAAACTAGTCTTTTAAACGAGCTGACTTCCGCCAACGCCAAAGTCGCCAACTACCCCTTCACCACCCTCGAGCCCAATCTTGGCGTCACTAAAGGCGGTAAAGTTATCGCCGATATCCCGGGCCTGATTGAAGGCGCCACTACCGGTCACGGTCTTGGATCAAAGTTTCTTAAGCACATCGAACGCACCAATCTCTTGGTCCACTGCCTTTCCCTTGAGTCTCAAAATCTTTCCGTCGACTACCAAACCATTCGCCATGAGTTAGAAAGTTACAGCACTGCTTTAGCCAAAAAGCCAGAAATTATTATCCTAACCAAGTCTGATTTAGTCGACCCCAAAGATATCAAAAGTCTCTTAAAATCCACTAAAGCCGTTTTGGCTGTCTCCATTGCCGACGATCAAAGTATTAAAGCTCTAAACGACCTAATTGCTCTCAAACTAGACTCTTTTTAATTTTTAGCCAATCTTTTTTTAAGTAACTAGCCATTTTGATCATTCCGGCCCGCCCGCTTTTAATGTCTTTGCTAAAACCTGTCAGCACTTCGTCCACCGTCTTGCCGTACTTTTCTTTGTCAATTTTCTCTCCGGCCAATTTCAATTTAGCCACTTTAGCTGCCACTGTTGCCTTAATATCCTCATATTTATCCGCCAACTCAACTCTTTTTTTAGTTTCTGTTGCTCCGGTTTTGATCGCCCTAGAAACATCCTTGGCCAATTTCGCCACCTCACTCCTCGCCTGCTTACCAGTTTTTGGTGCTAACAACAAACCGCCCACCAATCCTGCCACCACTCCAAATAAACTTGCCATCACAAAATTATTTTTTGCCATAAATCATTCTAGTTTAATATTTTTTTGCTGTCAATCTCAAAGTAATTTTTGCCATCAATTGTTCCCCAGTTTGCTCCTATAGTTAGGTTAATACTTTCTTTTTCTGTCGTTAGTTTAATTTCCGCCAATGTCTTAGACGGTTGTTTGTCTCCCAAATATTTAGTTGTTTTCAAGTAAGCCACCGCATTAATCAACCTTTCTTCTGGCCACTTACCCTCTTTGACTGTCAACACCCTTTCTCTGCCTTGTCTCTTTATTTTCACTTCAGTAATTTGGTAAATCGATAAATTTGTCAGCCACTTCTTTCGCCAATATTCTTCTTTTGCTACCTCGCTCTTATCAATTACAATGTCCGTCAGGTAAACCGGGCCATCTTCGTTGATTCGCACATAGGTTCCGCTATAATTATCATTAATTCTTCCCAATTCTATTTTTTCGTCACCGATTTTTAACCAAACCCGATTATCTTCCTCAAATCCTAGCTTTTTAAAATTTTGGCTATTTTCTGCCACCATCTCGCCGATTTCTAATTCTCGGATTTTTTTAAGCATATTTTCCACTAGTTCGTTATCCACTAGTTCATTTTTCATCAAACAGAGGTCATTAAAACAAAAATTCTCTATCTTTTCCCCAAAATATGGCGCACTATTTTCAATAGTTTTTTGTTGCTCTTGATATTTAAGGCCAAGAAACACCGCCATTAAAAACACTAAAATAATTCCGCTAATTGCCGTTAAATTAATTTTCATGCTTTCGCCTGATAAAAACTATCAAGCCGATAATCCCCAAAATCACTATCGGCCCGGCGATGTTTGCCACTCTAATTATAGTTTTCCTATTTTCCGGCACGTTCCCCAACGGGTAACTCTTAACTGTCTTGCTTCTGATTTGAATCAAACTTTCGTCGGCCCCCAAATAATCAACCAAATTAAGGGCCATCACTAAATTTTGTTGATTATTTTGTAGTATTTGATCTTTAAGCCAATCAGTGTCGCTAACTACTGCCACTCTCTTTTGATCAAGATTAATCGCTCCCACCACATATTGCTGTTTATTCCCGCCTGGCAACTTTTGTCCAATTGGTGATAAATTATTCACCTCACTCTCCTCAAGTGAATTTTTACTCGTCTTAAGTATTGCCCTAGCTCCGGCTTCTATTTTAATCGGCGACACCCAAGCCAGCCCCACCGAGCTTATCGAAGACAGCGGTGGCAAGCTACGGTCGATATTCTCTCCTAAAATTTGTGGCCAAAACAAGTAATTAGTCATAAAGTTACCTCTTCCGCTTTGAAAGCTGGCAATACTGCTATTTTCGTCAAGAATCAATTTCGGCTCAATCGTCATCCCCACCAACTTCAATATCTCTTCTAGTCCGGTGTCAGGCGACCTAATCGCTTCCATATTTTGTGTCACTTCAAATCGGTCATCTAAAACCAACAGTCCCTTGCCCTCCTCCACCCATGTTTTTAATCTGTCTTTAGCCCCATCATCTAATTTACTAGTATTTCTTAAAATCACCCATGTTTTTATTTCGCTGTTAATTGGGGCAGTGCTTCCGATATCAATATCTTCCAATTGGTACATCTGTCCCAAAAATTTTCTAAATATTTTATACTGGCTCTGGCCGTCAGCCAAACTTTCGCTAATTGCCACTACTCTCTGCTTTTCTTGAGTTAGTTTTTTAATACTTGAAACCAAGAAATACTCCAAATTTCCCACATCTCCGGCCACTGGCAACACCTCTCGTTTGTCGCCGTAGCTCATCACCAGCCCCAAATAGCCGTTACTTATTTCAAATTTATCCGACTTCAAAACATTAAATTGTAGTGGTTGAACCCCTGCTTTTTCCGCCTCCGTTTTAATTGCTTCATTTTTACTTGGGTCGTAATAATTAATTTTCAGTCGGCCGGGGTTGATCCTGGCTACTTCGTCCAAAATCGTCTTTAGATTATTGGCCACCGGTTTTATTTGTGGTGGCAAATCTTTTGTCACATATACCTTTATATTAATAATGTCGTCGAGTTTTTTAATCGTTTCTTCTGTTGTTTTTGAAAGCGAGTGAATCTTATCTTGGGTCACGTCTAACTTAACTGTTGGCAACATCCCTAAAAGTAAATTAGCCACCACAATTATAAGAATTAAATTAATTCGGCTCATTTATCTCTATTTTTAACCACTATTACCGTTAATATTAAAAAGACTGCCATAAAAGACAAGAAAAACAGCAAGTTGTTAAGCTCAATTAGTCCTCCTCCCATTTTTCCGGCTCTAAAACCTAAACTTAATCCTGCCACCATTTCCCGCCACTGGCCGTCAATTCTTGACAACAGCATCTCCTGAGAAAAAAGATTATTAATCAATAGAGTCAATGTGGTTAATATAAAAGCCACCACCGGTTGTGACGTCAGGCTAGACATAAACAAACCCAGCGCCAAATATCCCCAGGCCAATAAAATTGTTGTCAACCATTGGGAAATCATCGGCCCATAATCCGGCCGGCCCAAGAAATAAACCGTTAGCACTGCCGGTATTAACATCGTCATAACCGAAGCCAAATAAACCGCCACTCCCACAAATTTTCCCACCACCATTTGCCATTCGTTAATCGGGCTGGTCAGCAACACTTCCCATGTTCCTGATCTTTTCTCTTCAGACAGTAGCCCCATTGCCACTGCCGGCACAAAAATAGACAGTAAAAATGCCATGGTAGTAAATAGTGGCCCGGCGTCAGCCTGTCCCAAAATAAACAAATCGTTAAAAAATAGCCAATTAGCAATTATTAGCAATAAACCGGCAAAAATGTACCCGGTGGGGCTACCCCACCACCCCCGCCATTCTTTAATTGCAATCGCTTTAATGATTCTCATTTTAAAATTTAAAATTTAGAATTAAAAATTTTCTTTTATTGCTATCGCTTTAACTATTTTCATATTTAGAAATTAGAAATTAGAAATTAGAAATTGGAAATTTCTTTCGCAATTGCTTTTATTATCTTCATTTTATTTGGAAATTAGAAATTAGAAATTGGAAATTTCTTTTTGGACTTTTTGGACTAATTAGTAAGTTCTACGAACCTTTTCTCAAGATTCCGGATTTTTTTAGTTTCCTCATCCAGCACAATCCTGCCCTGACTAATTATCACTATCCTGTCGCAAATTTCCCTGGCTTCAGTCAGAATATGAGTCGACAAAATTACCGCCTTATTTTTGGCTATTTTTTTAATTAGCTGTCTGATTTCTATAATTTGGTTCGGGTCTAGTCCGGTTGTTGGTTCATCCAAAACCATCAGTTTAGGGCTACCCAAAATTGCCCCCGCCACTCCTACCCTTTGTTTAAATCCCCGCGACAGAGTATCTATTTTCTGGCCAGTTACCTCTGTCAGTCCGCACTCACTTATCACTTTCAACACTTCGGCCTCAATTTTAGCAATCCCCTTAATTTGAGCCATAAATTCCAAATACTCCCTCGTTTTCATTTGGCCGTATAGCGGGTTATTCTCCGGCAAATACCCAAGATTTCTTTTGTATTCCACTCCTCTTGTGTCAGCCTTCTCTCCCTTCCAGGCAACTTCTCCCTCGCTGGCTCGGTAAAAGCCGGTAATTATCCTCATTAAAGTTGTTTTCCCTGCACCATTTGGGCCAAGAAGTCCCACTACTCCCGTCCTTCCAATCTCCAAATCCACCCCATCCAAAGCAATCTTTTCTCCAAATTTTTTGGTTATTTTTCTCAACTCCAACATCTTGTCCTAGTATCTAACATCTGGCATCTAAGATCTAGTAACTAATTTTTTCTTGCCAGTGATGATCTACTTTTACCTCAAGATCCAAGAAAATCTTCCTCCCCGACATTATCTCCAATTCCTTTCTGGCGTCATGGCCAATTTGTTTAATCTTTCTTCCCTCCCGTCCGATTATCATTTTTTTATACCTGGTGGCATTGGTCAGGATATTAGCCCTCACATAAATCAACTTTCTCTTGTCTTTGACCTCCAGCACCTCGACGTCAGTTGAATAGGGGAGCTCTTCTCTCAGGCAAAGATAAACCTTCTCTCTAATAATTTCGCTAATATACAGGTTCGACCCCATTGCCATTTGTGGCCCATTCTTCCTCTCTATCTCTTCATTTGATTCTGGCAACAGTTCAAAAATTATGTTAACCAATCCCTTCACAAATTTATCCCTAATCGAGCTCACTTCAATTGATTTATCAAATTCGTCTTCCCAATATAAATATTCGTTTCGATGGTCTTTACTCCCCACTGCCTTATCCATTTTATTAAACACTAGAATTTTCTTGGCCTCCGCTTTTCTGGCCAGGGCTAGTGTTTTATTATCTTCTTCGTTTTTTGGTCGGGAAATGTCCACCAGCGCCACCACTATCTCTGCTCCCTTAATTGACTTCGGCGCAATTGTATTAATTTTTTTACCCATTAGATCGTCAACTTTACCCATAACCCCCGGAGTATCTGTCAGTCTAAACCAGCCTCGGTCATCCTCGTAAAGAGTTGTTGTCATCCGCCTGGTTGTTTGGGGTAGGGGAGAGGTAATCGCCACCTTTTGATTCATCATGGTGTTAATCAAGGTTGATTTCCCCGTATTGGGTCTGCCGATTACTACCACTGTCCCGCCTTTTTTCATTACTCCTATTGTACCCCCTTTTCTTTCTAGGATCTAAGATCTAATATCTAGGATCCAATTATTCGTTTATCCGTTGACAACTTAGCAATGCCAATGTTAGACTGCTAACAATGCCTGAAAACATACCTCTCTCTAATCAAACGACCACTCTCGAGCCGGTCCGCAAGGTTTTACCTCTCATCCCGCTACGCAATGTTGTCCTTTTTCCTTCTGTGGAAACTTCCCTATTTTTTGGTCGTAAAGAGTCAACCAACGCTCTTCTTCACGCCTACGATCACACCAATCGTCTGGTTATTATCACTGCCCAAAAACAGTTCAAAACCGAAAAGCCGGCTCTGGCTGATCTTTACACTGTCGGTGTTTTGGCTAAAATTCAACACATTCTTCAGAGCGACGGCAATCTTCACGCCATTGTCCGTGGCCTTTCCCGAGTCAATATTGTCAATCTAACCTCTTCCGAAGATCGATTAATGGCCGAGTTTGTTGATTTACCTATCATCCCCGAGTCGGCCACCGATGTTCAGCAGGCCGCCGAGGCCCTCTTGAGTCAGCTCAAAAAAGCTTTTGCCTCCGGCCGGCAATTCGACCTTCCGGCTATGTTGCAGTTAAGTACTGGTATCAGTAGTAGCGATCTAGCCGACCAAATCGGTTTCGCTGTCGAGGCTAAAGTTGCCGAAAAACAGGATCTTTTAGAAACTCTCATGGTCAGCCAGAGGCTGACTAAAGCCACTGAATTGCTTATTGGTGAGATGAAAACCAACGAGCTCGAACGCTCAATCGAGCAGAAAACTCAGGAGAAGTTCAACAAACACATGCGTCGCAACATTCTTGAAGAGCGCAAACATCAAATCGAAAAAGAGCTCCGTAAACTTGGCACCAAAACCAGAAAAGACGACGACGATTTTTCCGATCTTCGCCGTAAAATAAAAAAGATCGATCTTCCCGAAACTATTCGCAAGAAGCTTCAAAAAGAGCTTCATCGTCTTGAAGATATGGGCCCCATGGCTCCCGAGTCAAGTTATATCCGCACTTATTTGGAAACCGTCACCGATCTTCCCTGGGGCAAATACGCCAAAAACCACGTCACTATTTCTCAAGCTAGCGGTATTTTGGAAGAGGATCATTATGGCCTAAAAGATGTTAAAAACCGCATTCTTGAATATCTTTCTGTCCTCAAACTTAAATCAAAAAATAAAGACACCACCAGCGCCACCAGCAATATCCTCTGTTTTATTGGCCCTCCCGGTGTTGGTAAAACCTCCCTTGGTCGTTCCATTGCCCGGGCTCTTGGTCGTGATTTTGTTCGCGCCTCCCTAGGTGGTATCCGCGATGAAGCCGAAATTCGTGGTCATCGTCGGACTTATGTTGGCGCCATGCCCGGCCGAATTGTTAAGGGCCTCAAAGACGCCGGTAGTTTTAATCCGGTCTTTATGCTCGATGAAGTCGACAAAATTGGTGCCGATTTTAGGGGCGATCCATCTTCGGCTCTCCTAGAAACCCTCGATCCCGAGCAAAATCGTGAATTCTCCGATCATTACCTCGATTTCCCCATCGACCTTTCTCGGGTTTTCTTCATCCTCACCGGCAACGACATTAGCACCATTCCCTACGCCCTCAGGGATCGCTTGGAAATCATTAGTTTCTCCGGCTACACTCCCGAAGAAAAGCTCCATATTGCCCAAAAATATCTTATTAGCAAACAACTCAAATCCAATGGCCTTGTTGCCGGCAATATCACTCCCATTACTGCTAATACCCTCAAATATCTTATCGATAAATACACCCGCGAAGCCGGCGTCCGCAATCTCGAAAGAACTATTGCTAGTCTTTTTCGCAAAGTTGCCAGAAAAATTGTTTCCAAAAAAACCAACAAGGTCGACCTAAACGATCTGGCTCTTATTCGCAAAATGTTGGGCCCGGAGAAATTTCAAAGCCAGCTTAAGGGTAAAAAAGATGATGTTGGTGTTTCTACTGGTTTGGCTTGGACTAGTGTTGGTGGCGACATTCTCTTTATTGAAGTCAATATTATGCCGGGAAAAGGCCAGTTAATTCTTACTGGCAAGCTTGGCTCGGTCATGAAAGAATCCTGTCAGGCCGCTCTTTCTTATGTCCGAAGCCAGTCCAAAGAGTTTGGGATCAAACAGGATTTTCACAAAATTGATATTCATATTCATGTCCCCGAAGGCGCCACTCCAAAAGATGGGCCTAGTGCTGGCGGCGCCATCACCACTGCCCTTATTTCTGCCCTAAAAAATCAACCTATTCCTCGCCATGTTGGTATGACCGGCGAAATCACTCTTCGTGGCAACATTCTCGAAATTGGCGGTTTAAAAGAAAAGTCTCTGGCCGCCCATCGTGCCGGTTTAACCACTATCTTTATTCCCAAAGACAACAAAAAATCCCTTGTCGACGTTCCTCTTGAAGTCAAAAAAGCTCTCAAATTTATCCCCGTCGACCACTATTCCCAAATCTACCGCCACCTTTTTGCTCTAAATTCGTAGATTCGTAAATTCTAGATTCCTGTTCTCATATCCCATAACTTGATCTATATACATATTTAATATATAATTTCGCCAATCTTTTCCCACCTAAAAACATTGGCGTTTTAACCGTGGTTAAGGAGGTTCTTTAACAATCGACCGCATTGGTTTTATATTATTTTGGTTATTGGTTATTGGAATTTGGTTATTTCCGTTGGAAGGACTCTTTTAAATCCACTACTTCAAACTTTTTGGACTTTCTAACTTTCAAACTTTTTGGACTAAATAGTGGCTTTACATGAGCCCTTCCAACAATTCGGTTGGTAAGGTACCTAGGCCTGCTCGGCCAGGAGGTGCGCCATGAAGCGCAAGTTCTCTCTTCCGTTGTTCGGGTTGTTCTTGGCCGCCCTATTGTTTTTGGGCATCGCATCGACTGCCGAAGTTTTGGCAGATTCGCCAATCGTTAGCACCAGTTCCTGGTGTTCGAGTGATGGGACACCCATCGTCTCACTGCAAGCCGTCAACACCTTTTCTGGTCCGATCTGGACAGGTATGGGCGCGGGCGACTTCTTCCCGATGATTGTCGGCTACGATGGCCCGAGTTCGATTTACGGTGGCTATGTTTTCCCTGGCTACGCGAGTTCCATTTGGGGCACACCCAAAACCGTATTTTTGTCGCGCAACATGAACTACTGGTTCGACCTCTTTGAAGGGGATTACAACACTGGTCCAGGCCGTGTTATCACCTACACAGACGGTTGGACGCCTGCATGTGGTAGCTCCATCACCCAGACTGCACCAGCGACTATCACTCTCGGCGAAGTTATCACCTACGAGCTCGAGACGGCGCATCAGTTCCGTCTCCCGTATATGTCAGTCGAAACTACTGTTCCCGAGAATATGGACTTCATTGGTATCGGTACGATCACCCCACCCAACTCTCGATGTGCGAGGGGTGCCGCAGGTGGCTATGATTCCAAGACACGGATTCTCCGTGTTGGTACCGGTACCGGAATCTGCGCCGGTGACAGTCTCAAAGTCACCTACATGCTGAAGCCCAAAACGGCAGGGACGTCTGTCATCACTGCTTGCATTAGCCCTTCCAAGAGCCAGTGTGTGAACACTACGACGACAGTGGTAGATACCGAACCGATCTGCGACTTGCCATTGAACACAACGTGGCAGGACGCCTTGGCCGTGACCAACGGTGGAGTCTATACCACCAGCCTGCCCGGGCAACTGGGTCTCGACGGTGTTTGGTATAGCCTCGTGCTGACACGGACGTCCGATCTAAGCATCCTCGTCGAGGACCTGAGCGGTGGCGCGAGTGGGGACATTGCTTTTTACGACCGGCAGGGTTTGCCCGTATCTCGGCTGTCGACAACATCGACCGATGATGCGGCACTTCTCTGGCCGGGTCTGCCTAAGGGTGAGTATTGGGTGAAAGTTTCCCAACACAATCCCGAGATCTGTCCTCGTGTCCGGGTGACCATCGGCTGGGTCAATTGGAGAGCGACCTTTCTCCCCCTGATCCAGCGCTAAACCTAGCGACTCGGTTTCTTACCTGTTGTTTTAGGTAAGAGATCGAGTCCCCCTAGGGGGACTCACCAACACCAACCAACAAGCTCCAATGCGGTCGATCTCTCAAAATTTTGTCTTTAACTTTTTGGACTTTCTACTTTTTGGACTTTTTGGACTACATCCTCTCCACCACCTCAATCCCCAGCAACCCAAGTCCTTTCTTAATCGTCTGCGCTGTTTTTTGGGTTAGCCACAAGCGCCATTCTTCCTCCGGTTCGCCAATTATCCTATATTTATTATAAAACTCGTTGTATTTTCGAGCCAAGGCCAGAAGATATTCCGCCACCACCGATGGCGCCAGCCTCTCTCCCGCCTCAACTATCTTTTCCGGAAACTTCCCCAACTCCCTCACCACCCCCATTTCCTCTGCTTTTATATTTTCCAAATTCTTAGTTCTTAGCTCTGTGTTCTTAGTTCTAGATTTAGCGAGCAAGCTTGCGCAGCGAGCGTAGGTATATTGCAGGTACGGCCCCGAATCGCCATTCAAACTCATAATCTTGTCCCAATCAAAAATCACATCCTTTTTTGGGTCAGAAGATAGATCACTAAATTTCACCGCTCCGATTGCCACTGCTTTAATCATTGCCTCTTTCTCTTCGGCCCCCATCTCTTTTGAAATTTTTGACGTTTCAGCAATCTCTCTGGCCGCTTTAATGGCGTTATCAATCACATCCGAAAGATGGATAGTATCGCCTTTTCTGGTAGAAAATTTCCCAGTCGCCCAGCGAATCAGCCCGTGTCCAAGGTGATAAAACCCCTTTGATGGTTCCCAGCCCATTAATTTCGCCGCCGCAAACACTTGCTTAAAATGCAAATTTTGTTCTGAGCCAACTTCGTAAACAATTAAATCCGGCTTCCAGGTTTCCATTCTATATTTAATCGTTGCCAAATCACGGGTAAAGTAGGTCGTCGCATCGTCTGTTTTCAAAAGCATCGCCGGTGGCAAATCATCAAACTCAACGATCAAGGCTCCTTGGCTCTCGGAGGCCAACCCCCTCTTTTTGAATTCTTCCACAATCTCCTGCCACATCGACGAATAAAAAGCCTCGCCCAGAGCATAATCAATTTTTACTCCAAGCATTTCATATACTCGGTTAAATTCTGCCAAAGATATGTCCACACATTTTTGCCAAATCTCTCCTGCTTCTTTATCTTTTTTCTCCAACTTGGCAAACCACTCTCGCCCCTCATCTTTTAATTTCTCGTCTTTTTCCGCTTCCTCGTGAAATCTAACATATAGTTTTTCTAGGTCCGCAATTGCCATCTCTTCCACTGGTTTGTCACCCCAATGTTTAATAGCACAAATCATTTTGCCAAACTGCGTTCCCCAATCGCCCAGGTGGTTGTCGCCAATGCATTTCCACCCCAAAGTTTGGTAAATGTTATAAATTGCTTGGCCGATGTTGGTTGATCTTAGGTGGCCAATTCCAAACGGCTTGGCAATATTAGGAGCACTATAGTCAATCACCATTGTTTTCCCTTTACCTGTTTGGGGAATTTCTTGCTTTTCTGCACTTTCAATCAAATACTCCGGTTTTAAATAAAAATTAATATATCCCCCAACCACTTCAATTTTTTCTATCACACCATCCGAAGCCTTGGCGAAGGATTGGTCTAGTTTTTCTTTTATTTCATTAGCAATTTCGACAGGGGATTTCTTTAATTCTTTGGCTAGTGTCATTGCCACATTAGTGGTGTAATCGCCAAAATTCTCATTAGTTGTTCTGGTAACCTCCGCCTCATGTCCGGCTTGTTCTAATGCTTCTTTAATATATTTTACTGCCATGGCTAATTCTACCAAAACTACTTAGTTTATTCTCTGACTTGTGGCATCTCGGTCATAGCCATTAGTTCAATTTCTCGATAGTCAGTTTCTCCAGTAAGTGCCGGATTTCTGCCAACGATATTCACACCATCGGGATCAGTGTCACAAATAACAGCCATTGTGTACGGATTTCTTTCCTCTAATCTTTTCAAAATTAATTCTCCCTGAGTCATCCGTGCGATAATATCACAAATGCAAAAAGATTTAGTTGACCAAGTTTACGATGCCCTAAAAAAGGTCTACGACCCCGAAGTCAACGTCAGTATCGTCGATATGGGTTTAATTTACGATGTTCGGGAAAAGGAGGGCAAAGTTACTATTGACTACACTCTTACCAGTATGGGTTGCCCCCTCGCTTTTGAAATTGAAGGTCTTGTTAAAACTGCTATCAAAAAAATCAAAGCCATTAAATCACTAAAACTCAAGCTTGTTTGGGACCCACCTTGGGACCAATCCAAAATGTCTCCCACCGCCAAAGCCGAACTAGGAATTGAATAAAAGATCGGTTGTATAATCTATCTTATGACTAAAGTATCTCTCGCCAAGTTAGGTCAGGAAACTGGTGTCGGTTTTGGTAGTAGTGGGGTTAGAGCTAAAATCGAAGACCTAACCGACAGGCTGGTTTATGTTTATACTACCGCCTTTCTCTCTTATCTCAAACAAATCGATCAAATTAAGGAAAGTGTCGTCATTGCCGGAGACTTACGCAATAGCACGCCAAGAATAACCGTTGCCGCCGCCAAAGCCGTCACTGATTTTGGCTGTCAAATTATTAATTGTGGTCTTATTCCCACTCCGGCAGTTTGTTTCTATGGCTTTCAACACAATATTCCTTCTATTATGGTTACTGGCAGTCACATTCCAGACGATCGTAACGGCCTTAAATATAATTGTCCTCAAGAAGAACTTCTAAAAAGCGGTGAGCAATACATCGCTAATTCCGAAGTTGAAATCGACGATCATCTATTCGATTCGAATGGTCAATTTCGGGAAACTGAATTAAGTCTCCCGCCATCTCAAAATCCAGCTTTAGAAATTTATATCCAAAGATATCTTGATTTTTTCCCTAATTTGTTTCTTCGGGGGAAGACCATTGCTCTTTATGGTCATAGCGCTGTTGGTCGGGAAATATTGTTTGAAATTCTTTGCAAGCTAGGGGCCAAAGTTATTAGACTTGGTTTTTCCGATCAGTTTAAGGCTGTCGACACTGAAGCAATCGAAGAAGAGACAATTAATTTAGGTAAGCAATGGGCTCGGCAAAATAATTTTGATGCTATTGTTTCCACTGATGGTGATAGCGATCGTCCCTTGATTGGCGATGAGAATGGCAATTGGCTTCGTTCCGACATTCTCGGCATCCTTACTGCCAAGGACCTTGGCGCTGAAGCTGTTGTTGTTCCCGTCAGTTGCAACACGGGGGTTGATAAATCTGGCTGGTTTAAAAAAGTTGTAAAAACTAAGATAGGTTCTCCTTATGTTGTTGAAGCCATGAAAAATCTCGTAAACCAAGGTTTTTCCAATGTCGTTGGCTACGAAGGTAATGGTGGTTTTTTTCTTGGTAATCAGGTTGGAAGTCTCAAACCTTTAGTTACTCGCGATGCCCTTATTCAAATTCTTTCTTGGTTAAAGATGTCCGTCATTTCCAATAAAAGCATCTCCAAGTTGGCCGAAATCATTCCTAAAAGATACACCCAAAGCGGTAGTCTTAAAGGTTTCCCCACCCAAAAGAGTTTACAAATTGTCGAGGTTCAAACAAAGCAAACCCTGGCCATTCTGGAAGAAAACTTTGGTTCCATCAATTCCGTTGATCAAACCGACGGCTTAAGGGTCACTTTCGACGATGGTGACATTGTCCATCTTAGACCATCAAAAAATTCACCAGAATTCAGGAACTACTGCGAATCAGACTCCCCAGACAAAGCCAAAGAATTGTCTCTTAAAGCCGGCAAACTTATTGCCAGTTGGCTGTGAGCCCACTGTCCCGATTTTGGAACCCTTAATAAGCAGTATTCTACAACTTTATGAAAAGTTAAAACAGTTGGGTTTTACCTATTACCAAGGTAAAATTGTAGTTATTGATTTCGAAATAGATAACCAACATGTTTAAACTGTTTAATCGTCAAAATAGTCAAGATCTCTTACGCTCAAGTCTTTACGATGAAAGAACTTTTTATCGTCAATTCATACGGGACTTAGAAAACAGTAAAAAAGAGGTGGTTATCGAAAGTCCGTTCATCACTTCGAGCCGAATGAGCCATCTTACCCCCATCTTCACCAACTTAGTAAGAAGGGGAGTAAAAGTCTACGTTTTAACTCGAAATCCCAAAGAACATACCGCCATCTATGAGCAACAATCAGAAACCGAAATACGTAAGTTTGAAATATTAGGTGTCCAAGTTCTCATCTGTACGGGAAATCATCACCGCAAGCTTGCCATAATCGACCAGGGCATACTTTGGGAGGGAAGTCTTAATATTTTGTCTCAAACAAAAAGCCGTGAGATTATGAGGCGTATGGAGAGCAAGACGCTTGCCATAGAAATGTTTAATTTTTTAAAGTTAAAAAAGTTCCTATAATCTACAATCCGGGTTATAATACTTCAAAACCATGGCTAAAAAACTTGACCAAATCGAAAAAGATATTGCAAAAGTCATTAACTTTCTCAAAAAAACTGATCCGACCAAAGCCACCCGAAAACATGCGTTAGAAATGCTCGGTAACATGCAAACATTGGCCCATCTTATTGCCCACAAAGTTGTTGATGATGAAAGAAATGGCAAAATCAAAAAAGTTAAGAAAATCCCCTCAAGACTAAACTAAAACGACAAAATATCCGATGACCTGACTTTTAGTGCCTTTAAAATCTTTTCAAAGTTTTCAATAGAGACGTTTTCTTCATCACGCTCAAGCCGAGCATAAAAATTAGGATGTATCCCGGCGGCTTTAGCCACTTCCGCTTGTGTCATATCTTTTTCTTCCCGAACCTCTCTAAGTCTTTTACCAATTTTATTTTGGACGTTCATAGTTTGATTATAACTCCTTTATACCTGCGATTTAATTAACCACATTAATTTTTGTAGGTATTGTCCTAAGCTTCTTTACGTTTGGAACCATTATATTATCCCGATGAAACAACAAAATCTTATCTGAACTCATAATTAGTACTTTCGACCCATTTTTTGGTTTAGTCATCTGTTTAGTATTCTGTTCATTTCCAAACTCATTTAATAACGCCTCCATCTTTTGCGTTTGGTTTGGAAATATTAAGTAAGTTGAAAGCTCTTTTAGAAAAACCCACTTAATGTTTCTGATTTCTTCTTCCTGAGGCTTTAAGTCCATTTCTTCACCTAAAAATTTCACCAAAAACTGGACTCTTTCTTGGCCACGGTAAACTGATTTATTTTCAGCTATCTTTTTGTTTATTACCTCATCGGGCCATTCATACCGATCCACCTGCTCACTAACCTTAATTACCTCAAATTTATCACTACCCAATTCTTCATTCAATTCTCTGATTATTGCGTTTCTTGGTGTCTCACCCTCAATAATCCCTCCGCCAGGTATATCCCATTCATTATCTTTATAGCTACTTTTTTGGACAATCAGAATCCGGCCCGATTTATCCAATATTACAGCACTGGTACTCTGTCTGTAAGTTAAATTATCACGATAAATTTTCTGAGCATTATCCATAAGTTAATTATATAAGTAATGTTTAATCCAACAATTTTCTCCCGCTCTTACTTTCATTTTGAACTCAAACTATTATCAAATGTTTGTATCCACCCATTCCACTTTTCATTATTCATTTCCGTTTCTTCAAAATTATTGTTGGTGAACTCGGCAATAAACTTTAACCAGAAGGTGTGAGCCTTTGGATTTTCCCTTATTTGTCTATTTTCCCATTTGCCCGGTGATTGGGTAAATACTAACCTAGCTGCTTCTGACCCAATTCCGTTTTTTCTAAATTCTTTTTTAACATAAAACTCGGAAATTGTTTTTCCCTCTGTCAATACCAACAAGTATGAATTTATTAGGGCAAATCCGGCTATTTTTCCGTCGACCTTTATGAAATATGGATACCTGTTCGGTTTCTCCCAATATGAATCTAAATATTTATATTCTTCTGCTTTTTCACCTACCATTTCTTTCTCATAATCCCAAAGCATGTCACTCAAAATTTTTTTATCGGCAATATCAATTAAAACTATTTCAATTTTCATGGTTGATTATAACCCAGTATATAATTACCCATATATGCACATCATTTATCTTTCCGGTGGTAGCCTTCGCAACAAAACTTGGATTGAAACTATCAAATCAAATTTTGACACCTTTTCTGATGGTCAAATTCTTTATTACGACCATTGGCAAACCGGAGAGAAAAATCTAAATTTTGAAATTGAATCTCAGAAATTAGCTGAATTGGTTAAAGATAAGGATGAATATTTTGTTTTCGCTAAATCCATTGGTTCAATTCTGGCTCTAAAAAGTATTTATGAAAAAACAATCAATCCAAAAAGAATGATAATTTGCGGTCATCCCTATAATCTGACCAAAGAGTTAGGCTTTCCAGTAAATGATTACCTAAAATATCTGGCTGTTCCCACCATGTTTATCCAAAACGAGTTTGATCTCCTATTTAACTATGTCGATTTGGAAAAAGTTTTAAAAGAAAACAGTCCGGTGGACTATCAGCTAATCAAAAACCCGGATAATAATACTCATGATTACGAGGATTTTGAACAATTGGCTGAATTATCTAAAATATATTTTGGAGATGAAGACAAACAAGTCCATCTTGGAAAGATTTATACCACTTTGGACATTGTTGCCAAAAAACTTAACTCTCTAGACATCAAATGGTTTTTGGGTGCTAGTGGCGCTTTAATGGTTCATGGCGTAAATATTGTTCCATGGGACATTGATGTTTTAACCACTTCTGAAAATATTGATATTATTGCCAAAGAATTCGAAAAGTTTTTAGTTAGTACCGACGATGATGGATTATTTTTAAAGATTAATGGAATAGAAGTTGAGATAATAAAATTAAATGATCTTGGTGATCCCACTCCAACATTATTTCAAAATAATTTAATCCCTGTAAATACGCTCAAAAACGAATTGTATTATTACGAACAACGCCCCGGAAAAGAAAACACTATTAGATTAATAAAAGAAAAGTTAGGTATTTAAGAATATTCATTGTTTATGAATCTAACTCCTAAAATTAGAAAAGCATTGCGAGTGGCTGCAACCCAACATGATGGTCAGTACCGCAAAGACGGTGTCACCCCATTTATCATTCACCCGTTCGAAGTCGCTATGATTGTCTCGGAATATACCAACGATGAGGATATTATTAGTTCTGCCTTACTTCATGATGTATTGGAGGATACTCAAGGTTATTCTTACGAAAGACTAATAGAGGACTTTGGCAATAAAGTGGCCGATATCGTTCAATCATTAACTGACAAACCATTACCTGATTTAACTTGGAATGATAAGCATATTAAATACTTGGAAAACTTAAAACATAGTAGTGATGAATCTGTCTTAATTTGTTTGGCAGATAAATATTCTAATGTATCCACGGGACCGGTGGATCAAAATAGGGTTTGGTATTACCAAGGAGTGATTAATGTGGCCAAAGAGAGAAAACTGACCAAAGATACTAAATTATTAGAAGATTTTGAAGATTTAATTAAATGAACCAGGGTATAAATTTAGATATAGCTAAGAAAACAGTTGCGTGGGGCACTAAATCAGACATGCCCCGACTAATTATTTTGATGGGTCTTCCTGGCTCGGGAAAATCGTATGTTTCTTCTTATCTCCATGACAAACACGGTTTTACGATTTTATCCGGAGAAAACATCACCTTTGCACTTTTTGGTAAGGTTGACTGCACGGGTAGCGAATATTCTCTAGCTTACGACATTTTACGTCAATTGGCTATTAAGTTAATTTCCCAAGGTTATTCGGTTGTTATTGATGGTACCAATTTAAAATATATTTTTCGTCAACAAATTTATGATGATGTAAATTGTCCCAACACCACTCTTTTATTTCTCAAAGTTGACGATAAAACCGCTTTAAACAGAATCTCACAAAGGGGAATTGATTATCAGAACGAAAAAGATATTAGAAGCTCAATTTCGACAGAAGTATTCAAAAAATTTAAAAGCCAAACAGAAGAACCTCTACCCAGAGAAAATTCCATCACTCTAATTTCTGACGATAACTTGTTTCCCCAAATTGACGCAGTTTTTAGAGTAAAATAGAGTCATGTCTAATCAGGTTGATATTTCTAAATTACATTCGGTGATAGTTAATGCTGTTGTCGAAAAAGACGGCAAGATTTTAGTATCACAGCGAAGCTTCGAAGAAGCTCATGAACCAGGAAAATGGACTATCCCGGGTGGCAAGATTGACAAGACTGAAGGTAATATTTTCAATATTATCGAAAAAACTTGTGCCAGAGAAATCGAAGAAGAAACAGGGATTAAGATTAAAGAAAATATTCAATTAATGACCAACAATACATTTATTAGGTCAAATGGCCAACACGTCATTGCCTTAATTTGTCTTTGTCACTGGGAATCAGGTGAGGCTCAGGCTTTAGAAGACACCATCGGCATAAAATGGATATCTAAAGATGAAATCGACAAGTTCGATTTTGCCCCAAACGTCAAAGGATATATTGAGATGGGATTTGAAAAATTAAACAAAATGAAGGTTTAAAAAATACGACTAAAGGGATTCGGACTGCCGTAATTGACGTAGGGACTCTTAAAAGTAAGTTTGAAGTAAGGGAGTTTGACGAATTCCTGAATTTTTATTGTTTTTGGCGCCGGCATCATTTTTGAAGTTTAAGGTGGTCATTTATTACTAGTAGTGTCAAGGTTGTCATGGCGCCAAGACAATTGAATATCTGACTTCAAAAAATAGAACCACACTTAGAATGAACCGTTCGTCAGGGTTGTAATTTCCCGATATCGGGATATAATTGGTCATGTCTGTACTACTAAAAATACCAGGTTACCTTACTCTATCTGAAGCTGAAGAACGCTACAAAGTGAAAGCTGACACTTTGAAGAAAAAATGTCAAAACGGAAAAATTAAAGGAGCCGTAAAACAGGGGAAAACTTGGTTTGTTCCTAGTATCCCCAATATTGATCCAAATTTACCAATTGTAGATAACTACCCTGGATTAAATTTTGATTCCGCCTATAAATCAAATATTCTTTTATACGAAGCTGAAGATGAAGCTCAAAATTATTTCCAATCAAAATTTAATAGTTATATTTACATTTGGGAGTATGGGTATTATTTTGTCACCTTGGCTTTTAATCACTCTTCCTTGGAAAGGTCTTATCTTCCACTGGCTTCCTTTATAACAGAAGCCCATGGCGCATTACGAGAATCCTTCTTGTTGAATCTTAAGGGTTATGCTCCTGGTTCTTTTGCATTACTTAGGAAGACCCACGAGAATACGCTAAAAGCCCTGGCTGGTAAAATAAAACCAGCTGTGATTTGGACTATAGCCCCCGAAGGTAACATTCAAAAGGCAGAGAGTGTTATTGGTATTCAGCTTAAAAGTGTGTGGATATTGGGATCAAGCTTTGCACATTCGAATTTACTGAAACTTTTTAAAGCAAAACAAGATATGGACAATAACGTTTCCGAGCTAGGAGTGACATATGGTCCACAAATTGACGAGAAACAGTTTAGGGCGGCGTCTAATTGTTCAATTTTCTGGCTTTACGTTTTAATCAAATTCTTGCCACTAATATTTCCCGGTCAATTAAGTGACTATTGGATGTCAAAACAAGACGAGTCAGCAAAGATGATGAAAGATTATATTGTTTCGACTGGTGGTTTAAAAAGAGAAATCGAATCTATTGATAGGGCGGTAACTAACTTGAAAAAACAAAAGTAATTCCCTCGATGTCGAAAGATTGATGCTTATTGATCTATCTTTATAGTATCTTCTTCCCCTTCAGGTAATTCCAGCATATCAATTTTTGGTAAGGCGGTACCAATCAATCCCTGAAGATCACCATAAATACCGGCGGTGTTGAGATAAACCTTTTGCATATTTTTTTCTTCTTTTTCCCACTTTTTGGTGAAATAGGCTTTTTCGATATTAAGTTCTTTTTGTCGACTAGTAAAATATTCCAACCAAACTTCAATTCTTTGTTTGAAGTCGTTACTAGTCAAATAGTTGTAAACAATCTCGGACTTTTTACCCCTGTCTTCACCTGACGTTCTGGCATTGCTTAGGTCAATCAATTGACTACGGAGGATAGTTGTTAGTGCGATAACTGAATTAAAGTTGACCACCATGACACCATCGCGAAGGCCGAATGTTTTTATATCTTCAGGCATAACAATAGAAACGATAACCGCCAAATCAGCTTTTTCCCTTCTTTTGTCATCTTTTAGTTTTGGTATCCAAGTATCAGTCCAATTTTTGGTTCTTTTTGATTCCCACACAATCGTCCCACAAACTTTGCCATAGTTATTTTTAACTCTTTGGATAACGTCGGCGCCATTATCACCCTTGGGAACTGGAAGAATATCATCATAAATAAATGCTTGACGCAATAATTCCTCAAGTTCCACTTCAAGTATTTCACCCTGTGATTGTTGTGAACCTTGTTGAAGTTTTCTGGTTAAACCGTCAATCGCCTTTTCGGCATCTGATAATTTTTTGTCTTTTTCCGCTATTTGTAACTTGTACTTGTCACCCAATTGACCCGTAACTTCTTGAGATACTTTTTGGGTAATCTCCTGTTCTTTTTTCATCATATCCAACTCAAAGGCTTTCTTTTCGTCCTCAAAACTCTGTTTTTCTTTCATCAGTTCAACCTGATCTTTTCGCAACTCCTCCAATTTAGTATCTTTTTGCTTTAACACTTCTTTTAAACCATCGACTTCGGCAGATGTTTCCTTGACCGCTTCTTCTTTAGCTCTCTTTTCGATTTCAACTTTTTCTGTTTTTAGTTTTTCTTCGACTTGACGATTGACGACGCCAATCAAATCAAGTTTGGCTGCTTCAATCTTTTGAGCTTTTTCTGTCAGCGCCTTTTCTTTTTCGCTGATTTCCAAATCCTTCTGTTTTTGCTTGGCTTCGTATTCTAGGCGATATTTTTCTTCTAGTTGATGGCTCAACGCTTCATCCGGTAAAAATTCAAAACTACATTGTGGACATTTTATTTTTTGATTTGTCATTTTTTTAATAATTTTATTGTACCTTTTAATGCATTAAACTTTTCAATTTCAGCCTTTAAATTTGACGATTCAGGAGTATTACCTACGGTGTCATCCGAATGTAAATGACCTTCAATGTATTCTGATAAACGACTATATGTTTCACATATTTCTATTGTAATTGCTGGAGTTACAATCACATTTTTTAAACTGTCTATACTTATCCTTTCTTCCCATCTTTTTACAACTTTATTAAATAATTCATTTACTATCAGATGTTCGTAACATGTTCTCAAAAGACTAAAACCGTCTTTAATAATCTTTTCATTTTCTGATCCATTCACAGTAAGGGATTGGTTGTACAGTACCGACACTTCATCACTGTTTTTGTAACGACTTTCGTCCCCTGGCCCGTCATTATTAGCAATAATGCCAGGGATACCATTTATTTTTTTGATCCAATGAAAAGAAGTATCTATTTTTCGCAACTCCGCTTTTTTCCGCAAAAAGAAGAGAAAAATTGGATCGTGAGTAAAGATAATTACTTGTTTTAACTCGCTTAGGTCAGTTAACCTTGTCGCGATTTTTTCTTTTCTTTCTAAGTCTAGGGAGGTAACAGGATCGTCGAAAATCATCCCATAATTATTTGGACATAATGTATTTTCTGTAACGAAGTCTGCGATTGAGGTGACTTTTTGTTCACCTTCGCTTAATACCTTATCCGGTTGCCTGCCACAAATTTGAAGTTGCCGGTATGATTTACCTTTATCTCCTGATTGATTAATAGCTATACCAAATCCGGCGTCGAGTAGAGTACATTCTGCATTAAATATGTCTTTATATTTTTGATCTACCAATTTTCTATATAGTTCAGAATGTTTTAGAGTTATCTTTGTTGTGTCTAATTCTTTGATTCCGTTTCTAAAGTTGTTACTAATTCTAAGATTTCTAAGATGTAATTTAATCTGTTGAAGTAAATCAGAATAAATTTGTTTATTTTTTAGGGTCTCCAGTGTTGTATTGATATTCTCGATTTCTTTTGTTTTGTCTGCCTTTGTTAGCTTGTCAATTTCAGTTTGAATCTTGATTACAGACTTATTCAAGTTATAAAATCTTTTATAAAGTCTAGAAGTTTTAGTCCAATCACCCACGTTAATATTGGCTAATAATTGGATTTTTAGTCGACTTAACAATTTTGAATATTTTATTAGTTTTACCAGAATAGCTTTATCATTATCTTCCAACCATTTGTAAACTACTGTACCTTCAGACACCAATACAGTATCCAGTGCTTGAAGTTCTAGTTCCAAATTTTTTAATATGGTCTCATCATATTTCAACTTAGTTTCGAGTGCATTTGATAATAATTCCCAATATCTTTCAACTAACTTTACCGACTCAGGTGAAAGTGGCTGCCAACAAAATATACATGGGTCTCCAACTTTTGGATATACATAGCCATTGCGCTTGATAAAATCTTGACCAGCGACAAGGAAATTTTTCCATTTTTCATTACCTACACCATCAATGTCTTTATTCTTAAAATCTTGCACCCCTCTTTTCAACAAAAGTGATTTATTATTTTTAATTGACCTTATGAGAACTTTAATATTATTTCTTACCTGTAAATTCAAGTTTATTTTTGCCTGAATAAGTATTTGCTGGGCTTGGAGAATACCTTTTTTTACCACCTCTAACTCATCAAGTTTTCTTTTTATATCTAGTGCTACCAAAATTTGCTTTTCTTTCTCTAGTGACTTTGCTTTGTCTTTTTCAATATTTGTAATTTCATATTTTTTCAGTTCTTCATCGGTAGTTGTCGCCTTTATTCCGATAATAAATGTTTTTACCTCTGAATCACCAGAAAAATGTATGGAGAAGTCGATTTCGTCGTTATACTTTTTAAGATTTTCTTCGGCTAGTACTTTTATTTCACTAAAAACTGTCGCTAATTTTTCGAAATAATCTAGTCCCTGTGGTTTGAACGTTAATTGATTTTTGTCGTCAAGATGAACGCGAACGCTTTTGTTATCGAAGACAGAAAAGCAGTCAAATCTGCCGTCTGCTTTATCGTTTGGAAATTCCAAGACGAATTCTTCACTATCTTCACTAGTAAATGTAAATTTTCCGTGGGGTTCAATTGAAGTATCTTTAAATACGTTTGGCAAGATTTCCATATCCCCTCGGGAAATAAATGAGTTATTCAGTAATCTGATGTACCCAGTCTTGCCTGATCCGTTGTTTCCGTAAATTACAGTTAAATTCTTTGAAAATTCAATTTTTTGATTTGTAGCCAAGGCATTGGCAACTACTTCCTCAAGTCTTTTCAAATAAACACGACTATTGCCTTTATCTGTTGCAACCTTGTCGATCAGAACTGCTTCTGGTTTAGATTCTGCTGGTTTTGATAACTTATGCTCCTCAAGAAAGTATTTGAATATTACCGCAAGTTCAATGTTTTTATCGTTTAAGATTAATCGAGACGTATATTGCACCCAATATGGTTGTTGCTTCACCCACGCAACAATTTCCTGATTTACATCCAGTTCGCTGTCAATCACCTAATACCTCCATATTTTTTGGTTTCATCTTCCAATTGTCTCATGGCCTTATTCTACCGCCAAAGATGATAATTATCAGACAATCAGTCTAGTAGTGACTAGTGTATCGTAATTAAATTGACGTAGAGGAGAAATTTAAACTTACTTAATGTTGTTGACGTTATATAACAGTGTCTTCACCTTGGTGGTCGGCCGGACTCGACAAAAACGTTCTCCAGTGGATGCTGGATAACGTGAAATAAACGCAATCGCCAGAGGGGGAAAAAGAATCCGCCCTCTCTAATTGTTAATTCAGTCTACACAAAAAAATATGTTAATTGTTTAATCTTTCATGAAAAAACCAACTAAAGCTCAACTAAGCCGGGCCGGTAAAGATCTGCGGAATCCTCACACCAGAGAGGTGAAAGAAAGGAAAGCGACACAAACACTCGTCGCAGGTAGGAAGAAAAAATAGAGAGATCGAATTGTAGCCCATTTTCATATTTATAGATAAAATATTATTATTTGGAATAATTCAATAACAAATACAAACATGACATAGAATGATATATGGCGCGCAATCCGTGAATCAGATAGACTGTCTATATGCAAAAAAGAAAGGGGGGTAAACCCAGAATATTATCTTTATTTTCCGGGTGCGGAGGGCTGGACTTAGGATTCGTACAAGAAGACTTTAGGATTGTTTGGGCAAATGATTTTTATCATCCTGCTTGCGAAACATATAAGAACAACTTTGGTGACCACATTTTCGAAAGAGATATTACCGAAGTCGATTTTAAAAATCTTCCGGACTGCGATATTATCACGGGAGGGTTTCCTTGTCAGGATTTTTCAATGATTTGGAAGCGGGGAGGTATCGGCACCGATAGGGGCAATTTATATAAATATTTTGTTAAAGCAGTATCCGCAAAGTTACCCAAAATATTTGTTGCAGAGAATGTTAAAGGTCTCCTCACCGCGAATAAAGGAATGGCGATAAAACAAATCGTTGAAGATTTTCAAAAGATCGATCATTCGGGTTATAGAATTTATATTAATCTATATAACTTTGCAGAATACGGAGTACCTCAATTAAGAGAAAGGGTCATTATTGTGGGTGTAAGGAGCGACATCCCCTTTAAGTTTCGTAAACCTGCTCCAATCCGTAGTCAAAATAATTACGTGACCTCTAAAGAAGCCCTTAAAGACGTTGAAAAAGTTGTATATAACAATGAGCACATAAATATAATGGAAAGGACTAAAAAAATAATAAGTTTAATTCCGCCGGGAGGAAATTTTACCGATATACCAAAAGACAGCCCTTATTACGTAAAGGGAATGATAAGCCACGTATATAGGAGACTCCATCCGGACAAGCCCTCGACAACGATAATTGCAGGCGGTGGTGGCGGTACATGGGGTTATCATTTCAATGAACCTAGACCATTAACAAACAGAGAAAGAGCTCGATTATTCGGATATCCGGACGATTTCATATTCACAGGTTCTGTCGCTGAAGTTAGAAAGCAAATTGGTAACTCAGTTCCGCCTCCGGGGGCCAGAGCAGTAGCGAAAGAAATAAAAAAGCTCTTTAAAGAAACGTTTACGCCGGTAAATGTGAACAATTTAAGACCATTATCCGGGGATGCGTTAAAATACATTAGTTATGATGAATCGGGAGAGCTTAAACTAAAAAAATAATATGCTATGGAATAATGTCGACACTTTAGGCGGAGATTTTATAAATCAAGTAGACACAGAGTTTGGCGATGCCCTTGGAGTAACAATCGCTTCGGGATATGTTTCTTTGGATATTATCAATAAGTATTATTCTAATTTTCAAACAATTTCACAAAACGGAGGGTCGTCAAGATTGTTGGTTGGAATGGCCTTTTATGAGGGATTGTCAGCAAATAAACTGTCATTGTTGACTAGTCTTAATAATCAATTAAAACAAACAAATGAAAATAACGGAGTATTTGTGAGCTACAATGGAAAATTCCATGGGAAAATATACCAGTTCGACAAAGACGCAGGAAAATCCTACTATTTAGGATCGTCGAATTTTTCCAGAAGCGGTTTATCTGGAAACATTGAATGTACAGCATCCATTTCTGATTCGGACACACAATCGAGACTAAGTACATTTATAGGCTACTTATTCTTGCCAGAAAATGCCATCCATATTGATAAGGCGGAAATTGTAGTACCCGGAAGTTCAGAATATCGACAAAAAATGGCGATTACTCTCGACGATCTTGAAAAATACGATCCAGCAACTGTCGATAAGTCGATCCTCCCAATTTTTGAATTCCCTCTTTCGCGTATTGCCAATAAAGAAAAGTCAAATTTAAACGCGTATTTTGGGAAGGGTCGATGGTCAAGGGCAACTGGAAAAATCGTTCCTAGGCCCTGGTATGAAGTCGAATTAATAGCCGACAGTAGTGTTCGAGGTACTCCGTTATACCCTAGAGGCGATTTTAAAGCATATACCGATGACGGATATATTATCCCAATGGTAACCAACGGAGACTACGATAAAAATATAAGATCCAAAAGTAATTTAAAGATACTTGGCCAATGGATAAAGAACAAACTTCAAAAAAGCGGTGCATTACTCCCGTTAATGCCGGTCACTCAAGATACTTTGGACGCATATGGACGAAGTTCTATAAACTTCTACAAAATAAGGGATGGTAAATACTACATGGAGTTTTAATCGGGCATCTTTATAATTCATTCCATAAATGGATAACCTGATAAAAGAGCAACGCAGTTTAAACATGTCGCGGATAAAAAGTTCTAATACTAAATTAGAACAAAAATTCTTTAAACTCCTTAATGAACGGCACATCGATTATATTGACCATCCAAACCTATTTGGAAAGCCAGACTGCCAAATAAACAATGTATTGATCTTTATAGATAGTGACTTCTGGCACGGCTGGAATTTTAAACGATGGAAAGAAAGATTGCCAAAAGAGTACTGGAGATTAAAAATTGCACGTAATATTAATCGTGATCATCACAAATTTAGAAAATTAAAAGACGAAGGATATGTTGTAATTAGGATTTGGGAACATAATCTAAAAAAAGAAGATAAAATGAACAAATTACTCCATAACATCACACAGAATAACAAAGGTTAGATAAATTACGGCCCAATCTCTCCCACAAACGTTCTTGGATTCACTGGTATTCCAAATACATTAATTTGGAAATGTAAATGTGGTCCAGTTGACCAGCCAGTTGTTCCTTCTTTGCCAATCACATCCCCGATTTTTACCTTTTGGCCTTTATAAACCAACACTTTATCTAAGTGGCCATATAAGGAAGTCACATTATTCCCATGGTCAATAATTATGTGCTTGCCGTAGCCTATCGCCGTTTGAGCCGCATAAGTTACTGTTCCATCCATAAAGGGAGTAATATCATCGCCAGTTTTTCCTTCGGGGTTAGCAATATCAATCCCAGTATGAAATAGTTGGTAGGGGAGATGAGGTTTGCCAAATTCCAAAGTTATTACCCCCTTAACCGGCCAGACCATTGGTGAAGAAATAACCTTAACAACCTTGCCACTGGCTGGATCATGAATGTCAACCGTGTTGGTGGCTGAATCGACTGTCGCCAGCTTATCAGAAACAATGTTTATGCCCGTCTGGGTCAAAATAATAACGGCGATTACCGGCAACAATAAAACCAAAAGAAAGGCAAAGATTACAATTTTTAACTCCCCTCGATACGACCAAAGGGCAAAAATGGTTCCAATTGGCATGGGCATATTAGCTATAAATTTCTCTTGGGTCAGTCGTCAGTAGGGGATGTTCTTTTTCCGAAGCCACCACCTTTAAAGCCACATGGTTTTGATCGGCAATAATCAATGCCTCACCCCGATCGCAAGTTAACAAGAAATGTTGTTCATAACCGCTTAAATGAAACTCTTCCGCCACTTTCTTAATCGTCGTCGTATCCTGTTTCATTAACACTCGCAGTGATGATTGGGAGGCAATCGCTCGGCCGTATTCGGAACTCAAAAAATCATTGGCTTGTTGGGAAATAATCGTTACCCCCAGATAATACTTTCTTGCCCGTCTTACTAATCCCGAGATATAGCGCGCACTTTCTTCCTGTTGTAAAAGTATCCACCCCTCATCAATTACCAATATTCTTTTTTGCGGATGAGTCTTTACTTGTGAATTAACAAAATTAGCAATCGTCAACATCATAATTGGTCGCAAGGTTTCACTAAGATCTTTAATATCAAAAACTACCAATCGGTTATCAAGTTCAATATTAGTTTGGGAATCAAACACAGAAGACAATGACCCTTTGACAAATCTTTCTAATCGGTCGCCTAAATCTTTCTGTTTCAGCCGCTTAAGTGTTTTGTAAAAATCTTTAAGTAGCGGGAACTCCTGTTTCTTTTTCGCCTTATTCTTGCCGTTTAGGGTATAGCCAAACTCTTTGTAAGTCAGAATAATCACCCTATCTACCACCGCTTTTTCTTCCGATGATAACCCTCCAACCATCAGGGAGATTATTTCTGTTAAATCCTGAATGTGTTCCGACAAACCATTTTCACCGGTCACAGTCGTGGTTGAAAAATCAAAGGGGTTGATTTTTTCTTTTGATTTAGCCGAAAGCTGGATATAAACACCATCAACCGAGGCCGCTAATTGTTTATATTCCCGCTCTGGATCAACCACAATTACCCGAGTCCCCTGCATCAATTGTCTTAAAATTTCCACCTTGGCGGTATAGCTTTTGCCAGATCCCGATTGAGCAAAGATAATACTATTGGCGTTAGTCAGAGAAAAACGGTCAATTATCACCAATGAATTATTTGACCGATTAACCCCATAGAGTATCCCCGACTCTTGAACCAATTCCGACGACACAAACGGAAATGTCAGTGCCGCCGATGAGCTGTCTAAGTTTCGTTTTTGATCTAAAAGGTTTTGGCATCGGGGCAAAATAGATTGCAACCCCTCAACTTGTTGAAAGGTGGCCGTTTTTATATAAAACATTCGGGTTGACATCACTGTTTCTAAAAGAGTCGTCAATTTTTGTAATTCAGATAAAGAATCAGCCGAAATCGTCATATATATTGAGACTTGAAATAGCTTTTCCTGCCCCCTCAAAATCTTATCTTTTAACTCCATGGCCGATTCCAGTGGATCAGTAATTTCGCTCCCCACCACCTTACCATCTTTAAACATGTTTCTTTTAGTCGATTCCAACTCCGTGATTTTTCGGTTTAACTTAGGTAGGGCCAAGAGGGGATCGACTTGTTCTATGTGATAGGCAATATCAATATTATGGTTAAAGTTAATCAGCATTGATAACCAGCCGGTTGTCGCCACATAGGGGTAGCCGGAAATAAACAGGGTTCTAATATAACGATTACCGATTTGCAAGTAACTCGAATCTTCTTTTAGTCCGGAATAGGAAATTAAATCCACCTGATCTTGTTCGCCAAAATAGAAGTTAACCGATTTTTTTGGCGTTTGGATTTTTACCAATTTACGCTTTCTTTTTAGAATCGGCTTCATTTTTTGGATCCGTTTTTTTAAATTAAACATAGTTGTTCTCCAATAGTTTTTGTAACGTTTGTCCGGTTAATGCCTGGGTTTTAATCTGTTCGGAATTATAGAAACTGTAAAATAAATCGAGTATCTCCAGGCTACTTAAAGTTTTGGCTTTCATCCCCAGTTTTTCCAAACCGCGAACGATAATATCTGTCAATAAATGTAGCTGTTCTTTCACTAACTGAAAGTCTTTATTTTTATCAGCATGCCTGTAGGGGACAACGATATAAAATTTTCGGGAAAGTATTTTGTTTCCGGCCACCAGGTTGGTTATAAAGTCACAATAGTTATCAATCTGATTCCGATAAGCTTTTTCTTTCTCGTTTTTTTTCGTTAGAGAAATTTCCTGTAAATAGCGGTCAATATCTACCTCACGAACCCGAACTAATATTTGCAACTGGCAAGGTAGGGAATTTAAAAAGTTTTGGAAACCATCAATTAATACATCTTGCTCCTCTTCGCTTTTCAGTTCAAAATTAATCGAAGAAGTTTCTAATAATACTCGATATTCTTGATTGAGAAGCACTAAAATATCGTCCTTAACTTCCTTAATTTCTATTTGTCGCCGACTACTTAATTTACTTTTTGATTTGTTTAAGAGCCACATGCAAGCCTCCTTGTTTGCCTAACTTAAAACTTAAACTATTTTTTTGATTGTTGATGACATGTAAAAACTTTACCGATTCAACTTGGGCTAATTCGTTTTCTTTTCTGTCAACCGGCCTGGCAGAATTTACAGTCACTAATTTCCTTTTCTTTTCCATAATTGGTATCTCAATATCTCGAAGATAATTATCGTTCTTATTAAAAATAAAATACATCGGTCGAACATTGAATCGCCATAAAATTAATAGCCAACTTAAAACCACCCTCCCCTTAATTCGGAGAGACAGAACTAAACACACAAACAAAACGATGACTATCAATGGCAGTTTGTACCAAGCCAATTTCATTACCGGTGGCACAAAAGCAAAAAGAACCGTTGTCCAAAAAATCGGGATCATCAGAATAAATATCTGCGTTATATTTAAGTTCCCGGCAATCTTATCTTCAACTGTGGTTATTTGAGCTGGAATTACCGTTGTCCTCATGCGTGAACCTCCTTTCGGGGCGATTTAGCCGTTGCTTTGGCGGTGGCCGAGTTTCTGGAGATCGAAGACGAATTGTCAGCCGTTATAACGTTGATTATTTGGCCTCCTAACTTTTTTAACTTTCCATTACCAGAGGTATAAAACATCATGTTAGTTATTAATGAAGGGGTCTTAAGTAAGGTTAAAAATAGACCAATGGCCACGGCAATCGATATCAATGAGTTATTCGAGTGTTCCGGTAGGGCCAGAAACGACGACGCCAACTGAATCACCACCACATGCACAAAAACTATAAAAATAGTCGCCACATATGATTTAGTTGCAATTTCTGCAAAATCCGAAAACTTAGGTATTGTCCATAAAAGAAATACAAAAGGAGAAAGTACTGCCCCCAATGACACAAAAATTAACCTGGTTATATACATGAAAAGTAAAACAATAGCCACGATTAAAAAGATAATTAAAAATATAAGAGTAATTAAAGGGGTGGTTCCGGTTATCAGAGTAGTTGGGTTGATAATATTGACCACCCACGAGTGACTTAAGCCACCAGTCGAATTCAATACCGCACTAACCAAAGCGTTACAAGTAATGATTGTATAATCGGCCAAAAACAATGAGATGTTGGCGCCCAAAAAGAATAAGCCAAGCCGAGGCAAAATTTGTTTAAACTCGACTTCTTCAAAGCCAAAAGTATCAGCACTCATCAAATGAAGCCCCAAAACCGCCGCTACCACCACAAACAGCGAATCAACGATCCCCAACGATATCATCCAAAAATTAACGATTACCTGATTTGAGAGCAAATTCGGGGTAGTAGTCAGATAACCAAGGATGCCGTCAACAATCGGTCTGGTTGCACTCTCCACAATGTTTTGCATGAAAGCAGACATGGCATCAATTAATACTTGGGTTAATCCGTCACTTGGTTTAACTGAATTAAGGGGGGCGAGAGTGATCGCCGGAGTAGTTCCGCTACCCGACCCTGACGACAAAGCGTTGCTAAAAAGGGAAATTAAAACTCCGGAGACGAGCACTATCACCAGGCCCATCATCGTATTTCGAATCGTTTGTTTGGCCGAGATTAATGATTGTGGATTACCACTTGAGGTTAAATATTGATAACCAGCTTTGATTAAGAAAAACACCCCCGCTATTCCCGCAATTGCCGTAATAATCGTTAAAGTATCATTGGTATAAGTCGTTATTTCACTTGCCGTCGTGACTGCTAGAACTTGCCTGGAGGCCGCCAAACTCATGCTTAAAAACCCAATCACAGATACTAGAACTCTTCGTAAGAACATAAGAACACTTTATTGAGTTGTTGAACCACCAAAAGCACCGGTGGCCAATTGGGTTACTACCGTGGAGAGAACAAAAGCTCCCAAAACAATGGCTAAACCAATTGCTGAATAAAGGATTGTTTTCTTTGATCGGTCTAAAGCTTCTGGATTACCAGAACTAGTAATATAACCAATTCCTCCCCAGACAAAAAAGCCAGCCGAAATTAGACCAGCCAGGGTTACTAACACCTGTATCACTCCTTGGATAAAGGTTTCGATCTTAATAACATCGGCCGACACCGCCAAGGTGGGTGTTGCCAAGAGAAGGAAAGATAGTAATGTACCGGAAAGTACCATTATCTTTTTCATATAAAATGACTTTGTAAATTTATAACTGATACAGTATATAATATATAAATCTAGTTTGTATCTTTTATAACAAATACTCTAAGTCAAGTCAATCACTTATCCCCATACTTTTCGAAAATTTCAAAGCTCTTAAATCTTTTCACTCTTCGAGTGGCGCCTGGGGCGCCGAAATAATAATAAATTTCCATTAATGTTATAAAATCCCGCACCCATTATTTAAGAAATCGTTCATCATTTTATCCCATGAAAATCACTTAAATTTCCAAAAAATGATTTGTATTGATAACATAAAAGATCAAATAGACATGAAACTTTTATCGGATCTTATTGACATTTTGTAAATTAGTATTATATTAGAACTCACAATATCATTTTCTAGTATTTACATGATCAAACAAGAACGAATAATTGACGGACCCGAAAGAGAGCATTTAATTGCTAAATTATGGAATGAAAGAAGAGGTCGTGTGCCTTCTCAATCACTTCAGTCTACTTCTTTATTTATTACAGTTCCATCAATGGATGTGTCAATAGATGAAGTGTTTAATGGACTACTTAATGCCATGGTCTCTTCAAACACAGACATGCTATATAAATGGGCAAGCAATTGGGGACAAACTAGAATTACGGTTCATGCTCAAAAAGGACTGTCTTTTCAATATATGAATCGACTATCCAGAGAAGCTAAAAGTTACGAATTTTTGACAACAAATGCACTGATCGATCCGAAAAGAACTTTTGGAAATTCGCAAAACGATAATCATGCAAAATACCACATTCTTTTGGGTGATTCACCTGTGAGAATTGAAGGTGCAATACTACAAGCAGAAAGGATGATGGATGAGCTTGTTTGGTGTGTGAGCGAAAAGAAAAAACTTGAAGGGATGGGAGAGTTGGAAGCTTATGGAGCAGCTTTAACTGATGTAAAAGAAAATGGTTTCGACTTTAGATATGTTTCTGCGGAAGACATATTAGCACTAAAACAAGAAGAACCAGAATTGGCGGTGAGAATTTATGGTAATTTCTTGAATCGAGAAACGGTGCCTCAAATAGTAGGGGCAATTTGTCCCTTGGATAAAGAAATTACACTACCTGAAGAAAATCTCAGCGACCTACCTACAATTAGGGGTTTAGAAAAATCTCCCAAAAGCAGTGAAAAAAAGGAAAATGTAGACAACCAAATTCCTTTTGTGGCAATAGGAATAACACTTGCTAAACAACCCCATATAGGTCATATGTTGTTGGCAAGTATTGCTGCTTCCACAAGCCGAATACTAGACAATGCACCCATATGTATTGATGGCAACGATACTGGACCTAGAGTCAATGCGGCTATCAAATATGGTGCGAGAGTATTGGGGGTTTCAACGCAACAAGTTATAAAAGGTATAACGGACGGGACAATTGGGATTAGCACAGTGGAAGAGTGGTACAGAGACAGAAAAAATATTGATGATAGAACGATAATTCAAGATTCGAAGATCGAGGGTGAGTTGTCTTTGGTTCAACAAGCAAGAAACACTCAAAGAATATTTAAAGATTTTTTTGGTGATAAATCAGATGTAAAGATAATACTTGAGAGTCAAATATTGGAAGAAACCGATCAATATTTAGAAGTTGGTGATAGTTGTTGGTCAGGTACAGGTTTTAGCTGTATTAATATGGGCAATAGATTACTCATTTTGGAAAGAGAGGGTAATCCATCTTCTGAAGCTATAAGAGCAACATTTATTGGATGTGCAGCAAAACAACTCCAAAGAGGGAAAGCTTACTTTGTTGATTCAGATCCTCAATTAAAGGATGTCTTTCATGTAAATAAATTAGCTACGAGTAAAGATAATGTTCAAATACCTGGAACTGCTATTGGATTTAATTTTGAGATTGCTTCTGGTACTTCAGGTAATTCAATGCCCATGGAGGCATTTTTATCTTGGTATAAAGAGAAATATCCAAACTCAGATGTGGTTGCTGATATTTCATATTTGGTTCATACAAGATATCAAGTACTTCCTTTCAATGAACCTTCTTTCTTTAATTATAAGGACATTGAATCATTTTTAACTGATGTCCAACGCAGTCACGACGAGAGAACTATATTTATTAAGGAGACGGAAGGTGCTCTTTTTAAATTAAAAGAAAAGTTAAACGCTGATTCGGACAATACAAGTTTTTCAGGTGAAAAGAAAGAAAGAAAGAGAGGTCAATATGTCTTAAACATTCTAAGAGAAATTAAAGACTCTTTAATAAACGGAAGTGCGGAAGTTTATTCTCAAGCAGAAAACCTGAAAGAATCCCCAGAAGTTTGCCAAGCGATTGACTTAAAGGCAAATGAAAGACAAATAACTAAAGAGGAAGCGCGGTTAACAGTGCTTAAGGAAATAGCTTTGGATAATTCTAATCTAGATTCAAGATTCATAAATCAACTTAAAAATCAGGGTTTTAGGACTGGAGAAGAACTGGCAACTGCCTTGGAAGTTTTATGTTCCAGAGGTTTAGGATTAGCAAGGTTAACAAATGTTCTGTATGCAACGGCAAATTATTTAATAGAAGTTAGCAACAGAGTAGAAGTGATCGATAAGAACACCTTAAAAATGCTTAATAATTTACATGAAATTGTAGTCGGAAAAATATAATGCCAGAAAAGTTTTCATACTTCTTTGATTCTGAGAAATTTGCCTTACCTTTTGACGCCAAATGGATTGGTTCCTTGTCAATACTTTCAGGAGGACAGGTACAGACAACAATGATTCACTCCAGAGATGGTGTGATTCACATATCACCGGCTTTAAGTAGAGAAACAAACGAAAATGAAGCAATTATTTGCAGCAGATGGATTCATCCTAAAAAAGGACTACTAACCGCAAATCAGCAAAATTTAGCTAAAAGTGACATTGTTACTATTCCTAAGGTAAAAGTTGTCGGAGATGTAAGGCCAAGAAACGGCGTTTCTTATCCCTTTTGGTTGGAAGAGGAAGTCGAAGGTAAATTACTAAATCAAGTAGTTTTAGAGGGAAAACCAACTTTGGGAATTTATAGGAAATTAGTAAAGTGGATGGCTGAGTTTCACTCGCCTACTGAAGGAAAAACCAGTCTTAAAGCCAACTACAATTGTAGATTGGGGTCTATCGAATCGATTTTAAAAAACGATGAAGAGTTGAGAAATTGCTTGGGTCCTCAACGTATTGAAGCAATTAATAGGCTATTAATTCTGGCAAAACAAAACATTGCAAGCTCGATTGACGAAAACGAATTAGTGGATAAAATTCATGGCGACCTAAGAGGTAATAATGTCATGATAAATGAAAAAAGTGTCTCTGTGATCGACTTTGAACAAGGACTCTTCGGAGGAGATTGGTATTACGATTTAGAAAAGCTTTTACTAATTGAAAAACATGACCAACCAGATGTTAATAAGCCATATATGTATTTTCCAAATTTAAGCCAGAAACAAAAATATTCACTAGTCAAAACTTATTCGAAAGAAAGAGCAGCCAGAGGCTGGGAATTACCAACAATAATGCAGAATTACTTGAAAAGTCATGATCCGATTGCCTTTGAATCAAGAAGACAACTTTATGATATTGAAAATGCTCTATCTATAATGATTTTTAGACATTTAATGGGCTGGGATTTTGGAATTAGTCCAGACGGGTCAAATAGAAGAGGTGTTAACTTTATTGCAGATTTAGTGATTCAAAATTATAATCACCTTATTTTCCAGAAAAACAATGAAACAGAATAATGAAATTAATATCCTAATAATCGGAGGAAGTGGTTTTTGGTCCGAAAAGAACCACTATCCTGCTATTCTCAAACTTCAAGAAAAGGGACTACCCGTAAAGGTCAGACTAATTTGTGATATTAGAAATCCTCGTGAAGAGGCAAACCGAAAATATTTACCTGAAATATTTAGAATCAATGACCCAAAGTGGATTAATCCTAACGAGACAAGTTTGAACCAGCTTGGAAAAATTTGTAAAAAAGAGAAGATTAACATGGTGATTGTATCGACTAATCCGGCGTTTCATTATACCTACTGCAAATGGGCGGTGAAAAACAACTTAAATGTTTTGTGCGATAAACCTTTGGTGGTTAATTTTAATTCTGCTTCAGATATAAAAGCTGCAAGAAAAAACGAAAAGCTATATCAGGAATTAAAATCATTTGTACTCAAAAAGCAACAAAAGAATAAGAGGTATTTATTCTGCTTACCCTTAAGAAGAAGAGTTTTGACGCCTTATGTATTTGTGGCAAAACAATTAGAGGCAGTTAACAAGAATACAGGAGAAGGAATCAGATATTTAAATATAATTGTAAACGGAGGAATATTTAAATACCCAATCGAGTTATTAGGCGGTGGATCGCATGGATATCTTGATGGCGTAGGATCATTGTCACATTCTAGTTATCACTATATTGATGTATTAGCTTGGTATCTCCAGGTTGCCCAAGGAAAGGCTAAAAAGATAAAAATTAATTTGACAAATCTTATTCGGGTCCATGATTATTTAAGAACCAAAACTTATCAAAATTTAAGAAATATTGTTGAGGATGAATCAAATAATTTTGAAGACGAATTAGCATTGCCAGAACAAGTGCTAAACTCCGAGCTCGATTTTACATTTACTCTTAAGTTACTTGATGAAAACAATAATCAAGTAGGTATGGCTGAATATACTTGCAACCATACATCTTTTTGTCCCCGTGAAGTTAAATATCAACCAGGTGTATTGGAACCTGCAAATTACTTGCATGGCGGTAGAATGTCGCATGTATATCTTGATATCCATCAAGGAGCATTACAGAATTGGCAGATAATCAAAAATGATGTCGTGTTTGAGGGGAACAATATTACGGTTATTGGGCGACAGCATCCATATGTTGGCAAAAAGTATATAAAAAAGGTGTTCAGGGATGCTTATGATAAAAATACATTAACACCAACTGATTTGATTGAATCATTCGTCAATTATACTTTGGGAGAAAAATTATTAAGCAAGAAGATGAATTTACTATCCTCTTTTAATAACCAAGATCTGACCAACAAGATATTTTGCAAATTCTACGAAAAAATAGCTGAAGAATATTACAATCAAACACATAGACGAAAAATTCATATAAACTCAATTATAAATATTTAATAAATTATGGACCAATGCGATTTCTGTGATTCAGAAGTATTAAAAAAACAAGGTGTTTATGAAGATGAATATATTATAGCTATATATCCACAAAAACCAATAATCTATCATCATTTTATAATATTTCCAAAAAGACATTCTCAGTTAGTAACTGAGATGACTGCTAAAGAAATTGCAGCAATGAACAAAGTTTTTGAGCGAATCTATAAAAATTATAAAAAGGAAAACAAATGTATTGGTTACAATTTGTCTAGCAACAACGGATCTCCCAAGGTCGGACAAACAGTAGCCCATTGTCACTTCCATATTTATTTAAGGTTTGAAGACGAAAAGGTGTCCCCCTATAAGGTCATGGGTGATATGTCGCTGAGGGATGTATTATCGGAAGATGAGTGGGAATTAAGAAAGAAAAAGGTTTCAGAAATAATAAACAATAATGAAGTTTGAGACTACCGTAGGCGTTAAAAAGTTGTGTTTTGATTCTGAGGTTAATGGATTAATCGCTAATGGCCAAGAATATGAAATGAGTAATGATGGAGGATTAATTTATGACAAAGTTAAAGATATAAAGTCAGATCAAGTGACTACTCAAATGTCTTCTGACACCAGCACACTGATACCTAGCTTTATGATCCTGGATTGGGTATATAACCCATATTTTGACGAAAGAAATGTTGTTGAGTCGCAGAATGATATAACCTTTTATTGGAATAAATCTAAGCTTGCAGCTTTTTATAACCTTTATGCTACAGATGAACTCAAGTACAAAAAGAGAGAAGAAACAATAAGAGATGCCATAAATTTCTTATTAAGCACTAGCAAAGACTTAAGGTTAAACGATGAATATCTCAATAAGTTATCTGAACCATGTATTTTGGTTGGTTTCTTTCAGGGTTTTCCAGTTTTTGATAGTTCCAAAGGATTGGCAAAATTACAATCTAGACTAGGCATCCATATCGATTCTGAGTCGATAATGATATCGACACCATTGGATAAATATGAGGGCGATATTTATGATTTAGCCGAAAAAATATCTGATTTAACGGGCGAAACTTTTAATAGAAAAAAGAATAGAGTTGTTTTTTGTAAAAGCAACAAAATGCTTGAATTAATAACAAAATGAAAATTGCAATTTTAGATAATTATTTTCTTAATGAGTCCAATTATAGAGACTATATTTTTTATACTCTACTTGATGCAGAGTATAAAAAATGAATTATAAAGTCATCCGGTTTCAGAAAAAATCATTTTCACACAATATATATTTTGAGAATCTCAAGAATAGCTGATACTACGTATCCGGAAAATGTTTTCTATCTTTTTTATAAAGATTCTTTTAATTTTAGGTTTACTTATATTATTCTTTCCTACCGGCTGAGCCACATTTTACTCCAACAAAGTTGAGCTCGATTGGCTTTTAAGGGTTTGCACCTACTCATTTCACAAGGGTTTCGAACTGACCTCTATATAACCTCACTCTATATTTTAAAACATTAAATTTTAAAAAAAAGGGAAAATGGAACTTTTGGTATGATTCATACATGGCTAATTCACAAAAAAGTGACTTAAAAGAAATCAAAGATTTCTTAACATCGAACTTCAGTGACAATATTGGAGATGTCTTACAACTTAATTGTGGCGAAAGGTCGAAAGCTTTTTCCTTTGTCTCATGTGGAATTAAATATGTTTTTAGAATGAACAACCACGACAATGGATTTAAAAAAGACGAATTTGCCTTTAAACACTTTTCCGAAAAAGTACCGATACCAAAAATATTAAAAATTGGTACATTCAAAGACAGCTTTTATTCAATTTCCGGATTATGTCTTGGTAACCCGCTTATTGATGGCAATAAAGAGCTGCCGTCTGTACAAGTCGAAAGCATTATTTCTGCCGCCGATCAAATTCATTCGGTTTCAGTTCCGAAGTTTACAAACTTTGGCGTCGCCGACATAAACGGAGCTGCCGTATATAAAAGTTGGGAAAAATGGATTTTTAAAAAAAACACGGTCGTTACTAAGGACGATGGCAGCTTTTATTCTTGGGAAGAAGTTGAAAAAATCCCGTTTGTAGATGAAAAAACTATTAAAAGCTTAGCTGTTCAAATTAAAAAATTGGTCCATTTTGTTCCTGAGGAAAGATACCTAATTCACGGTGATTTTGGTCCGGGCAATATCATGATCAATAATGATTTAGTTACCGGTGTGATTGACTGGAATGAATTTGGTTATGGTGATTTCCTTTTTGATATTGCCTGGCTGGATTTCTGGATATCCAAAACCAATTTTTCTAAAGCTTATAAAAGCCATTTTCAAAAGAAGAATCAAAATATTCCTTTTTACGAAGAACGACTGATGTGTCATAAGCTATTTATTGGCTTAAACACTCTAGGTATTTATGCAACTATTGATTGGGAAGGTGGATACAAATCAACGTTGGATAGGATAAATAATTTAGGATAGATTAATTTTTCTTGTTCCAGATATTAATTCATGGGACCGAATTATTTTTAGAACACGGTAATGCGTGCTTCGCTTTGTAAAAACAAGGGCTTTTTCACTCTTCGAGTGGCGCTTGAAGCGCCGCAATTAAAAATTTGGGAAAGGATTAAAAACTAATTTCTCTGCCTACCTCGCCCTCAAAACTATTGGCATAATTTAATAGTTGACCATGCTTGTTGAAAGCGATTTGAATTATTGGCTGTCTCATGTCCTCATACGTTTTATAACAGGGTGTCCCATCAGTCTGATGATAAATACGGTTGGTATTTTTTGCAATATCTTTACTACAAGTAACTGCCGGTGGATCAAGTTTGACTAATTGTTTAGTTCCCTTCCATGTAAAAAAGTAATTAGTACTTTTTTGACCAGTCTCTAACGTATATTGACTCACATCTATATTTCCCAAAGCCAAACTGTGGTTAATGATAAAACTTTTTGCCACATCCTCTGCTTCTTTGACAGAAAGGACTTTTGCAACAGTTTCAAATTCCTGGATGTTTGCCTGCATAACATGGTTAGTTTGGGGATTAACCAAAAAGGTATTTAAGCTAACAGTATATGTTTCAGACCGGGCGGGAACTAATTTATTATTAGTCGTGTCATAAAAAGCGTCACTGCACTGATATTTCACTTCGGCCGTTGGTTTATCCAAAATATTTCTAATTGCAGTAATAGCCTGATTTTGTTCTGTTGCTGTTCGAGCAGTCAATTGACAGATTTCTATTCTGGTCGTTTGAGCACTCTTCTTATCTGGGTATCCAGCTGAACTTAGACTATTTTCTGTTAATTCTTTAATTCTTTTAAGATTGAGCTCTTGAGTTGAGACTACTTTTGTATTTTTAAATTCTCTATTAAAGAATTTGTAACCAACAACAGGTACGAAGACGATAAGGATTAATCCGAGTATTAGTTTCGTTCGTATAGTGTTTTTCTTCATACCACCATACTACGCCTTTTTAAGTAGTTAGAACTTTCTTTTTAATTTATTGTCCTGTCCTTACCTTTTAATTATATGGGGTTCAAACCAGCTGATCAAAAGGTGGGTCTTCGATCCTCCCACCTAAAGCGGGACTTTTGACATCTGCTTTTCACCCCATGCCCCTTTTTTAATGGACAGGACAACAATCCTTTCCAGATTAAATATTAGTTTCTAAAGGGGGTGAAATATTATGCAGTTGTTAACACAGGAGATTAAAGCCAAACTTCCGCAACTCTATTCTGACGAGGAAGAAAAAGATCCGATGATATGGTGCAAGTTCTTTACGCCAGATGGGAGCTGGACTTGGTATGCCATGGAGTTTGATGGTAACGATACGTTTTTTGGCTTGGTTGATGGGTTTGAGGAAGAGTTGGGCTACTTTAGCCTTACTGAACTTCAATCAGTCAGGGGAAAGCTAGGCTTACCCATCGAAAGGGATCGCTATTTCAAACCATGCCGATTGTCGGAGGTGAGAAAAGCGTATTAAGCCATCACTTGCCGTTGTTCAGAGCAACGGCAGAGTTTTAAAAACCTTAAAGTTAATCTCTGGGTCTCCTTCACTCTCTAAGGTTTTTTCAACAAATCTTCCCAGATATTTAATCAACGCATCATTTTCACAAATTAACAATATCGTCGGGAACGGATATGATGTGTTAATCCGCCATTCGTTACTTAAAAAATATTCAATATAGCTTTTAATTCTGTTTCTTAATACAAACCGTGGAACACCACTATCTATGACATCGAAAAAATAACGATCGACACTTTTGCCACCCTCAATCGCCATATAAATATCAGGAGACGGTTTTAATAAAAAGCTGTAATCAAATAAATCGACTTTGGTATAAAAAAATAGTTGTCTGTCTGCTTCTATCGTTTGTTTTATTGCTTCAATACATAAGTCGGCAATTATTAAGTTGTGTTTTATAAATTTCTCCGATCTTTGTTTATCTTTATATATTCGCTTTATTAAGGTCGGACTTAGTTGGTTTTGTTTGTTTAAATAACGGATACTTTTTTTATCCAAGCAGTAGATTGCCGGTTTAGTATTGTCTGGATATGATTTGCTGTATTTTTTATAAATAATATTGTTGTCAGATAAGTTTTTTAACCATTTATTGGTTTGGCCAGGATGTTTGTGTTTAAGAATGGTTTGTATTTGAATTCGAGTTAGATAACGGAAACGGAAAAGATGTAGGAGTATAGATAGTTGTTGATTGGTAATAGATAGAAGAAGTGTAGTGGTGGTCATGTTAGTGAGTAGTGCGTGGTGTAATGCGGCCTGTTTCTCTCTTCTTTCTTTATAAAGAGAAAGGGAGAAAATAAAATTTTACTTATCCCAATATTGGGTATTAATTGAATTTTGTTTAGCGCAAAGAGCTGTGTGTAATAATTAATGGAGTTTAGTAACTACCTTTGTCGTCTTTTTGTTGGTAGGTTGTGTTACCAGTCCCTTTGGGCGAGCGTACGGCTTGGCATAATTCATTCTCGAGGCTTCAATCACTTGCCTTACCCTATCGTGGTCAGATGAGAGGCCAAGAGGTACGGTTTCACCTGAAAATGGTTCCTCGGAAGTCAAGGCGTTGATTTTAATATAAAAATGAAAAGAGGGGAGACTGGCAATTTCACCCTGAGTTACGTAAGGGTAAAGTTGCGGCAACAATAACCGCTCATCATCAGGACTAGCTGTTCGAAAACATATCACTGTTCCCGTGTTGGCTAACGTAACATTGACCAAAGACTTATCTTCTAGTTGCGATGTTGTCTGATGAGCCAAAATGGCATTTAGTTTATATTTCCGAGCCTCAGATAAAATTTGGGCAAACGATGGTGTGGCAAAGTTTTGAAATTCATCTACGTAAAGATAAAAATCTTTTCTCTCCTCAACATTGACTCTGGCACGCTTTAGCGTCGCTAACTGAATTTTAGTTAGAAGCAATATACCAAACAGTTCTGATGTGTCTTCACCCAGTTTTCCCTTCGATAGATTAGCTATAAGTATCTTGCTGGAGTCCATAATATCGTCAAAATTAATTAAAGATTTAGGCTGTTCTAAAATTCTTTTAGCCGTTGGGGAAAATAAAAACCGGCCAATTTTGTTGGTGATGGGAGAAATCATTTGGACTTTTTGAAAATCACCCGCCTTACCAAATTCATATTTCCAAAAGTCATTTAGGTTCTCATCGTCTAAAAAGTTAGTCACACTTTTTTGATATTGAGTATTAGACAAAAGTTTATGAACCGTAAATAGTGTTGAATTGGGGATTGTGAAGGCTGTATATATAGTATTCCGCAAAATATACTCCATTCGTGGCCCTGAGAACTTATCCGGGAACAATTTATGAAACAGAGAGATGATACTTTCAGTAATAAATTCTTTCTCTCTTAAACTGTCATCCTCAGACAAATTAGGGGTCAGTTCAAGTAAATTTACAGCTATCGGATTGGCAATATCGTCAGGATTAAAATAAATTACATCATTAATTCTTTCTGGTGGAATAATTCCCAATATTGTTTCTGCTAAATCTCCGTGCGGATCTAGTATTGCCATTCCCTTACCATGATCTATATCCTGTTTAATCATCGACAATAACAAGGTCGATTTACCAGTTCCAGTTGCTCCGATAATATACATATGGCGTCGTCTCTCATCCAAACTCAATCCAATTTTAGTAGTCGTCCCACCATAACTATTTTTACCAAAATAAACATCCAAAACTTTTGTTTGTTTTAGAGACAAAGGCGCTGGTAGTTCCTTACTTTGTTGTTTGACTAAATCCTCAGTTTTAGTCGTGGCAGTATATGGTAAGTGATAAATATCAGCAATTTCAGTCACCGACAAATATGGATTATTCAATAATCCATGAAGACGATTTTTAAATAAAAACAGGTCAAGCCGTTTTATTATCGGCATATTTATCTGTCTCTTTTTTATTAATGCCTGGTAACTTGAATTTGAAAAAGAAGCCATAGATGTAACCATTCCTTTTGTCCGTAAATTCCTTTTCGACCCATTCGGACTGGTTACTAACAGCCTAATTGTCGTCTTAAAAAGTTGCTGGTCTAGTTTTCTTTTGACTTGCGCCTGAAGTTCTTGTTCATATGCATTATCAACCTTCTTTTGCCTTCCTCCTATTAGAGAGGAAATAAAAGGACCCTCTTTACCTTCAGTAAAAACAAAAACAAGCACCCCAACTGGAAACATCAAAATATTAACCAAGATAGTAAATATCTGTTTACCAATATTTGTAGTTTTTAAGTAATTTAAATTAAAATAAAGTTCTTTATTATTGTAAATATAATTTGTTACAGTTTTTATATCTTTAATAGAAGATTTTTCTAAGGGTGTGGTAATTACCTGAAATGAAACCAGCTCATTTAGCTCAAGTTTTGTCATCGCCCCGGTTATATAAGCAATCGGATCATTATCTTCCAGTGATATCTGGCTTTTTAAAGGCAAGGCAAAATGGTTAGTCAATGCAAACTCAACAATTGAAGTAGTTTTTGTATTTTGTTCAGGCTTAACATAATCATCAACTTCTTTAATAGTCATTCCCGATAAATAAGCCAACAGTTCGTGTTTAACAATCGAGGCATCATCTTCGTTAACCCGAACATAATATCGAATTCCTTCAACTCTTGATGACGCGATTTCAAAAGAATAGTTCTTTGTTTCACCAACAATTCTTTGAAAAAACGATCGTTGCTTCGACAATCCGTGAATCAAAGAAAATAGTTGTTGAGTGCTACACGGTATCTGTTCAGTTTTCCTCAATGGGACAATCTCCAATATTATCTGTTTCTCGTGTAATTTTCTCCAAATTAAAACTAATTTAACCGCAATTTTAGTCACTAAAACTAAGCCAAGCATAAAAGCCATCACCATTACTGTTTTATTGACACTATCTAATAGGTTCATTTTTTAAAATAAGGCGGAAAGTAAGAAGTAAGTTAGTATATTACAAATATTTTTTATTAATAGCACCAAACTATTGACCAAATTCCTACATTTGCTATACTATCCATATACGGATAGCTAGCATAATAGTATGAAAACAAAACGAAAATATAAAAGTAGAAATATGACGGAAGCAACCAACATAACAATGGAGGACAGGCTAAGAATATTAGCCAACGTTATTGTCGACAGAATTATGGAAGATCAGCAAGGGAAATTAACAAACCAAGGAGGGGATAATGGCTGAATTCAACATTGTTAGTGAAAATGCTGTCGTAGCCATTCGAGTTTCCTCAATTAAACAAGGACTTCAAGGGGATTCTCCAGAGGCTCAAAAAGAACAAATCGAACAATTTGCTAAAACCAGAAATATCACTATCAAAAAGTTTTTTATATTTATGGAATCTGCCTCCAAAGAAGAACAACCCGTCCAAGAGGCGATTGATTATTGTAAAAATCCAAATAACGGCATTCAATTGTTTATCATTAAGTCAATTGACCGGTTCACTAGGGGAGGTTCCTATTTGTACGATCATCTAAAAATGCAATTGACTAAAGAAAATGTAAAGTTAGTTGATATTTATGGGATTATTGGTAGTCAAAAAGTCAACACTTTAGAACATCTTGGCTTTGAATATAACTGGAGTGTCTATAGCCCAACAAATAAAGCTGAAATTCTCGAAGCAGAGAGAGCTAAGGATGAAATGAGAGATATTATGTCTCGCATGATTGGAGCCGAAATCAGATACGTAAAATTAGGTTTTAGAGTTCGACGACCACCCTTTGGATACATTAATGAGAAGGTTGAGACATCGCATGGCAAAAGAGTTGTCCTCAAACCTCACCCCGAAGAATCGCAATGGATTCTTAAAATGTACGACCTAAGATTAAGAGGCACCATGACCGACGCCCAAATTATTGATGAACTTAATAAACTCGGATATCAATCTCGCAAACAATACATTAGAAACCCCAAGGACAGAACAAAAATAATTGGCGAAAGGGGAGGAGGGCAATTGAATTTGAAGCAGTTTTTAAGATATATGGAAAATCCTATCTATGCCGGAATAAACATTGAAAAATGGACAAACGGCCTACCTGTTAAAGCAAAATTTAACGGTATTGTTACCGTAAAACTATTTAACAAAGCCAATAACGATAAAGTAAAGATAGTTGAACACAATGGTGAGTTAAAAATGATAAAAAGGTTACCTCCAGAATATTTACTAAGGAAACAATCAAAAAGCCCTAGATTTCCTTATAAACAATTTATCCTCTGCCCGCATTGTCGAAAACCGCTTTATGGCAGTGCCTCAAGAGGAAAACTGGGCAAGCATTATCCGGCTTATCACTGTTATCGAGATAAGCACTATTTTCGGGTTGTTTCTTCAGAATTAGAAAATACGGTCAAATCTTTTGTTAAAAATTTAGATATCAACAAAGAATACGTTGAAGAGCTTAAAAAATATGTAATCGATATCTGGAACAAAAGACAAACAGAAGTTGTGACTGATAATGCCAAAATTGAAGACAAGGTCGCAGAGCTTAGAATTCAAGCCAGAGCCACTGCCGATAAAATCAAGTTTTTGAATTCGGAAGTTGCCATAAAATATCTTGAAGAAGACCTCGTTGGAATTGAAAAGCAGATTATCAATCTCCAGCAAGGCAAAGACGTGGAACCTCAAATCAACCAAAATATGGAAGTTATTATGGAAAACGTTGGATATTTTTTGGAACACCTCGAAGAACTAATGGTAGGTTCCAAGAATCCGTTAAAACAGGCAGCCTATTTTGGCCTCATTTTTGAACAAACACCGACCTATCAAGAACTGCTCTTTGGAACCCCCAAGTTACAACCGTATCTTACGCTAAAAGATCATTTTCAAAACCTACCATTACCAATAGGTGACCCCACGGGGAATTGAACCCCGGTTACCAGGATGAGAACCTGATGTCCTAGCCACTAGACGATGGGGCCTGCTACAATAAACCAGATGAATTTTATCAAATCGAGGCCTCTTTTTCTGTTGCTTGCTTTAACCCTCCTAACAACTCTCCTCTTCTGGTCTGTTTTTTATTTCAATTTACCCCGCGTTTTAGGCTTTCCTAGCGTTTCCATGCAAACACTTTTTGCTAATTACGACGGTCAAAACTATCTTATTATTTCCAAATGTGGCTATAATCCGAGTTGCATTCGCAGTCGCTTTGCCCAACCTCTTCCCCTTGAATATTTCCCTGCCCATTTTCCGGGCTATCCACTCTTAATCTCCCTTTTATCACTTTTTTTCTCCGCTCCCTGGGCCATGCTTTTCGTCACTCTTATTGGTTCTCTCCTTCTTACTTATTATTTTTATCTTTTAATCAAAGACATTACTGATGATAAAACCGCCTTTTGGCTAAGCCTAATACTTCTCTTTTTTCCAGCCCGTCTCTTTGTCTTGCGCCTTATTGGTGCTCCCGAAAGTTTATTTATTTTTGCCTGTCTTGCCTCTATTTATTATTTCCAAAAAAAACGCTTTGTCGTTTCAGCTCTCCTCGCTCTTTTAGCCCAAACCCTCAAAAGCCCCGGCGTTCTACTTTTTGTCACTTACGCTTTCTATTTTTTAATTAACAAAAAAATAAATAAAAGTTATTTCTGGTATTTACTTGCTCCCTTTTCTCTCTTATTTATCTTTGGTCTTTATTATTTTCAAACTGGCGATTTTTTCGCCTATTTTCATAGTGGCGACAATATCCATCTCTCTCTTTTTCCTTATGGTGTCTTTCTGAGTTTTCGCTCCTGGATTGGTACTATTTGGCTCGAAGATATTATTTACCTTCTCGCTTTTGCCTTTTTTGGCCTTAATTTTCTTTACCAACGCTTTAAGCGTGACCCGCTCTTTCTTTTTCCCGCTATCTATCTTTTTTTTGTTATCTTTGTTTCCCATCGTGACATCAGCCGTTATCTATCGCCAATTTTCCCGTTTCTGTTGCTTGGATTTTCCGGCCTAACCAAGCTTCCTCGCTTTAAACTCATCTTTTTTCTTCTCATACCAGCTGTTGTCCTCTATGCCATCAATTTTATTATCGGCAACACTGCCCCAATTGAAAACTGGTTTCAATACTTATGAACAGCACTTTTAGATCCACTGAAGCATCGGTCAAAAATCATCTCGACCTTTGTTATCAGCTCCTCGACTCTGGTAATTTCTTTCCCCTCTCAAATCTTTTTCCTACCTATGTCGAAATTTCCCCCTCTCTTCACCGTCTCCTCTCCGGGTCAGAAGTTGACTTTGCCGCCCTCAATTACGCCATTGATCGTCTTCCTCCCCAAATTTTTGAAACCGAAAAAGTAATTTTTGGCCAGGAGGATGCTGATTTTCTTAAAGCCAAAATTTATAATCTCGATCGTTGGGCTACAGTTTCCGCCAAATCCCGTCGTCGCCAATATCGTTTTCATCCCGGCGAAAAAACACTCTTGGTATATCTTGCCTCTGACTCTGATCTTGAGGATTTTATCAACACTCTCATTAGTTTAAGCCTCGAAGCTAAAAAAATTATTGACCACCGCCTTTCTTGCCCGCCTCCGCTTTTACCCTACCAGCCACATCTCACTAAACTTTTAGAAATTCAACTTCAACTTCTTAATCGTACTCCGGAGAAATATGATCAAATTGCCAAAAATTGGGTCGATTCTGTCATCAGTCAATCTTTAGTTTTTGGCCTTACTCAAGCGCCCATTTATCTTGTTTCCTCCAATCTCCATAGTCTGGTCAATATTATTGGCGGTTATGTTCGTCAGGTTCAAGATCAAATATTTATCACCACTGTTGCCAATCACCCCGATCTTTCCAGTCTTTGGCAAGAAGTCAAATACGGTGCCAACCCCATTCGCACCAACGATTTTCTCTATTATGCCTCCAGCATTTATTTTTCCGAAAACCCACTGGAGACTAAAGCCAAAGATGACTATGAGTTTTCTTTAGGTATCAGAAACGTTTCTCCTAAAAGCGCTCTTCCCAGTCGTGTCCAAATTATTCCCGTTTCCGCCATCGCCAATACTCGCCAGCTTGATGCCCATCTTTCTCTTACTAATCCGGAAAAAATTCGCCAAAGTCAGGCTTACATCATTAACTACGACTATCCTCTAGGCCAGGCTGCCTTCTATTTATTATCCGAATTAATTGCTAGCCTGTCCAAAACTAAGGGTATTTATGTCATTGGTAAAGCTGCCATTCTTTCCGGTGAAGTTGGTGATATTCAAATCCCATCCGTTGTTCTCGACGAAAAATCCGGCAACATTTTTCATTCCGGTAATATTTTTAATCAGGAATTTCAGTATCAGGGGATTCAATGTCAAATTCTTAGAGATCAGAAAGCTGTTTGTGTTTATGGAACCTATTTAGAAAACCAAGAACAACTTAATAATTATATTTCTAATGGTTACAATATTGTTGAAATGGAATCTGGGCCATATTTAATGGCTCTTCTCAAGCAAATTGGTCTCGATCATCAATCTGTTTTTGATCAAGCTGTCGATTATTCTTGCCTTCCACTTGATTTTGGCATCATTAATTATGCCTCCGATAACCCGCTAACTAAAAACCTTGGTGAAGGTTCAATGGCTATTCGTGGCATCGAGCCGGCTTACCTCGCTTCTTTGGCTGTTGTCCAGCGAATTATTGATCTTGAGTCAAAGTAGGGTAAATTTTTCCCATTTCCTCACTTACTAAGCCGGCAATCGCCATTTGGCTAATAACTACACTAATTTCCGTAATTTTTAGCCCTAGTCGCCGGCTAAGTTCGTCAATTGTTAGTGGTTCCGTCTCAATTAGTTCCCATATCTGCTTTTGTGGAGGTAAAAGTTCGGTCACCAAACTAAGTTGTTCTATTCTAACCTTGCCTTCGATAATATCGTTAGCTGTCAATGCCACTCTGGCATCCCCCCTGGCAATCAAATAGTTCGTCCCGTTTGATAATCTGGCTGTAATCATCCCCGGCACGGCCCACAATTTCTTATTCTGTTCCAGCGCCATCCGAGCCGTTATCAAACTGCCTGATTTATAATCAGCCTCCACCACCAATACGCCAAAACTTGCTAATCCAGCCACAATTCGGTTTCTTTGGGGAAAACTCCATAGTGTTGGTTTAAAATCCGCCTCGTACTCTGATATCACCAGTCCTCCGGTATTAATTATTTGGCTGTAAAGTTTGTCATTCTCAGTCGGTGTCAATTCATCAAGTCCGCCACCTAAAACCGCCACCGTTTTTCCTCCATTCTCAATTGTTAATTGGTGGGCCCAGCTGTCCACTCCATACATAAATCCAGAAATTATCGTTATTTTTTTGGCCACTAAATCAGGCATAAATTTTTCCAGTACTTCCCGCCCATATCTTGTCATCCTCCGGCTTCCCACTATTGCCAAAGATTTATCAAATAATTCGCTATTCCACTCGCCTCGATAATAGAGTCGCTTTGGTTTATTTTTAATTGTTTTTAAACTTTCCGGAAAATTTTCATCCTCAAACTTGATAGTTTTGATTTCCCATTCTCTCCAGTCTTTCATATTTGGAAATTGTCGATTTGTAATTTGGAAATTAATATACGTTTCGGTAATATCTAATTTCATCACCCAAAATACAAACGGCATCAATTCGATATTTTTCAAATCGTTTTTTCACTTCTCGCTTTTCCATTAAAAACCAGGTCGCCACTCTCTTGACCTGTGCTAATTTCGATTTGCCAAACATTTCCTCTGGCGTACCAAACAAATCATCACTTTTAAATTTCACTTCCACAAACACCAGCCACCCCTCATCCTCCATCACCAAATCAATCTGCCCAATTTTACAGACATAATTACTCATTATTAATCCAAACCCCTTCTTCTCTAAATACTCCCTCGCCATCTCCTCCCCCTTCTGTCCTTTTCTATAATTCCACTGCTTCATGTAAAAAACAATTTCCAAATTAACCTGCCTCGCCGGCAGGCGGGCAATTTCCAAACAAGTTCTAACCAACAAATTTCAATTTCCATTTTCCTCAACCTTTTTTATAATGGCCGACAATATATTTCTTATTTCAGTACATTCTTGAATTAAATACGAAATTTCAGTATTAAAAGCAGAATTACCATCTTTTAATATCTCCAACCAAAAAATAGTCTCCTTTGATTCTTTCCTAGATATTCTCAATCTATGTAAAAAATCTTTTTTCCCCAAACAGTCATTGGCTTCCAAGTAGTTTGCTCCAACCGACGCCGATGACCGAACTAGTTGATCAATTAGTTTGTAATTAACTACTTCAGATGGTAGTTTCCTGCACATTCTCACCACTCTCTTAGCAAATTCTAAAGTTCTATCTTTTAGATTACTTTTGTATTCCACTTTCGTTTGTAATTTTGAATTTGTAATTTGTTATTTGTTTGGAACTTGTAAATTTGTTTTTTGGAACTTAGTTATTCCCTGACTCTATATTGCAATGCTTCCGCCACATGGACATCTTTAATCTCCTCCGACCCTCCCAAATCAGCAATCGTTCTGGCCACCTTTATTAATCTAAAATAAGTTCTGGCCGACAAATTAAATTTATTTATTGCTTGTTTTAGGAGCAAATTAGCCGGATCAGTCAGTTTGGCCAAAAGTTTTAGATGTTTGTTTTTCATATCGGCATTGGCATAAACCCCCGCTATTCCCTCGAATCTCTTTTTCTGAATAACCCTGGCTACCACCACCCTTTGCCTAACTACTACCGATTTTTCTCCGGATAACTTTGCTGTATCGTTAAGCATCAATTTGTTCACATCCACCGACGGTACATTTAGATGAAGGTCGATCCGATCCATGATTGGGCCAGACATTTTCTTTTGATAATTTTTTATTTGATTAAAAGTGCACCGACATTCTTTTTTCTCGTCTCCTAAGTATCCACACGGGCAGGGGTTGGCCGCCGCAATCAACATAAATTGAGCCGGAAAGGTAATTGACCCCGCTGCTCTCGAGATAGACACATAGCCGTCTTCAAGTGGTTGTCTCAATGCTTCGATGCAACTCCGGCTAAACTCGGGAAACTCATCCAGAAACAATACTCCCCGATGGGCCATCGACACTTCGCCGGGGCGGGGGTTACTGCCACCACCGATTAACCCCACCTGCGAAGTCGTGTGGTGCGGGCTCCGAAACGGACGGCGTCGGACCAGCGACCCTCCTGGGGGGATATTGCCGGTAATTGAGTAAATTTTTGTTACTTCAAGACTTTCTTTTTCCGTTAATAGTGGCAACACCCCTGCCGCCGCCCGGGAAAGCATTGTTTTCCCACTTCCCGGGGAGCCCATCATTAGTAAATTGTGGCCTCCGGCCATAGCAATCTCTACCGCTCTTTTTGCCTGTTCCTGTCCCAATATTTCACCAAAGTCAAATTCCGGTTCCATTGTCTCCAGGATACTTTCTGCTTCAACAGGAATAAGTGGCTCGATTAGTTTCTGTCTATTCAAGTGGCTTATTAGTTGTTGTAAGTTGTCCACCGGAAAAGTCGCCACCCCTTCAACCACACTAGCTTCATTGGCGCATAGCCTTGGCACATAGATGTCTTTAATCCCCATTTCTTTGGCCGCAATTGCCAGTAAAAATACTCCTCTGCTATGCCGTAAACTGCCGTCAAGCGACAACTCACCAAAAAAATAACTTTTTGTTTTTGGTAATTCCACTTGTTCAGATGCTGCCAATATTCCCACCGCTATGGCTAAATCAAAACTTGATCCATCTTTAGGTAAATCCGCTGGCGCCAAATTAACCACCACCTTGCCTTCGGGAAATTCTAAATCGGAATTAATAATCGCCGTTTTTACCCTTTCTTTAGCTTCGTCGGCCGCCTTGCTGGCTAGCCCAACCACGTTAAACCCCGGAAACCCTTTTTCGGCGACGTTGACTTCAATTTCTATTTCCACCGGGCTTAACCCGAAACTGGCAACACTCTTCACTTTCGTCAACATTTTCTTAATTAATCATAAATCATAATTTTTCTTTTTGGACTTTTTGGACTTTCGAACTTTTTAGACTAAAATACCTCATGTCCTTTTCCTTGGTTTCCGATTACCAACCTGCCGGCGATCAGCCGGAAGCCATCAAAAAGCTGGTTGCCAATATTAATGCCGGTATTAATCATCAAACTCTTCTTGGCGTCACCGGCTCCGGCAAGACCTTTACTATTGCCAATGTTATCCAACAGACTCAACTACCAACTCTGGTTATCTCCCACAATAAAACCCTAGCCGGCCAACTTTATCAAGAATTTAAAGAATTATTTCCCAAAAACAAAGTCTCCTACTTTGTTTCTTATTACGACTACTATCAGCCCGAAGCCTACATTCCCGCCTCTGACACCTATATTGCCAAAGAGGTTGAGATTAACGACCTTATCGACAAACTACGTCTTGAAGCCACTAGTAATCTTTTCTCTGGTTCTGACAACATCATCATTGCTTCGGTTAGTTGTATTTATAACATCGGCGACCCCCGCCAATTTGGTTCTAAAGTCTTAGATTTAAAAATTGCTGACACTTGGAACCGTCGTTCACTTTTTGAATCATTAATTTCTTTGTTTTATACCCGAAATGAGCTCGAATTCAAACGCTCCACTTTTCGGGTTCGGGGTGAATCAATTGAAATCTGGCCATCTTACGCCGATTGGATTATTGAGCTCGTTTTTGACGACCAAAATAGAATCAAATCGATTTTAGAACGCAATCCCTTTTCCGGCCACCAATTTGAGCTCAAAGAGTTTCGTCTTTACCCCGCCAAGCAATTTGTCGGGGCCAGTGGCGAACTCAAGCCGATTATTGCCAAGATTCAGGCCGATGCTCAAGCCCAAGTTGATTCTTTTGAAAAAAGCGGTCGAATTCTTGAAGCCCATCGCATTAAAGAACGGGTTAATTACGACATGGAAATGTTGCAGGAGATTGGCTATGTCAATGGCATTGAAAACTACTCGATTTATTTTGAAGACAGTCGAAAAACAGGCGATCCGCCTTATACCCTTATTGATTATTTCCGCCATCTTTGGGGTGACAAATTTTTAACCGTCATCGACGAATCGCATGTTTCTGTTCCTCAAATCGGTGGCATGTATTTTGGTGACTTGGCCCGTAAACAAAATCTCATCAATTTTGGCTTTCGCCTCGAGAGTGCTCTAGACAACCGGCCGTTAAAAAAGACTGAGTTTGATCAGAGAATGAGTAAAGTAATTTATGTTTCCGCCACCCCCGCCGATTTTGAAGTCAACGATTCTAACGGCCATGTTGTTGAGCAAATTATCCGTCCCACCGGCCTTATCGACCCGCCCATTACGGTTCGGCCTTCAAAAAACCAAATCCCCGATTTAATTAACGAGGTCTCTGTCCGGGCCAAGAAGGGTGAGAGGTCCTTAGTTATCACCCTTACTAAAAAAATGTCAGAAGAGTTAAGTGCCTATCTTTCCGATCCGGCTAAAACCGGCCACCCCCTCAAAGTCGCCTATCTCCACTCTGATATTGAAACACTTGAGCGCACCGAAATTTTGGATAAATTAAGGGGAGGGGATTATGATGTCTTGGTTGGTATCAATCTTCTTCGAGAGGGCCTAGATTTGCCCGAAGTTACCCTGGTGGCCATTTTGGACGCCGCTTCTCAAGGATTCCTTCGCTCTCGTGCTTCTTTAATCCAGATCATGGGCCGGGCCTCCCGCAATATTGACGGCCAGGTCATCCTTTATGCTGACACTGTTTCTCCGGCGATGAAGCAAGCCACCGACGAAGTTAATCGTCGCCGTCTTATTCAACTTAAATACAACCAAGACAATGGTATTACCCCCGAAACCATTAAAAAAGCCATCCGTCCCAAAATCATTGAAGCCCCGGCCAAAGATCCTGCCTCACTTTTACCAATTATTGCTGTTGATCCGCTTTCTCTGACTCCGCCTCAGCGCAAAAAACACATTGCTGATCTTCGCAAACTTATGCGCTCCGCCGCCACCGACCTCGATTTCGAGCAAGCCATCCTGTTACGCGACAAAATCAAGGAAATTGAAAAAGTCTAAACCACCCAAACAAAACACGAACCAAATGGTTTATAATAAAGCTTAAGTTTTTTACTTGATAAACTTTATAACTTTTAACTTTTTGGACTTCTTTCATGCTCAATCAAATCACCGTCAAAGGGGCCAGGGAAAACAACCTAAAAAATGTTTCCCTAACCATCCCTAAAAATAAATTCGTCGTATTTACAGGCGTTTCCGGCTCCGGTAAATCTAGCATGGCTTTCGATACCCTTTTTGCTGAAGGTCAGCGCCGTTATATTGAAAGCCTCTCTTCTTATGCCCGCCAATTTTTAGGCAATCTCAAACGGCCGGAAGTTGATCTGATTGAAGGTCTTTCTCCCTCCATTGCTATCAATCAAAAGGCCATTTCCCATAATCCTCGTTCCACTGTCGGCACCGTTACTGAAATTTATGACTATCTTCGTCTCCTTTTTGCCCGTATCGGCCATCCCCATTGTCATCAGTGTGGTCGGGAGGTTATCCCTCAAACCAGCAAGCAAATTGTTAATCAGATTTTAGCCACCGCCCAAAACGAAATTACTGCCACTCAATTTAGTTATCGTTTTCTTATTCTAGCGCCAGTTGTTACCAATAAAGCTGGCGACTTTCGTGGCCTAAGTGAAAACCTCCGTAAACAGGGTTACAAACAAATTCGGGTTGACGGCAAAATCATTAGTCTTTACGCCGATATCGGTATTATCAAAACCAATAAACATAATATTGATGCTCAAGTTGATCGTCTCTCGCTTTCTCGCGAAAATCTCAAGCATCCCGAGTCAGTCCGGGATCGTCTCACCGACTCGGTTGAATCTGCCCTCAAGTTGAGTAATGGTTTGGTAGTTATTTCCAAGGTCAGTGATTCTGGTTTTGATTTTCCTGAAGTGCCCCAAAATCTTTCCGACACTCTCTATTCGGAAAACTACGCCTGTCCCACTTGTCTCATTTCCATGCCTCCTCTTGAACCCCGTCTTTTTTCTTTCAATTCGCCCCAAGGAGCCTGTTCTGAATGTCACGGACTTGGCTTTAAATATCAATTTGATAAATCCGCCGTTCCTTCCTGGAAAGTAAAGTATTTCGAACGTAAAATCGCCGAAGGTGTCTCCGACACCTTTAAAGAAGAACTAGATAAATTTTTAATTAAAGAGGATTGTCCCCGGTGTCAGGGTTCCCGTCTTTGCCCCGAAGCTTTATCGGTTAATATCAACGGTCAAAACATCTACCAAATCAGTCAACTGCCAATTGAATCCCTCTATACTTGGGCCAAAAATCTGTCTTCACTTTTGCAAAGCGATCAGGAAATCGAAATTCTCAAACCGATTAATAATGAAATTTCATCTCGGCTTGAATTTCTCCTCGCCGTTGGTCTTGATTATCTCTCTCTTTCTCGCGAAGCCGGCACTCTTTCCTCTGGTGAATCCCAGCGGATTCGTTTGGCCTCCCAAATCGGCACTGGTCTAACTGGCGTTCTTTATATTCTTGATGAGCCCACTATTGGTCTTCATTCCCGCGACAACACTCGTCTTATTGGTACTCTCATGAAACTCAAAGATTTGGGTAACACTGTCGTTGTGGTTGAACATGACGAAGATGTTATTCGTAACGGGGATTATATTGTTGATTTTGGCCTGTATGCCGGGAAAAAGGGTGGCGAAGTCGTTGCCCAGGGCTCTCTTGATGATATTTTGAAAAGCAAAACCAGTCTCACTGGTCAATATCTATCTGGTAAAAAACAAATAGGCACCATCAACAAGGATCTAAGATCTAAGAACCAGGATCTCATAACTCTTGTCGGTTGTCGCCAATGGAATCTCAAAAATATTACTGTCTCTCTGCCCGTCAATCGCCTGGTTTGTGTCACCGGTGTTTCCGGCTCCGGCAAATCAACCCTGGTTCACGACACCCTTTTTGGTGGTCTCAGAAAAAAGCTTTTAGGTAGTTATTATGGCACTATCGGCGACTATAAAGACATTATTGGTGCTGAATTTATTTCTGATGTTCTTTTGGTCGATCAGTCTCCCATCGGCCGCACTCCTCGAAGCAATCCGGCCACCTACACTAAAATTTTTGATGACATCCGTTCTCTTTTGGCCGACACGCCCGAAGCCAAGCTCCGCGGTTTTAAATCCGGTCGTTTTTCTTTTAATGTTAAGAGTGGTCGATGTGAAGCTTGTGAAGGACAGGGCCAAATCAAAATTGAAATGCAATTTCTTCCCGATATTTACGTTACCTGTGACGAGTGTCATGGTAGTCGTTTTAAAGACGAAACTCTCGAAGTTCAATACAAGGGCAAAAACATTGCCGAGATTTTGGCTCTAACCTTTGATGAAGCTGCCGGATTTTTCGCCAACATTCCCAAGCTTTCCCGCAAGATCAACACTATTCAGGAGGTCGGTCTTGGTTACCTAAGTCTTGGCCAGTCCAGCAACACCCTTTCCGGTGGCGAGTCCCAACGGCTCAAAATCAGTCGTGAGCTAGTTAAACGTTTTAATGGCCGTATTCTCTATATCATGGACGAGCCCACCACCGGTCTTCACTTTTACGACATTGATCGCCTCATTAAAGTTCTCCGTCGTCTGGTTGATATGGGCAATACTGTTGTAGTTATCGAGCACAATCTCGATGTCATCAAAAACGCCGACTGGATTGTTGATCTTGGCCCCGAAGGAGGCGATAAAGGTGGCTATTTAGTTGCCCAAGGTACCGTCGAAGACATCGTTAAAGCCAAAAACTCCTACACCGGCCAATACCTTAAAAAGCACTTGGGTGGAGTAAAATAGTTAAGCATGCTCGCCAGATTATCTTCAATCATCGTAGTTATCTTCTCAGTGGGTCTGATTGTTATAAGTTACTTAAATTTCGATTATTCCCAAACTTTTGGCTACATGGATCCTCAAAGTTTTTGGCAAAATACCAACGAATTAGTCAAAGGCAAAATTTTATATCGTGATTTTTTTTCCGAATATGGCATATTTGGTCTGATTATTCGTGCCCCAATTCATCTAATTTTTAATGGAACATTTCAATCAAGCATCATCAATAATTATCTGTTTTTACCGCTGTTTTCTCTGTTTATAAGTCTAATAATTGGCTTAATATTTTTTTCGGGATTTAGGCTTGCTCTATTTCTGCTGTTTCTGGCAATTTTTCAAACCAATATTACCTACGATTCCTTCCGTCATCTTCTCCCCGAGCTTGGGCTGGTTTTATCTTTATTGGGTCTATATCAAAATAGCTCCAAAAAAATAATATTGGGAAATTCGTTTTTAGCCATATCGCTCATCTCTAGCCCGGAATATGCTCTGATTTCCAATCTAGTTGTTTTTATTTATTTTTTAGTCAAATCAGTCAAGAAAATTACCTTTTTTCTGCCTCAATTTATTATCGGCTCACTCTGGCTCGTTTACCTTGTATTAACCAAAACTCTTGCTAACTATTTTTCTTTTTTTATCCAATATGTTCGTTCTTTCTATAATAATAGTCCGTCTCGCGACACCTTTCCTAGATTGGCCGAATATATAGGCAACAACCGCCTAGATATCGATAGGCTTAATTATTACTTACTTCCTCTCGCTCTCTTACTTCTAGTCGTCATCATTTTCAAGCATCGTCAAATTAAATATAAAGAGTTGTTCGTTCTAGTCATAATATACTCATTACTTGCTTGTTTTAGAACAGTCAATACTCCCCAGTATTTATATTATGGAGTTACCCTGCCAATTCTTATTTTCATTCATTTTCTTTTTGATCCTCAAACAAAAGTTTTTCACCGCTTTATCTTGTCTTTTATTCTAATTTGGTTTTTTCTTACTCAATCAAATAAGGTCTATAGTCAATATTACCTAAACGGTTTTCAAAAAATAATTTCCCAACCTAATACTCAAACAAAATTATTACCATTAATTGGCGCACCATTAGCAACAGACATTGCCACCGGCTACACTGAAGTGGTTGATTATATTAAGTCGAATACCGCCACAAACGACAAAATACTTGTTTATCCAAACGGACCTTATTGTCAGCTATCTGACAGGCAAAACGCTTTTCCCTATCATTCAAACTGGTTGTTTAGTCTAACTCCCGGGCTTCAATCATATGCCATGGAATATCTTCAATCTAATTCACCTAAATTGGTGGTTATTAATACCTATAACGCCACCGATATTTTAACTCATCTTAACAACCGCCCATATGCCATTTATTCTCAATCTGGCCAAATTATCTTTAATAATCTACTAACGCCCCTCAAAATTTACATTCAGGACAATTACAAAATTGCCCAAAAATTTAAACTTGCTTGGGTTTTGGTCAAAAGAGACAAACCTATCGTTTCTCAAAATTACTTTAAATCGCTGGGGATTATTGAAAATTTTATTTATATTGATGCTTATGGTCTTAAGAGATTCAATGCTAATAAATTTATGGTTACTAAAAATCGGCCAATCATTGGTCTTGATATCGACCGGAAGAAATATGGTGACGAGTCTCTCCTTATTAAAATTCCCATCAAAGTTGATCTCGGGCCAATTGCTTCCTTGTCTAAGTTTAAGTTAAAGGTCTATGGCCTGTGGCAAGGTGAAATTAATAATATCCAAACTCAGTTTGTTTCTTTAAGTCAACAAAACCTCTGGATAGCTGATATTAAAGGCTACGAAAATTACTTGACTATTCAAGTAACCGACAACCTTGGATTTATTCCTTTTGGTCGACCGTTAAGTATTGAGCTTGGCAACCCCGAAATATTTATCAAAAATCCCAAACTAAAACTTGACTCGCAAGACATGAATCAGTATCCCTCGTTTACTAAAACAATCGATTTCTGACCGGCCAATATCTCAAAAAGCACTTGGGGTTATAATTAATCATGGCTAGTAAAAATTACAAAGTAATTGTCTTTGCCCCAAAAAAAGACACCGATAATTTGATAGAAGCAATGGCTAAGGCTGGAGCGGGTAAAATCGGCAAATATTCACATAACGCTTTTATTACTTCTGGTTTTGGCAATTGGAAAAGTGAGAAAGGTCGTCATCCGACCATCGGTAAAGTTGGGAAAATGAGTCGCGAACCTGAAAATAAAATAGAAATGATTTGTCCGAAAAAAAAATTAAATGAAGTTCTTGATGCGATTTATCTTGTCCATCCTTACGAAACCCCGGCAATTGATATCATTAAATTAGAATTCCCAAGAAATTATTATAAACCTGAAAAATTATCGCCCAGAGCCATCGCCAGATACGATAAAATGACCAAAGATGTGGAGAGTGGCAAAGTAAAGGTTTACAGTGCTAAATCTGTTAAAGATTTGATGAGACAACTCAATAGGCCAGTTAGAAAGAAAAAAGTCAATAAGTTTTAGAATTAGAATTTAGAAATTGATTAAAAATTAAAAATTTCAAATTAAAAATTTTTTCACCATGTCCCTCAAATCCGACTTTCTCAAAATCTACGCCGATTTGCCCCTTGGTGCTCGGCGGGAAATCATTGCTGTTGTTGGCAACGAGCCGGTTACCTGGAATAGTGCCATGGTAGAAATAGAAAACAACACCAAAATCGGTCAAGAAATTTTAGAACAATTAATAAGTTTGGGAATTCTTAATGGCCAAAATTAATCCACTTCAAAAAAAGCTAACCTTGGCTCGCCTGGAAACCCAGTCAGAAAAGACCAAGGTCAATTTCGCCTCCGGTCAATCATTTACTAAAGATCAATTGATAAACGAGGTTGAATCAGAGACGGTTATTGGTCGCAAAGTAGTTGATATTCAAGTCAAATTTCTCCAAGACTTAGCTAAAGGAAAAATTTATCAGGATGGCTAAGAGATTTTTACTCACCCGCCCCGACCATGATTCTGCTGTTACTTATCTTTCTGTTTGGAGTCTTCCTCTTATAGCCGCCGCCATTAAGGCCAAATTTACCGTCGATGATCTCGCCGAAAGTCGTGTCACCTTAACTAACTTTAACCGTAGCCTTGAGTTCTCCCCCAAACTAATTTTAATCAATGGTCATGGCTCGCCCGACTTAATTACTGGTTTTAGAAATCAAACCTTAATCTCCACCAATAGCATCAATTCAAATCTTTTTGATTCCATTATTTATGGTCGCTCCTGCCAAACCGCCAAGTTCCTTGGCCCGGCCCTGATTAAGGCTGGAGTCAAAACTTATATTGGCTATACCGACGACTTGGTTATTGTCACTTCCGACAGCCCCAGTCCTCTCGACGACAAAATTGCCGGCCTCTTTTTAGAGCCATTAAATCTTATTATTTCTCAATTACTTTTAGGTCACAAAAGCCGTACCGGCTTTAAAAAATGTCAGAAGTCACTTCGCAAAAACATCCGTTTCCTCCTCAAAAGCAAACTCAAACAAACCCGCGACCTGGCCGCCTATCTTTGGCATGATTTAAATTGTGGGGTATTATTGGGTAATGATCAATCTAAAGTCTCTTCCCTCTAATCCCGGCATTTATATTTATCGCAATCGTGCCGGAGATATTATTTATGTTGGTAAGGCCATTAATCTTAAAAAGCGTGTTTCTCAATATTTTAGCCGTGATGATGCCTTAGGTATTAAAACGTCCCAATTGGTTTCTCAAATCGCCTCGGTTGAAACCAAAGTCGTCGGTTCAGAAATCGAAGCTCTGATTCTTGAAGCTTCGTATATCAAAAAATATCATCCCAAATATAATTCCCAGCTTAAAGATGATCGTAGTTATTTATACATTTGTATCTCAACCGAATTAATTCCCCGAATTTTCACTTCCCATCAGTCAAATCTTCCTCCCAAAGCCGAAATTTATGGTCCCTTTCCTGATGGTGCATCGGTCAAATCCCTTCTTAAAATTATCCGTCGTATTTTTCCTTTTCGCAGTCTTGAAAAGCACCCTACCGGAGATTGTCTTTATTGCCATCTTGGCCTTTGTCCTGGAGCCAAACCTGATCTCCATATTTATAAAAAATCAATTAGTCATATCAAACAAATTCTTTCCGGCCGATTCACTTATCTCCAAAAAAATCTTCGCCGGGAAATGGCCCTGGCTTCCAAAAGTCAAAATTACGAACTAGCAGTCAGTCTTCGCGATCAGCTCACGAATCTTGAATATGTTGTTTCCGGTTGGAGCAATCTTTCCCATCTTTATCAGCAAATCGACCTTCCTGAAGACCAACAGTCATCAGCTATTAATGAATTATCGTCAACCCTCAAAATACCTCTGATTAATCGCATCGAATGTTTCGATATTTCTCAACTCGGCACCAAATATTTTGTCGGTTCAATGACTGTTTGGCAAAATGGCCATCTCGATAATTCTCAATATCGTAAATTTAAGATTCTCTATAAAGCCAGTCCCGACGATCAATTAATGATTAAAGAAATCGTCTATCGTCGTCTCAAGCATCCGGAGTGGGGGACTCCTGATCTAATTGTTGTCGATGGTGGCAAGCCCCAAGTGACAGCAGCCGAGACGGTTGTTTCTAAGATCTACGATCTAAGATCTAAGATCTCTGTTCTCGGTCTAGCCAAAAAACTCGAAACTATCGTTATAAAAAATGGCGATTCTTGGCAAGAAATTAATCTTCCCCACCACTCCACCGCTCTTCGCCTGCTCCAGCAACTCCGTGACGAAGCCCACCGCTTCGCCAATCGTTATCGAAAAGAGTTAATATCAAAGCAATGGATAAATTAGTCTCTGTCGTCATACCCTGTTTTAATGAAGAAGAACGGATATTACCGGTTTTGAATTCTCTTAAACAATCAAAATCGTGTGGTGAAATTATCGTCGTCGACGATGGCTCCAATAAGACTACCAAAGATATTTTAATCGCCGTCAAAGGCATTAAACTAATTACTCATCCTAAAAATCTTGGCAAAGCCCAAGCCTTAAAAACCGGCATTCTTCAAGCTAAATACGATGTCATCGTTTTTATCGATGCTGATTTAGTCAATCTTACCCCAGATCATATCAATGCCCTGATAGAACCAGTTATAAATTCCGATTGTGATCTAACCTTAAGTGATCGGCCCGAAGAATCGTTTTACACTGTTTTCTCTGGCTTTAATATTGCCTATACTGGCGAGCGTTGTGTTAGACGCCAACTCTTGCTTCAACATTTAGACATTTTCGATAATCCTGGTTACTTAATCGAATCCTCTATGAACCGGATATTTTTTAAAAATTATCGGGTTAAAAAAGTACCATTTCCCGAAGTCGGCCAAATATCAAAAAGCAAAAAATATGGCATTGTCAAAGGTCTTTACTTGGACGCTAAAATGTTTTTTCAAATCATCCAATTTTCAGGTCTTAAAGAGCTTATTTTTCAACTATCTTTTGCCAAAAGGCTACCCGGTTATCCCCAATAGCCCCTTCATCTTCTTCAATGCTTCGGCGTTTTTTCCGATTTCAAAATGCTTCCGAGCCGGCTCTAGTTTTTCAATTAACCAGTCAGATAAGGCGTTTTTTAAATCCAGTGGAAATAATTTTTCGCTCTGGTAATCAGCCGTTAAGTCGGCCATGGTGTTGTAAACCACCTTACCTCCAAATCTTTCCGGCCGGTCAACCACAAAATTGCCAGTCTTCTCGCCCCAAAATATCAATGTCTCCACCCAATTTAGTAGTGGGTTAAACTCAACTTCTTTCGGTGGGCCGTAAGCTTTTTTAATTTTGTTCCTAATTTCGTCTGGAGTGTCGTGAATAAACACCGCGCTGTTCGGCTTCGACTTACTCATCTTCAATGATTCAGCGTCATTGTCGCCTGCCTGCGGGCCAGAAAGACCAGCAATTAAATTCTGGTGAATCGCCACCGGTGTTTGGTGTTTCCCAGGAATCTTTTTAATTGCCTCTCTGGCAATCACATGAGCCTTTCTTTGGTCCATGCCAGCATGTGCCAAATTAATATCTAGGGTCACTATATCCGCCACCTGTAGTGGTGGGTAGAAGAGGGTGGCCATATTGACATCCGTGCCCTGCTTTTTACCCATAATCGAAATCGATCTTAAGTCACGAGCTAAAGTTACTTGTTTGCCCACTTCCATAAATGTTTGCCAATGATCCGGCCGGCTTTCATACAAATCTTTTCCCGAAATAAATTCGACCTGATCACCCTCAACTCCGAAGCACTTAAGTGAAGCAATTAGTCCTTCTTTAAAATAACTCTCCGATGCCCAGCGAATATCCTCCCACTTTCCGCCTAATTTATTATTCAAAAAAGTATGGAAATCAGCCAAAAATATTCTGCATTTTGCCCCGGCCTGCAAAAAGTCGGCAATTTTTCCCATCGACAATAATCCCGTTCCCAAATGCACTAACCCCGAAATCTCAAAGCCAATGTAGTGCGACAGGGGGGTGCCAGACTCTATTAGCGCCCTCAAGTCCTCCTCCGTCAGCACCTCCTGGCAGTTTCTAGTTATCAATCTAATTTTTTCTTCTGTGTCCATGTTCTTTTCTTCTGCAATTGATACTACCTTGCATTTTAGATGATCTAAAACCACCTCCAGTTTAACATTAATCCCGTGTTTAGTGTCTCCTGCTCCCATACTCCAAATTTTTTGGCTCATCAGTTTCTTATCCACTAATGTTTTTATCTCCAAAACCAATGGGCAAACTCCGCCCGCTACCAACTCCAGTTTAACCAATTCATCGCCAGTCGCCACTCTCCATTTACCAATTAAAGCCGACAACTTTTTATCATCAACTCTGTCGCTCCCACCAACAACTACAGCTGTAAAACCTGCATCGGTTTTCACTACTAACGTTTTGATTGCATTTTTTGGATCATAATTTTTCCCCATTGACGTGTCGCTGGTTCTGGCCGAAATGGCCGTATCACCAAACTCCACCACTTCAAAATCAATCTTCTGCTTTTTTAACCGATCACATATTTCCATAAAATCTTTCATAGTTTAGTTTAATAAATTTTTAACTGCCGTGTTTGCCAAGATATCCATGGTGTCTAAAAATAAAATCTTACGATTGAATTCTTGCCATACCTCGCTCAATAACTGCAGTTCGCTGCACCCCAAAATGCAAGTTTCAATGCCACTATCAATAAAATTATTTAACACTTTTTCTAACATATTTTTGTCAGATTTGGTTGCCACCTTGCCCTTGGCTAACCTGTCAAGCATTTGGCTAATTTTTATTTGCTTATTTTTATCAGGAACAGTTAATTCAAATTTATTTGACACAAATAATTTATTCTTAACGGCAAAAGTTGTTGCTAGTAACCCAACCTTTTCTAATTTTATTTGCTTTTTTGTCTCTTCAATTGCGCTCATAACTGGAATATCAACATTTTTTTGAACCTCATCAATAAAAACATGCACCGAATTACAGGCAATAATTAAAAAATCTGCTCCGGCTAATTCCAATCTCTTGGCGGCTTTAGCCATTAGAGTTGGGAAGTTGCCGGAATCATTATCGGTAATTAGTCTGGTTTCGGCCATTAAATTTATTGGTAAACTGGCCACTAAAATATCCGGCCTGGTTTTTTGGCCAGACGCTACAAATTTATTAATGATTTTGGTAACTAATTGGTTGGTGGCTTCCGGGCCCATCCCCCCAATTATTCCTAAGGTTTTCATAAGTCCAACGGGCAGGAGTTGAACCTGCTTTAAACGGTTTTACAGACCGTTGCCTAACCGTCCGGCTCCCGTTGGTTGCGGCACGGCGGTTCCCCGCCATGCCTAGATATAGTCTTTATCCGCCATTGTTTTGAAAATCTTTAACTCTGTTAAACGCGTCTCTAGCTATCATCCCAAGATCACTTCTAAATCCGTGATCAAAGGTTCCAACTAGTCGGCCTACTGCAAGTTTAGCCATTGCCTCCACCGATCTTCCATCTGGGCAATCAAGCCATTCGAGTGCAACGCTTTGTCCCACAATAGTCGCAACTCGCATTGCTCTTTGTCGTCGAGTTAAGCCAGTTTGGATCTCCCAATTTGGTAGAGACGGATTAATACCGTCAAAACTAATTTCTCTATTTTTCATTTTTTATCACCTCCCTTGTCCGCCGTAGTTTTAACGAAGGCGGATTTTCGTATTAATAATTAATAAACACCAAAAAGCCCCCACACCAGTCCAAACCATTAATATGGTCGGGACTAGGGTGAGGGCTTGACCAGTTTGACTGGTTTTCTCACGGTACCACCTAGTTTCCCCCGCAGGGGCGGGGCTTATTATCGAGTATTTGCTAAAAGCAGTGTTACCCTATCTCTATTCCGGGAGATCCCGCTCCGATTTTGTCGAAGTGCTCCGGGGGTGTATTACGTCCCCATCCGCGTTCCAAGTTAAAAGTATCATACCACCAAAAAATCTTACTTGTCAAATTATTCTTCGTTTGGAAAACCGAAAGTAATCTCTGGTATTCCATCAACATCCTCAATAGCAATAAGTTTCTCCACCTTAGGTTCTCCATTTTTTGTAATTGCACCATATAGTGCTACTCTAGCTCCTGCTCCGTCTCGAGGTAGCTCAGCACCAGCCACTCCGTCGATTCTAGTCCCTCTGATAAATGGAACATCTGCGCCGACAGCGGTATAAACAGAACCTTCACCAGCTTGAATATTAACACGAGGATTAGTTATTAATGCTTCAGCAACGACAAGAGCTACTGCCGATAAACTTAAGGCAATTCTTTCTCCTTGGGATAATTTCTTCATGATATATATTAAATAAGTATATAAAACACCTATAATATACCACAGTCTTCTACTTCTGTCTACTTGCCATCACCAATAGTCTTTTCCAATCAGTCCCAATCGGCCAGCAGGTTTGCAAAATCAACATTTCTTTATCCGGCTCGGTGTAACTTAGATATTGAACCTCGTTGGCCCGCACCACCCTCGTTTCATTAACTTGATATATATAAATCTTGCCCTTAAATCCAACATAAACTACATCTCCTTGCCCCAGTTCTCCTAAAAGATAAAACACGGCGTTGTTTCTGGCCATCCCCACCCCCTGATTAGTTGAATGGGCAAAAATAAAAGTTGTTTTCCCAGGCCCTTCCCCTGGTAAATTTGACACATCAGCTTGGGCCACTGCTCCGCTTTCCAGTACTTTTAGATACTCTTCTTTATCAAACGGCGAAACGTTTTTTATCACTCTTGAGTTTGCTAAGATTTTGGGTATCTGAATCCAAAAATCATCCGGCTCTGGTTGTGACACTCCGGTTGGCGTTGGCTCCGGCGTTGGTATTGCCACTGCCGTATTCGTTTCTTTTGGCCCAGCGACTTTCCTAACTTCGTATTTGATCACCGCGCCCAAAAGGGGAGTATATAAATAAACCAAGTAAAACAGGCAAAAAACAAACAGTCCATTGGCCAAATAAAAAGTAATTTTTCGCCAGCCGGTGGGATTGGTAATCAGCACCCCGCCACCTGGCCTAATTTTTACTGTTCTCCTTCTCGGTCTGGCTCTAAAAAAATCCAACATTACCTATTCTAACTTAAATATATTTTTAGAAATTGCGAAGCGAAGTCCGTCTCAGACGGATAATTTGGAACTTACGTATACATATTTAGTATATCTAATTTGACAAACCAATTTTATTAGCCTAAGATACCTTCCTGTGACGCAAAAATTGAATCCAAAGACTAGCCGACTTTCGGCCAACCAATCCTTGGATAAAGGCGTCATTAAATTTATTCGCCTCTCCTGCTAATTCGGGGCCGGCTTCTCAAACCACCCCGAAAAACTCAACCGAGAGGTTTTTTTTGGTTAATAATAAACAAAACATGAACAAAACAATGCTCACCCAGGCCGGATTCGTCCAGTTAGACAGTCAACTTTCTGACTTGAACGAAAAAAAAGAGCGTTTAATCACTCAAATTGAGGAAGTCGCCTTGCCAGACGAGTCAGGTGAGGATAGTCTTTGCTCCCAGCTTAAAGAGGAGCTTGAAGTTGTTAATGACAAAATCACCAAGCTCGAAGAGGCTCTTGAAAATGCTGAAATTGTCACCAATGGCGGTTCTAAAACCCTAATTCAAGTCGGTTCTAAAGTTAAGGTTAAACTTTCTGGTAATTCCACCAAGGAATTCGCCATTGTTTCTCATCTTGAATCCGACCCGTCCCTCAATAAGATTTCCGACCAGTCGCCTCTAGGCCAGGCTCTTTTGGGTAAAAAAATTAATGATGAGTTTGAAATTGTTGCCCCGGTTGGCAAAATCGCCTACAAAATCATAGCTATTTCCTGAAAATTTGATTAAAATCAATCATGTCTGATTTAGTCAAACAACGCCAGGATAAGTTGGTAGAGCTCAAACAACGTGGCTTCGATCCCTATCCCCAGCCTAATCTCGAAGTAAAACAAAGTTGTGCTCTGGCTTGTCAGTCCGAGGGTCAATCGGTTACAGTTGCTGGTCGTCTCATGTCCCTTCGTGGTCACGGCAAAATCATGTTTGCCGATCTTCATGATCTTTCTGGCAAAATCCAGCTTTTTTTTGAAAAAAACACTCTAGGCGAGTCGATGTCTGTTGCTAAACTATTTGATCTGGGTGACATTGTCTCGGCTACCGGCACCGTTTTCAAAACTAACGCCGGTGAAATAACTATCCGTGTTAGTCAGTTCCAAATCCTGGCCAAAAATCTGCGTCCTTTACCAGAAAAATGGCATGGCCTTACCGACACTGAAGAACGCTATCGTCAACGCTATGTTGACTTAATTGTTAATCCCGAAAGTAGAGAAGTATTTTTAACTCGCACCAAAATTCTCTCGGCTATGCGTAAGTTCCTTGACGATCACGGTTTTATTGAAGTTGAAACACCGATTCTCCAGCCGGTTTACGGTGGTGCTTCGGCCAAGCCCTTTATTACCCATCATAACGAGTTAGAGCAAGACATGTATTTACGCATCAGCGACGAACTCTATCTTAAACGTCTAATCGTCGGCGGTCTGGAGAAAGTTTACGAAGTCTCCCGCGATTTTCGCAATGAAAGTGTTTCCCGCTTTCACAATCCCGAGTTTACTCAAATCGAATTTTACTGGGCTTATGTTGACTATGATGTTTTAATGCGCTTTACCGAAGAACTAGTCACCAATATTGCCAAAATGGTTAAGGGTAGCCTCAAATTTAGTTTTAATGGTCAGGAACTCGATTTTACCCCACCCTTTAAACGGCTTACTTTCCGCGACGCCATTCTCGAAAAAACCGGCATTGATATCGATCAAATTCACTCTGAAGATGAATTTTTTAAAGCTTTGGAAATTGGTAATTTGAAATTGGAAATTGCCGACGCAGTCGGCTTAGGTGCATTATTTGATGCTCTATATAAGGAAACTGTCCGTCCCTTTTTAATCGGTCCTGTTTTTATTACCGATTATCCTGCCGAAATGATTGCTCTGGCCAAAAGAAAAGCCGACAATCCCAAAAAGATCGCCTCCTTTCAACTTCTTGCTTGCGGCACTGAACTGCTTAAAGCTTACAACGAGTTAAACGATCCCAAAGATCAATCCGATCGCTGGCTTGAAGAGGCCAAATTGGAAGCCAGAGGCGCCCAAAACGCCATGCAAATGGACACCGACTACATTCGAGCTTTAGAGTATGGCATGCCTCCCACTGCCGGCTGGGGCATGGGTATTGACCGTTTTACCCAGTTCCTAACCGATACTCCCACCATCAAAGACGTTATTCTTTTTCCTTCTCTTCGGTCAGAAAAAGAAACCACTTCTGAAAATGATTTAATTGGTCTTAATAGTCAAAAAGTTGTCATTGGTCAGGTAATTGCAATCCGTCCCCACCCTAATGCCGACAAATTAAAAATCTATGATGTCAAAATCTCTTCCGACCTAAACTTGGCCATTATTAGTGGTTGCCAAAATCTCAAAGACAACGACATTGTCGCTGTCGCCATGCCCGGTGCCATTGTTTTTGCTCCTGAAAATAAAACCCAAAAAATCAAACCCACCAAAATGCGTGGGGTCGATTCTCCGGCCATGATGTGTTCGCCCTTAGAGCTGGGCGTCAATCCCAATCACGAAACCATCTTCGTCCTCCCGGCCGATTTATCCGCACACCTAGGCGAACCAGTATCTAAATACTATTCTGTCACCAAGTAAACAGCGTCGCCCTCGTGAGTTTTTTGAGCCACTTTCAAACCAGCTTCCTGGCCTGCCATTACTTCAGCCACTGTCTGATGATCAATTTGCATTGAATCAGCTTTTTGCTCGAAACCATCGGCCTCTTCGCCAATTCTAATCGTCTCTCCAGCCTTCACTGATCCTTCAGTTACTTTCAGCACCGCCACTTGGATATGATCAAAATAGTGGGTAATTTCTCCAACTTTTTTATAGTTCACGTTTTATCACCTCCATTCTTCATAAATCACTAATTATGTTAATATTACCAAACCATGTCGCTGGCAATCAACCGAGTTTCCGTCATTATTACTCACGGTCAGGAGATAGCTTTAATTTTTCGTCACAAGAACAACCAAGATTATTACGCCATTCCCGGTGGCCACATCGAAGTCGGTGAAACTCCTAAAGACGCCGCCATTCGGGAAATTCAGGAAGAACTTGGATTAAAACTTGATCATCTCAACTTTGAATTTGAAACCGAATCGGCCGGTCGTCGCGATTATTATTTTTCCGCCACCACCAAAGACACTGACTTTGTCACCACCGGCCCCGAAGTTGTTGGGCTTACCAACCCAGATAATCTTTTTCGTCCCCTTTGGGTTGGCAAATCCGACCTCTCCCAATATCCCATTTTCCCCGACTCCGGCAGGCCTCTTATTGAAAATATTATTAACCAATTGTGTTAAATCAAGACAATGATAGATAGTATTAGAGAAAGATTATTTAATAGTGCTTTTACTTCCTATATGGACGGTGTTTTATCTCCACCGCCAGAATTCGAAAAAACCACAAGAAAACTTGAACAACTTTATGGTTTGGCGACTGGTTATTTAAGTCAACATCCTGTAAATCCAGACAGAAAATGGGCAACGTTAGACGAAATTCAGGAAAAATTTCGCTACGATTTTCCCGATAATTATCATGGTCATCGTAAAGGTTCTCCAACTCCAGCCAGTGCCATTGAAATTTGGCAATTTGAACAATCAGATCGGGAAGGTCACCAACCAGTGGCCATCTCTATTTTTCAGGGCATTCAGAGTGGTACGAGTAATTACTATATTTATACTCTGGTAATATTTCCCTCTGTGCGTGGTAATACTGGTGTTGCGATATGGCAAAATGACAGAGGATACAAAATCAGTGGACTAACCGAGCTCCAACCGGACGAATCGATGGCAATAGCTAAAGGTGTTTATCGAAATGTTTCTGGGGCTATTAAAGGTGAAAATACTAATACCCTCGATATTAATGGAGGTGTTGTGCGTTTTAGACAAACAATGGAAACAATCGTTTACAACTTTTGTTATCCCTCGAGCATTGCTTCCGATGGCAAATAACCTTGTGCCATTCTCGCCAAAAACAAATACGGATCTAGTGATTTAATGGTAGCTAAGATTGCCAACTTTCTTCCTTGTTCATAAGTTTCATCAGGTTCACTTTCAACTCCGCTAAATTCTTGGCCTTGCCTCTCCCTAATAGTCTTAATGGGATCGTCCGCTTCTACCCCAATCACATATCGGCAATATGCCTCGTCCATATCTGTGATTCCGGTCAAGCAGCTCCTCGCTTGCTCAATATCGCCATCAGATAGTCCCCATCCAATTTTTGACTCTCTCGGTGGCATCAATTCAAGTTGAATTATGGCTGAAGCTACTGGGATGTTTATATCGTGTTTAACTAATCCATGCAACTTTAGAAAATGAACAAATTCATGTTTTATAATTGCTATATCGTCTAACAGAAAATCAGCCGACAATAAACAGTCTGGAGACAGGTGGTCTGGGGTTGCTCCACTTATTCTTTGAGATTCATGATGAAAAATTACTTCTGGATATTTAGGATCAAATTCCAAACCACCAACAAATTCAGCCACCAAATTTAAATCAGCCGCTACCTCTAATTGGCTCAAAGTTTCACCACAGATTAACTCCAAAACATATTTTCTATCTACGTTCGGACTAACTTCGTCGGCAATAATAGTTAACACTTCTCTGTCTCCCTTAAGTTGGTTATTTTTACCACTAAGTAGATCATATACTTTATTCCACTGGCCATCATCATCGTCCATTCCTTCCCACAATGTCTTATTTTCATCAAATCCACTTGAACCATTTTGTAACACACCAAATCTACCAGAACTTTCCAAAAACTGACGCAAACGACCAAGTGTCCAAGATTCAATTGCTCCTAAATAGGCAACTTGCCAAACGCATCCTTCGAGAACTTTTTGTCTTTGACCAGACAAGGCAGTCATTTTGTCTTTAATTGGTTGTGGTTGCAAGTCAAAGATACGACGGATGTCCACATAAGCACCACTCGCTACTGGCTGAACTGGTTCTTTGCTATCTCGTGGTGCCATTTTGTTTTAAAACAATAACACAAATAGATTATAATCCCATCAATGTCCTACGACCGGCAAAAATATTTAGAGGCTGTTAAAGCCAACCTCGAAACCAATATTTTTTATCACTCACTTGCCCTCGAGGCCTGCATGAATGGGCTTTATGATTATTTTCAAACTAATAATTTATTAACCGAAGCCGATCCTCCCAAAGAAGATTGGGCCCTGGCTGGCCTAATCCACGACATTGATTACGGTGGTGATACCAAAGACCAACACCCCCTAAAAACTAAAGAGGTTTTGGCCAAATTTAATTTAGAAATTAGCCACACGGTTCAGAAAATAATTCTGGCTCACGACTCAAGACAAAATATAATCAAATCCAATAAAGCCGAGTGGTCTATTTTTTGCGCCGACTCGCTTACCGGTCTTATCGTTGCCGTCGCTCTGGTTTACCCTAGTAAAAAATTAGCCGACGTCAAAACTTCATCCGTTCTCAAAAGATTTTTAAAGGAGCCAAAATTTGCCGCTGGCACCAGGCGATCAGAGGTGGCCCAATGTTCAAATCCTAGTGGTCTAAACCTACCCCTAGAAACTTTTATAGACATATGTCTCGGATCCATACGGTTAATTTCAAATGACATCGGTCTCTAGTTCATTTGATGTACTTTGATATATTTATCATGTGCTAGAATATCGAAGTTTCATGCTCGATATTAATCTTCTCCGTACCAGTCCTGATTTAGTTAAACAATCGCTTGTAAATAGGCAGAAGGACCCCGGTATTTTAGACAAGGTTTTAGAATCAGACAAAACTTATCGAGAGCTTTTAAGCCAAGTTGAAAAACTTCGCGCCGACCAAAATGCTATCTCTCGAGACATCAAAGGTAAGCCCACTGACGATCAGCGAAAATCCGCTTTGGAGATAAAGAATCAACTAAAAAATTTCGAACAAAAACTAACCGAAGCAGAAATTATCCGTGATAATCTCTTTGAAGAGATTCCTAACATACCATCAGAAGACACGCCTATTGGTAAAGATGACTCCGAAAATGTTGTTATAAAAACCGTTGGAGTTAAACCTGGTTTTGATTTTAAGCCACTAGACCATCAAGACCTTGGCCAAAAATTAGACATTATTGACAAAGAAAAAGCCGGGCAACTCTCTGGTTCAAGATTTGGTTACTACAAAAACGAAGGTGCCATTTTGGAAATGGCTATTATGTTTTACACCATGAAAAAACTCTCAACTCTTGGTTTTCATCCTATGCTCCCGCCACTCATGGTCAAGTCAAAAACCGAATGGGGTTGTGGCTACGCCAGCAATAAAAACTTGTTCAACGCCTATTATTCTATCCCAGACGACGATCTTGTCTTTATTAGTAGTTCCGAGCACTCTGTTGTTCCTTATCATTCAAACGAAATCCTCGACTCGTCCGTGTTGCCTCTTAAGTATGTTAATTTTACTCCCTGTTTTCGTCGAGAATCCGGTACTTATGGTAAAGATATGAAGGGCATGTTGCGGGTTCATCACTTTAATAAAGTTGAAATGAATGTTTTTACATTACCAGACTTCCAAGTTTCTGATGCTATGTGTTTAGAGATGTTGGCAATCGAAGAGGGGATACTTCAGGATTTTGGTCTCCATTACCAAATCGTTAAGGCTTGTACCGGCGATTTACCCCAGCCCAATCGAAGAATGTACGACATTAACACCTGGTTTCCAGGCCTTGGCGAATACAAAGAAACCGGTTCTTGTAGTAATTGTGGCGACTATCAATCCCGTCGTTTAAATACCAAAGTCAAAATAAATGGCAAAAGCGAATTTATTCATATTCTCAACTCTACTGCTGTTTCTGACCGGCCATTTTTAGCTATCTTAGAAAATTTCCAGCAAAAAGACGGTTCCATTCTCATCCCCAAATGCCTCCAACCATATACCAATTTTTCGGTGATTTCACCGAAAACCTGATTTGTAGAGGAGCCACCCACTCCGGTCTCTCCGAATAAAATCGGAGAGCACCGGAGGGTGTTTAATAGCTGACGGATTAGTTTATAATTACCACCATGTTCGATTTCATTAAAAATATTGTTGACGATAACTATCGTTTGCTTTCTAGCTCTCTCCCTCTAGTCAAAAAAATCAACGATCTCGAGGAGGAAACTAAAAAACTTTCCGACAGCCAATTAAAATCTAAAACCGAAGAATTTAAAAAACGTCTCACTGATGGCGCTAGTATCGACAGTCTTTTGGCCGAGAGTTACGCTGTTGTTCGCGAAGCCATCCGTCGAACTATCGGCGAGCGGGCTTACGATGTTCAGCTTCAGGCCGCCATAATTCTTAATCGTGGTGCTATTGCCGAACAGCGCACCGGTGAAGGCAAAACCCACTCTGTTATCTTTCCCGCCTACCTTAACGCCCTGACCGGTAACGGTGTTCACATTATTACCCCCAACGACTATCTTACTCGGGTTGGCGCCGGCTGGTACCCCCAAGCTCTTCATCTTTTGGGAATTTCCACTGCCTGTATTGTCCACGAACAATCTTTTATTCTTGATCCGGAATTTACTGATCCAAGTGAGCAATATGACGATCGCCTTACTCATCTTCGCCCGGTTTCTCGCCAGGAAGCTTATCAGGCTGATGTTACCTATGGCACCAACAATGAATTCGGTTTTGACTATCTTCGCGATCACATGGTCGCCGATTTTAAGGAAAAAGTTCAACGATCGCTTCACTATTTTGCTATTGTCGACGAAGTTGATTTTGTTTTGATTGACGAAGCCAGAACCCCCCTTATTATTTCTTCTCCCAATAGTCAGCCAACCGATAAATATTACAAATTTGCCCAAATTGCCGCCGGACTTCAACCTTCAGACTATGTTATTGATGAGAAATCCAAAAGCGCCACTCTTTCCGAGTTTGGTATTAGAAAAGTTGAAAATGTTTTAGGAGTAAAAAATCTTTACGAGGAATCGTTTGAAACCATCCACTACATCGAAAACGCCATCAAAGCTCTGGCTATTTTTCATAAAGATAAGGATTATGTTGTTAAAGATGGTCAAATTATTATTGTCGACGAGTTTACTGGCCGTCTGATGAATGGCCGTCGCTGGTCTGATGGTCTTCACCAGGCGGTTGAGGCCAAAGAATCGGTCACCGTCCAGCAGGAGTCTCAAACTTGGGCCACTATTACTTTCCAAAATTATTTTCGTCTTTACCAAAAGCTTTCCGGCATGACTGGTACGGCTGCCACTGAGCGCGAAGAATTCAAAAAAATTTACAATCTCGATGTTGTCACCATTCCTACCCACCGTCCACTTCAACGTCAGGATGAGCAAGATCTTATTTTCAAATCTCAGGGAAGCAAATATGCCGCTATCGCTGCCAAAATTGAGGAACTTCACTCCCTTGGTCAGCCGGTTCTAATTGGCACCACTAGTATTGAAAAGAATCAGATCATTTCCTCTCTTTTAACCAAAAAGAAAATTCCTCACCAGCTTTTAAATGCCAAAAATCATCGCTCTGAGGCTGAAATTATTGCCAAGGCTGGTATTAAAGGCGGAGTTACTGTCGCCACCAACATGGCCGGTCGGGGTGTTGACATCATTTTAGGTGGCCCCAAGGATGATAAAAATATCGAAAGTTGGAAACAATTACATCAGGAAGTCGTTGATCTTGGTGGTCTTTATGTTATCGGCACCGAGCGCCACGAATCCCGTCGTATTGATAACCAGCTTCGCGGTCGGGCAGGCAGGCAAGGAGACCCCGGTTTTTCTCAATTTTACGTTGCTCTTGATGATGACTTAATGCGGATATTTGGTGGTGAAAAAATAAGCGACCTAATGACCCGCTTTAATATGCCAGACGATGCTCCCTTAACTCATCCATTAGTCTCAAAAGTCATTGAACAAATTCAAGTCAAAGTTGAAGGTTTCAATTTTGATATTCGCAAAAATTTAGTTGAATATGACGATGTTATTAACAAGCAACGCCAAATCATCTATCGTCTTCGTGACGAAACTCTTGAAAACACCTCTCTCAAGCCGGAGGCCAATTGGCAATCGGCTCAAAAGTTTTTTGAATCAGAAATATCCTCTCTTGTTGGTCAAAATCTTGACCCGGTTACCAGTCAGTATGATCATCAAAAGATTGCTCTTGAATTCGCCGAAATACTTCCCATGCCCGAGAGTGATCGTCATCAATTAACCTCCAAACTTTCGGAGAATCAAAATATTTCTCAAGCTTTATTAACCATAATTAATAGTCAGTGGCAACAACGCCAATCATATTTTGGTCAGGATTTATCTAATTCCATCCTTTCCTACGCTATTATTAGAACTCTGGATCCACTTTGGGTTAGCCATTTAACTGCTCTTGATGATCTTCGTGATGGCGTTCGTCTTCGTGGTTATGCTCAAAAAGATCCGCTTATTGAATATCGCAAAGAAGGTTATGAAATGTTTCAAAGCTTGATGCGCCAGTTTGAAACTAACTTTACTAAAACCATTTTCCGTCTCGAGCCGGTTTCCGCCCCACCTCAACCGGCCCCGACTAATGTCATCGAAGGTAGGGGAGAGTTGGATACTCAAACAACCCCCAAGGGTGTTAGTGTTCCCAAGAGTCCTCTCTCAACCAATTCCATTAATCGTAACGACCCCTGCTGGTGTGGCAGCGGTAAAAAATGGAAAAAATGTCACTACCCTCAAACCGTCTAATTTTTTCCGGCATTCTTTTAATAGTCTCAATCTTATTTTGCCATTGGTTTGATAGTAAACCGATTTGGCTAATTGCTTTGGTTGTTTTCTCAACTTTTTCCCTCTTTATTTTTTCTCATTTTCCCAAATTCAATAAAATTTTTTTATTAGTTTTGTTTATTTTTCTTGGCATTGTTCAAATTAAATCTACCCGTTTTCAAACTATGTTTGAATATTCCGGCTATGAAAATTGGTATCACCAACAACTTCAAAATTCCTACCCTTCAAAACTTTATCGCCTTGGTAATATTATCGAAAACAAACTCGAATCCCCCGTCTTTTATCGCCTCAAGCAAAATTTATTTTTAAGTCTCGATTTTGCCGACTACTTTAAAAATTTCTTCCCCGCCATTTTGTTTATCCCCTTTATTTTAGGCCTAATTAATTATTTGCGTCGGCCCAATCGATTTTTAAATTATTTATTAATGGGCTTTTTATTTCTATTTTTCTTAGTCGGCCCTCGGGGAGTTTATGGGCCAATTTGCCTTATTCCCTGGATTATCTTTTTTATTTCCCATCCTCTTGAAACCTAAAATAGCCCTAACCTTACTTTTATTGTTTTCTTTTTTTCTTTACACTTTCCGCCTAGATCAAATCCCTCCATCAGTTTATGTTGACGAAGCCACTGTTGGCTATAATGCTTTCTCGATTTTAGAAACTGGCCAAGATGAATATGGCCAGAAACTACCTATTTATTTTCGCTTTTTTGGCGCCTACACTCCCGGTCTCCATGTTTATTTTCTTTTGCCTTTTATTAAATTTTTTGGTCTTAATCCTTTTTCTATCAGAATTTTATCGGCCATTTCCGGTGTTATTTCCGTTTGTATTTTCTATTTATTAATTAACGTTTTCACAAAAAATTCAAAAAAATCAATTCTGCTTTCAGCCTTTTATGCCATTATTCCTTGGCAAGTTTTCAACAGCCGTCTTGGTTATGAAGTTATGTTTGCTGCCACTATTTTTAATGCCGGCCTCTATTTTCTCATTAAAAACCAACCCAAACTATCTCTTCTGGGGCTGGTTTTCATCAGTCTTTCTACTTATGCTGCCCACACTCAGCGCTTCTTGGTCCCCCTCTTTCTTTTTGTCTACTTTATTTTTATTACTCGACCCAATTTAAAATCAATTTTAGTTTTGTTTTTAACCCAAATCCCCAATCTTTTAATGCTCTTTACTCCGGCTTTTTGGATTAAAAGTAGTGGCTTTTCTCCTCACTTTTTCTTAGGTCAAATTATTGGTTTCCTCTCCCCTCTAAATCTTTTCTTTCTCCCAAACGACATTGACCAACAGCACCTCGTTCCCCAAATTTCCCTATTTTATTGGTGGATGATTTTGCCCTTTATTTTTGGTTTAAAACACCTTATAACTAAACCCACCCCGGCCTCCAAAACTATTATTATTTTAATTTTAACCGCCCTTGTCCCCGCCTGTCTTTCCGGCGAATTTATCTCTGTCCAGCGCTTCCTCCCTCTCCTTCTCCCTTTTAGTTTAATTATTTGTCTTGGTCTTTCTAAATTTAATAATCTTATTTCTGGATTCTTATTTCTTATCTCTATATTATTGTTACTCCGTTCTTATTTCCTCTTTTTCCCCAAACTTATGGCCACTGCCTGGAACTATGGCTATCAGGAACTAAGTCTTTATGTCTCGTCTCATCCCAACACCAGGTTTGTTATCGACAACACCCGTAACCCCCGAAACTATATTTTGCTCCTTTTTCATTTAAACTATTCTCCGACTCTCTATCACCAAGAAACCGGTAAATTAGCCAATTATTATCAGAACCCTCTTTACACTGGTAACCTTAAATTCGCCAATATCGAAGTTCGTCCGCTCGATTTTTCTACCGATCCTTGTATCGATCAAATACTTGTTGGCGACCCTCTTTCTGTCTCTCCTGATCAAGCCATCGACCACCACCTCACCCCGGTTTTTGCTATCCACACTCCTCAAAACGAGCTTGTTCTCCAAGCCCTCCAAACCAATCCTGCTACCGCCTGTCCGGGTAAGGTAAAATAAACCATGTCTATTTACACCAAATTAGCCCCCCAGATTTGGTCCGAAATTCAAAAAGCTAATAATATTCTTCTCCATCTTCACCCGGGCCCAGATGGAGACAGTGTTGGTTCAGCCCTAGCTCTTGGTTTGGCTCTAAAAAATCTTGGTAAAAAAGTTACCATCATTTCCGGCGATTCGTCTACGCCAACTAGTTTTTTCACCCTACCTGGGTCAAATTTAATTCTTCAAGCTAATTATTTTGATATCAACCCAAAAGATTTTGACCTGTTTATTATTCCCGACACCTCTGCTCTCAATCAGATATCAAAAAAAGGTGAAGTCACCTTTCCAAAAAATCTAAAGACAATTAATATCGATCATCACGCTAGTAATTCCGGATTTGCCGATATTAGCCTCATCGATCTGAAATCCCCCGCAACTTGCCAAATAGTCTATTTTCTTCTTAAACAATTTAAAGTAAAAATTACTCCAGAAATTGCCGGTTGTTTATTACTCGGTCTTCACACCGACACTGGCGGTTATAAGTATTCGCCAACTAGTCCTACAACTTTCAAAATAGCTAGCAAACTTTCAGTAATTTGTCCAAACTTTTCGGAAATTATTTTTAATTTTGAAAATAACGATAAACCTTCAAGACTAAAACTCGTTGGCTTATTGTTATCTAACATTAAGTTATATTTTGGTGGTCATCTGGCCATTGCCTCTGTTTCTCAAAAGCAATTGCAAAAAAATAATATCGAAAATGAAGTTGTTTCCAGTCTCGACGTTGCCAACATGCTTAAAGCTGTTATTGGTTGGGATATTGCCGGCACTCTTATTGGAGGCGTTGATGGCCGAACTAAAATTAGTTTAAGAACTCGTGATCCAAACAAATACGACTTAAGCAAAATTGCCCTGGCCACTGGATTTGGCGGTGGCCATAAAGCCGCCGCTGGTGCCAACATTCCCGGTAGTCTAAATAAAGCCCAAAAAATATTAATCGAATCAATCGCCAAGCTCCATCCAGAGTTAGGCAAACCTTAATCTGTTAGAATCAATTATGATTCCCGATGAAGAGCTTTTAGAACAAATCAAGAAACTAAACCAAAGGTTAGATTACATAACCAATCCTTTTAAAAATGCCGGGCTAAACTTTGTCACCGGTATTTTCCGTTCTCTGGGCGGTCTTTTTGGCACCATTGTTATTGCCGGCGCCTTTTTTTATTTTTTCTCCAAAATCGACCTTGTTAAACCCATGACCAACTGGATTGAAACCATTCTCTCCCAAATCCAATGGCAAAAAGTTATTCCCACCCCTCAAACTTCACCCCAACCATTCCAAGATATATTTAAGAATATTCCCGATTCGAATTTCTAGATTCGTAAATTCGTAGATTCTTAATTCTTGTTTCTCGCGCTTCTCACCCGGTCCACTTTTGACAAATACTTTTTCCGTAGTCTAACTGATTTTGGTGTTACATCAAGCAATTCATCGGCCTCAATAAATCCCAGTGCTTCCTCAATTGAATACTTCACTGCCGGCGCCAAAATAATAGCATCATCGTTACCCGCCGATCTCATATTAGTTAGCTGTTTGCCTTTACAGATATTTATTTCCAAATCTCCAGTCACCGGTCTTACTCCCACAATCTGCCCTTCGTATATTCCCTCAGTTGGCTCCACAAAAGTTATTCCTCTTTTTTGGGCCAAATCGATTCCATACGACAACGCCTTTCCGCTTTCTGAAGCAATTAAAACCCCATTTCTGGTTCTGGGCACTGATTCTTCTTTCTTTTCATACCCTATCGATAAAAAGCTTATTGCCACTTGGCCTCTGGTTGTTGTCATTAAATTTCCTCTCAATCCCAAAGCATTTTTTTCGCTGATTCTAAAAACCATCCGGCAGCCATTGGCGTCAGTTGACATATCTTCCATTTTTCCTCTTCTTTGCCCCATTTCTGCTGTTATTGTTCCCACAAATTCTTCTCCCGTTAAAATCGTTACTTCCGCCATTGGTTCAAACCACTGGCCCTCAATTTGTTTCAAAATCACTTCCGGTTTGCCCACTTCCATGGCGTAGCCTTCTCTTCGCAACTTCTCCATTAATATCGCCAAATGAAGTTCGCCTCGGCCGGAAACTATCATTCTGATTCCGTCATTTGGGTCATCCTCAAGTTTCAGCCCCAAATTTGTCTCCACTTCCGTCGTTAACCTTTCTCTCAATTCTCTTGATGTTAGAAATCTTGACTCATCCCTAGCCAGTGGGCTGGTATTTGGTCCGAAACTCGCCTTTAGTGTTGGTGGTGAAACAATTATTGGCGGTAGGGCCACTTGAAATTGAGGGCTGGTTAAAGTTTGTCCGATTTCTATCTCCGGAATTCCTGAAAGATAAACCACCTCTCCGCTTTCACTCACTTCAGCCTCAACTTTACTTATCCCTTCGTTAACATACATTTTCTCTACCTTAAAATTTCCCAACAGTTTTTGCTCTGGGTTAACCAAAGAGACGTATTCTCCTTTTTTAATTCTTCCCTGGTTTATTCTTCCTAGCGCTAATCTACCCAAATACTCATTTTTTTCAAATGCCGAAACTAACATCTGAAAAGGTTTATCAACCATTTTCCGGCTACTGGGAACAGTTTTTAAAATTGCTTCAAATAGGGGAGTTGTGTCTCCGGCCACACTTAGATCATCCGGCATTTTGTCAAAGCACTTTCCTTCCCGGCCAATAGCGTAAATAATGGGGAAATCCAACCCCGATGAATCGCTTACTGATTGTAAAAATAGGTTTTCTGTTTGGCGTGTCACTTCGGCTATTTGGCTATCTTTTCTATCGATTTTATTAATCACCACAATTATTTTTAAGCCAAATTCTAACGCTTTTTTCAACACAAATTTTGTTTGCGACAGTGGCCCTTCGGCTGCATCAATGATTAAGAGTGCTCCGTCGGCCATATTTAGCACCCGTTCCACCTCGCCTCCAAAATCAGCGTGCCCCGGGGTATCAATAATATTAATTTTGGTATCTTTATAAAAAACGGAAGTATTTTTCGACAAAATAGTAATTCCTTTCTCTTTTTCCAGGTCGTTACTATCCATAATTCTATCCATCTCCATTTCCACCTGATTGTTTCGGAAAGTGTGCGTCTGTTTAAGCAATGCGTCCACCAAAGTTGTCTTGCCATGGTCAACATGGGCGATTACTGCCACATTTCTAATATCACTATACTTTTGCATCCGAGGATTGTACCATTAAAACAGTCTTATGACCATAAAAAAAGCGGTATTTTTTGGCATACTTACCCCAATTATCATTTATTCCCTATTTTTAGGCTTTGATTTTTTGTCAAAGCCTGGAGTTGAAAAACCGGAGGCGATTGTTGCCAGTTTTCAACTAACTCCAACGCAAATAATTAACTCACTTCCCGATCGCCACTTAATCAAAACTTTCTTTATTCCCCAATCTCCCGAAAAAGACTGGTCCCAACCTTGGCAGGACGCTTGTGAAGAAGCCTCTCTTTTAACCGTTAACTACTATTATTCATCTGTTAACCCGGATCCCAAACAACTTCTTGATGATTATCAGGAAATTTTCAATTTTGAGTCAAAAAACCAATGGGGCCATGATGTTAACCTATCTCAAATGGCCCAAGTTGGTTTGGATCTTTTTGGTTTAAAGTCAAAAATTATCGAAAATCCCGATCTTAAAACCATAAAAGAGTATCTTGTTAAGGATATTCCCATAATTATCACCGCTAATGGCAAAACACTTTTTTCCGAGAACAAACATTTCAAAGCGGGTGGCCCCTGGTACCACAGTTTAGTTATTCTCGGTTTTGACGATCAAAAAAGTCAGTTTATTGTTCACGACGTCGGCACTCAATTTGGTGCCTATTTTCGCTATTCATATCAACTTCTTCTCAACAGTATTCATGACTGGCCGGCAACCGGCCAGAAAGAAAATATTAATACCGGTCGCCAAGCTGTTCTGATTTTGTTAAAATAAGATCATGAACATTAAATACTTTGTTCCCGTTATCTTTTCATTAATATTTTCATCCTGTTCACTTATGCCTCAAAACAATCAAATATCCTCTACTCCTTCTCCTATTAATCTCAATTCTGCTACAACCATCCCTTCTCCGACAGAGACTAGCCAATCCGAGCCCATGGTTAGTCTAAAAACTAAATATGGCGAAGTTATCATCAAACTTTATCAAAAAGACGCTCCCAACACTGTTGCTAATTTTATTATCAAGTCTAAATCCGGATTTTATCGTTCACTAACTTTTCACCGGGTTGAGCCAATGTTTGTCGTTCAGGGTGGTGACCCCCTTGGTAATGGCACTGGTGGCGGTCAAATTGCTTCCGAAATTAACACCATTCCCTTTCGTCGTGGTTCGGTTGGTCTAGCCCGTGGTGGCAATAAAGCCGTCAGCAATGATTCACAGTTTTTTATCTGCCTAGCCACCGAAAGTTGCTCCTCTCTGACCAATGAATATGTCAATTTTGGTGAGGTTGTTTCTGGAATGGAGTTTATTGACCAAACTCAGATTGGCGATCAAATTATCGATATTACTGACTCCACCAAATGAGTAAGATTTTTCCGCTTATCATTGCTGTTATTGTCGCCTTTATTGGTTACCGTTTAGTTGTTGCCCAGATCTCTCCTCCTGTCGTCGATAATCGCCCCTCTGATTTGGTTCTTTATTGGGGTGAAGGTTGTCCTCATTGTGAAAACGTTAAAAAATATGTTCAGGACAATCAAATTGATAAACGCCTAAAAATAGATCAAAAGGAAGTCTATTACAATAAAAGCAATCAAAATGAATTAACCGAAATTGTTAAAAAATGTCCTGAAATCGATCAAACAAATGGTGTCGGCGTTCCACTTGCTTGGGTTATCTCCGAATCTAGGTGTTTAGTAGGGGATGAGCCTATCATTTCTTGGATTGATCAGAAGTTGCTAAAATAAACCGTGACTCATCGTGTCCATCATGATGACTTCCGTTTAACCTCGGCTGTCATTGTCCGCCTATCAATCTTTGTTGTTGTTGTTTTTGGTTTAATTTATTATTTTTCCCAAGTTCCGTCTTCTCTTCCTAGTTTCGATCCAACTCTTTCGATAGATGAAACAACTAAGTCATATTTTATCCCTAAAATAAGCCAGATAATTCCCAAGTCTGATATAATTATCATTACTCAAAAGTTTGATTGGTTAAAAAACGAAATTGCTGGTTTTCCTCAAAAGCAAATCGAAGAAATCAAGAAATCCGTTATTCAGTCAATTTATGATGATTTGATGAAAAAATAGCTTATGAACCTTTCTGATTTAAATACTCGCCTTCTTCAAATCAAATCTAAGATAGGTTTTGACTCTATTAGTGCCAATCTCGCTAAGCTAAAACTACAATCGGAAGACCCCAACCTTTGGCAAGATCAGACCAATGCCGGAAAAATTCTTCAGGAAGTTTCCTCTCTCGAACAAACCATGGCCGACTTTGGCCAAATTGCCAAAGAAATTGATTCATTAAAGGACTTTGAAACCTATCTTGTCACCGACTCTTCTTCTGATCTCAAAGTCGAATTTGAAAACAACATTAATCGTCTAAACGATGACATCAATAAACTCGAGCTTACCACCTATCTTTCAGGTAAATACGACAAACTAGATTGTCTATTTTCTATCCACTCCGGTCAAGGTGGCACCGAAGCTATGGATTGGGCTTCAATGTTGCAAAGAATGTATCTTCGTTACTTTGAACGCCAGAATTGGCCACACCAGGTTCTTGATATTACTCCCGGCGAAGAAGCCGGTATCAAATCAGTTTATTTTAAAGTTAGTGGTAATTATTGCTACGGTTATCTCAAGCACGAGAATGGTGTTCATCGTCTGGTTCGGCTTTCTCCGTTTAATGCCGATCAACTTCGTCAAACATCTTTTGCCAAAGTTGAAGTTACTCCGATTATCAAAGAAGCCAGTGATATTGTTTTAAGGCCTGAAGATATCGAGTTTAGTGCTTTCCGTGCCGGTGGTCATGGTGGTCAAAATGTCAACAAAGTTTCTACCGCCGTCAGGCTTACTCACCGGCCAACCGGTATTGCCGTTAACTGCCAAAGCCAGCGTTCCCAGGAGCAAAATCGGCTTTTAGCCAGTGAAATGTTGTTGTCCAAACTCTGGGCCATCGAGCAGGATCGTTTAAGTAAGGAAAAGAAGGAGATCAAGGGCGAAAATATCATTGCCGGCTGGGGTCATCAAATCCGTTCTTATGTTCTTCATCCCTATCGAATGGTCAAAGACCTGCGCACCCGCTTTGAGACATCCGATACTCAAGCTGTTCTTGATGGTGACCTCGATGGTTTTATTAAATCCTCTCTGGTTAAACTATGATCAAAAAAGTTTTTTTAGTTTTTAGTCTGATTTTCATCACTACTATTTTTTTGACTTATTCCTTTGTTGTTAAGTTGCCGAATCATTATAATCTTCTCCTTCTTGGTCTTGACCCCAGAGACGACTCTATTGAAAAAACCATGACCACCGACACTATTATCTTTGCTTCTTTTAATTTTGAAAAACGACATTTATCGATAATTTCTCTTCCTCGCGATCTCTGGAGTTATTCCACTACTACCAAAATCAATCAAATATATCCTGACTCTCTAAAACCAACTCCGAATTGGGACCAAGTAAAACAGGAGTTTACCTATATTACCGGGCAAAAGATTAACGATATCGTTGTTATCACCACTGAAAATTTAACAAATCTTATCACAGTTTTGGGGGGTGTTACTGTCAATCTAAAAAATGGCTTTATTGATAAAAGCTACCCCAATCCCGAATATATCAAAAATCCTAGTCCTAGAATACCTATTTATATCACCATTGAATTCCCCCCCGGAGATAACTTAATCAATAGCTCCAACATTGTTCCATTTACACGCTCTCGCAAGAGCTCAGACAACCCTCTTCTAGGTGGAACTGACCTTGGTCGAATTGAACGACAACAATTGCTCATCGAAGCTATTTCTAAACAATCTTTATCGCCCTCAAATCTTAAGTTCAATCGACTTAATCAACTTTATCGTTTTTGGAAGTCTCTTCTAATAACTATCGAGGATCGTACTATTTTTGCCTTGAGTTTAAAGTTTGTTTTTTCTTCCCCAGTTTCAACCCCAATTACTCTCCATCGTTATGTTTTAAACGATCTTATTTATCATCCCGATAAATTTACTACTCCCGCCTGGGTTTTCCTTCCCAAAGGGGAAGACTACCAAGAAATACATCAATTTATTCAAAAGCAAATTAATTAGCATGTCTTCAAACTATCTTGCTATTCATGGTTATCGGCTATCTCTCATAGAAAACCAGATTGATAGCTTGGGGCTAACTTCTAACGCCAAAATTTTAGATATTGGTTGTTATCCGCCTTATTTACTCAAGTCTCTTTCCAAAAGGTTCCAACTTTGGGGCATTTCCTCTGGCCACGAGCCGGTATCTTTCCGCAACGTTTCCACTATTAATATCGACAATGAAACTTTTCCTTACTCTGATAACTTTTTTGACTTAGTTATCTTTAGTGAAGTTTTGGAACATATGTATCGTGGTGTTGATCACATATTTTCTGAAATCAATCGAATTTTGAAGCCCGGTGGTCGGCTAATCATCACTACTCCAAATGCTGTCCGTAGCCATAATCTTTTAAAAATTATCGTCGGAGTTAATCCTTTTGATGGCCTAAACAATGACTCAATTTACCATCGTCATAATCGGGAATATACTCAAAGTGAACTTTTGGCGCTTTCAAGAAGCAGTGATTTTTCTCCTGTTTTATCGCAATATATTATAGCTTACCCTCCGTTCCGTAATAAAGTTATTCAAGAACCTCTCTGGCTTCAACTAATTAAATGGCTCAATTATTTTTTTACTCTTCTTTTTAAAAGTCGTCGCGACACTCTTTTACTCATTTCTCAAAAGTAACTTTTGCTATACTTAACTATGGAAATCCAAAATCTATCCCAAACCACTTCTCCAGTTCTCGGTCAACCATTGCCTAGTAAAAATCAAACTTTACTGATATTTATCATTGTTATTATTGGTTTGACCACCGGTTTTTGGATTTCCCGTTTCAGCTCTTCCGAAGGTGATGCCACCAAGACCTCGATTATTGATTCCGGTCAAAAAGCCGTTTCCATTGACGATCTTAAGTCGCCTCAAGATATCAAGGCTGGTGTGCTTTATGGCGATGAGGCCAAGAACTTTAAAGATCATGCCACTGGTACTATTGAAAAAGGTGGTATTAACGGTGTAGGCACTCATATTCTTGTTCGTGAAGGCGGTCTCTCCCAACGGGCATCGCTCACTTCATCTGTTGTTGACTTGGATTTGTTCATTGGAAAAAATGTTGAAGTATACGGTGAAACAAATTCTTCCAATAAAACCAGCTGGCTAATGGACGTTGGCACTATTAAAATTATCGAGTAGGATGGAGGTCATTTTTGATTCTGTTACCAAAAGCTATGGATTAGTTAATGCCCTTAAAGATGTTTCGTTTAGTGTTAGTCCCGGCGAATTCGTTTTTATTACCGGGCCCTCCGGTGCCGGTAAATCAACCATTATTAAGCTAATCCTTCGTCAAATCCGTCCTTCGTCGGGTAAGTTGCTTATTAATTCTGTCAATATTAATTCTGTCAAACAGCCGGAAGTTGAGTCTATTCGGCGCCAAATTGGGGTTATCTTTCAGGATTATCAGCTTATCTCCGACAAATCTATTGAAGAAAATATCACCCTGGCCATGGATATTGCCGGTTGCCCTCGTAATCTTGCCGCTAAAAAGCTCGATCAAGTCTTGTCTCAAGTTAATTTGTTAAACCGTCGTTTCCTTTTCCCTTCCCAGCTTTCCGGCGGAGAGCTCCAAAGAGCCTCTCTGGCTCGAGCCTTAGCCGTCAGCCCCAAGCTTATTCTTGCCGACGAACCAACCGGTAATCTTGATCTGGCCAATTCTTGGAAACTGATTAAACTCCTTCAGGAAATTAATCGTCGTTATTCGACGACTATTATTATGACTACCCACCACCTCGATTTTATTGAATCGCTCAAACACAGAGTTATTAGTCTAAAAAACGGCAAAATAGTCAACCCATGAGTCCACTAAAAACTGCCTGGCTCCATCTCCGTCGTTCTCCCTTTCAGGGTTTAACCGCCCTTCTTATGATGACTATCTTTTTCTTCCTTTCCTCTTCCTTTGTTTTTATTAGCTATGGTTTTTCTTCTCTCCTTAACTATTATGAAACTAAGCCGGAGATTACCATCTTTCTTAAAGATGGAATTGATTCATCGACTATTGACAGTATCCAAAAAGAAATTAGTAATTTTGAAAAAATAAGAGAAATAAGGTTTATTTCCAAAGAAAAAGCCCTCTCTATTTATCAGGAACAAAACCGTCAAGACCCCCTTCTCACCGAGCTGGTTACTTCAAGTATCCTCCCGGCCTCTTTTGAGGTCTCCGTTTCCGATCCAAAAGTATTAGAACAAATTTCTTCGGCTTTTTCCGGTCGCACTAACATTGTTGACGAAATAATTTACCAAAAGGACACTATTGACTCTCTTTTGAATTGGACTAATATCATCCGTCATCTTGGACTTGTGGCTATTTCTATTTTTGGTTTTACCTCATTTTTAGTCATTTTTGTTATTATTGGTATGAAAATTACCAGTCGTAAAGAAGAGATAAAAATTTGTCGGCTCTTGGGCGCTTCAAGCTTTTATGTTGTCAGACCTTTTTTACTTGAAGGTGTTATTTATGGCTTTATCGGTGCTCTCGTTGGCTCTGGTATCTCCTTCGCTTTCTCAGAAATTTATCGTCAATCGATCAACCAGTTTTTTCAACCCATAGTCTTTATCCCAGTTCTTTCGTATTTTCAGCCAATTATAACCTTGTCTTGCCTGTTTTTTGGAATTTTTTTGGGTTCAGTTGCTGGTTGGTTTGGCTCAAAGCGTTATATTCGTTTTTAACTAATGTGGTTTATATTGTTACTCTTTTTATTTTTCAGTCAGATTTTTTCTAACCCCGCAATTTGCCAGACCAACACCGATGAGTTAACAAAAAAAATAAACGAATACACTCAAAAAATAGAACAACTTCGTACTACTAAGGATAGTTTGGGCAAACAACTTAAGCTTCTTGATTCAGAGATTGCCCTCAATGGTCTGCGTATCAACCAGACAGAAATGCTGGTTACCAACCTTAAAAATGAAATTGGCAGTTTGGGTCAAAAGATTGAAGAGCTTGATAGCTTTCTCAATCAACTGTCCCAAGCTTATCTCAAACAAGTTGTTGAAAATTATAAGCGCCCAAAACTTGCTCCTTTTCTTCTTCTTAATCAGTCTTCAGTTTTTAACAATTTTTTTCGCCAGCTAAAATATATCGCCAGAACCCAAAAAGCCAGTCACGACTCACTGCTTCAGCTTGAGGGAACACTAACCGTTTTTGATCAGGAAAAAGACAAAAAAGTCGTTAAACAAGCCGAACTTGAGACACTTGAAAAAAAGTTATCTGATCAAAGAAAGGCACTGGAAAATGATAAAAAGGCCAAAGACAGGCTACTTGCCGAAACCAAGAACGACGAAACAAAATATCAAACTCTTCTTAGTCAAACCCGCTCCGAACTTGATGCTATTGAGGCGGTTATTGCTGGTAATGGCGAGGAATCAAAAGTTGGTGAGGTTAAAGCCGGCAGTAAAATCGCTTCAGTTATTGAAGGTCAGTCCTGCAACTCCAGTGGAACCCATCTCCATTTTATGGTCAAAATCAATAATCTTGTCCAAAACCCATTTTCTTATCTAAAGTCTATTGCTCACGTTGATTATTCCAATGGCGATAACTTTAATCCCACCGGGTCCTGGAATTGGCCGATTAATGAAAGCATTGAATTCAACCAAGGATATGGCAGTACCTGGTCAATTCGCAACACTTGGGTCAAAAAAATATACAGCTTTCATTCCGGTATAGATATTTCCTCAACCGGTTCAAATGATGTTTTTGCTACTCACGAAGGTACTCTTTATCGGGGTAAATTCGGTTCCGGTTGTACTTTGAAATATGTCCGTGTTCAGGATAAAGACAAACCAGAATTAAGCACTCTTTACCTCCATGTAAATTATTTTTAGTAGCCTCTGGTTAGTTTTCTTAAAACTATCATCGCTCCGCCGATTGTCGCCACCGTTATACTTTGCCACAAAAATCCTTCTGGGCCTGTCACTGGCATTTTTTCTTTACCAACATAGTAATAAGTAGAATCAGACAAATTTATCTTTTCGTTCCGAGCATTCACCCGGTTTATCCTTTTAACAATCTTGTCTTCCCAAAGAACTCTTGCCGCCAAATCGAATACTTGGCTTTTTCCCACCTCTAGATCTCGGATTTGCCAGGAAATTACTCTGGTGCCGGAATTGTAGCTTCCCGGGTTATAAAGCAATCCTAAATCAATCGGCAAATTATCGACAACCTCTAAATTACTAATTCTTTCTGGTCCAACATTGGTCACCTCAATCTTGAAATAAACCGTTTCGCCTTTTCGGAAAACTTTTTGGTTAAAGTCAATGTTATCTATAAAAGTCTTATTGTCAGAACTTATTTTTTTGTCGATTCTAATTCTACTTAGAACAATCGTCGGTGTCGCTGTTGGCCAAACCACAGTCTGGCAACACTGATCCCAGTTGGGAGTAACCCGGCACCTATTTTCATTTTCTGGTCTAGAACAATAAGAAGAACCATTGTTGGCCCTCACGCAGGTAAAACCCCATTCACATCTCCTCCAAAAACTACATTCCTCACTGCAACTTCTGGTTATTCTTCTCCATGTTGGAGTCGGTGTCGGTGTTGGCGTATTGGTTGGTGTTGGAGTTGGAGTTGGGGTCAGAGTTCCGGTTGGCGTCGGTGTTGGAGTATTAGTAACAACAGGAGCCTGACAGCAGGTAGTAACTGTGGGGGAATCAATACAGGCAGTCTGGTATTCCGGTTTAGAACAGAAGTTTCGACCACCGGTAGCGGTGACACAAATTAAACCACTACTACAGGGTTGAGAAGTACCACAGGGTGTTGAACCACACTGGGAGGGAATAGGAGTATTGGTAGGAGTGGGAGTGTTGGTGGGAGTTGGAGTATTGGTTGGGGTATTAGTGGGGGTATTGGTTGGAGTATTGCTAGGAATTGGAGTTGAAGTGTTTGATGGTGGAGGAGTGGTGGTTGATTGA
>JBAYIT010000004.1:0-112733 GCA_041665485.1 Candidatus Shapirobacteria bacterium
ACAACAATACCAAACACCGTCGCTACATTGTTTTACTTGGCCACTAGTTTGACGACAGCCAGCACAATCAACTCCACCTCGGCCACCAGTGGTACAACCACTGTCAGGAGAACTGGTGCATTGGGAGGATGGACCACTACTGGTGCCCGTTGGCCTGGGGGTAGAAGTAGGATTATCGACACAGTCTTGATTGTCATCTTTAGAAGGATCATGATGCCAACAGTAGTCATTTCCACAATGCTGTCTGACGGTACCCCAACATCGCTTATTGTCATCGCTGACTGGTGAACATTGGTCACAGGTAGGTGGAGTTCCTCCTTCACAGGTACCATTGTTACATCTTTTACCATCAGCACAATCACTATCTCTAGTACAGCCAGAACGACTACGACAACCACCACTTTGACAAACTTCCCAGCTAGCACAGTCATTGTCGTCTCGACAGGAACCACCTTTACACTGGCCAGCATCACAATTTGGTTTGTCAGCCGGACAATCGGCATTGGAGGTACAGGCTGATTGAGCTAAATTACGAGTGTCTTGAGGCTGTTTAACAAGAACGACGGCACCAACAAGAGATAAGGATAAAAAAACGACAGTGAGGATGGCGTAAGTTAGACGAGTCAAAGTTTAAAAAGTTTGATTGAAGTTAGAATAATAATAAACCCCATAACTATCATAGCAAAAGTCAGCTGAGAATTCCCAGTAGTGGGAACTCCAGACGAAGTACTAGGGAGAGTTTTTTTGACAGGGGTAGTGGGAACCGGAGTGGGTTCAGTAGTGGGAGTGGGAGTAGGTTCAATGGTGGGAGTAATAGTTTTGGCAGAAGATGAAGCGCTAAAGGCTAATCCGAAGTCGGAAGTGATAACCTGGAACTGGCGAGAAACTGTTAGACCGAGACTAACAACTTTGATTGTATATGAAGCAGGAGCAAGAGGATTAGAAGGAGACCAATGCCAAGTTCCAGAGCTGGGAGTAGTCAGTTGACCAGTACTACCTACTGGCTCCAAGGAGAGACTAATAGTTGACCCGGCCAGTCCGTGACCAAAAAAGTCAGGGGAAGAGGAGGTGACCGACTCTCCCTCTTTAGGGTTATCAATAGTTAAATCTCGAGAAGAAATAGTAGATGAAGTCGGATTTAAAGACGGAGGCCGGCTGGGAGCTATTGTTGGCGACATAATCGGTGAGATGTCCTGATTTTTACCTAAAATAATGTCGGGGACAGGGTCGTTTCGACTAGTATTGGAGTTAACAACCGTAGGGGGGTAGTTGGCTGACATAACAATTATTTCTTCGGAAACATCGGCTTGGGGCTTGAACCAACTTTGCCTATCGGTGGAAAGACTAAAGGCCAGGGAAATATTCCAACGACCATCATTGCCAACAAAAGCAGAAAGTGGTGAGGCTCCGGAAAGATTGAAGTAAAGAATGGCATCCTGACTTGGGCTACCATCATTTTCAAGAACTTTGCCCCAGGCTAAATTAGATGAAGGAAGTTGGCCACTGGGAGTTTTGCCGGTTTTTACCTGATAGCTATCAAGACTATAATCCTGGCCACCGCTGGTGACAGCAAAGTTGTAGTTTTGCTCGGACTTAATATTGGAAATACGAAAATAATGAGTCTTGCGGGTTATCTTTGTTTGACTCTGACGAACATCAAAAAAATTACGACCGTCAGCAACAACCTGAGCAGAGCAATCGATGTCGGTGACAAAAGAGATATCAAAAGAGTTGTGAGTTAAATTAGTAACCTGGAGGTTGTTGGGGCTACAATCAGAACTAGCTTTGGGAGAGAAAAAGTTGACCTTACCAGAGAGATATACTCCGGCAACCAAACCAAGAAAGAGAATAATAATACCGACGATGGTGGGAATGGTTTTTGCTCTTTTCATGGTGATATGGGTGAGGAAAGTTCAGTTGACGGCGAAGAAATAGGAGAAATAGTCAATATTTCTCTTCTAACTATCTCATCGATTATGGTGGTATTCAAATTAGGATTAATTGGCTTCCCGGGACTGGCATCAACTTTGGCCGACTGGCCGAGAAAGTTACTGTAGCTTTTTTGAATAATCAAAACGAGGACGACAAAGAGTGAAAGAAAACAAACGAATAGAATATATTTTGAGATTTTATTTTTTTTCATAGGGAGTTGGTTTTAAATCAAGATAAAAACTATCAAAACTGGAGCTGACACTAATTAAAGAGGAGCTGGTTTTGGCTTCAGCCGGAGAACCAAGACCCAAGCTAATAATACGGAAGAGACGGCGGTTTTGCGATATTTTTTCAACAAAAGACTTAAAATTTGAAAAGGTTGTTTCTTGACCAAAAGAGAAATTAATTGATTTTGGACCACTATCATCGGTTGTATCTCTCTTTGCGGACAGGTTAAAGTTTAGACTGTTAACAGGCGATTGAGAATAGTCGCCGGCAGCGACAATCTGTTGAGTCAATTGGCCATATTGAGGCGAGGAAGGAAGAGCAGAATCAATTAACTGATATTTTTCCTGTATCTGGGCATAAACTTCTTGAGCTAAAACAACATCGTTAATTTTCTTTCTCATCTCTGAACTAATTTTTTGTTTGGTGTTAATCTCACCAACAAGCGAAGAAATGGTCAGGACGCTGGGGCGAACGGCAAAAATAAGAAAAAAAGCAATCACTACCACCGTAATAGTAATTTCAATTAAGCGATAAAAATAACGATCTTCACGTTTTTTATCCAGATAACTTAATAGATCACGAGAGTTAGTTGAGAGGTCAATGGGTTTCATTTTTGGGCACTCTTAAAAGCTAAGCTAATTTCGATACGATAATTATTTTCTTTAGTTTTTTTCTGAATTGAGTTGACGGCAACGGAATCAATTTTGGGATTGAGAGTGAGGTTATTAATTAAATTAATGATTGACTGCTCGTCGAGAGATACCAGAGAAGCAGAGGCGGTAATTTTGGAATTTTTCAGATCCTGATTGCTAACGGTAATATTTTTAAAAGTAATAGTGGGAGGAGTGCTTTCGATAATCGAGGAAACAAGTTGCGAATAGTTTGGTTGGTTTTTGTAATTTTGAGAAATATAGTCAAGGCGTTGTTGAAGAGAATTAAACTGAGTCTCAAATTCAGTGGTGGTTCTAAGAATGGCCTTTTGCTGACGTAAAACCTCTGATATATCAGAGTTCTTTCGATCGAGCCAAAAACGGGAGACAAAGGCGGAAATAACAATCAATTCGGTAAAAATAATTATTACCCTACCGACAGTAGTTAACCAATGGACGGCCTTTGAGGTAAAAGAGTTGACGTTTTCTGAGTCGGGAAGAAGCGAGGCTTGCTTTTTAATGGCCATATACAAAAAATAGTATATAGTTTTCGCGGTTAAAAGGAAACAGAAGCAGTTTTGGGGAGAAGTTTGTTTAGCCGTCTTTGATAATCAAGCGCTTCACTCATTTTGAGGAGGTGTGAAAGAACGTAATAACCAATAAGACCAAAACTTAGACTAAAGAAGAGGTTAATCATCAGGGAATAAGTGCGAAAAGTTCCGCCAGAAAGAGAATCGATAAGACGCATGGTCAGCCAGCTAACTGATCCGGAAAAAAGACTGGCCAAGAGCAATTTGATTAAATAATAATAAACGGAGGAGAGATTTAGGCCATCAATCTTCTTCAAAAAGAAGAGACAGAGGCCAAAACATTGAACAAAGTTTCCCAAAGAGGCGCTGATGGCCAGACCGACAATACCAAGGTCAGTAAAATTAATTAAATACCAAGCAGAGGAAAGACTAAAAAAAAGAGAAACAAAGGAGACTTTGAGTGGGGTTCGGGTGTCGTGAAGGGCATAAAAGGCCCGAACCAAAATTTGAATAATGGCTTGAAAGATTATGGCCGGAGCTAAAAAGGCCAAAGTTCTGGCTGTCAGGACGGTGGCCGACCAGGGGAAGGCTCTGGCACCAAAAAGGAGACGAATGATTGATAATCTATTGACGAGAATTAAAATGGTAACAGGAAAGGCAATATATAGACTTTGACGAAGGGTTCGCCCGAGAATAGATCTGAAATTAACAATATCGTTGTTGGCAATTCTTTTGGAGAGAATAGGTAAGGAGGCTTGACCGAGAGTGGTGCCAAAAATACGACTAGGAAGATACATGAGTTGCATAGCTAAGTTGAGGATAGAAATGGAACCGGCGGAAAGGCTACTGGCAAAAAATAAAGTAGCGGTGTTTTCAATTTCTCCTAAACCCAAAGAGAGACTTCGAGGAAGCATTAAACGTATAACTTCCCGAACACCCTTAAGACGGAAATCGAAATTGAAGGTGTACTTGAAACCAATGTGACGAATTGAGGGTATTTGAATGAGAAAGTGGAGGGAAGATCCGATAACACAACCCCAAACTACTCCCCAAATTCCCCAGAACGGAGCAAGAAGGAAAATGGAGGCAATAATAACCAGATTGTAAATAATCGGAGAAAGGGCGGGGACAAAGAATATCTCATTAACCTGAAGGATGGCAGTAAAAAAGTTGCTAACAAGAAAAAATATTTGAGAAATCAAGAGAATCCGGCTTAGACTAGCCATAAGTTCGATTTGATCCGGATTGAAGCCGGAAGCAATAAGACCGGACAATTCTTTGGTGAAGATGGCGGCAAGGGTGGCAATAATAATAAAACAAATAAGAAGTAAGTTAACAACTGTTGAGGCTAAACGATAGGCATCTTTTGGCTCTTTTTTGAGACTAGCGCTAAAGACCGGAATAAAAGAAGCGGAAAGAGCCCCGGAAACGAGTAATTTGAAAATTAGGTCAGGAATTCGAAAAGCAGCATTGTAAGCATCGAGCTCAAGAACACAACATTGAAAAAAATGAGCATAGAGAAAACGACTTCTTAAAAAACCAAGAACAGCAGAGAGAGCAAAGGTGACGGCGAGAACAATCGAGGCGGAAAAAACAGTTTGATGTTTTTTGATAATAATGGCGACTAGTCTGGAGTTCACTCTGGGTATTATAATGATTAGTCTGTTGTAAACATAGTGCTAATAGTCTAGAATATCGGCATGCCAATCGGAAAATCAGCAAAAAAATCACTAAGGAAGTCAGTTGCCAACAATAAGTTTAACGTGGTGGCAAAGAAAAAAATTAAAGAGGTGGTCAAAAAGTTTTTGAAAAAACCGACCCTGGAATCATTGAGTCAGGCTTTTTCAGTTTTAGATAAAGCTAAAAAGACTAATCTTATAAATCGGAAAAAAATAGCCAGAATGAAGTCCAGCTTAAGTAAGAAAGTAGGCGGGGCAGCAAAAACAGAAGTAAAGAAGACGATAGTAAAGAGGAAAGTGGCAGTAAAAAAGAAAGTATCGGTAAAAAAATGAGTAAGTTTTTTGTAACGACACCGATCTACTATATTAACGATATCCCTCATATTGGTCACACCTGCACAACGGTAGCGACGGATATTTTAGCGAGATTTCACAAACAAAAAGGTGATGATGTCTTTTTTTTAACGGGTACTGACGAACATGGCCAGAAAGTGGCGGAGGTGGCCGAGAAACAGGGTTTAACTCCTAAGGATTATTGCGATAAAATTGCGCCGAGATTTGAAGAGGCGTGGAAAAACTTAAATATTGGTTTCGATTTTTTTATTCGAACAACTGATCTGAGACACGAGGCGATAGTAGCTGAATTGTTGGAAAAAATCTATGAAACTGGTGATATTTATAAAGGTAAGTATGAAGGTTTGTATTGCATCGGCTGTGAAAAATTTATTACTGAATCGGAACTGGTGGACGGCCATTGCCCGATTCACCCACCGGAAAAAACGGTTTTTCAAACCGAAGAAAACTGGTTTTTCAAATTGAGTAAGTATGTTCCAAAAATTATTGAACTAATTGAAAATGATCAAACTAATTATGTATTTCCTGAAGGAAAAAGACGAGAGGTATTGGCAAAATTGAAAGCCGGGGTTAATGATATTTCCATATCACGGGAAAAGGTAAAATGGGGTATTCCGGTTCCGTGGGATAAAGAACATACGGTTTATGTGTGGATTGAGGCACTAATGAATTATTACAGTGCCACCAGATTTATAGAAGGAAAAACGGATTACTGGCCAGCTAACATTCATTTAGTGGGGAAGGAGATTCTGTGGTTTCATACGGTAATTTGGCAGGCCTTATTGCTTTCGGCTGGTTTGCCGTTACCGGAAAAAGTTCAAGTTCATGATTTTTATATCATCGATGGACAAAAGATGTCGAAATCTTTGGGAAATGTAATCAGCCCAAGTCAATTGATTGAATTGTTTGGAGTAGATGGGGCGAGATATTTAATTGCCAGGTCGTTTCCGACGGAAATTGATTCTGATGTGGGGTTGGCAAAATTTAAAGAAAAATATAATGCTGATTTGGCTAATAATTTGGGTAATTTGGTGTCGAGAGTGGTGAAGTTGAGCGAGAATCTACGAATCTACGAATCTACGAATCTACGAATTGACGAAAATTTTAAAAAATTAATTGAACAGTTTAAATTTGATGAGGCGATTAGTTTGGTGTTTGAGAAATGGGTTGATTCAACGAATAACTTGTTAAATCAGGTGGCTCCTTGGAAACTAGAAGAGTCTGATCCAAAAAGAAAAGAGGTGTTGGAAAAATGTGTGTTGAATTTATTGGCGGTGGCAGTACACCTGGAACCAATAATGCCGGAAACTTGCCAAAAAATTAAATTTGTATTGGCTGATGGTGTTAAGATTCTGGATAAGCCATTATTTCCGAGATTGGCGTGAGCGATGGTCGATGAAGAAGATGAGGGAATTGGTTTTTTTGGATTCGATGACTTTAGAAGGTTTGATACCAATGGCAGTGAAGATTTCTTTGATGTGTTGACGATTGAAGCGGTGGCCGAGTTCTAAAATTCTTTTAGTGCTGATGGATTCACGAATAATTAGGGAATTAAAGGAGTGGTAAATTTTTTGGAGACTGGCTTCCGGGCGACAAAAATGATGGAGAACACCCCAAAGGATACCTAAATCCCCGACCGGCGGGTTAGTTTTAACATCGCTAACTTTTGCATTTAAGCCCTTTTTTTGGGCTAATTTGATAAGAGTGGGGGAGAGATCTAAACCGCATGTATTTTTGGGGAGTAAAATTTTTTGGAGTTTAAGGCTAACGGAGCCATTGCCACAACCAATATCGGTGATGGAGCGATGAAGATAATTAGGCGGTAATTCGGCCTCAAACAACTTTAACTCGTTGTTAAGATCATAAGCCGAGCCACTGATACCTAAAAAATAGGTGATTTTTTCGATGGTTTTGTGCAAAGCTTTTTACCAAAAACTTTTGGTATAGGGGGTAAAATTTAATATTAAATTTTGATATTCTACTTGGTTTAGTGTTCTTTCTTTAATAATTTTTACAGTGACCGTGTCTTTATTATTTATTATTTTTCTTAGAATTTTAATGTCCAAATTACTATCGATAACTATAATATAACCGGAATCGGTGTCGCTAAAAAATAAACCCCCCGAAGAGTGTGAAATTAACCCAGATAAAACAATGTCTAAGCAGGCTTTACAGTCAATGTCAGTTTCAAAGTAATATTTCATGCGACTATCTCTGCCTCCTTTAATGAATCATTTATTTTTTGGGCAAAAAATAGAGAGGCTTTGGGGGCGTTGGCAGTAATAATGTTTCCATCGACAGTTACCCCGGGGCCGGTGTAGGTTGCACCTTTGGCTTCAATTGTCTTAGATTCAGTTCCGGCAACAGTGGCCTTTTTGCCAATTAAAATTCCAGCATTGGCTAAAATAACCGGAGCCAGACAAATAGCCGAAACAACTTTTTTTTGCTTAAACATTTCCTTGGCGATTCTAGCGGCGTCTTGGTCATTAAATAATAGCTTTGATCCTCCACCGCCAATAAAAACGACTGCCTCAAAATCGCTGGTATTTATATGGTTAATTAGAATTTGAGAATTGGTATTTCCACCACGGGAACCATTGATTACCCCCAATTTAGTGCTAGATATTGTAATTTTATGACCGGCTTTTTCCAGTTCTTCATTGGTAATAAAAAATTCTTCATCGCGGAATCTTTCAGGAGGAATGATTATTAACACCTTGGCCATTAGTGGAGTTTACAATAAAATAGGGCATGATCGATACACATGCACATTTGGCGGAGAGATTTAGTACAGATAGGGAGCGGATTGTCGCGGATAGCAAAAAGGCGGGAGTGAAGGCGATAATACTCTCGGCTAGTAGTATGACTGATTCTCTGGACAATATAAAAATTGCCAAAGATTACCCCGGTTTTCTCTATCCAAGTATTGGAGTACATCCACAAGAAAATGAAATAAATATGGAAAAAATGGAAGAGTGGCTACTAACCCAAAAAAATATAGTTGCAGTAGGGGAGTGCGGACTAGAATTTTTTGGTAGTCATAATCCCCTGCTGCAAGAAGATATTTTCAGAAAACAAATAGATTTATCCGCAAAGTACGGTAAACCGCTTATTGTCCATAGCCGGGAGGCAATGGACAAAACTATCGAGATTTTGGGCGAATACCCTAAGGCTTTTGGCGTAATTCACTGCTATACCGGGGGTAAGAAAAGGATAAAAAGGGTTTTGGAACTAGGTAATTGGCACATGGGGATAGATGGTAATTTAACCTATGAATCGGGATTAGTTGAGGTAGTTAAAAATATTCCTAAGGACAGATTGGTATTAGAAACCGACTCCCCTTTCTTGTCGCCTGTCCCCCACCGGGGAGAGGAGTGCCAACCGGCATATGTTAAATATGTTTACGAGAAAGTGGCAGAAATTTGGGGAATAAGTTTCGAGGAAACGGAAAAGACAATTGACGGAAACGCAAAAAGGTTATTCGATATAGTCTGAAACAATGGTTTCGAGGTCGCGAAGAGAGGGATATTTGTCGACAAAGGCAATTTCATTGTCAATCATTAGGGCGGTTTTGCATTGAACACCCATGGAGTAAACCCGGGTCATATCGTGGACAAATTCTGGTTGCCAGTCGATTTGGAGGCGCTTACAAACTGTTTCTAGGTCAGAAAATAATTTTTTGCCTTGGGGCGTGCCACGATCAAAAAGTTGGATTTTCATTGGCTAATTATAGATCTTTAGTACGCTGGTGCGCTAGTGCGCTGGAAGTTAGATTTTTGAGGAGGCAGGCGATGGTCATGGGGCCGATGCCGCCAAAGGTGGGAGTAATATAACTGCATTTTGGTGAAACAGCAGTAAAATCAACATCACCATTGGCAACATCGACGACAATACTCCCTTCTCTCACCATATTGGCGGTAATTATATTTTTAACTCCGGTGGCAGAAATTAGTAAGTCGGCACTACGAGTAATATCCGACAGATTTTGGGTTTGATGGTTGCAAAGAATGGCTTGAGGGAAAAATTTCAAGAGGGGCTTGCCGATAAGATCTGAATCGTTGATAATAACGACTTTTTTATCGGTAAAAATTATCTGGTAGTTTTGCAACAGAGAGACGATGGCATCAACGACGGCAGGATTAAAATCAGAGTTTGGATTAAGGCCGTCGACGTCTTTTTTAATATCAATTTTTGATAAAACCAGTTTTTTGTCGATGTGGGACGGGAGAGGTAGTTGGATAAAAAAGCCAGTAACCTCTGGATCGTGATTAAGTTTGGAAATTAGAGAAATTAACTTATCTTGAGAAGTATTTTCGGGTAAGTGATGAAAGTCGAATTTAATGCCTATCTCTTGGCATTTTTGTTGCTTGAGAGAAACATATTTGAGGCTACTGGGGTCGTTGCCAATTAATATTACTGATAATAATAATTTAGATCCTAGTTTTTGGATCCTAGATCTTAGATCTAAAAGTATTTTCTCTGATATGGTTTTGCCGTCGAGGAGGATCATAAATTAGTTTCAAGTTAGAAAGTTATAAAGTTGAAAGCAAAGGTGTTTTATATTTTGGTTAAAATTTCACGACCTGAACTGGTAACTAAAACGGTGTGCTCGAACTGGCAAGAGAGGGAGCCGTTTTGAGTGTAAACAGTCCAGCCGTCGTATTTGTCGACAGTAACGTGCCAGTTTCGAGAAGCATTGATCATTGGTTCGACGGTAAAAATCATGCCCGGTTTGAGTAAAATATTTTCGGAAGTAGTAGGGTTATCATAATGAAAAACAAACGGGTCTTCGTGAAATTTTAAGCCAACACCGTGGCCGCCAAGTTCGCGGACGGCAGAATAACCAAATGGAGTGATATTGGCGTCAATAATTTTTCCAACACAATCGTTTAGGAATTTGCCGGGTTTAATTGATTTAATAGCCAAATCAAGAGCGTTTTTAGTTCGGGTAATTAAGAGTTGGGCAGGCTCACTAATCTCACCAACGGGAAAAGTAGCAGAAACATCACCGTAGAAACCGTTGAGAATAGTGGTAATGTCAATATTAATTATATCGCCGTTTTTAAGGATCTTTTTAGTAGACGGGATGCCATGGCAAACTACATTATTAACTGAAGTGCAAATACTTTTTGGAAAACCACCGTAATTTAACGGGGCAGCGATGGCGTTATTTTTAGCGATAAAATTAGCAGCAAATTGATCTAGGCTTTCGGTAGTAATATCGGGCTTAATTAATTTGGCTGTTTCTTGTAAAACGAGAGCAGCTAGACGGCTGGAAGCGCGAATACCAGTGACCTGATCCGAAGTTTTGATAATAACCATTTAGGGTAGGTAAACGAGACGATTTTCTAACTTAGCACTGGAATTTTGAAGAGAAGGCAAGCTTTCAAGTAACACATCCTGGGCAGAAGTACTGACAACTTTGGAGGGGCCAGAAATCAACAAATCGGCTTCGGAGAGATTGAGATAAGTGGTGCAATTGTGATAGTGATAACCCTGAAGGCAAAGGGTATAAGTTTGACTGTCGACAACTGGCTTTGAATTTATTTCGAGTGAAACTAGTGATTTAGTTTTGTCGTTATAAACGGCCTTGACGCCGTGGCTGACCTGGTAGCATTCCCCTTCTCCAGTTCGGTTTTCCGGGCGCATGATGTGAGAAAAAATTTTCTTTAATTTGTCGCCGGTGAGAGAAAATCTAGTTAGGGTGTCGTTGTAGGGAAAGCAGGAAATAATATCGTTGAGGGTGACGACCGGGCCAAGTTCTTTAACTCGAAGGGAGCCACTACCCAGAAGCATGACATCACTTTGGGCATTAGTGGCAAAGATATCGGCGATGAGATTGCCAAGGGAGGTTTCGATTTCTCTGGCGGGATGGGTTAACTTGCCGGCGAGTTTAGTGATAATGGCGCTATATTTGCGATCAACGTTGGATTTAAAGTTGTTAATAAATTGAAGGAGTTTTTCATCTGGGGCAACAATATCGGAAGTGATGGGAACCAGTTGCCAGCGGTAGTCAACGACCGAATTAGTGTCGTCGTCAATAACGATATCGAAGCGGCCAACTTGATTAGTACTGGTGCCGGCTTGGACAATTAAAATATTATTAACCACCTCTGGCTTTTCTAGAACAGTATGGGAATGGCCACCGATAATTAGGTCAACACCCCATTGAGGATCAAGAAGTGAAGCCAGCTCTTTATCGGAATCAATGCCGATGTGAGTCAGGAGGATGGTAAGATCAATATCGTCGTTTTTGTAGGCATTACAAATTTTGCCGACTTCACCCTTAGCTTCCTCAAGATTAACAAAGGAACCAATTAGAGGATCCAGAGAAATCGAGTCAATAACTTTGTTAGTTATGATACCGGTAAAGAGAATTTCTAGGCCATCTTTTTTGATGATTTGGTAAGGATTCATTAGCCGGCGATTGTAGTTTTTAATATAAAGATTGGCGTTGACAATGGGAAAATTGGCCATTTTTTCCAGAAATAAAAGGTGGGGCAAACCGTAATCAAATTCGTGGTTGCCAAGGGCGACAACGTCGGGAGCAAGGAAATTCATGATTTCAATTGTAGAAATACCCTTATATTCGGTATCAATAAGAGAGCCCTGAACCATGTCACCAGAAACTACATACAAGACATTTTTTTCTTCCTGTCTAACTTTGTTTATATAGCCGGAAAGAAGGGCCAGCCCGCCGACCATTTGACTATTATCTTTGCCAATTTCGGCCAAAAAGTCGCCATGCATGTCATTACTGTGGAGAATAGTAAAACGTTTTTGAGCCATAGGTTATGATAACACTTGACTTGACAGGAAATGGAAAATCTACTATAGTTGTAGTATATGACATATCAACTCAATCCCCTACCTTATGATTATTCGGCCCTAGAGCCGGTAATAGATAGAAAAATTATGGAATTACACCATAATAAACATCATGCAGCTTATGTAGCCGGAGCGAATTTAGCTCTAGAGAAATTGGCCAAGGCGAGAAAGGGCGAAATAGAAATAAATATCCGAGAGGTGGTGCGGGATTTGAGTTTTAACGCTAATGGCGCCATGTTGCACGAACTTTTTTGGAATAATATGAGAGCACCCCTTGAAAATAACTTACCAACGGGAGAGGTGGCCAAGAAAATCGAAGTAAATTTTGGGGGTTTTGAGGCTTTTAAAAAAGAATTTACGGCGGCAGCCGTTGGGGTGGAGGGTTCTGGCTGGGCAGTGGTGTGGCAAGATAGTGAAGGTAATTTAACTACCGGGCAGTTAGAAAAACATAATTTATTGGGACTAAACGGGCAAAAACCCATTTTGGTGCTGGATGTGTGGGAACATGCCTATTATCTTCAATATTTGAATGATAGAAAAACTTACGTGGAAAATTGGTGGAAAGTGGTGAATTGGGAGAGTATAGATCTTAGATCTTAGATCCTGGATCTTAGATAAAAAAGAAGGATTGAGGTAAAATTGGGCATGGATAAAAGAACGTCGTGGCAAGGGGTGGCCAAAAAATATTCAGAAGAAATGGGCGAGGAGGGTGGCTTTTATCACCAAAAAGTAATTTTGCCGAATCTACTAAGGCTATTAGAACTAAATCCAAAAATAAGACTGTTAGATTTAGCCTGCGGTGAGGGGGTTTTGGCGAGAAGTTTGCCGCCGATTAGCGAATATTTAGGCCTGGATATAGCCCCGGGACTGATTGATGAAGCGAGAAGCAAGGATAAAAAGCCAAATCATTTTTATGGAGTGGCAGATGCAACAAGAGAACTACCAATAAAAAAGTCGGGTTTTGATAGGGTAACGATAGTCCTGGCTCTACAAAATATTCGCCAGCCGTTTAAAGTAATTAGAAACGCCAGGAATCATCTAAAAGAAGCAGGCAAGTTAATTTTGGTTTTAAATCACCCGAGTTTTCGAATTCCAAAATTTAGTGATTGGGGAGTGGATAGAGTCAAAAACATACAGTATAGAAAAATAGAAAGTTACATGTCTCCAAAAGAGATTCTAATTGAAAGTAACCCGTTTAATCGGGGACAAAATATTAGGACATACTCTTATCACTATCCCCTATCGGTTTATAGCGAAATGTTGATTGATAATGGATTTCTAATTGAGCGGATTGAAGAATGGGTGTCGCCCAAAAAATCGGAGGGAGGCATGGCCAAAGTTGAAGATTCGGCCCGGGCCGAATTCCCTTTATTTATGGCAATTGTGGCGAGGAAATGATGACAGATCTGGAATAAGGAATTTTGATATTTAGTTTGATCTTTTACTTCTTATTATTGGACCGTGCTTTATACCACTAAAGTCCAAGATTGAATCTTCCCACAGGTATATGGTCCCATCAATTTCTTTCAAGTGACCAAGGTCGGTAACACTGGAATCTCTAAAGACTGCATTTCCCCCAATACGGTGGAGGTTTCCTAAACTAGTTAACGGACAGTTACCAAAATCGGCACTGCCGACTTCCTTTAACTGACCAAGCGAAGATACTTGAGAATCGCAAAGATTAGCAAAACCGCCAATATTTTCTAAGCCACCTAAATCTCTAACTTGACTACCACCAAAAGTAGCTGTACCTCCAATCGATTTTAAAACCCCAAGGCTATCACCCCCATATTTAGGAAAATATGCGTCTCTTCCAATAATCTCTATGTTACCCAAACTGTCGCCACCATTCTCAAAGGAGGTGTTATAGTAAACACATCTTAGATTTGGATGCGAAGTTGCGACTGAAGATAAGTCCATCAAACTACTTTCAAACACAACCGTGCTCTCATCTAACCTTTCCAATTCGGACACTACCTGATCGGGTCTACAACCAAAAATAGACGCAAAATTGTTTTTATGATCTATTGTGCTATTATTTTGAAAATCCCAATAAACTCTCGGATCAACATCATGTTCACCGAAACCTATAATCGGCCTATCAATTTCATACATAAAACGTAACTCGTCACGACCAAGAGGTTCTTTCGACTTTAACTTCGCCATTATCCCCGTAACGCGTTGAGTGTCTTTAAAACGTTGTTCATATTGCCCTCCACCAGGGAGATTTCTGACAAATTCTTCAGCTACTAAGGACATTTCGTCTTCCAGATTTTGCATGACACCAATCCCTCTGACCTCTGCCACCATCCCCCTTTCCGTTCTTATAGCGATTCTCGGTTTTACCTTTTCTCCCAACTCGTCGGCAGTGCAATAGACGTAAAAGTCACCTTTTTCAAGTTGTCCTCCGGCTCTAGTCTCAGTACACCAACCAGTCCCCCGATTAGTAATTAAATTAATAAGCGGCTCAGGAGCTGAACCCTTAGAAAACTTTTTCCACTCTCCAGTCGTTGGATCTTGTTCAGGATTTACATCTTTTTCTTTTTTAATTTCATAAGCATAAAGAATTCCGAATCCGGTGCCTTTACCAATCAGTCCATCAAGATCTGTATCACCAGTACTAACGCCTTCAACATATCTGTCTACTAGTCCTTTAGCGACACGATTTAATGCGTTGGCGTTTAAATCAGGAAAATTTGCAACCGTCGTTTTACTTCTTTTAGTAAAACGATCGTTCTCTTGATCGTAGCGACCAAGACCAACAACACCTCTTAGGATGTAATATTTTAACCAATCAGGATAAGAACAGCTTGGTGAGATTAAAAAATCCACCCATCTGTCAAGACTTTCTGTTTGTCTATGAATGATGGCATTTATTTCTGCCTCCCTTTCGGCTTGGGGTATATTTAAATTCCAACCGGCACCTCGTTCCTCGGCAACCCTTCTCATTAAATCAAAGTGACTTTCAGGAACATTCTCCGGTCTTATAACACATAATCCGTGCAATGCCTCCTTTTTTAAACCAATTTCTGTTACTTGTCCACCTTCTTTTCCTTCGGCACGTGTGAGTGACCAAAAAATATCAGTAAGTTGGTTGACTTTGGTTTGACCCCCTAAATCAGGAAATTGTCTGGTAAGAAACCGCTGTCCGTCAAACTTACTGTCGTGAGTAGCCATGTTTCTTTATTCTATCCCAAAACAATATTTTTAGTTATCTTCGCATTCGAGCAAGAGCGGATTGGACAGCTTCACGAGGGCGGGTCGACTCGTTGGTGACGCTACTGTGTAGACGTTCTGGAATAGATACTCTGGTTGAAGTCATTAACCTGCCGACTTCACTAACAAGCGCTGTGCGAAGGGAATCGAAGAGATCATCCAAATTTGTATAGCCTGCTCTTATGTCTAACCTTTGGCTTAATAAAGTATAGGCTTTCATCAGAGTGGTTAGGTCGGCTTGATACTGTCCATCAGCGCCACTTATTGCCAAGACTACTAGTTGATCGTCTTTAGCGTCTCTCACGGCTAATATGCCGGGAGTGGCGGTGATTGCCGGATTAAAGTATTGGGTAACGGAATCATATTGAATCGCCTCGCGACTAAAGCCAATGTCTCTATTGGCATAAGCGACGACAGAAGCTGCTTGAACATAAGCGGGACTAGCTTTGTTTATTAAACCATGTCCGGCATAAGTTCCCAGTTGGCGAAGATGATTGGCTAATTCTCTATCATTAAGTATTTTTGGTTCATAATCACGGGGGGGTAGCCAGGGGTTGGTGTATTCTCGAGCCATATAGTGGTATATTCTAGAATAAGATGAAAATCTTTGCAATTATTATGGGGTTTGGGGTGCTATTAGGCATAATGATCTGGGATGGAGGAAAGCAAGTGGCGCTACTAAATCAGTGTAAACAACAAAGAATAGTTCCACTTAATCCTGATCATTTTACCTGGGAGGGAATCAATAAGTTGGCAGCCAAGGGAGAGTATCAGCCGAAGTGCCTTTAGCTTAAAAGTTGTTTGCCGAAAGTGACACAGGTTTGACGGATATCAACTAGGGAGAAACCAGGGTGATTAATGGCGGCAACAATAGTGTCGGTTAGACTTTGAATGTTTTGGCCTTCGGCAGACGCGGCAAAAACTTCGGAGTTGGCGGCAGAAAGTAAGGCGAGCGGTTCAACTGGAGCGGAAACAGATCCTAGTGGGGTGGATTTGGTTTTTGAACCTCTGGGAGTGGTGGGTGAAGTTTGGCCAGTGGTTAGTGAATAAAGATTGTTATTGGAAACGAGAACAGTAAGATTACTGTTGGCCCGGGCGGTGGCGATAAGATGACCCATGCCTTCGCCATAAATACCGCCATCGCCACCAATGGCAATAACGGTTAATTTGGGATTAAACATTTTGACACCAAGAGCGGTGGGGATACAGCGGCCGTGAAGGCCGTGGATGGAGTAGGTACTAAAAAAGTCGGCCATGTTACCAATACAACCAATGTCGTAAACCAAAACTAAATCTTTCTTAGCTATCCTTAGTTTTTTGATGGCTAAATTGAGGGCGGTAGATAAGAGATGGTTATGACAACCGGGACACCAGGTTGGCACAACTTTAGATCTTAGATCATCGATCATAGATCGTCGTTTGTTAAACTCTTAATTAATTCTTCGGGGAAGAAGGGGCGGCCGTCGAATTTTAAGATGGTTTTAGTGGGATTAAAATCGAATTGCGATTTTAAAAGGGTGGTAAGCTGTGAAGTAGCGTTATTTTCGATAACAATTATTTTTTTGAAAGGTTTGAATAAAAGTTTAACATTAGGATCTATTGGCCATAAAGTGGAGAAATGAAGATGAGCAATATTGGGATTTTTTAAAATTTTTAGAGCCTCCCAAACAGTTGATTTAGTTGACCCCCAGGTAACAATCAGAGTAGTAGAAGATTTTGAACCAAAATAGAAAGTTGGTTTTGGCAAAAAGGGAAGAATTTTTTTTGTCTGAGCCAGACGCCGGGTAACCATTTTATTAACAGTGACCGAATCTTCAATAGAAAAACCAGCCTCGTCATGCTCGTAACTATTGGCCATGTATTCACCACTTTCCGTTCCTGGAATTGGTTTTTTGGAAGTGACAATTTTGACTTTTTCCAAAGACAGACTGGGGGTGGAGGCACTGGATTCGGCGATAAATTTGTCGGAAATAACGATAACCGGTATATTAAATTTGGCGGCGAGGTTGAGAGCCTGATGGCTCATTTCAAACGATTCATATTGATCGCCCGGAGCAAGAACTATTTTCCCAAACTCGCCGTGGCCGCTATGAACGGCAAAAAGGAGATCGCCTTGGGCGGTCCAAGTGGGCAAACCGGTGGCCGGACCGGGGCGAGAAACGAGGTAAAAAACAACTCCCAAATTGGCCACGCCACAAAAGCTGATGGTTTCAGTCATGAGGGCAAAACCACCACCACTGGTGCCGGTAGCTGTCCGAGCGCCGGCAAAGGCGGCGCCGGCGCAAAGAGAGGCGGCGGCAATTTCATCTTCGGGATGGAGAACTTGAATGTTATATTCCACTTGCTTTTGGGCAAGAAAGTGGAGAGCGCCGGAGGCCGGGGTCATGGGGTAGGCGGTGTAGAAATTACCACCACCTTTAAGAAAACCCCAACCGAAGGCTTCGTTGCCGTCATAAATAGATAAATTTCTAATTCCTAATTTCCAATTTCTAAATATTTTTAACTTTTTAAATTTTTCTGAAGCATAATCAAAACCGAGATTAAAGGCGGAGAGGTTTTTTTCATCACCTTTGAACTGCAAAGAAATATTTTTTTGACAAATTTTTTTGTCGAGATTGAGAATAAAGGCGACGACACCAAGGCAAATGGTGTTTTTATAAATCGGGCCACCAATTTCGGCGGAGAGATCAGATAAAGGCAAAATGGTTTTTGCATCTTCAGCAAAAACGAGACTAGTTTTAGTAAATTCTTTAGTGTGTTGTTGCCAGTGGCCGGGAGTGAGAGAGAAAAAGAGATCAACGGCAAAATGAGGAGCGAAAATCTCATCTCCCGAAAAGGAAACTTGATAAGTGTTGTGGCCACCACGAACAAGAGAAGGATATTCAGAATAATCACGGATATTGGCGCCATGGTCGAGTAAAATTCGGGATAAAAGAAGCCCGGATGATTTAATACCCGCCCCGGCCGGGCCGGCAATTTTGATAGTAACAACTTTTGGCAACACGGATTTTATTGTATACCTACTACGAATGTAGTACAAATGGTTGATGATGGCGGGTCATGTCAACCTGATTATCTTTGATAAAAGTGACACCGTCGACAACGAGTCGGCGCTTTTGCTCAATCCAGGTACCAAGAGAATAATTTTGGGCTAAAAAGCCAGCTTTTTGAACCACCCGGTGGCAAGGTATGAGTGGATCTTGATTGCCCTTTAGGGCCCAACCAACAACACGGGCGGATTTTAAATTGAGAATTTTTCCTACGTCGCCATAGGTCATGACTTTGCCTTTAGGAATGGTTTTAACTAGGTTACGAATAGCAGTGTAGGCAAATGACGGCCCACCAACGCCGACTAGACAATAATTTTTATTATCGACTAAAATGGCCTGTTTATCGGTAAGAGGAAATACTTCATAGGGGAAATTTTTTGACTTATCGATAATGACCTTCTCTTCTTTTTCGGTGTAATGGGGGGAGATTGCCAGGTGGGTTAAATTAAGACTAGAGGTGTCGGTGATTTTTATATCGTTACTGTCCCAAGTCGGATCCCAGCCGGAAACGGAAATGTCGGGGCCGGCGAGAATACTGCCGGCACTGGCACCAACGTAATACCGGCCGTCTTCGAGTAACTCTTTAAGGTATTTATCGACACCGGATTTTCGAATCCAATGAAGAAGGTAAAAGGTATTGCCACCACCAACGTAAATAATTTGAGATTTGGTTAGATTGGTGTGAATAATTTTTGGATCATCTTTAAGATCAACGATATTTATTTTAAAACCAATTTCTTTGAGCTCTTTAAGATCAGCTTCAACAAACCATTTATCGACTTCGGGATCGGCGGCAGTGGGAATAAAAGCCAAATTATATTCTGCTGGTTTTTTGGCGAGTAAGTCGAGAAAATAGGCCCTGGTTTCAGGAATTAGGCCAGTGGAGGTGAGAAAGAGTTTCATAAATTTATTTCAACAATTGTTGGGGGGTTTTGGGAAAAGTCGGAAAATCTAGCCCAAGAGGGAACGAATTTTAAAAACACAGAGGTTGGGGTTAAATAATCTTTTGTGTCGGGGTGGATGGCCAAAATCTGGCTTTTGACAAAATCGGCGTCGGAATTAGAGCAAATAAAACAATGGCCATCAAGTTGAACAGAGGGACTACTTAATCCGCCAACGAGAAGAGAGGCTTGAGAATTTGCTTCTAAAATGGGAATTTTTCGAGTGTCGCTTTCGGTGGACATATAAATTTCCCAATTGTCACCAGCAATAGCCATGACGGCTGATTCAGTTTTACCACTCGGGGTGGCGGTGGAGAGAACAGCCAGAGATTGTTTTTTAATAAATTGGAGAATTTGATCTTTGTTCATGTGGAGATTAATTTTTAATTAAATTGATAATTAGTTTAATGAGAGTGTCTTTTTCGTCCGGGTCGGAAACGGCAACTAATAAAGCTAGGGCAACTAAGGCCCGATCGTTGATTTTGGCCTCGCCATTAGTTTTAAAGAGATAATTATTTTTGCTTAAGAAATAAATGAAAAGGGTTGAGCCAATACGTTTGTTACCGTCAACAAAAGGATGATCTTTAATGACAAAATAAAGTAAGTGGGCGGCTTTTTCTTCGATACTTGGATAAAGATCGCGATTATCGAAAGTTTGAGAGATGGCACCAATTAGACCTTTTAATTTGTGACTATTTTCCAAGCCAAAATTGTCAGAGGCAAGATTTTGTTTTTGGAGATTTGTTTTTAGATAATTGATATTTTGAATGGCATTTTCGTATTCAAGGGCAAATTTTGGTGCAGAAGTTAATTTTCCAGTAGTTAATAGTTGGTCGTCATAAAGTTTTAAAATTCGAAGCGAGTCAATGTAGTTTTTGACTATTTGGAAAAGTTCTGACTCCTGGCCAGCCAATAGTGGTGACTGGATTTTCGATTTAATAATGGCCAAATTTTCGGATAAAGTTTTTAAGCTTTCTTGTTGCTCGAGAAGGCGGGTTTTGTTGATGGCGTAGCCCTTAACTAAATATTTTTTAAGAATGTTGGTAGCCCAAATGCGAAATTGAGTGGCACGTAAAGAATTGATTCGATAACCGATGGAGATGATTAAATCTAAATTATAGTATTCAATACTACGAGTAATTTTCCGTTCACCTTCTCTTTGAACTGTTGCAATTTTTGCAACAGTTGACTTCGGTGATAATTCTTTTGTTTTGTAAATGTTTTTTATGTGTCTTGAGACACCGGACTTATCAGTGTCAAATAGCTTGGATATCTGATTAAGGTTTAACCACACTGAACCTTTTTTGAGTTTTACTCTTAATCCAACTTTTCCGGTTTTAGATTTGTAGATGGCGACTTGGTTTTTGATGCCCATACTTACTTTATAAACCGAATAAAATACGAAGTCAAGAAGTAAAATCAGAAGGTATAGACGAGGTTGTCGAAGTTGACAATTTTGTGGTTTTTGTCGAGCTTTATCCCCTCTTTTTTATAGAGTTTAAGCCGGGCTTTTTCCCGCTCGGGTGACAACCACACGTGGCCATCGGCGTAAACAATGCGATGCCAGGGAACTTTATCGTGATCGGGAGATTTGGAAAGAATGTGAGTAATCATCCGAGACAACATGGGGTGGCCGCCAGCGGCAACGGCTAGTAAACCATAGGTGGTGACTCGGCCTTCGGGGATGGAGAGGGCAAGGCGCCAAACATTTTGACTAAATTCTCCGGGTTTCATGTGACTGGAGTTAAAACAAAAACATGATTGAAAACGATTTGGTCTTTAAAAGTAATGATTTCTTTGCCAACGGTGATATCTAAATCTTGGTCTTGGTCTAAGATTTGGTAATTATATTGCCAATCACCATCGGACATTTTGGCGACAGAAAAAAGTCTAGTTTTGTCTCCGAGCTGTTTAATGAAGTAAATTAATTTTTGAATAATTAAATCAGCAGAAACAGTTTTGGTGTTGGCGCCACCGGCGTAAACACGGGTAAAAGTTTCGTCTTTAAATTTAACAATTTCTTGACCACCGTTATTATTCCATTCGTCGTGATAAACAAGATTGTCTTTTTGATAATGGCTGGATTTGAGAGGAAACGAACCACGGGTGACATTGATAAATTCGGTTTGGCCGCCGTAACCGGCTAATAAACCGGCAGTAAGCGCTTTGGCGATATTAGTGTGGGTCATGGATTTAGATTTCATCAAAAATATAAACGATCTCCATGTTTAAATTTTTAGCCACTTGGTGCTCGTCACAAGCGCCGTGGGAGATTTCCCAGCGAGGGGTCATGTACATGTGGGTAACAAAGCCGGAGCCTAGAATTTGGCGCCAGAAAACTTCGTAGTCGGCGTTTTTGGCGCCAGTGAGACTTAGGCGGGCAAATAAGTCGTCGTCGAAAATATCGGTGGCGGAAAAAATAGGGAAGCTAGATTTGCCTCTAATTTCGGCAGTAAATTTTTCCAGCCGTAAAATATTTTTTGGTATATTTTCCGGACCTTCGGCAGTGATGATGCCGGAGACATAGCCAATTTGGGTAATGCCCTCATCCCACATGTCGGAAAAAAGTTTTTTTAAGAGCAGGGCCAATTCATCAAGAGTGCTGGCTTGGGGAGTGATTTTTTTAATTTTGTCTTTCATTGTTTGTTTTGCCGATATTCGGCTTTGCGCTTTTTGTAAAATTCATCATTATGATGGCCATTAAACATTTTGGCGGGGTATTTTTCTTCGTTGTGTTTTAATTTATATTCGACAGCATCGGCTAAATTAATGCCGGTTTCGTGGCAAAAGGTGACGATATACCAAATGACATCGGCGACTTCGGCTTTAATTTTTTCGATATCCTTCGATTTTGATTTAGATCCAAGATTACGATCATTACTATCCCATTGGTATAGTTCAAGCAATTCGGCAGCTTCAATAATGATTGACTTGGCAACATCTTGAGGAGAAAGTGGAGTCCAACCCCTGGCTTGGTTAAATTGAATTATTTTTTCAAACAAATCGCTTAGTTTTTTGTTGTTGTATGCCATGGTGGATTATTAAATTAATAAATTTTGATTGGCCCAGTCATTAAAGATTTCGAAAGTGGTGTAGGAGTAAGTGTGGCCACCGCGGGCTTCAAAAGCGGCCCGAGCGCGAGGTGAGTCGTCAATCAGCAAACTGGTGTTATATCCGGCATTGGTTTGTTCAACGGCGAGATTAAGTAGTCCTTCGGCCTTAAGCATTCGATAATCAAATGAATTGTAAACATGGCCGTCAAATAGCTCCAGTAAATTATGCTTGGGAACAGTTATTGAGGAAAACTCCTTCATGTTGTCGGTAATCATACCGACTTTTAATCCTTTTTGTTTTAATGCCATAACTATTGGAACATGTCTTGTTTCCATCGTCATTGAGGCAAAATCATCATGAAACGTTTTGGTAAGGAATTCAAAATCAATACCGGTCCCTTGAGAAATAATTCTGTTAATGTCGTTGGTGGTTAATTCACCTCGCACCCATTTTTCAACCCGATGGTCGTCATTTGGGCCCCAAATTTTGGTTTGGATGAATTTCCAAACGTCTGGATGACTGGTTTCAAGGGATTTATAAAACCAGTCCTTCGACCAGACACCGGCAAAATCCCAAAAAGCGGCTTGGTATTTCATTTTTTAAAATATTTTTTGCCTCTTAATTTCTCTGGTAGTAAATCTTCTTTGGAATACATATCGTAGCCTTTGCCGTAATTAAGGTCTTTCATTAACTTGGTGGGGGCATTTCTTAAGTTAAGAGGAATGGGGAGATTGCCAAGCTCGTGAACATCGGCTTGGGCAGAGCGAAGGCCATCGTAGGCGGAGCGGTTTTTGGGCGAGGTGGCAAGGTAAACCACTCCGTGAGCTAAATTGATGGCACATTCGGGATAGCCAATTTGAGTAACGGCCTGGAAAACCTGGTTGGCCAGCATGAGGGCGGAAGAGTTGGCCACCCCAATATCTTCACTGGCAAAAATGACCATCCGGCGGGCAATAAACTTGGGGTCTTCGCCGGCTTCAATCATTCGAGCCAAATAATAAAGAGCGGCGTCCGGATTACTGGCGCGCATGGATTTAATAAAGGCAGAAATAGTGTTGTAGTGTTCCTCGCCTTTTTTATCGAAACGAAGGAAAGAATTTTGGAGGGCATTTTTTAGGGATTCAATTTTCAGATCGCCGTAAAGGGTAAAGGCATTGTCGATCATGGTGATGCATTGGCGAGCGTCACCATTGGCCATGTTGATAAGCCAATCACGAGCACTGGTGGCGATTTTGATTTTGAGAATTTTAGTAGCCCGGTCGATGATTTTGGACATATCGTCATTGGTTAATTCTTCGAGAACGAAAACGCGGCAACGGGAGAGAAGCGGAGCAATGACTTCAAAACTAGGATTTTCAGTGGTGGCGCCAATAAGAGTCAGAGCGCCAGATTCGGCAAAGGGAAGAAGATAGTCTTGTTGGGCTTTATTGAAACGATGAATTTCGTCTAGAAACAGGATTTTACGGATTAACTGGGGACGATTATCACCGATGATTTTGCGGATATCGTCTTTGCCGGCAGATACGGCTGACAATTCATAAAGCTCGGCTTGGGCTTCACGGGCAATAATGCGAGCGAGGGTGGTTTTGCCAACACCCGGAGGGCCCCAAAAAATCATGGAAAAAATCTGATGATTGTCGATGGCAATTTTGAGAGGCTTCCCCTCCCCTACCAGATGTTGTTGGCCAATAAAGTCTTTAAGATTTTTCGGGCGGAGAATATCAGCAAGTGGTTGATTCATTTCGGGTTTTATTTGGCTATGTGCTAGAATAAAACAAATAAATACTTTAGTCAATCCCGTAATTACTCTTGTATAATTCTTAGTAATGAGAAACCGTAAACTAGGGATAATCTCTCTTTTTTCTGTCGGGGCGATGTATGGAATGTATGGTATCTATTCGAGAATGATTGGTGATGCATTTGGTAATTTTAACCAAAACTGGCTTCGTAATTTGGTAGTGGCTTTAATTGCCGGGCTAATTATTCTATTGGGTCGTTTTAAACTTAAACCACTATTAAAAAAGGATATTAAATGGATAGTTGTTTGGTTTCTTTCCGGGTCTTGGGTAACAGTTCTTACCTTTATTGCTTTTAATCATCTAAAAATTGGCACTGTTTACCTTATTATTTACTCAGCAATGATTACGTCTGGTTATTTGTCTGGCAAAATATTTTTTAAAGAAAAGATGAATTTAGTAAAAACTATTTCTCTTTTATTTGCCCTAGGAGGGTTGGTGATTATTTATCGTTTTAGTATCGCAAAGGATGAAATGATTTATGCGGGAATGGTTTTGATTTCCGGATTAATGACTGGGGTTTGGAACACGATTTCAAAAAAATTCTCTGACAATTACCCTAACATGCAAATGGTTCTGATGGATGCAGTAGCATCGGTGATTGGAGCTTTGGTTGGAGCAATTTTATTTAGAGAAGTTTTGCCTGCCAACATTGACCCCGTAAGTTGGATGTGGTTATTAATCTACGCTTTTACTCAAGTTGCCAACGTTGGCTTAGTAGTTTATGGATTTAAGAATTTGGAGGCACAAATTGGCAGTATTATTCTTCCAGTAGAAATTATATTTGCAACAATTTTTGCTTTTATTTTCTTTAAGGAATACCCAACACTATCTGCTTATATCGGAGGAGCAATGGTAGTGGTGGCGGCGATTATTCCCAGTTTAAAGACTATAAATAGCGAATAGAGACGTCGGGGATGGTGGTGTGGGGAGGGAGATTCAATAGAAAGTTGACGAGGGAGACGACGGCGGAGGGGTCGAGGGAGCGGGAAAAATCGCGCTTGATGTGGCCTTTTTTGGAAAAGCTGGTGTTGATGATATCGGGAAAAATTTGGTTAACTTTAATGCCAAACGGTTCGAGCTCTAAAGCCAGGGATTCGGAAAAACCATTGAGGGCATATTTGGAGGCGTGATAAACAGAACAAAGGGCTTTAGGGCGGAGGCCGGCTAAAGAATTAATGTTAATAATCTGGCCGGATTTTTGTTTTTTAAAATGGGGGATTAATTCCCGACACAAAAAAATCGGGCCAAGGGAGTTGACTTCAAAAACTTTCTTAATTTTTTCGGGATCGTTTTGAGATAAATCACCATCTAGATATAAACCAGCGGCATTAATGAGAATATCAACCCGGCCGAGTTTTTTTATGACACCATCGACGGCAATTTGGACTTGTTTGGGGCTGACGATGTCGCAATGAAACCCGAGGCAATCGAATTTTTTAGCAACGGACGAGAGATCAGGGTTGATGTCAAAAATAACGACTTGAAAATTTGAACTAAGACTGGCAACTAATTCCCGGCCAAGGCCGCCGGCGCCGCCGGTGACAATTATGACGGGTTTGGAATATAATCGGCTCATAAATAAATTTAGGTTGTTACTATTAATATTAGCAGTTTTGGCGATGGGGGCGAGTTTAAGTGGACCAGTAAGGGCAGCGGATAAATGTGTTAACTTGCCGGTGTTGATGTATCACCATATTCAGGACAACAAAACGGCGATTAAATACAAGCAAACAGGGCTGTCGGTGAGCCCGGAATATTTACAAAAACAATTTGAATATTTAAAAAGCAAGAATTACAACTCAATTTCGGCTAAGCAATTAGTCAATTTTTTTGATAACAATACACCCCTGCCAACCAAACCAGTGCTGATAACTTTTGATGATGCGTATGAGGATAGTTACACCAGTGCTTTTCCCCTGCTTAAAAGTTTTGGTTTTAGGGCGGAAATTTTTGCCCCGACAGGATTGATGAACAACCCAGATTATTTAAGTTGGGACAAAATGAGGGAAATGAATGATTCTGGAATAGTGGAGTTTGGCAACCATACCTGGTCTCACCACCCGGCGACAGGGAAAAAAGAAGTAATAGAAAAGGAAATAACCCTGGCCGACGGCCAACTTAAAGAAAAAGGCTTGAATCAAACAAAATTGTTTGCCTATCCTTATGGCACTCCGGGAAAATTTGCCAAGGAAATTTTGACTAAAATGGAATATAAACTAGCTTTTACGACTTACAGCGGTCGAAGATTGTGTGTTTCAAAAAGACTAGAATTGCCGCGGATTCGGATTGGCAACGCCCCACTTTCCCGATATGGGTTATAAGGTGGGGCTTTTGCGGGATTGAGAGAAGAAGAGAGCGATAGGGAGCATGAGGAGGCCAAGGACAAGGTAAAGTGGCCGGGGGTGCCCGGTAATAAAAATGGCGGCGAGGCCGGGGCCAAAAATACGACCAAGAGAGCCGGTGCCATCAAGAGCGCCCATCGACTCCCCTTCGCCAACCTTGTCATTGGCCGAGGAAAAGACGGTGGCTAAGAAGATACCCACCAAACTACTACCAAAAGAACTGAAAGCAAGGGCCAGATAAAACAAAGGAAGATTGCCGGCCTGGGAGACGAAAATGATGCCTAGACCAGAGACAATGATACCAACAATGGTAAGGAGAACAGGGCGGCGAATGGTAACTTTGGCAAAGAGGCCTTGAATAACAAAACCAAGTACACCAATGTAGATGAGGAGTTGACCATTTTGGCCGGGAGAAAAACCAAAGACGGCAGTGGAAAAAAAGGTGGTGGTGGTTTGAAAGCCGGAGTAAAGAATGGTGATAAGAAAATTGGCCCAAATTAGTCGACCTAAAACGGTTTTGAGACTAAAATAAGAAAGTGAACGAAGAGGGTTAATAACAAGAGGAGAAGAAATAACCGGCTTAGTAACGGTTTCGGGAAGAAAAAACCAAGTTAAAAGGGAGGAGAAAAGTGAAAGGCTGGCGCCAAAAAGGAGAGGAACAGTGGTGGTGTGGCTGACTTGATAAAGTAATCCGCCAATGGCTGGACCAATAATAAAGCCCAAACCAAAGGCAATACCAATAACGGCCATGCCACGGGAGCGGTTTTCTTTGGTGGTGATATCAGCAATGTAGGCCCGGGCGACAGGAATGTTGCCGCCAGTGGAACCGTCGATGAGACGAGATAAAAGTAAAAGAGGAAAGGATCGGGCGAAGGCAAGAATCAAATAGGCGACGACCGAGCCAAGTTTACTAATAAATAAAATGGGGCGACGACCAAAACGGTCAGACAGAGAACCTAAAATTGGAGAGGCAAAAAATTGAGCCAGAGGATAGGCAGACAGAAGAAAGCTCAACTGAAACTGGCTAGCGCCAACATTGGCGGCAATTTGAGGAAATAATGGAATAAACAAGCCAAAACCGATAATGTCGGTGAGAACGAGAATAAAAATAGTAATGAGTTTACGCTGGTCCGTAGTAGTATAAAATCAACTAATGAAGGTGGGGATAATAATAGCAATAAGCTTGGCCATAAGGCTAGTGGCAATTAATCAATCGCTGTGGCTGGACGAAGCGGTGACGGCTAACGTGGTGAAAAATAATAGTTATCAGGAGATAGTGACAAAATTTAGTGTCAATGATTTTCACCCACCGCTGTTTTATTTGGTGACTAAGGCCTGGACAGAGGTTTTTGGCTATTCGGAAGTAAGTTTACGGATGCCATCAGTAATTTTTTCACTAGCAACTATTTATGTAATTTATTTAATTGGCGGAGCGGGGCCGGCAATACTGGTGGGCTTTAATCCCCTACTTTTGTATTATTCCCAAGAAGCGCGGATGTACTCAATGGCAACAATGTTTCTGATGCTGTGGTGGTGGGCGATTAAAAATAATAAAACAAAATTAACTAATCTTTTTAGTTTTCTGGCAGTGATGACTTACTACGGGAGTGTTTTGCCGATTTTGGCGATGAATATTTATTGGTTGACCGCAAGGCAATTTAAAAAAATAGGGCAGAATAATTTTGGATTAGTAGGAGCGGGATTAATATTGGCGCCGTTGTTTTTGAGGCAGTGGCAAAACTCAAAAATAATGCTCTCGCAAGTCGCTAATTGGAACTTGGTGCTAGGAAAAGTAGAACTTAAAAACTTGCTGTTAATGCCAATTAAATTTTTCTCGGGACGGATTAGTTTTTACCCCAAAATTGTTTATTACTTGATTGCTGGGGCATGGACAGTAATAGTCGGACTTAAAATTATTAAAAAGAAGCAAGAAATGGCGGTGGTGGGAATAACCCTGGCCTTAGGGCTAATCCTCTCGTTTTGGGCGCCGATGCTCCAGTATTTTAGATTTTTATACTTAATCCCGCTTTTATGTTTGGTGATTGGGAAAAGTAGAGTGGTGACGGCGGGGTTTTTGGTATTTAGCTTGGTTTATGTCTTATTTCCGCAGTTTCACCGTGAGGATTGGAAAACGTTGGCTTCTGATATGAAAACGAATAAAGTTTACATGATTGGCAGTTTTGGCGATCCGATGATGTATTATCGACCGGATATTGAGATCCTGGATGTTAGATCCTGGATCTTAGATAGAACAGTAGAGGTGGTGCCGTATGGAGAAGAAATACATGGGGTGGATCATAAAAAAATCTTGGGAGACTTAGGTTATGCGATGATAAGGGAAAAGAGTTTTAGAGGAGTGACTAGCGAGAAATGGGAGAAGAAAGAAAAGGCAGGAAGGTGAGAAGAAAGGAGACGATGAGAACGAAACAACAAAGAATCAGGAGGAAGGTAGTTTTTTCGGCCGAATCGGATTTGGCTTTGGAAGGTTTCTCTACCATTAGGTCATTATACAACTTTTTTTAAGAGAGGTGATTTCGGTGGGGGTAAGCTGACGGTATTGACCAATAGGTAAATCACCAAGTTGGAGAGGACCGAGATTGGTGCGATGGAGAGCAACAAGGTCAAGATCGAGAGTTTGACACATACGTTTGATTTGGCGATTTCTACCCTGAAATATAGTAAGGGTAATTTGAGGAGGATGGTGAGAAATAATTTTTAGTTTGGCAGGAAGAGTGAGGCCATCGTCAAGATGAACGCCGGTAGTAAGTTGAACGAGTTGTGATTTGGAGGGCAGAGATTTGAGAGTGAGAAGGTAAGTTTTGGGGAGGTGGTGGCGGGGATGGGTTAGGCGATTGGTAAGACCGCCGTCGTTGGTGAATAAGAGCAAACCAGTGGTGTCTTGGTCGAGCCGGCCGACAGGAAAAACCCGGTTTGGGACATTGATTAATTCCATAACGCTGTGTTGATTAGGAAAGACGGCAGTAGTAGTGATAAAGCCTTTTGGCTTATTGAGAATCAAATAAGTTGATTTATCGGAAGTGGAGGACTTGATAACTTGATTATTAAAAGTGATTTTATCGGAATCGGGATTGATTTTTTGGCCGAGAGTAGCGACTTTACCATTGACTAGGATTTTACCAGAGGCAATAAGTTTGTCGGCTTGACGGCGAGAAGCAAGGCCGGAAGAAGAAAGAAATTTATTGATTCTAATCATGAATTTACGAATATACGAATCTAGAATTTAGATTAGAGAATAATACTGTCAGGAATTTTTTCTTTACTGGATAAATCGACAAAAATATCGGCACCATAACTGTCTTGGCCAACAAGTTGGCATTTATCGTTGACAATTTTTTCGTAGGGAAGACAATGGAAACAACCATTATTTGGACAGACAAAGCGCCCAAAAGTACGGGCAAGTTTGATTTTTTTGGCAATTGTTAGAATTTCCTTAACTGAATCTTCATAATTGGGAAGCAATTTTTCAACTGGACCGGTATCATTTTCTAAATACCAATAACTAGCCTTGGCTATCTGTCGTTTTTGGCAATTTTTTACTAGTAAATAGTAGATGGGCAACTGAAGAGAGTCGGGGTCTTCTTCGCGAGTACTGGTTTTAAAATCGATAATATGAACAGAATCTGATTCGGGGAGATATTCTAACCAATCAATTTTGCCACAAAGAATGATGTCATCCTCAGGAGAAAGAGAATATTTTGGCAGGTCTTTTTCTGCCTGAATTTTAACCGCCGGACGAGAGATGGGGCCGGGGTTACTCTTAACCAGAGAGAGCATTTCCTGGCCACGGGTAAAATAACGATGTTCGATATCTTTATTAGCAAACCCGCCTTGAAGGCCACTGACCTTTCCCCACGCCTTGGTGTAAAGATCTATTAGCGGGGTGGAAAAACGTTTGTTGGTGGGAAGCTTGGAAAGAGACTCAAGAACCTCGTGGACGATTTGGCCCAAAGCCAGAGCCGGGGTCATAAGTTTAATCTTGTGGCCGGTTTGAGGACGGTGATAAACATTTTTAAGGTAATAGGCGCGGGGACATTTAAGAAAATCAGAAATGGACGAATGAGATACCCAGGTACTTGTGTAAGCCATAATGTATTTTAGAACAATCCCATTTGGGGGGTGGAAGTAGAAAGTGGGTAGGAGAAATCAACGGGAAAAGCGCGGGGGGTGTTCCAACGATCTTTATACTTTAATTCTTTGTTTTTAAAACCATAGTCATAAACATCACGAGTAAGAAGAACATCGTTCTCGCAGTAGTGTTTCAGTTTAGCTAAACTTTTGGGAGTATGTTCTTGCCAATAGTAGACGGCGTTGAGGCCATGGTCGGATTTAGTGAGATTGAGAGTTTCGGAAGCGATAGCATCAAGAGATAGACGATGACCGAGAGTTCCTTTAACGTGATCCATAAGATCGAAGTGAGGTAACTTTTTAAAATCAAAGGGGCAATAAGGAAAAAGGGCTGGGACATCGAACTTAAGAGAGTTGAAACCGATTATTCGATTAGCACTAGTAAAGAGTGGCCACATTTTGGCAAAATCCTCTTCCCAAAAACTAAACATTTTGCCGTCAACCTCTTGATTAGTGTCATCGATTTGGCGCTGATAGAGAGAAACAAGAGAAACGCCAAGATCGGCAGGGTTACTGCCTTCAATATCGTCAAATATCTTTTTGGTTTCTAAGTCAAAAATGACTTCGGTGGACATGGGAACAATATAATAGCAAATTTTTAATTTGAAATTTTTAATTTGAAATCAATTTTAAAATTCTTTCCGTCTGAGACGGACTTCGTTTCACTTCGAAATTTTTAAATTTCGTCAAAAAGGGATGTAAAGAATGTGGTTGCAATGTGTTTTGGGTATGTTATTATCATGTGTATTGATTGTGCGTATGATTACGGAATATATTGCTTTATAACAGATATGATATAAGCTTATGCTTATCTGATGTATCGTTTACTTTGTTTGGTATCTAACGTATTACTTTTAAGTTTATTGGCTTTTCGGACTTATAGTGCTTTGTCCTTGACATTAATTTTCCCGAGTGTTTTAGTTATATAACAACATTATTAAGTGACCTAAAGAGTTGGCCATCAGTACAGGCGGTGGATTTTCTTTGGGTTTTCAAAAATATGAGAAACAAAAAGATACTCATCAGCGCTTTGGTCATCCTGCTGGCGGTGACAGGCGGATATGCGGCTACCAGGGCCTTCTTCTCGGCCAGACAGACGGTTAACAATAGCCAATTCACAGTAGGGACATTGGATATGTCGGTAACTGGAGATAACAATGTGGCTAATGAGCCGTTTGTAGTTACTAATATCGGTGCTTCCGGGGGAATTTCTGGAGGAAAAACCTGGACAATCAGGAATACCGGATCGCTCCCCGGCCGATTGTTTTTCCGTTTTCAGAACGTAGTTAACGCGGAAAATGGCTGTAATGAGCCAGAACGACTGACCGAGACTGCTTGCGCAGCAGACAATCTTGGCGAGATGGGAGCAGTGTTACAAACCGTGGTTAGCCTAGATGGAAACGAAGTCATAACCGGAAAAACCTTATCGACTGACGATACGGCTACCTACGGCCCAGCTTGGAGTGCACTACCGAATGTCATTATTGACGCCGGAGCAACTAAGACAGTCAGAGTTGCCTGGTCTGCCGACGAGAACGCTTATGGCAATGAAATCCAAAGCGACTCAGTGGCATTTAGCACAGATTTTAGATTGGTGCAGTTGATTACTGGCCCAACTCCAACCAACTAACATTGAGGAATAGTTGACTGGTAAACATCGGGTGGGGAGGCAGAAAGGTCTGTCCCCCATCCGATTGGTTTAGAAAATTTTTAATTTTTAATTTTAAATTTTTAATCAAATCCTAATTTTTAAAATTAAGAATTTTTAATTTGAGAAAATGGAAAATATAAAATTAACTTTAAAATATTTGGGGGAGGTGGGGGTGTGGATCGGAGTGGGGTTAGTGGCGGTGATGCTGGCCTTATCTTTTTGGACAAACTCAAACGGAATTATTAAAACTAAACCATATATTGTTCAGTCGGGATCAATGGAGCCGACAATAAACACTGGAGATATTATTATTGTTGCTCCACAGTCGAAATATTACCGAAACCAAGTAATTACGTTTAAAGACAGTGAAGAAAGAGTAGTGACTCACCGAATTGTGGGCGATAACCAAAACAGCGACGGACCGTTTACAACCAAGGGTGACGCCAATCAGACGACCGATGAGGAGGAAATAACTCCGGCCAAGATAATAGGCAAGGTAGTTTTTACTCTACCAAAACTTGGTTATGTGGTGGCTTACAGCCGAACACCGACAGGATTGATAATACTCATTATCGTGCCAATGACGATAATCGCTTACGATGAAATCAGGAAGATTTTCAAGAAACAGGCTTAAGAGCAACCCAAGAGTGGTGGCGATAAAGTTTTTGTTTATGATAATGCTGGCTCTTAATTTGTGGACAGAGATGACTGATGCTGATTTAAGCGTGGAAAAAATTGTGGCCAATAATCGAATAAGAGCAACGACATTAGAATTGGGTTCGCAAAGCACTGTTAACCGACAACCAATTAACCTTTGGTTTCAAACAGTGGGACTATTGCCCGACGGATTTGATGTAAGAGCGGTAAAAATAAAGAATATCGGAGAGCTTGATTACAAAATTTCCGGCGGTTACCAACAAATCGGAGGAAGCGAAATGGCCTGCTCACAGCTTAACTTAAAATTAATTAATCTGGCAGGGCAAGTTAAATATGACGGAAAAGCTAACCAATTTAACTGGGAATTAGAGTTAAAGAGTGGCGATGAGGAAAATTTGATTGGAATATTACAGCTTAAGGGAGGTGGAGGACAGAATCTGTCGTGCCAGTTTGATTTAGTTTTTAAAACAAAAAGACCAAATCAAGGGGAAAGTGGTGGATTTAAAGACGAAAAAAGGCTGACGAATTTGGTAACGCTGGCCAATTAAGTAGTTGCTAAAATGGACTGATGAAAGTAATTTACTATCTCTCGATTGTGATTTGGTTTCTGGTTTGTTTACTAACGGGGGTAACAGGAAGAGAGCTGGTGGGTAAAATAAGAATTGATATTATCAGCAGTGGCTCGATGGAACCGACAATTAGGGATGGAAGTGTGGTGGTGATTGTGCCAAAAGCAGAATATAAAAAGGGAGAAATAATTTCTTTTTGGGCAAAGACTGAAAATGGCGCCCAAATAATTACCCACAGAGTAGATAGAATCGGCGGTAATGTTTACGTGACCCGGGGAGACATGAATAAAGCGGTGGACGAGCCAGTGGAACCGCGTTTAGTAATTGGTAAAGTAGTGGCGATAATTCCTTGGATAGGGAATCTAATTGAGATTGTTAAGTCGAGGACAGTGATAAAAATAATGATAATCCTGCCATCGGGGCTAATAATAATTAACGAGTTGATTAAGATTTGGCGACTAACTAAAAAATGAGCAATATAAGTGAAATGACCTTCGTGGGCAGTAGAATTCGGCACTTTGACAGCCAGATTGGCGAGATGGGGCTGATGGCGACGGTGAAAAAACTAGCGACCAATACCAACACTAAAGTGGAAACGAGTTATGATTCAGAGGAAACAAAAGTAGCCCTTAAAAAAGGTCCGGTGGTGGTGGTGGCCAACCACCCCCATCAGTCAGATGTAATTGTGATCATGGCAGGGTTACCCGATAGAGACGACTTTTCCATGGTGGCAATGTCTTCACTTTTGGGAATGGGGAAAAATATTGACCGGCACATTATTCCGGTTTATATCAACCACCGGGCGAAAAATAAAAAAATATCAGAAAATTGGCAATTTAGGCTATTTACCAAATTGCATAGCTATTGCCAAATGGGAGAAGACGAAGAAAAGATTAAAAATAGGCAAAGTATTTCTCTGGCCTCAGAGAGATTGAGTGGTGGCCAAATGGTGATTATTTTCCCGGGAGGAGGAAGTGCCAACGGGCGTTGGTTTACGGGAGTAGGATATATGATTAAGGGGTCGACAAACCCAAATTTAAAGATAATTATGGCCAATATCTCCGGAACAACTCATTGGGATTACTTTCGGTTGATTCCGGGTTTGTCAAGGATATTACCAAAAATAAGAGTGAGATTCTCGGCACCGATTGGAGTAAATGAATTTAAAGAGAGTGAGGCAAGAGAGATAGCCAAGAAACTAGAAACAAGATACGAAAAGTGGTTAGAGAATTAAGCAGGCGTCGCCGAAACTATAAAAACGATAGTTATTTTTAACTGCTTCCTGATAAGCTTTGGTGATAAATGAAGGGGAAGAAACGAAGGCGGAGACAAGCATTAAAAGACTAGAATCGGGGAGGTGAAAATTGGTAATCAAGCCATCGATAAATTTAAATTTGTACCCAGGACGAATAAAGATGTCTGTCGAGCCTTCCCCTGCTCTGATTTGGCCGTTAGAAACGGCTGATTCAAGGCAACGGACAGTGGTGGTGCCGACAGCAATGAGATGAAAACCACGATTTTTTAAGTCATTTAAACATTTAGCGGTAGACGAATTAATATAATAATGCTCGGTGTGAAGCTTGCCGGTTTTCAGGTTTTCCGGACGAAGGCTCTGAAATGTGCCCAAACCAACATGAAGGGTAATATATTGGCGATGAATTCCTATATCTTCGAGTTTGTTAAGCAGACGGTTGGTAAAATGCAAACCGGCGGTGGGAGCGGCGGCAGAGCCAATTTTTTGAGCATAAACAGTTTGATATTGGCGACGAAGAGTTGATTCTGCCTGGCTGGAATTAATATACGGAGGCAAAGGAGTGTGACCAATTTTATTGATAACATCAAAAAAATCATTGCCGACTAAATTAAACTTTATTTCGATTTTACCGAAGGACGGATCAACTTTAATAACTGTTGCTAATAAATTATCGAATTTTAAAATCTGGCCTAATTTAGGGAGAGGAGAAGAGATGGCTTGCCAATTTGAGCCCTTTAGTTGTTCGAGCAATAAGACTTCGATTTTGCCACCGGTTGGCTTCTGACCAAAAAGACGGGCGGGAAAAACCCTGGTGTCGTTAAAGACCAAAATATCGTTTGGGGTTAAAAGACTGGGTAGGTCGTAAAAACGATGATGAGAAGTTTTCCCGCTTTCCCGATCTATTTTTAGAAGTTTACAACTATCTCGCGGAGAAGCCGGAGAATTGGCAATGATCACTCTTTCTTTTTATCGATCTTGTCAAGCTTGAGAGCAGTGACACCAAAATAAACGACGGCGGCAATTATGGCAAAATCGATAACGGAATTAACAAAATTACCCCACATGAGTTTAACTGGGCCAATTGACAGATAAGCTTCTTTTAAACTACCGGCCGAACCAAGAAATAGACCCATGATGGGATTTATTATGTCGCTAACTAAGGAGGTGACAAGATTCTTGACTGAACCGCCCAAAATTATACCAACAGCTAAGCCAACAACACCTTGAGTCCTAACAAATTCAACGAAGCCTTTCATATTAGTACTTAACTTTGTAATTTTTGACAAGAGCTTTGCCAGATTTAAGTTTGTAGGTAATAGTGAGCCGGAGATTACCGACATTTTTGTGAGAAACACAGACTTTGTTGGAACAGGTGCCAAGAAATAGAGTTCGGGTGACATTCCCCTCTTCGGGCTTAATGCTACCAAAAACTCCCTGCTCGGTGCCATTACCGGCATAAGTCAATTCATAGGTGATACCAGTGGTGGAGGCAACACCACGAAAACTTAGGCTTAAGTATTGCTTCCAGCCGGTAAGCCGGGCGGAAACAGAGGGAGTTACTGAGGTTGAAACAGAAACCGAAGATGGTTTAAATATCCGTTTTTTAGCGGCAACAACTGGTGAGACAGCAAAGACAAAAAGGACAAGGATAAAAACCAAGCTGACAATTTTACTCATTGGCACTATAATAGCTTAATGATAACTAAAATCCAAGTCGGAATAATTGCTGTAGTTGTAGTTTTGGCCGGAGTGGCGGTGATAGCTACCAATAAACCAAAAGAAGAAATAAATACTGCTAACGAAGTGGAGATGGCGGTAAAACCAACAGAAGAAGTTAAAAAAACATACAAATACCTAACTTGGGAAGATGGAGCGGGGTTTAAATTTGAGTACCCAGATGGAATTAAAATAAATAACCACCCGGAAGACGATAAAAATTATGCCAATTTGACACTGACAACAGCTGACGGTGAAGGGAAAATTGAGATACTGATGGCTGATAATAGCTATAAATCAATTGATTCATGGGCTGGAAAAGAGGCAATTGAAACCACTTTGGGTGATAAGCAAGGGAAAAAGATAGTTTCTCCGGACAAAACAACTATCGGAGTGATTGACGGCGAGGTGCTGGTAACAATAAGCAGAAGTTTTACAAAAAATGACGTTTTAGAGGAAGCTTGGGGTAAAATAACTGATAGCTGGCAGTTTGTTTACCCGACACCAGTAGTAAAGCAAACTGATGATGGCAACTTGGATGATGTACTGGAGGAAGAATAGGTTATAATAGCCAAGTAGGGATTTTTCGGAGAGTTTAGCAAAGAGGTCACTACAATTATTAATTTTGCATTTATGGCAAAGAAACTATATGTCGGTGGCCTCTCTTGGGGCACAACCGATGATCAATTGGGAGCGGCATTCGCTCAAGCAGGAACCGTTATTTCTGCAACTGTTATTAAAGACAAATTCACGGGTAAATCTAAAGGATTTGGTTTTGTGGAAGCTGAAGACGCTGATGCTGACAAAATGATTGAGATGTGGAACGGTAAAGAACTTGATGGCCGAACATTGACTGTCAATGAAGCCAGACCAATGGCTGATCGACCTCCAAGAACCAACAACTATTCCCGAGGTGGAAGTGGTGGTTATGGTGGTGGCGACAGAGGTGGATACGGTGGCGGAAGCAGGTATTAAAGTAATTTAAAACCGATAAATACGGCCCTACGGGGCCGTATTTTTTTGGACCCGAACCTGGTATAATAGGTGACTAGGAAAAAAGCTCGTTGATTTTGATTAGTTTGTGGGTTTTTTCGAAGTGAAATATGAATCAAGAATATTCGGTGGGAGATTACATAATTGACTCTTCGTGTATTCACCTGATAACGGCCATAAAAAAACAAAAATCCGGTGATGAGGAAGAAACCTATGTTTTTTATGAGCCAGTGGTGGGTTCGGACAAGAGATATACTTCTTCAATTCCAATAAAGAATTTAACCAAATCAGGAACGAGAAAGGTATTGACAGCAAAACAGGCCGAAGAGCTGATGAAAAGTTTGAAAGTTAAAGAAACAACAGAAATTGAGTATGATTCGATGACAGCCAAAGAAGATGTATATCGAAATGAACCGGAGAGGACGGTTCGAGTTTTAAAATATTTTTGGAAAAATAGCAGTACTCTAAATAAGATAGATAGTAGCCTGATGTGGGAAATTTTGGAGAATTTATGCAAGGAAGTTTCTTTTGTGACCAAGAAAAAAGTCTTGGCGGTGAAAGAAGAGATGGTGGAAACGTTAAATAAACATGTTAGTATATAAACTGTGAATCAAACAAACGATAATTGTCCAAAATGTGGAGCTCAATTAGGAGAGGTGGTGGAAACAGCCACAGGCAGAAAACTACAAAGGTGTAGCAAGGGCTCCTGGAATCCACAAACAAGACAAAATGAGGGTTGTGATTATGTTAAGTGGCTTGAAGTTGAACCAAAAAAGCTGGATGAAAAATGCCCAAAGTGCGGGGCTGAACTAGTGCTTCAAGTGACGAGATTCGGAAAGAAAATGAAAAAATGTAGTGCCGGATCGTGGGATAAAGAAGCCAAGAAAGCGATTGGTTGCGATTATGTGGAGTGGATTAATGGAACAACCGAAAGTTTAGAAGAAAAATGCCCTAAGTGTGGGGAGAACCTGGTTTTGTTCACTACGGCTAACGGCAAAAAAATGAAAAAGTGTTCGACTTCGGGCTGGGACAGAGAGGCCAAGAAGGCGACCGGGTGTGATTATATTCTCTGGCTTAAAGCCGGACAAACAACAAGCGAAACTGGCGAAGAATATTTACCAGAGGAAGGTTAATAGTTTTAATAAAAATATGGGGTATTTCAATAAAAATGATGGTGGCAGACGGGAGGGAGGAGAAAGAAGAATGTATTCAGCAGTTTGTAGCAAGTGTGGTAAGGATTGCCGGGTGCCATTTATGCCATCAGGAGACAAGCCAATCTATTGTAGTGACTGTTTTGAGAGGGTGGGGCAAAGTGGCGGAGGATTTGACCGACCACGACGCGAATTTGGAAACAAACCTTATGGTAATCCACAAGCTCAAAACCAGAATAACGACCTTTTAGTGTCGATTAACGCCAAGCTGGGGAAAATCCTGGAATTAATGATGGCAGGCGAGAAACCGGCTGAAATTGAAGTAAAACCAACAAAAAAGAAAAAGGTGTGATAGACTACGGCCTGATTTTATTTAGGCAAATAAATCAATAGTCTGCCCGATTGAAGCTTGAAAGAGTATTTTAATGAATTTGGGCATATTACCCCTAACATAGGTTAGAGATGCCAGTTTATTAAAATATATGTATAACAACAGATTTTCGGGTGGTTTCCGAAGGAATAATAATAACCAAGGCCAAAGAAGAACAAGGTTTGGCGGGAAAAAGATAGACTCGTCACTTTACATAAAGAAAGCAGAAGAGTTTCTTAAAATTGAGGAAATTAAAACGACCAATTCGTTTGATGATTTTAATTTACGACCGGAGCTGTTGGCTAATGTTAAAGCTAAAGGCTATATTAAACCAACTCAAATTCAGGACCAAGCTATCCCCCGCATTATGGACAATCGGGACGTGCTCGGATTGGCCGATACAGGTACAGGGAAAACGGCAGCTTTTGCCTTGCCCTTAATTAACAAGGTTTTAAATAATCCAAGTGCCAAAATAATTATTTTGGCACCAACAAGAGAGTTGGCCCAACAGATTAAACAGGACTTTAGATCGTTTACTCCGGGATTAAAAGTATATATAGCTCTAGCAATAGGCGGAGCATATTTGAGAGAACAAATTATTGACATCAGAAGAGGCCCAAACATAATTATTGGAACTCCAGGAAGAATTACTGATCTGGCCAGAAGAAGGGTGATCGATTTTAGAACAATGAATACGATTGTTTTGGATGAGGTTGACCGAATGTTGGATATGGGCTTTGTTGACGATATTAGAGCGATTATTAACCAAATTCCAGAAAATCGACAAACTTTATTTTTCTCGGCAACAGTTGACAGAAAAGTAGAAGGTTTGATTGACACCTTTTTGAAAAATCCGGTTAAGATATCGATCAAAACCGCCAATGCTTCTTCTCATGTAGAGCAAAATATAGTTAGAGTGCCAAGACAGGCCAAAGAACAGAAGTTACATGAGCTTTTAGGGTTAGCCGAGTTTAAAAAAGTGTTGGTTTTTGGGTCGACTCAAATAATTGTTGAAAGACTGTCGGAATCTTTGGCTCAAAAGGGTTTTCGAGCCCAGGGGCTTCATGGCGGGAAAAGGCAAAGCCAGAGACAACAGATTGTAACCAGCTTCCGTGAGAATAGAACAAGTATTCTTATTGCCACCGATGTGGCGGCCAGAGGTCTAGATATTGCCGATATTACCCATGTAATTAATTATGATGAGCCGAATAATTACGAAGACTACATTCACCGAATTGGCCGAACCGGCCGAGGCGACAATAAAGGCTACGCTCTGACGTTTGTGGAGTAAAAAGATGCCCCTAGACTAAGGCAGCGCGGACGGCTAGCTCTTGGACAACCAGACCAATAAGTTTTTTGGCTTCAACTTCGTTTTCGGTGGGTTGAGTGTTCCAGTCGAGACCGGGGTTGGTGTTGCCCTCCAGAAGATAGGCATTACCACTGTTACTGATAATAAAATCGAGAGTGTAAAGCGAACAATCATTGTCGAGAGCTTTGGCGATAGAATTTGACTTGGCCACCAGGGAGGCGGGTATGTCGTTGAGGGGGAGATAAGTTAATAAACCACCCTGATATTCATTACAGCGAAAATCGCCCGATTTAGCAACCCGAACGTATGATTGAACAATTTGACCGTTAAGGTAGATGAGCCGAATATCACTGGCAACAAGGTGATTGTGAAGATTGAAGCCCTGGTCGAACTTAGCAAACGGCTGAATAACGTAAGAAATATTACTATTGTGACGGATAGTAGTTAACATCTTTTTGGTTTGGCCGGTTTTGAATTTATGAATATGCCGTCCGCCGGCGCCAAACTTGTCTTTCATAATAATGTCGGAGCTAAAATCATTAAAACCAGGATGATGGCTCATTAGTTCGGTTAGAGTTTGACAAGCATCTTTTATACTCTGAAGGGTTTTATCGCCAATGGAGATAGTGGGGATAGAGTGGCCGGATAATTTTTCGTAAGTAAGTTGTTTATCAAAAAATAAGTTAAATAAATCCGGAGCATTAAAAGGCTTGATTTTACTGTCCGAAAATAACAGTTGACGACGGGACTTGGCAATAGGGGTAGTGGGAGAAAATTTATCAAAAATAAGATAAGAAAAACAGGGGGATTTGGTTTTTAACCACTGACTATCTTTGAAAGTCCAGAAACTGTGGCAAAAACCAGGGCCAATAATGTCAGCAGATGTGGCAAAGGCGGCATTCAAATTGAATTTCTGGCAGACTTCTAAAAAGTAACCATAAACAGCGTTATAGGACTCATAACGAGAATTGGAGGCAAATGGGGTGAGACACGAAGGGTCGGAGGCACTAGTAGTAACCGTTTCGGTGTAGACAATAAGAACATCAAAGCAAGTTAATCTGGTCATAAAGGGTACCAAGGCTTAGGAAAGAACAGTTCTTTTGGTAGCGTTAGTAACCTGTATTATATATTATTCACGACTCCCCTGCTGGAGTTGGGAGAAAAGATGTTGGAATTGGGAGGTGGTGAGGTCCAAAAGACTGTCTTCGGTGCCAAGAGGAGTATGGCCAATCTCCTGACCAAACCAGGAAGGAGGAACAAATTTTATAGCTTCGGCTTCGTTGGCAAACTGAACCTCGATTCGGCCTAAACCTTCAAACCGACCGTGGTAAATCATTAGCCAAGCGGGAGGATTCCCCGGTAGTTGATAACTATCTCTTTTGACTTCGTTTTTTGCTAAAGGCCGTAGCAAATCAAATTCTTCTTTGGTGATGGGAATGGTAAATTTATTTCGGGTAAGATTGTTTTCCGGGGCCATCCTTTCTAGTTCGTAATGATCGTTTATTTTTTGAATGCGAAGATTTATGCCTTGTTTTCGATAAAGATAGAATCTGTGCCAACTTTCCTTAATAGCTCCGTTTAGATCGGGGAGGTTTTTTAAGAAAAACTTTCTTTTAATCCACTTTTCACCGATATCCATTTTTTATTTAACAATTATTTTTTCATATAGTTCCAAGGAAATGTCGATGGTGTCTGACATTATTGATTTTTTGGATTCTTTGTAACCTCTTTCACCAGGGAGCAGGATCTCATCAAACCCAGGCGCTTTGTTGCTAGTTTTAATTTCTTGTATCATCTGACTAACACGATCGATAAATAAATTCTTATCGCCCATACTTTGGGGGTTAATGCCAATAATTAGACTGCCATATTGGCAATAATTGGAATTACGGGAATACAAACTACCAACTAGCGGGCCGGCGAGTATTTGAATCATTAAAGCGAGACCAGAGCTTTTGTAGGATTTATCAAACGTGGTTACTGAACCATCCATGGCTTTTTTGGGATCAGTGGTGGGTCTTCCTTGATTATCAAAGGCTAAACCTGGCGGGAGAAGTTGTGATTGGTGATCATACTTAACTAAATCTCCCCAAGTTAGAGCAGCGGTGCTCATATCGAGAAGAATCGGGTCGCCTTTGGTGGGGACGGCGATAGAAATAGGATTAGTGCCAAAAACCGCAGTTTTACCACCATAAGCAACAACACCTGGATCAGCGGCGGACATCATAATGGCTACATAACCGGCAGTGGCGATTTGGGCAGTGTAATAGCCAAGAGCGCCAGCAGAATTAGTGGCATTTTTTATTCCGGCGACAAAAATCGGTTTATTTTTTACGGAAGTTAGGAGTTTTTTGGTGGCTAGTTGACAGGCAAGAATGTGATTATTGAGCTGGGCGTCAACAACCAGTAGGCTATCTTCAGACTTAGAAACAACGGGGCTTTGGGCTTCAGTTGATTTCTCGAATTTCCAGCCAAAGAGTTTGGTTAACCCCTGGGTCGATTTCCTTCTTTCAGCCCAAAGTAAAGAGTTGATAATAATTTCTGACTCTTTGTTGTCATAACCATTTTTTCTTAAAACTTTTAGGACTAATTCTCGAATTTTGGCTGTTTTTATTTCCATGAGTTGATTGTCAGTGGGGGTTTAAAGTAATTCGAGGATTTTGGGGATCTGGGTAATACCAAAGTTGTCTTTGGTAAAATGGCCTGCTCCATTGACTAATATAAATTTTGCACCCAATCTTTTACTCATTTCTTCGGTTTGAAAGGCTGTAAAATATGGATCATTGTCGGAAGTTAAATAGAAAATTTCTTTAACATTATTTTTAATTAATTGGTGATTAGTTGGATTTTGCCAAAATTTTTGATGTTCTGGTGTTAAATCGTTAAAATCCCAACCGGAAACTAGAATCATTTTTTCAAATTTATATTTCTCGGCTAGCCGCAAAGCAAGTACACTACCGAGACTGTGACCGATAACTAGGGTTTTATTATCGATGACGAGAGTTTTTTCTACAACTTGAAGTTGAGATTCTAGGTCGGGTAAATCGGTTTTCATGGTTGGGAGCTGGGGGACAAAAACTTGGTAGCCAATTTTTTCTAATTCGGCCTTTAGCCAAGGATACCAATTTGAATCCGAGTCTCCATACCAACAGTATAAAATTAGGGCTTTTTTGTTTGGAGTGGGCATGAAAAATAAACTAGTAATTATTTATTTCTGGCGATGATTTTGATTTGGGTTAGTTCGTGAAAGCCGTATCTTCCGTGTTCCCGGCCAAAACCGGAATTCTTGTAACCGCCAAAGGGGTTGAAGGGCATAATATAATTGGTGCCATTAACACTAACCATACCTGCCTCTAGAGCGTTGGATACTCTATTAATGACGTCTTCGTCTTGAGCATAAAGATAAGAACCCAAACCATAGGCTGTATCGTTGGCGAGCTTGATGGCTTCTTCCTCCGTTTTGAAAGTCATTACAGGAAGAACCGGGCCAAAAACTTCTTCATGCCAAACCCTCATATCGGGAGTGACATTTTTCAAAATTGTCGGCGGAAAAAAGGCACCACCTTTTTCTTTTTCGAGCGAATTACCACCAGTGACAACGACGGCCCCTTTATTTTTAGCATCTTCAACCTGGGAAACGAGCAGATCCAGCTGCCGTTTGGCAACCAGTGGCCCGATCTCTTTGGCTTCGAATTGAACTTTTAATCTGTTGGTAAGCTCATCGGCAATACTTTCATGGACAATTATCCTTTTTAAACCATCACAACATTGGCCTTGGTTGAGAAGCCGATTAAAACAGATATTTTCGACGGCAACGTCAAGATTAGCGTCGGCAAAGACTATTCCCGGGGCTGAACCGCCAAGCTCAACTACGGCTTTAATAAACTTTTTACCAGCTAACTCGTAAAGTTGTTTGCCAACTTTGGTGCTACCAGTAAAAGTGATTAAATCAATATTTTCATTGACCAAAAATTCCCCAACATCGCCAGCGCCGTAGATGACGCTAAAAACGCCAGCAGGAAGATGGTGGCCAGACATTATTTGCTCGATTAATTTGGCGCAAAGCGGGACTTCTTCGGAATGCTTCATAACCACCACATTGCCACAAATTAAACCTTGAAGCCCTCCCCAGACGAAGTTGGCGAAGGGGAAGTTCCAAGGAATAATTAAGGCGGTAACACCGATGGGTTCAAAAACTACCTGATGAATTTCGGTTTCATTCTCAAAAGTGGTTTCCGGTGACAGATACTTTTGGGCGTTATCAAAATACCAAGTGGCATAATCGAGAGTGCCATCAACGTCGATTAGGGCATCAGAGAGTGGCATGCCCATCTCTTGCGACTCCAATAATGCAATTTCTTCTTTTCTGGCTTTAAATTCGGCAAAAACTTCTTTTAGAAGCTCAACTCTTTTGTTGACACCCAATTCTCTCCAAGACTGCTTGGCTTGGTGGGCCAAATTAACTTTTTGTTTTATGTCTTCTGGAGTAGATATTTCAACGCTACCAATTTCTTGATAATTTGAAGGATTGATGGATTTTAATTTACTCATAAAATATATTTTACTATATAATGGTGAGCATATGAAAAAAATTGTGGTAATTCATGGTGGGTTGGTGGCAGTTATTATTATTGCTTTAATTTTTGGTTATATTCGGTTTTGGAATGTGGCAACAGTTAATGGAGTGGCGATAAGCCGGATTGACTACCTTAAGACCCTGGTAAAACAGGACAATAAGCAAATTCTTGAGATGATGATTCAGGAGGCGATGATAGTTAATGAAGCAACAAAAAAAGGAGTTGTGGTTGACCAAAAAGCAGTTGATGAAGAAATTAGTAAAATTGAGACCCAACTTAAAGCTGACGGCCAGGATTTGGACGTTGCCCTTAAGGCTTCAGGGATGACTAAGGCCGATTTGGAAAAGCAAATAAGAATTAAAAAGTTAGTGACGCTGTTGTCATCCTCAAAAATAGAAATTACTCAGGGGGAAATTGATGAATTTTTGAAGACCAATAAAAGTAGCCTACCAACCGGAAAAACTAAAGAAGAACTGCAAACCTTAGCTAAAGACGAGTTGATTGCCCAAGCTGACCAGGCTTCAGCTTCGGCTTGGCTTCAAGACCTTTCTCAGAACGCTAAAGTCGAGTATAAATAGTCCTTATTTGAGGATACCCAAGCCAAGGAGGCCGACGATAATGAGGTAGCCGGCAATGAGGTAGTTGAGAAACCTAGGGAACATAAGGATTAAAATTCCGAAGACTAAGGAAGCAAGAGGACTTAGATTGGAAAATGAGATGTTCATATTAGACGGCCACACCTAAAAGGCGGGCAATAAAAACAATAACAGCGATAACTAGAAGCAGATGGATTAGGCCTCCGCCGATCTTAAGAGAGAATCCACCCAACCAAGAAACAATTAATAAAATGATGATTATGTCTATAATTCCCATATTTTTTTAAATTTATAAATTAGGAGGCTTGTTTTTCACCGGAAGAAATTCTAATTAACTTGACAACTCCCCAGGCCAAAATAATATAAACGATCATGGCAACTAGGGTTGACGGCTCGAGAACTGAAGAAGTTCCTGTGCCCGGGGCGTACCCACGACGAAAAATACCTTCAAAAGGAAGGATGAAAAGACCGGTGATGCCGTAGACCAAGCCAACGAAACCGCTGGCGAGACTAGCTCCGGTTAATTTGAGAAAAAAGCGGAAAAATAAAAGAACTTCAAGGAAGCCAAAGACAAAGTAAATCAAGTATTCAATTGTTTCCCGATTGGAGGCACCAGTTTTTACTTGGGTGGTTAAAATTGGGTTCCCAGGACCATTTACAGTAGTAGTCATAAAAATTTCTTCCTAAACGAATAAAGACAAAAGCGAGCTAAAGTTCTGGTTTCTTAATGACGATTTCTTTGGGCAAATAGGAAATTAAAGCTTTTTCGACAAGACCAGTTAAAGTTATATCCTCGACAATGGCTTCAGCCCGAGCATGTTTGACAACAGAAGGATTAAGAAAAAGGGTAATGCGTTGCTTTGTAGTGATTGACATATTTTTATATTGTGAACTTAAAGGTGTTAACAATGTCACCGATTTCTTTGTCTGAGGAGGCAGTGGGGGCAGTGATATGGTAAATATACTGACCGTATTTAACAAAGACATTGGTTCCGGGTTGGTTTTTGTTTAACAAAGAGTCGTAGTTATTAAAACTATAACTAACTAAGGGGCCAGTGATGCCATATAACTTAGAATTTTCATTCATATAATCTTCAAGAGACAAATTGTTTGGGTTTTGACTAACATCAATAATGATCAAATCACCAACACTCGGGTTTATTTTATAAAGGCTAATATTATTATCTACCCCCAACTGACTTTTCTCTTTGGCGGTTTGAGGTGGAACCTGGTAATTGGCTGGGAATTTAATACTATAACTGTATGTTGGATTTGTATAAACGGTCCAATTAGAGCTATCGGTTACTGGTTTTTGCTCAGTGATTTGAGTTTGAATCGGAGTAGTCGATGAGTGGGGGGTAAGCAAATAGAGCGCTCCGAATGCCACGACTATAACTGAAATTATTACAACTGTTGAAAGACCTTGTCTTTGTTTATCATTTGTCATTGTTGAAATGATACAACCAATTGAAGTACTTGTCAAGAAGTCAGTTGGTGCTGACTTAGGGCCTCGTTGATGAGAAAGACCTGGGATTTGCGAAGGAGGGGTAATTTGTCTTGAGAAAAGAAACCAAACTCGGAAACTTCAGGAGTGGGGGTGAAATCGCCACCAATTAAAATGCCGGTATAACACATATCGAGCCGGGCAGTATCACGGTCGGTGCGGGTTTTGAGAGAGTCGTCAACACTAACCACTAGACCTGATTCTTCTTTAATTTCTCTTTCTAGAGCCTCGCGTGGGTGCTCCCCGGCTTTTAAATAGCCTCCGGGCAAGCTCCAAGAGTGAGTACGATAAGTGTGTTTAAAAAGAAGGATTTCGTTTTGACTATTGAAAATGATGCCGGTGACACCAACCAGAAACTGGTCTTGGAGAAAACGCATGGCAAACAGTTGCATTTTTTTGGTGAGATGAAGAGCTTTATAGAGACGACCAAATAGATTTTTCACAAAGCGTTGGGGTCGGTTGGCTTAACGTTTTCATTATTTTTTTGTTTTTCATTTTCTAGCTCCAGTTGGTGAACTTGTTTGGTTAACTCAAGAATTTCTTCTTTATTTTTTTTGATTTCATTGTCCTTACCGTGAAGAGTAAAAGAGGTGGAGATGGCGTGGATGAGATAAGCAAGATAAGACAAGACTAGGCCGGCTAAAAATGAACCGACAATAACATAAAAAAGAGGGATATCAGAAAAAGTGTGCAAGCCTAAATTGACGGAAACGGGCATAAAATTAAATTGGGAAACGTAAACAATAGCGGAAGCGACAATTAAAAGTAAGATTAAAACTAACACACTTGTAGTATACGCTGTTTCTAAAGACCGTAGAGTTCCTGTTGTTGAGAAATTTGCTGATTGACGGTGTTAATGAGGCCGGAGGTAGATTGAATGAGCCAGATAATTTCGATAACAGTAATTACAATGGTAAAAAGGCCGATTAATTTTGATTTGGAGTCGGATTGACGAAGATAGCGGTAACTCCAAATAAAACCAAAAGGTGGTAGGAGGAGGGTTTTCAGATAAAGGACTATTTGGCTTGACAGGGAGGTGGAAGGCGGGACAGGGTGCAGATTTTTGCCACAGGTGGAGCAAAAAAAGTCGGTTTGTTCAACTGGCTGGTGACATGTTGGGCAAGAGATAATTTCGTCCATGATTACTAAGTATACCGAGCATTTTTGTTTGTTGTTGATTGTGTGTTATTACCCAATATTAATGATCAGTTTAACTAGGACGGGTCAGGGGTTATTGTCTTTATAAACTACCATTATCATCGATGAGTTCAAAGTCGAAAAATACACTTAATATCAAGGGTGAAACGAATAGGTTAAAATAATTAACAGTGAAATCAATTGAAGAACAAATAGATTGGGCGGCAGATACTACTTATGATAGAGAGGAATCAGTTTCAAGACTGAGGACAATATTGACTAATCCAGAACAAATCGGTTCGAGAATAATTAGTTTGATGGAAGAACTTAATAGCCGAGCGGTTCATGCTTACGGAATGAGAGGAGAATATAAATCGGATTTAGTGCGAAATAAATGGAAGATACTCGATGGAGTAATTCAGGGAAGAAGAGAAGAATTGAACAAAGCGGGAGTGATGGTGTTTGTTGGAGGATCACTTTTGTTTCAGGATCCGAGTGATAATCCAGATTATGATGTGGTGGTTTTTAGTTTTGACAAAAGTGACGAAACCAGGAGAGTGGCCACTGAAATTCAAGAAGACTTGTACGAAGTTGATCATGAGGTGTCGATGGTGGATGTGGTGCCTGTAAATTTGGAAAGCTTGGGAGCTATGGTGAGCGGCTGGGAAGGAGAGAACCAAGCAGATGACGGGGAAATGGGCAGGATGCAACTACACTATTTGAATCATGTACTAACAGGCTTTCCCTTGTTTACGCCGGACAAATTTAGCCAAGATATGGCTGAATATTTGAGAAATCATTTAGTGTGCGATTATTACATTAAACACCCTGTATTGGGGGCGGCAACCATTGTTGATCTTGAGGGTGTACTTGAAGTTAGAAAAGAAAGACTTGAGCGGCGATAACGACTTAAGGTTACTTGTTTAAGATAAACCCACGGGAACCGCCAAACTTAATAAAGCCATCGAGATTTAAGATTGTTTGATTGATAATTGAATCTGGAAAAATAGCACCTTCAATGTTGGAGGTGGAAAGATCAACGTGAGAGAGATCGCATTTTTTGAAAATGGTTTTCACCAGAACTGAATCGGAGAACTTGACTTTTTTTAAATCACAAAAATTAAAAACGGATTCAGTTAAATCGCATTTAGAAAAAGAACTGGAACTTAAGTCGAGTTTGGCTAGCTCGTAATTTGAGCCGGATTTGAATAATTGGAAAGTGGTGTAATTAATTAAAGTCTCAGAGAATTGGCATTTTTTTACCTTAAGATTGGAAAAGTCAACACCACTTAAACAGCAGCCGGAAAAATGACAGTTGACAAAAGAGGTGTAGTTAAAAAGAGCTTGAGTAAAGTTACAGCCGAAAAATTGACAATTGGCAAAGGAGGTAAGTTTTAAGTCAAAATTAACAAAATTAAGGCTTTGAAATTTTTGGTTTCTGACATCTTCTCCTTTAAATTTGTTAACAGGATTCATAATCGCTTTATATCTTTTAAACCTAAATAGGTCATTAAGAGAAGAAGGCCGAGGCTTAAATAAAACGAGAATTGGCTGGGGTCTGAGAGTATTTTCATTAGGGGTGTGTTTTGACGAAAGATAAGATGGAACAAGACCGAAATGGGTAGAGTTAACCAGAGCAGGGCAACCCTGGAAACAGAGAGGTGAAAGACAGAAAATAGTTTGGTTAAAAGGGGCGAGAGGAGAAAAATGGCCAAATAGGCAAGAGCTGTATCAAAAATAGCAAAGGGGCCGATTTTAAATTGTCGTAAATAATCGAGATAATTCATATGTTGGAATTATAATCTACCAAAGAACTTTGGACCAGAGAATGTTTGAAAGAAAATCGGAGAGAAAATTATATATATACTAGAGATAACTGATGATTGAGCAAAATTGCCAAAATTTGGAGGATGAGAAATTGGTGGCGTTGTCTTTGGATGATAGCCAGTATTTTTACTGTTTGATGAAACGATACGAGGGAAAATTAAGTAACTATGTTCGTCGATTCACCTATTTGACCGACGAAGATATTGCTGACGTTGTTCAAGAATCTTTTATTAGTGCTTACCAACATCTAAATGATTGCGATTGTGATTTAAAGTTTAGTAGTTGGCTTTACCGGATTGTTCACAACAAAACCATAAATTTTATGAAAAAAAACAAACAATCAGTAAAAATCGACATGGAAAATGACGATGAGTTTGTTGATTGGTTGATTGCTGATACCAATATTGAAAAAGAAACTATTAAGTTGCATCTTAATGACTATATCCAGACGGTTATGGAAAAAATTAGACCAGAATATAAAGAGGTACTGGTATTAAAATTTTTTGAAGACAAAGACTATTCCGAAATTAGCGATATTTTACAAAAGCCGATGGGAACTGTGGCAACACTTTTATCCCGGGCAAAAATACAATTTAGAAAAATCTATGAAAAAGAAAAAAAATATTAGTGATGAAACACTAGAACTTATTAAGCAACAAAAAATTAAGCCGATTTCTAGGTGGGAATTTGTGATTAGGAATTGGGTATTAGTTTTTGGATTGATGGGGTGTCTTGTTTTGTTGGTTCTCGGTTTCGGTTTATCTTGGTTTGGGTTGGTTGATAATATTATCGTCCCCTATTTATGGCTAGTGGTGGTGGTTGTCTTCTTGGTTTTGTCATTCTCGTTGTTTGAAATGACTAAAAAAGCCTATCGTTTTCAAAAATGGCAGGTGGTAATGTTTATGGTAATCATTGGCCTGGTTTTGGGTGGCGGACTTTTCAGAATCGGATGGGCAAACAGAATTGACAGAGGGCTGGAAACCAACCTCCCCTATTACCGCCATGTGGTGCCAATAAAAATCGAAACATGGAGCCGGCCGGAAGCAGGCTATTTGTCTGGAACGATAATTGGCACAAATAAAAGTTATTTTGAAATAAAAGATTTTGCTGGGAAAATTTGGACCATCGGTGGTGATCCATTGATTAGAGGTAGAGTCCAAATGATAGTTGGAGAAGAAATCAAATTAATTGGTAAACAAACCGGAACGAATAGTTTTGTAGTAGATGAGGTTCGACCTTGGGATGGAATGGGTAAAAACAAGATGAAAGAAAACTAGAAAGAGATTTGTATTACTAGTAGATGGACGATACTAGTATAAGTTTATCAAGTTATAAAGTTATAAAGAAAAATATGAAAACTCAAATTGTTTTAGGAATTGCCACTCTAGCTTTAGGCTTGGTGGCGGTTAAGTCATTTACTCCAGCATTGGCTTATCGTGGCGATGCAACAGTTAAGGGCCCCAATTACACCGAAGCCAGACACGCTACTAATGTGACGGCTTTTGAAAAAGGTGATTATAAAGCTTGGGTGGCCAATATGGCTGGCCGAGGAGCGACCAGATTCGTCAACGAAGCCAACTTCAAAGAATTTGCTACCGCTCAACTAGCTTCTCAAAAAGGTGACTCAACCCTATTGAACGCCTTCAGAGCCAAATATGGCATGGGGCACAGGAATCGGTAATTTTAAATTACTCTTAAAAATACCCCCAGAAATGGGGGTATTTTTTGATTTCGATTTGGAGTAAATGTGTTTTGGGCGAAGCGGGTAGAATGATTTTAGAACTTTGGATTAAGAGATATACTTAAGACAAATGAAAATAAATAAATTTGAGAGTGGTGATTTTAAGCAAATACTCTATCTATGGAATCAGGTGTTGGTAGACAAATGGCCAATTGAAAAAGAAAGACTGATAGATAGAGTCCGTAATGGTTTTAACTTTGTGGCAATAGAAAATAATAGGATAGTTGGTTTCATCAATGGTCAATATAACGGAAGTAAAGGTCAGATAACTTTAGTAATGGTGGATAAAAATTATCAAAGAAAAGGGGTGGGTATGGAATTGCTAAAAGTAGCAAAGGAATGTTTACATAAGTTTGGAGCAAAAGAAGTGTTCATTGGCTGTGGTGCTGGTGATTATTTTTGGCCGGGGGTACCAACTAATTTACCAGATGCAATTTCCTTTTTTAAGAAAAATGGATTAAAAGTAGAAGAATCAAATTTAGATATGGCCGGTAATTTGGAAAATTATCAAACACCAAAAGAGATAATGGAAAGAATTAAAGATTTAAATTTGGTATTTACAACATTAAAGGTTAAGGAGGCGGGTGGTTTAATTACTTTTGAAAAAACCTGCTTTCCTGAATGGACAAAGTTCTTTGAAAACGCAATTAGGGAAGAACATTATGAAAATATTTTTATTGTTAAAGACAGCGAAAAGATATTAGGGTCAGCAATGTTATTGGGTGAGAAAGGTTTCGTTTGGTCAAAGCTATTAAATAAAGCAGGGGGGTTTGGGGCATTGGGGGTAGCAGAAAATCAAAGAGATAAAGGAATTGGGTTGGCATTGGCGGCTAAAGCGACGGAAGTACTGAAAGACAGAGGAGTTAAAAACAGCTTTCTTGGCTGGACATATCTGGATAAGTGGTATGGAAAATTAGGGTATAAAGTGTGGAGAGAATATGAGTATGGAGGAATTTGATAATATCTCTATTTAACCATATCATTAAAACATTAGGGCGTATCTTTCCGTATTGTATTGATAATAGCTCGCACAGTGGAACGATTTTACGACTATTGATCGATAACTATAACTTCCTCGTCACCGACAGTTTTGATTTTATTTGGACTTGTACTTTGATATTTTTCCAAAGTATTTTTATCAAATTCTTCGTAATAGTGTGGCCAAATTTCAAAATCAATAATATTTAATCCAGTTAAATCGGTGATGCCAACAAGGTTTTCGTCTGACATATCTTCAGGATTAAGACCTGACGGTTGACTGGCTATATCAATTTTGGGAGTTAAGACAATTGCACCGGCACTGAATCCTGACAAAACAATATTATCCTTTTGCCAAAATTCTTTAATGGTGTCTCCTAGTCCTGATAATTTAAGATGATTTAAAAGTGTAAAAGTGTTGCCTCCAGAAATAATTAAAATATTGGCAGACATGGCTTTTTGTTTTTCAATTTCAGATTCTTTCCCTCTTTTAGAGTTGTTTATAAAAACAAACTGAGCATTATTGCTGGTGGCAAACTCTTGCCAAATGGGATTATATTTAGCATTGGCCTCATCAGCAGAACCATCGGATGGCATATAAGCAAAAACTCTGTCGGTCAAGTATTCGGGAAACAAAATAGTTTTGAGCTTTTCAAAAACCGTAGGTGATGGTTGGGAAAAGAGAACTAATCTTTTTGACATAATTGATTATACTTCACCTCTATTTGACCATGCTACAAAAGCATATTTGATGTTGGTTCCTCCGCGTGGTATCCTTCGCCTTCGGCTACGGAATACCTAATGGACTTCTGCAAATCATCTAGTTGACACAATAAATAAATATATCTATATTTAAACTATAAGTAAGCTTTATTCTTACTTGCAGTACACATATGTCAAAAGGTAACTATTTAACTGATATAATCAGATCACCTAAAACAGTACTGACTATTAATGATATATCTCTGATTTGGGGTGATTCAAATTCTAAAGCTATAAAATCTAGATTAAGCTACTATGTAAAAAACGAAGATCTTATTCGCATACGTCGTGGTATATACGCAAAAAATCAGCAATATAATAAATTAGAATTGGCCACCAGAATTTTTACTCCATCATATATTAGTTTTGAAACTGTCTTAGCTAAAGAAGGGGTGGTTTTTCAATATCAAACAAAAATACAATTAGCTTCATACTTAACTCGAAAATTGGAAGTTGATGGAGAAATTTATTCTTATAAAAAGCTAAAAAATTTAATAGTAACAAACTCTGTCGGAGTTGAAAATATCAATGAAACATCCATTGCTTCCAAAGAACGCGCATTTCTTGATATTCTCTACACCAATAAGAATTACCATTTTGATAATTTAAGATCATTGGATTGGGACAAAGTTATGACTATTTTGCCAATTTATAATAATAAACGAATGGCTAATGTGGTGGCAAAATTATTTAAACAATCAAAAATATGACCATAAATATTGCCACCCACAAAACGATTTTGTTTCAAATTCTAAAAGATATTTATACGGATACAAACATCGCACCGTTTTTGGGTTTCAAAGGTGGAACCGCTACCTTAATGTTTTATAATCTCGATCGTTTTTCAGTTGATATTGATTTGGACTTACTTGATGAGACAAAAGAAGATTTAGTATTTGATGAGATCATAAAAATTGTCCAGAAATATGGCATTCTCAAAGAGTCATATAAAAAAATATTTAATCTTTTTTGCTTAATATCATACGAAGACAAGTCACATAATATAAAAGTTGAGATTAATCGTCGAACATTTGGTTCAAAATATGAGATAAAAACATATTTAGGAGTATCGATGTTAGTCATGGTGAAACAAGATTTGTTTGCCCATAAATTAATGGCCATGCACGAAAGAATTAATAAAACTAGTCGAGATATTTATGATGTCTGGTTTTTCCTCTCAAATCGTTTTCCAATCAATCACGAAATTGTTGAAAATAGGTCTGGCATGTTATACAGCAAATTGATTGAAAGTTGCATACAAAAGTTAGAAAAATTCAATAATAAAAATATATTAACTGGTCTAGGTGAATTGCTAACACCAAGTCAAAAAGACTGGGCCAAGGCAAAATTACGAGATGAAACAATTAGTTTGCTAAAATTGAGGCTAGAAAAATAATAAGTGCTCCTCCGCGTGGTATCCTTCGCTCTCAGCTACGGAATACCTGACGGACTTCTGTTTCACAGAGTCAGGGTCGGTGTGAGAATATATTAAAAAAAAGCCTGTTCTATTGACCTTTTTTAATATGCTCCCCCTCATAAACGCATTCCGCAACAGAAAAATCGAAATAGATATAAACCTTGGTTGTTTAAAAAGCTTTATTCTGCTTATGAGTTAGAAACTAAAAGCTCTAGGAAATATATGGCCTTCTTTAACAAATATAAGTATGATTTAACCAACCCAACTACTTTTAAACAACTAAAACCTATGTTCGATAATTACCTAACTCTCGTTTGTATACGACTTTTCTTAAGTGTTAGTATTAGCTGTTAGGTTTTAACAACAGCTTAATATGGTACGAAAAGTATATGTTTTTATCAAAGAAATAATCAAACTTTTATTTTTTGTTTTTCCGACCACAGTTATATTAAATTTTATTGTTTTAGCTCGTCTGCCACGAGTTACATGGTGGATTGACGATGGATGCGGTTTCACTTTTCCCCCAAAACCCTGTTATTCTTTATTACGTAGCCTTATTGTTTTTTCCACACTATCTTTCATCAACCTGCTAGTTTATTTGTTTTTCCGGAAGAAGAACAAAGAGAAAATTTTACTTATCATCGCCTTGCCATTGTTGGTAATGATCGGAATGATTCTTGTCGTTAATTTGAGCAATTTTTACTGCACCTACCCCCCTCTGAATCCTTCTCCCATCGATCCAAACGTTCCTGTATGTTCAAGTAGTCTTAAGTTTCTAGACAGTTGGGTAAATCCTTTTTTTGTACGTATTATTGAATTGGTTAATAAAATACTTGTTGGCTATTGATTTATTCATGCACTGTTCAATTTTATACTTATCAGAGCATGTTTTTCAGTCATAAACTCCGTCAAATTCAAAACTGCTCCTCCGCGTGGTATCCTTCGCTCTCAGCTACGGAATACCTGACGGACTTCTGTTTCACAGAGTCAGGGTCGGTGTGAGAATATATTAAAAAAGTTCCATCTTTAGGATTTTTTTCAATATGCTCCTCCGCGTGGACTCGGACCACGGACCCTCCCGTTAACAGCGGGATGCTCTACCAACTGAGCTACAGAGGAATAAATCGTTTAACAAACAGCCGACCTTGGTAACTTTCCAGCTGTTTTTCTCTTTTTAGAGCTTCGGTTCTCGACGAAAATGGCTCACTATAAATGAGTTCCCAACCAGAACCGAAACGCTTAGTGTAAACGTGCTTATCATTGGTTATATCGTTATGTTCTTTTAGTCTTTTATTGAGGTCGACTGTTTGACCGATATATACCTTTTGATGCTGGCGATTATAAATGACATAGACGTGATACACCAGAAATGAGTGTATCTCATCGCTCTACCATCCGCCATCCGCCGACTGGCGGAGGCTGGAGAGCTACAGAGGAATGAATTCAGTTATCAGTTATCAGTTAACAGTTGACAGTTTTAAGTCGTCAGCTGTCAGAAGATAACTATTTATTTTAATGAGCGACAAAAAGTTAAAGGCAAGGGGGATTATAGAGTAAACTCGGCTTAAAAACTAGGTGTTTTGGTGATAGTGGTTAGTGATAGCGATTACCTCGATAATTTCTGGTGTGTGAAATATAAAAATAACTCGATAGTGAATATCTAGCCTAAAACTATAGGTGCCAAACTCTTTTGGTTCTAAAATTTCAAAATTTAAGCTTGGATGATGGATGTTTAAGAGAAATAAGGCAGATTGTTTTGAGTATTTGGTGGTTAGATTATATTCTCGAAGATATTTCTTTTGTTTTGAATTTAGAGGAAGAATGATCATTTCTCATTAAAATATTGGCTGTTTTTAAGTCCTTCTTCAAAATCTTTCAAAAACTCGGGGGGATATAATCCGGTCTTTTTAAAGCTATTTAGCATTTGAGAGCGACTACGAGTGGATGGCTCTTGGAATGGAAAAATTGAAGATTGGGCGATCAATTGAGGTTGATTTTGAACCAGACGAAGCAAACTACGAAATAATTCGCTTCGGTTACTAAAGTTATGTAGGGCCGAAACGCGATCGACAAATTTGGCTTGGTCGGCGGTGATAGATATATTGACTGTGGTCATGGCAGATTATGGCATACTTTGGCAAGCTTTGTCAAGAAAAAACAATGTTAAAATACTTAGCATTATGAAACTAATTTTAATCAGACACGGGGAATCAATGGCCAACGTCGGCGAGATGGGCGAAGCCAACGGATTAACGGTTAAGGGCAAAGAGCAAGCAAAAAACTTGGCGATGTATCTTGGAGATAATAAGATTGATCATTTTTATTGCTCTAATACCACCAGGTCGATAGAAACATTGACGGAATTGCTAAAAGATAGAGGAGAGGAAGTGAAAGTATATATATCAAGATTAATTGGGCCAAAAATGACTAGTGAAACGATGGAGAACCTAAAAAGAAGAACGATAAGATTTATTGAGGATTTAAAAATTGAGTTTGGAGAGGAAGAAACGGTGGCGGTGATTAGCCATAAAACAACTTTGCGGACGATGTGCTTCTTAATCAGTGGTGAAGACAGGATTTTTGACAATGCAACGGCAGTAATGATTGAACTAAAAACGGCTACTCTAAATAATCTTGCAACTTCTTACGACGAGATGGATGCCTAAGTTTGCGCAAAGCCTTGGCTTCGATTTGGCGGATACGCTCGCGGGTGACATTAAAAATTTTGCCGACTTCTTCAAGAGTTTTTGGGGTTTCACCCGACAAACCAAAGCGGAGACCAAGAACTTTGGCTTCCCGCTCGTCGAGACTATTTAAAACTTCTTCAATTGATTCGCGCAAAAGTTCTTTGCTGGTTTCATCGTAAGGCGAGGGTTGAGTGGTGTCTTCAATAAAATCACCCAAAAATGAGTCTTCGTCGTCCCCTACCGGAGTGGCCAGAGAAGTGGTGTCTTGAGAAATACGGTAGATTTCCTCGACCTTGTCGATGGTAATTCCGACCTCTTGAGCAATCTGATCGATGGTTGGCTCACAACCGAGACGTTGAGTGAGGGCCCGGGTGGCTTTATAAACCTTGTTAATGGTTTCAACCATGTGAACCGGAATACGAATGGTCTTAGCCTGGTCGGCAATAGCCCGGGTAATAGCCTGGCGAATCCACCAGGTGGCATAAGTGCTGAACTTGAAACCTCTTTTCCAATCGAACTTTTCCACCGCCCGCATTAGCCCTTGATTACCTTCCTGAACCAAATCAAGGAAAGTGAGGCCACGACCGATGTATTTTTTGGCAATTGAGACAACTAGACGCAAGTTAGCGTTAATAAGAGCTTCGCGGGCTTTTTGACTCCCCTTTTCAATTTCCTGGGCAAGATGAACTTCCTGCTCAAAAACCAAAAGATCAATTTTACCGATTTCCTTAAGATACATCCTAACCGAATCAACGCCGGCTTTTTGGGAAAGTAGAGCTAGAAGGTCAGAACTGGTGACTTTATCTCTTTCAATATCTAGAACCTCACGGGACTCAACTTTGTCGAAAACATCAATTCCCTTACTAAAAAGATAGTCAAAAAGATAGTCGACCTCATCAATATTTCTTTCTGGATCGGGAATCAGCTTGAGAATCTCCTCGTTAGTAAGGTAATGGAGTTTTTTGGCCTGGGTAACAAGAGTCTGTTTAATTTTGGCAAGGTCAAGCGCGGGCATCGGTATATTGTATAGTAAAAGTGTTAAATTTTCTAGGGATCTTTGGCTTGAAGTCGATTGAGTCGAGAAATGATTTCCTGGGCGGGGGAAAAAGAGGGGTCGCCGTCGCGAAAAGAGGTGGCAATAGTTTTAAGTTGATTCTTAAGATGATAAATTTCTAGCTTGGCAAAAAGATTTTTAAGTTTATGAAGACGGCTTTGTGGAGCAACCTCGGAAGAAGTGGCTTCAAGATAAATTGACTCGAAGATGGGGCGAATTTCTGGGGGTAGCTCTGACTGAAAATCAGAGGCAGAAAAAGAATGGGTAGCAAGAATTTGGTTAATAATGACCTGAAAACGGGGAGTGGCAAAAGTTTTTAGCCTAAGAGAATGTTTCTGGGAAAGTTTCTGAGGATTTCTGGCGCCAAAAATTAGAACGAGGATAGCTTCTTCAAGTCTCTCGGAGAGTTGGCTGGATTGGGGTGGGGCCGGGATATTATCCCGACTTGAAGTCGGGACCATCCCGGTATTATATTTTCTGGCTTCGGCAGTAACGGCCACTTCACTACTACCGATTTGATCGGCAAATTTTTTGAGATAATCGGAACGGATAACTTCATTACTAATTTTGGAAAGATAGGGTAAAACCTCGGCTATGGCTTTAGTTTTACCGGCGACAGTATCGATGTTGTAGTTTTTGACAGCCGAAGCAATGACAAAATCCCAAACAGGGATGGTTTTTTCAAGGCAAGAGGCGAAAAAGACCGGATCGGCACGAACAGCTTCGTCGGGGTCTTTAAATTTATCGCCAAGGGTTAGGACTTCAAGATCGAAACCGAGACTGTCGGCCAACTGAATGCTTCTTAGAGCGGCATGGTTGCCGGCAAAATCAGAGTCTAACCCCAGAACAAGAGAGGTGGTGTAACGCCGAAGAAGTTCGAGCTGGTCTTGAGTAAAGGCGGTGCCCTTAATAGCAACAATATTTTGATGGCCGGATTGAAAAGGAGAAATTAGGTCGAATTCACCTTCAACAACAATAACTTTGTTGGCTTTTTTAATAGCTTCCTTGGTGAGATTGAGACCGAAAACAGTTTGGCTTTTGTGATAGATTTCGGTTTCGGGGGAATTGATGTATTTGGCTGAATCGGCCCGAGTTAGGCCGGGGATGCTACGGCCAGAAAAGCCAACAATGCGGTCGCGATAGTCAATGAGAGGAAAAATAAGGCGGGTTTGAAAACGGTCGTAATAAGAATTATTGTAGTTGGACTGACCAATAGTGCCAGTGGCGATAATATCCCCTATAGAAAAGCCTTTTTTGGTGAGGTGATTAACAAGAGAAGCGCTGTTTTGAGGGGAAAAACCAAGACGAAATAATTTGATGGTGGCAGGGGTGATACCGCGTCCAAGAACATAGTCGAGAGCCGGTTTACCGATAGGATGAGAAGTAAGAAGATAGTGGTAATATCGGGAAACTTCTAAATTAATGGCCAAAAGTTGAGCTCGACGACGGTCCTCGGCAGAAAAATTGGGACTTTTAACTAAAACGACACCGGCGAGTTTGGCGAGAGTCTCCAAACTTTCAGGAAAAGTTACCCGATCATATTCCTGAATAAAAGTAAAAACGTCGCCGGCTTTGCCACAACCGAAGCATTTAAAAATTTGAAGCTCGGAAGAGACAGTAAAAGAGGGGGTTTTTTCCTGATGAAAAGGGCAACAGGCAATATGGTGGCGACCGCGTTTTTTTAGGGGTAAATAGCGATTAATTACCTCAACAATATCAAGCTTACTTTTTATTTCCTCAACCTGGTTCTCCACAGCCTAATTCTATCAAACTCGAACAGTAATAGCTTTGGGGGTGATGACGACAAGAAAGAGAACGGCGATAATATTGATGAGGGCGAGGAGGGAAAAAGCATGGGCGAGGCCAAAGGACTGGGCCAAAACTCCGGCCAGAATCGGGCCGATTATTTGGCCAATGTTAGTAGAAAAATCAGTAAGACCTTCGATTTCTTTTTCGACGTTGCTAGTTTCAGTAAGATAATCAACATAGGCGCCCTTAATTGAGGGCCAAGCCAGACTGCTAAAAACTGAGGAGGCAAATATCAGAAAGATAATAAGATAAGGCGCTTTGACAATATAGAGACTTAAGAGGATTAGGGAGGAGAGGAAGAAAGAGGCGTAAGCAGTTCTTTTTTTACCGACTTTATGGGTAATTTTTTCGGCAAACCAACTGACTAAGAGAACAGGGAGAGAATAGGCAACCATAAAAAGGCCATTAAGATGGGTGGCCGATGAGCTGGTGCCAAAAAAGATGGGGCCAAGAGTCCAAAAGAAATAATCGGAGAGACAAATAAGGAGGTTAAAGAGAAGAACAGGTAGAAGAATACGGCCGATTTTGAGCCAAAGAGAAAATTCGGCAGTAAAGTTTTTGGGGCAAAGGGGTGGTTTTTCGGAATTGATGGCCGGAGTGTCTCCGGAAAGGGAATAAAAGACAACAAAAATAATGGCGGAAATGACAAGAAATAAATAAGCGACAAGTAAATTAGTAAAAGAAGTAGTGGAAGCTATTAGTGTCCAACTCGCAATGGCCGGGGCAAGAAGATAACCAACTGTTTTGAAAATACCGATAATACTGATATTTTGACAATGCTCGTGGCGACGGGAGTGACGACTAACAAAATTGAAAATGGCAAAGGCAAGAAGATCGTAATAAAGGCCCCAATGAGCCATAGCCAAAAGCAGTAGTGGGAGAGACCGGGAAGAATAAAGAACGAGGGGGTAGAGAAAAGATAAAAGAAAAATAATAATAAAAATCTTGAGATAATGGCTTTTTTTGAGATAACGGCTGATGAAGAAATCAAAAACGGCGCCGGTAACCGACTGAAAGGCGATAATTAAACCAAGGCTAGTGGTGGAAAAACCAAGGTTGGTGATGAAAACCGGAGTAAAAAAGGAGATGAGACCATCGTAGATGGCCCAAAACAAAAGCATTAAGCCAAGAGAATAAACCAGGCGACGGGTGGCAGTTAGTTTGAGGGCAAAGCGAATACCTCGAGGCATTAATTAATAATAGCAACTAGGAGGGTTAGTGATCGCGATTAGCAAGGAAGTCGATAAGATTGATGACTTGAGAACGGTAGGGCTCTTTTTTTATAAAACCAAGATGCTGGTGAAAATATTGACGAGCAGAATCGAGATTGGTTTTGACTAAATTTTTGGAAAAATCGAGACTACCAAATTCAGCCATTTTTTTGATTACCCAGGTAACTTCAGTAGCTGTTTTTTGGGAACGGGATTTATTGAGAATGGAAATTAATTTTTTCTTGTTTTTTGGGTCGATATTTTGAAGCAGATGGATAAGCATAACTGTCCGTTTGCCTTCATAAATATCGTTGCCGGTTTGTTTTTTTAAACCAGAAAAACTGGAGGTGATATCGAGTAGATCGTCCTGAATTTGAAAAGCATAGCCGAGAAATCGACCGAAATTATAGAGGTGATTAAGATCCGAATTGGAGGCACCACCAAGTATGGCACCGAGGCGAAGAGGGCCAGCGATGGTGTAATAGACGGTTTTGCTTTCGAGAATAAGAAGAATATCTTCTAGAACAAGATCAAGGTTATTTTCCTTGGCCCATTTAATTTCGATAGTTTGACCAAAAACAGTGCGAAAAAGCATGGTGGAAAATTCGGAGGAGATTTTTTGAGAAAGGTGTGACCCAAGTATTTTTTGATTCTGAAAAAGTAAATACCACATGAGAGAATGAAGACCATCGCCGGCATTAATAGCTAGTTCCTTGCCATAAGTCTGATGGAGGGTTGGCTTGCCCCTCCTCTCGCGGGAATCATCTTCAATATCGTCATGAATTAAAATCCACTCTTCGGAAAGTTGCATAGCAGCAGCGGTATTGAGGGCCAATTTTGGCGAAACCCCCATAGATTGAGCAATCATCAGTATTAAAGAAGGACGAAGATATTTACCATGACGCAAGGGATAATCGGAAGATATTAGTTGATGAAAATCAAGAAGTGACTGGTATTTTTTATCAACTTGGCAAAACTCCGGAAAGCTAGTTAGGAGATCGAGATGTTTTTGAATATATGGCCAAACTAATTGCTGATATCCGATTAGGGTGGAAATGAAATCAGGATTGGATTTGGGGCTCATTGGCAGAAGGAGTGGGATTAATAGAAAGGAGGAAGCGGTCGAGGGTGTAGGGGGCGATGATATAGAGAGCTTCGAAGGTGGCCACAGACAGCTCGAAGGCGCAGGGAATTTGGTTGGTAATAAAGAAGGCACCCAGGCCTAAAAGCAGGGCATTGTTGAAACTTTGGCGCATTCGCTGGCGAAAAAGCAAATCAATAGTATCTTTGGCAAAGCCAGCTTTTTGAGCCTGACGGAGAGCTAAACGATGGTGGATATAACCAGCATGGAGGGTGGTGATAAAGGTGGCAATGGCAGTGATAAAGTTCATGGTGGTGTTTTGATGAGTGAGATCGGCAACTAACCAAAGGGGAGCAAACCCGGTGGGAAAATGACGGAAGATAATGAGGGAGAGAATAAAAATAGATCCGATGATACCGGAAATAGCAACGATAAGACGATTGTAACCGATTCGAATGGAAAGAACGCGACGGCTACGATGAAGAATAAACTTAGTTAAACGCCAAAAAAGACGGAGAGCAACAAGAAAAATAACAATATAGAGCCAGTAAGTTAGAATTATTCCCCAAGAAAAGGCGTGAGTTTGAGTGACTTTAAAAAAGGGAAAATAAAAGTCGGTGCCTTGGAGCGGATACTGGGGATAAGGGATAAAGGAATAGAGCAAATTGGGATCGAGCTTTTGGGTGTAAAAGTCGATTAAAAAGACACGACCGGCGGAGAAAAAGGCGATAATATTGAGAATCAAACTAAAAATATAGAAGATAACAGCTAAATTGCCCTGGCGAACTTTTTGAGTAAGGAGAAAATATTGATCGTTGTTGGATTTGATGGAGTCAATTTCCTCCTCCATGTCTTTGAGAGAAGTGGCAAATTTAAGCCAAATGAAACGAAGGGGGAGAAAAACAATGTTTTGAGTAACACCAATAAGAAGAACCGACACCCAGATCTGGTGAGTGAGATAGTAGAAACCAAAAAAAATGCTGGCGTAAAGGCGAAAAGAACCGCCACGAAAAAACCAGACGCCAATAACCAACAGGAAGACAATGAGAAAAGTAGTGGCGAAGGGCAACCATTGGCGACTGTTGTCAATATTCCTGACTTGAGATAGGCTTTGATTTTTGAGGTCCACTTAAGGTTGATTATAGCTTATACTTTGATGTTAGATATTAGATCCTAGATGCTGGATCCTAGATATTAGATGGCAGAAAATAAAGAAATGAAAATTAGTCCGGAGGTTGAAAAGATAGGCCAAAAAGAGGCAGGGGTAATGGTTGACCTGGCGGAAAATACCAGAGAAACAGTGCCTCGAGAGGTAAAAACGTGGATGGAAAAAGTGGAATCAGACCCAGTGGCAACCGGAATTAGTGACCAAAACGGCCAGCCTTTATTGACTCCAAGTGACGGAGGAACACCAGTAATTCAACTACCACTAAGCCGAAAAACTTTTGTGGCCGGATTTAAAAAGAAGATGAATGAAGCGGGAAGATGGCTAACGGAATTTGTTTTTCGGGTAATTAAAATTCATAAAGGTAGGGTAAAATTTAGAGAGAAGTAAGATGACAGAGAGTATTTTGACAATATTGGCGCAACTGGCAGTGATGGCAGGAATATTAGTGGCCAGCGGGTTTTTGTTGACATTGCTTGGCTACGGATTAATAATGTGGTATAGGTGGAAAGATAGGGAAAAGAAGTCGCTTGAAATGGTAACACTTTTAGTGGCAGTGCCTCAAGATAATGAAATAAAGGTGGAGGCAATGGAGCCAATTATCAATGCGCTTTCGAGCATGTATAAAAGCGCTCGATTTAAGTTTTTACAGCCACTGGTGGTTCAACCAAATGCGTCACTGGAAATTGTGGGAACACATGAGGATATCCGGCTCTATGTTTGCTTGCCAAAAAATTATCGGGACATGATGGAGAAGCAAATTTATAGCGTTTTTGCCGGAGCGGAAGTGACGGTGGAGGAAGAGCCAAATATCTACACGGAGAGTGGCAAGGTGGAATATGCCTGGCTGGGGATAAAAAAACTTCCCTATTATCCATTGAAATCATATAAGGAATTTCCGACTGACTCGCTGGCCTCGATTGGCTCGGCTCTATCAAAACTAAGTGAAGGGGAGGCAGTGGCAATTCAATTAGTGATTTCTCCAACTGACGGCAGTTGGGCTAAGTCCGGTAAGGGTTTTGTGAGTAGCACCAAAAAGAGCGAGTCTAACCCGGAAAAAGCCTCTTACAAAGTTGATGCCAGACAACTGGAAGCGATAGACAGCAAATGCAGTAAAAACGGCTTTGAAGTGGCAATAAGGATAGTTTCGGTGGCGCCAACCCCGGAAATTGCTAAATTAAATTTGAGCAATGTTAAGGGCTCCTACGCCCAAATGGAAACACCATGGAATAAACTTTCAAGCCGGAAAATTAGAATTAAGAAGATGTTCATGGATGATTTTATCTATAAATATCCGGTAATTTGGTGGATGGGGCAAAAAACAATTTTATCGGTGGAGGAAATTGCCACCCTGTTTCATTTCCCCAATAAAACTTTGGATATTCCCAACATATATTGGCTAAAGTCAAAAAAAGCACCAGCGCCGACAGAGAGTATTGAGGAAGGAATATATGTGGGGGAAAACAATTACCGGGGAGTGAAGAAAAAGTTTTACGTAACCCCTAAAGATAGGCAAAGACACTTTTATATTGTCGGACAAACAGGTGTTGGAAAATCGTGGCTTTTGGCTAATATGGCGATTCAGGACATAAAGGCGGGGAAGGGAGTTTGTTTTATTGACCCACATGATACCTATGAAATGATTTTAGAAAGAATTCCACCGGAGAGAATTGAGGATGTGATTTATTTTGACCCGTCGATGGTGGACCGGCCGATGGGATTTAACGTGATGGAATGCGAGCGGGATGATCAGAAAGATTTTGTGACCAGCTCGATAATTAATTTAATGTATAAGCTCTATGACCCTTACAAAACGGGAATTGTGGGCCCGCGATTTGAGCATGCGATTAGAAATATAATGCTGACCGTGATGACCGAGCCGGGGGCGACCTTTATTGAAATTGTGCGCTGTTTGACTGATCCATCTTACGTTCAGGCGATGTTGCCCAAGGTGTCTGACCCGATGGTAAAGCGCTATTGGACAGATCAAATTGCTCAAACTAATGATTTTCATAAGTCAGAGGTTTTGGACTATATCGTGTCGAAATTCGGGCGGTTTATTACCAACACCATGATGAGGAATATTATTGGCCAATCGACTTCGTCGTTTAATTTTAGGAAGGCAATGGATGAGGGGAAGATTTTGATTATTAATTTGGCTAAGGGAACAATTGGCGAGGAAAATTCAGCCTTTTTGGGGCTGGTGTTAATCCCCAAGATTCTAATTGCAGCCATGAGCCGGCAGGATACACCAGAGGCGGAGAGGAGAGACTTCTTCCTATATGTGGATGAATTTCAGAATTTTGCCACCCAAGATTTTGCGGTGATAATGAGTGAGGCCCGGAAATACCACTTGAATTTGATTGTGGGCAACCAGTTTATATCGCAGATGGATGATGAAATTAAAAACGCGGTGTTTGGCAACGTGGGAACGGTTTGCAGCTTTAGAGTGGGTATATCGGATGCTGGATTCCTAGTAAACCAATTAAAGCCAACTTTTAGCGAACATGATTTGCTTAATTTGCCAATGGGAAACGCCTATCTGAAAACGATGGTTAACGGCACGCCGTACGACCCGTTCTCGGTGTATGTGACAGCAGATGAGGTAAGAAAACCAGGAAATAAAAAAATGGCGGAAATGATTAAGCGACTATCGTCTCTTAAATACGGCCGGCCAAGGGCGATTGTGGAATCGGAAATCGCCAAACGTGCTAGATTTTAAACCCACCCCCTACCCCCTCCCTTGAGGAAATGAGGGGGAAACATCCCCAACAAAACCACAGCCAAAACAAAAACCTTCAACAGTGTCTCCAAGATTAAAACGGCGGAGGTCAGCCCGTCTAATTTTGATAGTCCCTCCTTTACACTCTTCCTTACCTCTAGGACCAAGGTGAGACGCTTTAACGGAGTGATGCCCAGTAATTGGGCTTTCGAGAGCATATCTGACTCCCGCAATAAAAACTTTATCTTTATACATTCCTTATAACTCTTTTAATTTAATCCCCTTCCCCTCTTCTTTCGAATCAATGAGTTCGAGGTATTTTTCGGTGGTGGAGATGCGCTTGTGGCCGACGATTTCGGAAACGACATCAATTGGAACGCCTGATTTAAGCTGGAAAACAATAAAGGTGTTGCGAAGGTCGTTGACTTTGACATTTTCAATGCCGGCTTTGTCAAAGTAGCGATTTAAAAGACTTCGGATGTTTCTAGCCAAAAGCTTACGGCCAGTTTTGGTGACAAAAACATTTTTAGCTTTGCTGTTGAAACGGCCTTCATCAAGATAACGCTTAAGAGCAGTTTTACCGGAATTATTGAGAGGAACAGAGCGGGAGGGATGGCTTTCGTAGCTTTCGATGAAAACATCGTTGTCGCGAACGTCTTCAACCCGAAGATTTTCAATTTCTTTAATTCTTAGTCCAGCTTGAAGCATAAGCTCGACAATGGCGGTGGCCCGAGCGTCGTTTCGGCAGGCATCGCGAAGAGAGCGGTATTCTAAAGGCTTGAGAATTTTGGGGAGGTCGTTTTCATATTTGGGCTGTTTGATATCAGTCGCCGGATTAATGGTAGTGATGTTTTCAGCCTTAAGATAGGAAAAGAAGTTTTTAATAGAGTTGAGTTTGCGGGAAACCGATTTACTGGTGTAGCTGTGATTAAGAAGATCTTTTTTAAAATCTTCAATATTGGAAGCGACAATTGAAGTGATATCGGAGTTGTAACCATTACGAGTAATGAAGGCAATGAACTGGTTTATGTCGCCACGGTAGGCTACAATAGTGTTGGTTGACTTGCCTTTCTTGGTTAGTCCGGCACAAAAGGCAATTAAGGCGTCTTGGATTTGCATAAAACTGTCTTATATTACCACAAATAAGGATAAACGACAAGAAAATGAAAAAAATGGGGAAAATAATGACAAATCTGATTTTAGTCGTGATTGGCATCAGTTTGGCGGTGAACCTAATTAGTCAAATAAGAACAGTCATTAATGCCAAGAGCTTGGTGGCCAATATGGAGGGAAAATTGGATAAGTTAAACGAAGAGAATGGAAAGCTGGTAAGGAGAATTAGAGAGATGGAAACACCAGAGGAAAAAGACAGACTATATAGACAAGTATTGGGCTGGGGAACGGAAGAGGATTATTGGATTGAAAACTAGATCCTAGATACTAGATCTTAGATCTTAGACAATGTGGCTGAGAAGTTGTTGTTTGACGAGGTGATACTGTGGTAAACTTCCGGAGTTTGACACATGCGGGGTAGTGTACGGCTGCACGTGAGGCTCATAATCTCACAGGCCGGGTTCAACTCCCGGCCCCGCAACATTAAACCCACCCCCTACCCCCTCACCTCCGCCTGTCGGCGGACAGGTTGAAGAAATGAGGGGGTTTATTGTTGGAAATATATTTAAATGGTTGATATAATATCGTTGGACATCAAAAGTGTCCCCTTGATATTGCAACAAAAAGGCTCTCATTAACTTGGGGGCTTTTTTGTTTTAATTAGCACCGCTGGGTAGCCAGTTTTGATATAATTCCGGTGCCCAAGGCAGGGTAGCTCAGTTGGTTAGAGCGTGGCATTCATAACGCCAAGGTCGCGGGTTCAAATCCCGCCTCTGCTACACTACCGAACTTAAAAATCAAAATTAAAACATCAAAAGTGTTTTTGAGTTTTGATATTTGAGATTTGATTTCGGGAGGCGGGCATGTAGCTCAGCTGGTTAGAGCACCGATCTTATAAGTCGGGGGTCCATGGTCCGAATCCATGCATGCCCACAAAGATGAAAACAGCAGTGGTAGTATTGAGTCATTTTTATGGCAAAGGCGGATTTTCAAGACGGCAGATTAAGCGAATGGACTGCGCCTTAAGTGTCTTTAGACAAGAGAAAAGTGATTATTTAGTTACTACCGGTGGTTTTGGGTTTTTTAATCGATCATCAAAATCATTGGGCGGATTAGCTAAGAAGTATATGGTCGGAAAAGGAACCAAGGAAAGTCAAGTTATCGCGGAGGAAAAATCAAAAAACACAATTGAAAATTTAGGAATGGCTCTTGATTTAATCAAACACCTAAATATCTATAAAGTTTATTTGGTAACTTCGGCTGATCATATGCCGCGGGTAAAATACTTAATGGAAAGGATTAGGCCGAAGAAAATTCAGGTTGAATACGTTATTTCTGATTATTGGTCGGGGTTAGATTCAGTCTGGGATTTTTTCTGGCATATTGCCGGGTGGGTGAAGTTGGGGGGAAAGGTCATTTTTGGCAGATTTTAATTAGTTTAATGTCTTCGACACAAATCCAAGCGCAGGCGGAGCCGAAGCCGGATTTGTCGATAGCAAAAGGCGTAATTGATTCAGGATTTTTGAGAAAGATTAAAATAACGTAATTTTTGTCTTTAACTGATTGATAAAAACTGTCAATATTAATTTTACTGGCCATAATTTGGAGGCCGTATTCCCGGATAATTTCTATAATTTCGGTTTTTGAAGGATGATCGAATTGAAGGACGCGGGAGACCTGGGCTTGGGCAGTGACCGGTTTGCCCGAATCTTTAAAATAAACAGTGTCCCCCGTTTTAATCTTGTTCCAGGGAGAAATTTTGAATTTGTACCAGCGGGATTCAATCGATTTTTCGCCAGATATAATTTTTGGCAACAGTTTACGACTGGGATTTAAAATAGCTAGGTGATGCATGGGTTATTTAAAATAACCCAATATAAAAAGCCCGGAAAAAGCAACGATGGCGGCGATCATCTTTTTTGGTAAATCGGTTTTGTTTTTGAGAATGAAATATTCGAGTAAAACAATAAAAAGGAGGGACAAATTATTAATGGCGTCGATACGGCCGACTTCACCGCCATTTTTGTAGGCCAAAAATGTAAATTTATTAAAACCAAAACTAAAAATACCGGAAACAATCATGGCTTTAAAACTGGAAAAACTGATTTTAGGAATGTCAGTAATGATTTTTTTGCCCCGAAATAAAAGACCAATGTAGCCAATGGAAAAGCAGAAAATAATTTGATAAAGATGTGGGTCGAGGGATAAAACAAAATATTTGTCGAGAGAAAAGGCGACACCAAAAATTAAACCGCCAGCCAAGGCATAAAGGTTGTATTTATCAAACTTCATCTCCTTGGAATACTTAACAATAAAGATGGCCAACAAAACCAAAATTATGCCTAGAAATTTCAGGGGATTAATACTTTCATGAAAAAGGCTGATACCAATAGTGGTGGAGACTAAGGTAGAAATTGTGCCTAATATGGCCGACAAACCAGCACTACTACCTTTGTAGCTAGTGTAAAAAAGAGTGCCACCCCAAAAATAAATAATGGCCAGAACGAGAAGTTTTAATATTAGAGTTATCGATATGACCGGAAAAGTTGGATTTACAAAAAGCAGTAGAAAAATTAATGCCAGCGACCCTTGAATATTCCAAACAACAAAATTATTGGCTTCGGCGGAAATATTGTCTTTACTACTTATGGCGAATTTTTGGGCAATTTCGGAAACAGTGAGGACAACGACTGAACCGAGGGCTAAAATTAACCAGAGAGGCATCAGAAAATTAATTTATTAACTCCCATTTTCTCTCTGACTTCTTTGACAGTTTGTTGGACGATTTGGCGGGCGCGGGAGGTGCCGGCGACTAAAATTTCCTTAGCGATTTTGGGATTATCCTCATAATATTTCCGCTTCTCTCGAATTGGAGCAAGAAAAGTATTGAGGGCGATAAAGAGTTTTTCTTTGACTTCTTTATCCCCTACTTTACCGGCCTTGTAACGACTTTCAAGGTCGGCGACTTCGTCTTTGTTGGGGTTGAAGGCCCGGTGATATTCAAAAACCGGATTACCTTCGACTTTGCCCGGATCAGTGGCGTGAATGCGAGCCGGGTCGGTGTAGCAGGCCTGAATTTTTTGTTTTAGAGTAACTTCGTCGTCGGAAAGAAGAATGGCATTGTGGCCGGATTTGCTCATTTTTAGTTTGCCGTCGGTGCCAATCAGACGGGCGACCCGGCCAACTTTAGCCTCGGGGACAATAAAAGTATCACCAAAGGCTTTGTTGAAATCACGGGCAATTTCTCTGGTTTGTTCGATAACCGGCAATTGGTCTTCGCCAACTGGAACTAAATTGGCGTTAAAACCCAAGATATCGGCGGCCTGTAAAATCGGATAACAAATAAATCCTAAACTAGGATCAAATTTCTTATAGTTAATTTCCTCTTTAACACTGGGGTTTCTGACAGCCCGGGCATGGGTAACCATGGTGAGAAAATAGCTATAAAGCTCGAGAGTTTCGGGGATGCCGGACTCGAGATAAATAGTGGAGACATTGGGATCGATGCCAACAGCTAAATTATCCAAAAAAACCTCGTAGACGTTTTGGTTAATTATTTCGCCTTTTTTATAGTCATTGGCATAGGCGTGAACATTGGCCAAAAGAATAAAAGTGTCGTATTGATGTTGGAGCTTGACCCGATTTTCAAGGGTGCCAACGTAGTGGCCTATATGCAATTTACCACTGGGTGTATCACCAGTGAGAATACGGGGTTTCTGATTAGATTTCATAGTTTGTTTGGTTAAATTTTAACATTTATAATTTGCCAGTAATGAGTCGGCAAGAATGTCGAGGCTGTCCAAAATTGGGATTTTGAATTTTGCCTTAGGAAAAACTAGTGGCAACTCGGTGCAACCGAGAATAATTGCTTCTAATTTAAAACGATTGGACAAATCGTTGGCCGTCTTATAGAGACAATCTATTTGTTGTTGATCTGATTTTCCGGCTAAAACGGAGCGAATTATAATTTCGTACATTTTTTGTCCATTGGTGGATAAAACAAATGTGTCTATTCCAAAAGGATTAAGTTTGTCTTGATACAAGCGCATTTTAATCGTTGTTGGGGTGGCCAATAAACCAATGCGTTTTACACCTAGTTTAATCGCTCTTTGGGCAACAACATCTATCATCGATATAAAATTGGCGTTAGGAATTGATGATAATTCCGGATATAACAGGTGTGCCGTGTTGCAGGCAATAGCCTGAACGTTGGTGCCAAAATTAATTAATTTACGCGTCCTTGACACCAACATTTTTCTAGCTTCTTCAAGTTTGAACGTATCCGAAATAAAATCAGGAACTGGAATGGAGTCGATGATTATTTCGGGGTAGTCGTTGTTGTTAGTGGCGCCAAAGTAAGTTGGCTTTTTGGATGAGTAAATCATAAAGACGGGCAGAGGCTTGTGGGCCCATACCGCCTAAAATACCAATGACTTTTTTGTTGGTCATTTTTTTATTTAATTAATAATTAAGCAGGAAAGGTTGGAATCGAACCAACGTCGCCCGTTTTGCCTGCCTGCCGGCAGGCAGGGAGACCAGGGTTCTACCACTGAACTACATTCCTAAGTTGTTAAACGAACCCCGATATTATGCTTCGCACCATCGGGGTTGTATCTTTAAGAAAATTTTGTCCTTTTAGTCCAAAATTTCACCTAAAGATACTAAAAAAACCTCCCATTTACGGGAGGTTTGAGGTTTAGAAAAGGTTTGGTTACCTGTTAACATCTCCCGCGTTCCGGCACATAGAGCACCACCAGGCGAAAGAGATATTGGTTAACATTGGAAGGATTATAGCATATTTGATTAATGTATGATTTATGCTATTATTCAATACATGAATACTACTATAAACATATCTCTCCCAAGCCAACTTAAGGCCCAAGCTGATGAATTAGTTAAACATGGATTTTACGCGTCGTTTAGCGATTTGGTGAGAACTGCTCTAAGGCGAGAAATTGAAAGACATAAAGACGAGATTGCTTTGATGAGAAAATAAATATAACGTCTGTTATAATAGGCTCCGAGAGGCTGAAGCGAGATAAGTTAAATAAGGCGCTTTGCCAAAGAGAAAAATATGACCAAACAAAACTTGGCTTTAAAAGCCGACGAGAGAGTATTATTAGGCCGGAAAGTTAAAAAACTCCGAAAACAAGGGATTACCCCAGTAACGGTGTATGGCCATAAATTTGATTCACTGTCTTTGCAAATTGCCACCAAAGAATTGATGGCGGCATTTGACCAAGTGGGCGAATCGGGATTAGTGGACTTAAAAATTGAGGAAACTACCTTGCCGATTTTGTTTAAAAATCCACAATATCACCCACTTGAGGGGAATTTAGTTCACATTGATTGCTATAAGGTTAATTTGAAGGAGAAAATTACGGCGACGGTGCCAATTGAATTTGTGGGCGAATCACTAGCCGTTAAGGCGGGGAATGTGTTAGTAGAAGTGGCCACCGAAGTGGAGGTGGAAGCACTACCAACTGATTTACCGGAAAAGTTTGTGGTGGATTTGGCCAAATTAGAAACACTGGAATCGGTGGTAACTGTTGGCGACCTTGAGTATGACAAGGAAAAAGTGGAAATTAAGACCGATTTGACCCAAGTAGTGGTTAAAGTGGAAGAACCGAAAGTTGAGGAAGAGCCAGTGGTGGCTGAAGTGGCGCCGGGTGACGTGCCAGCGACTGAACAGAAGACACCAGAGGAAGGAGAAGCTAAAAACGAGGGTGGCAAAGAAGAGAGGAAGGAAGAAAAGAAAGAGCCAGAAGTTAAATCATAATTATTGCCGATATCAGCGAGATTGCTTCCCCCGAAAGCTTTCGGGGTCGCAATGACGTAGGTTTTTTTAGTTACTGATTTGGTAACGAAGGACGGAGAGGTCGGAGCGAGTGGGATCGGCGGTGATGGCTTCGTCGAGAAGTTTGAGGGCAGTAGAAAAATTGTTGAGACGGGCTTGGATTTGGGCCATTTCTAGATAGTCATTGGCGGATTTAATAGGATTAATCATGAGATTGTTGTAGCGAAGCTTAAGGGCCATGGGGGAGTTTAGATTTTGATAATCAGCAATATCGGCAGGATCGAGGCTGGGGGCAATTTTGGCGGCCCCAACCCAATTGTTGGCTTGAGACAGAAGATGCCAGAGCTGAAGCTCACCATAGTAGCGCACCCCGGGAGACAGAGAGAGAGTCATTATCTTGGCCTTAAAAATGGGGTTAGTTTGGGAGAGCCAAAAAAGAGGAGAAACAATAAAAATTAAAATTAAAACAACAACTAAAAGGAATCTAGGAGATTTTAATTTCATCGGGCCAGGAAGAGGAAATAAGTAGAGGTTCGGGGAGATCAAATTGATTTCTTAGTTGTTGATAAACTGATTCGGTAACAAAGGGAATAAAAGGATGAAGAAGCTTGAGACTGGTGATTAAAACATCAAGTAAAATTGGGACAACTTCGGGACCGCGATCTTTGGTGGATTCAATATAGACATCACAAAAATCATGCCAGAAGAATTGATAGAGTTTTTCCGAAGCTAGACCGAATTTATATTGTTCGATTAATTTGGTTACTTGTTTGATTAGGATTATTTTTTGTTTAATTATTTTTTGGTCGGCTGGTTTAATTTTGTCTAAATCGATTTTAATATCAAAACAATTGTGTTTTTCAGCAATCATTAAAACGAAACGAGAAGCATTCCAAATCTTATTGACAAAATTACGGGCTGATCTAATTTTATCCTCTGATAAGGCAATATCTGAACCTGGAGCAACTCCAATAACAAGAGCTAAACGAAGAGCGTCGGCACCAAAATTTTCGGCAATATCGACCGGATTAATGGTGTTACCTTTGGATTTTGACATTTTTTGACCTTTACCGTCGAGAACCCGGGAGTGCATGTGGGCAACTTTAAAGGGAACTTCACCGGTGACATAGAGACCCATCATAATCATTCGAGCTACCCAGAAAAAAAGAATGTCCCACATGGTGTCGAGAACAGAAGTGGGATAAAAATATTTAAAATCTTCGGAGTGGTGGCCGTCGGGATCCCAACCAAGGGTGGAATAAGGCCATTGACCAGAGCTAAACCAGGTGTCGAAAGTGTCGGTTTCCTGTAATATGTTTCCCCCTGATTTCAGAGCGTCGGCTTCGGACAAATAATATTTAGCAGTGGTGGGAGCAATAAGAGATTGAAGACCTAATTTAATAATTTCAAAAGAATATTTGCCTTTAATGTTTTCCCAATTATCGATAATAGTTTTGTTGTCCTGATCGATAAAAGTAAGACGAATGGCGGGAGTTTCATCGAGATTATACCAAGCGGGAATACGTTGACCCCAAACGATTTGGCGGGAAATTGGCCAGTCTCTAATATCTTTCATCCAAGTTAAGAATTGGATTTTGAAACGCTTGGGGAATATTTCAACAGCATCGGATTTAACTGCCTCAACGGCTTTGTCGGCTAGGGACTCGATTTTAACGTACCATTGAGGAGAAACCATTGGCTCAATAATTTGATTACAACGGTAGCAGCGGCCGATACGATGGAGATAGTGATCATCAATTTTGACAAGCATGCCACGGGCTTGCATATCAGCAACAACTTGTTGGCGGGCTTGATTAACGGTTAAACCGGCATATTTACCAGTTAATTCATTGAGCCGACCATCAAAACCGATAATTTTTTTGATTTCGAGATGGTGGCGTTGTGAGGCGGCAAAGTCGTCAGGATCATGGGCAGGAGTGATTTTTACAACACCAGTGCCGAATTGCATATCAACCATACTGTCGGCAATTACCTTAACTTTAAAGGGGCCATTTAGACCATCGACCGTAATTTCTTGACCAACATATTGTTGATATCTTTTGTCTTTGGGGTTGACAGCGACGGCGGTATCGCCAAATTTGGTTTCAGGCCTAGTGGTAGCCAAGACAAAAGGTCCGTATTTCATATAATAAAGACTGCCGATTTCTTCGACATGATTTACTTCAAGATTACTGAAGGCCGTGCCACAACGGGTGCAGTAGTTAACTATTTTTTCATCGCGATAAATTAGACCATCTTGATACATCTTTCTAAAAACGGCAAAGACACGGTCGTTATGATCGGGATCCATGGCGAATTTTAGGCGGGTCCAATCGAGACTAAAACCGAGACGTTTCATTTGGTTGACGGCAGTAGTACGATTTTCGTTAACAAAATCGGAAATCATTTTGAATAAGGTATTGCGGTCGTAGTCAAAGCGAGACTTATCATCAGCCTTGAGATGTTTTTCAAAAACGAATTGGGTTTCGATGCCGGCATGATCTGTGCCGGGAAGCCAGAGAGTGGGATCACCTAACATTCGGTGAAAACGAACCATAATGTCTTCGACGGTATAGAGAGCATGGCCGGCGTGAAGAGGGTCGTTGGCGTTGGGAGGCGGAAGAATAATAGTAAAAGGCTTTTTAGTTTTATCGATTTTGGGAGTAAAGGCGCCAGACTTTTCCCAAAGATCATAAATTTCGGGTTCAGTTGACGGAGAATAAGCCTTGTCCATGGAGGTATTTTACCAAAAATATCCAATAACCAATAACCAATTTCCAAGCAAGTTCCAATAAACAATTTCCAATAACCAAATGATAGAATCGGGGAATGGAGCGAATAAAAATAAATGACCGAAATATCAAAAGGGCGGGAGAAGTAATAAGGCGTGGGGGGTTGGTGGTGTTTCCGAGTGATACGGTTTACATTTTGGCAGTTGACCCGACCAACCAAAAAGCCGTTGATAAACTGCTAGGATTTAAAAATAGGTGGACGGGGAAGGCAATTTCAGTGGCGGTGGCTAATAAACCAATGGCCATGGACTGGGTTGTATTAGGTGATAATGAACAATCTATTTACTCAAATTTATTGCCCGGGCCATTTACGATCGTGTCTGAAGGAAAACACAAGATGGCGGTGGGGATTGAGGCGGAAAATGGAACACTGGGAGTGCGAATTCCAGACAATGAATGGATTAAAAAACTAGTGTTGGCAGTGGGCGGGCCAGTGACAGCGACGTCGGCGAATTTATCGGGGCGGACACCGCATTACAGTGTGGAAAGCCTGCTGGAAACACTATCGAAGAAAAAAGTGATGATGATCGATTTGATAGTTGACGCTGGTAAATTACCCCGAAACAAACCATCGACGGTAATCGATGCGACCGAAGGTAAGATGAAAATCTTAAGACGAGGAGACTTGATAACCAAAAATGCCAAATTTCTAATTTCTAAAACAGAGAGAGAAACGGAAAAAATTGCCAATTTTATATTTAATAAAATTACAAATTACAAACCCACAAGTTCCAAGCAAGTTCCAAATACTCCGTCTGAGACGGACTCCGCTTCGCTTCGCAAGTTCCAAATAACCAAACAAAAACCCGTTGTGTTGGCGTTGAGTGGGGACTTGGGGTGTGGAAAAACAGTGTTTACCAGAGGGGTGGCCAAAGCATTGGGAATAAGCGAGAGAATTACTTCACCGACGTTTAATATATACAACAGTTACGAGTTACGAGTTACGAGTTACGAGTTACGAGTCAAAAAATTTCTACACTTTGATCTTTATCGATTAAAAGATGGGTATGAATTTGAGGAAATAAAATTTCTTGATTTGTTTGAAATGGGAACGATAAGTTGTATTGAATGGCCGGAGAATATGGGGGAGGAAAATTGGAAAAAATTGCAGAAAATGGCACGAGTTTTTAGTGTAACTTTCAAATATATCGACGAAAAGACAAGAGAGATTGGGTGGAATTTACCACCCACCAGAGGCGCCGCCACCACCACTTCTTCCACCACCAAAACCACCAAAGCCCCCTCCCCCACCGCCAAAGCCACCGCGACTACTCCAAAAACCAGTTGATTTACCATTGGCAACTAAGTTTTTGTAGTTTTTGGAAAGAAAATAGTCAAGAATTAGACCGAAAAATCCAAAACCAAGAGCTAAGTACCAACGGCCGATGATAAGGCCCAAAATAAGACCGACGACTCCACCGGTAAAAAACTCTTTGGAGCGACTAATATAAGAGAGAAGGTAGACAATAAAGATCAGAACAAAAGAACTAAGAGCTAAGAAAGATGAATCTGATTCGGAGATAGGAGGAGCAGAACTGGGATCAATAAGATATTGACTAATAGTGTTGACAGCCGAGAGAACGCCAGCCTCGTAATCCCCTTTTTTAAATTCGGGGGAAATTTTGGTGCGAATAATTTCGCCAAGACGGCCGTCGGGAAGAGTACCCTCAAGGCCGTAGCCGGTTTCAAAGCGAATTTTTTTGTCGTCTTTAGAAATTAAAAGCAAGAGACCATTGTCTTTGTCTTTTTGACCAATACCCCAGGCTTTAAATAGTTGGTTTGAGTATTCTTCGACAGTTAAATTTTCAAGATTTTTGACGGTGACGACAGCAAATTCGACGGTTGTTTTGGTTTTGAGATCGCTAAGTTGGAGTTCGAGACGAGAACGAAAGTTTTCAGAAAAGAGACTGGCAAAATCGTTAACCAAACCAACTGGCTTGGGTAAATTAACGGCTAGGGCGATGCTGAAAAGTAGAGCTTTGAGGAAACTCACGGAGCAAGATTAACCTCGGGAGCTTTGTCTGAACCGGCAGTGGAAGCAAAGAAAGATCGAGGATTAAAGCCAAACATGCCAGCAATCAGACTACCGGGGAGACGTTTAACACTCAAGTTGTATTGAGTAACCGATTCGTTAAAGCGCTGACGCTCGACGGCAATCCGATTTTCGGTGCCAGCTAACTCATCCATGAGACGATTAACTGATTCGTTGGACTTAAGTTCCGGGTAATTTTCCATAATAACTAAAAGCCGGCCAAGAGTTGATTCGACTTGGCTGGCGGCGGCGGATTTGGCATCGACAGTGGTGGCACCGGCGTAGTTGGCCCGAGCGGCGGCCAGATCGCCAAAAATCTTTTGCTCCTGCTTCATAATGCCCTCGACGGATTTGACGAGGTTAGGAATTAAATCAAAACGACGCTGATACTGGGTTTCAACCTGGGCCCACTGTTGGTCGACCAGTTGATTTTGAGTAACAAAGCCGTTGTAACTGCCCACAAGAGATAGAGCAAGGAAGGCAACAAGGGCGAGGAGGATGAGAGGAGTCTTATTCATAGGAAATTTTTAATTTTAAATTTTTAATTTTTAATCAATTATTAATGTTTAAATTTTAAACTAAATTAATTCAATTTAAAACTTTTTAAAAAACTATCGCATTCGGAAATGACGGCGGATTGGTTGCCATGAATACATTGAATAGTGTATTTAAGACCATTTTTATCGATATCAACAATAGTTTGACCAGCAGTTTCAAAACGGAAAGTGTTTTGGCCCGAAACTAGGAAATTACCACTAAAATCACGATTGGGATGCTCCCAGGCCCAGGTTTCCCGGCCAACATGAATGGCGAAATTACTGTCGTTTCGATAAAAAGTGTAGCGATTAATGCTGTTATTCTCGGCGTCTTGATAAAGCTTGCGGGAAGAAGAATAAGTAACACTAAAGTTGTCGGTGGGACTGGTAAAAGACTTGAAGGCGGGAGTTGGAACCACCGGAGCAGATGTTATTTCTTGGATGTTAGATCCTGGATCTTGGATACTAGAAGTTGGAATCGTGGTAGATATTGGTTCTTGGATACTAGATCCTGGTTCTTGGATGTTAGATGTTGGGGTCACCTCTGCCTTTTCGAGGCTCCGGCGTGGCGAAGGCTGGGATTTGAGCCAATTGAGGCCGGCATAACCAGCCACGGAAAGAAGAATCAGAAATATGGTGAGAAGGAAATATTGACTGGAGCTCTGCTTCATTACTATATAATAGCGTCAAATGAGGATACTAGCAATTGAAACGAGTGCTGACGACACCTGCGCGGCGGTGTTGGAAAACGACCGGGTGATAACAAGCGTCATATCATCGCAAACAGATTTACATTCGGAGTGGGGGGGAATAGTGCCGGATATTGCCAAAAGAAACCATATGGCGAATATTCTACCTGTAATTGCCAAGGCAATTACAGGAATGACCAATTACCAAAAAACAATTTCTCCGTCTGAGACGGACTTCGCTTCGCTTCGCAATTTTCAATTTTCAATGAAAAGCATTGATGTAATTGCGGTGACGAAGGGGCCGGGGCTGGCAATAGCTCTCAGTGTGGGAATGAAGACAGCCAAAGAATTGGCGATTAAATACAAGAAAAAACTGGTGGCGGTAAATCATGTTGAAGGCCATATTTTGGCTAATTTTTTGAAAAACAGGGAAGGAAAGCCGGAAAGAAAAATAGAATTTCCGGCACTAGTACTGACCGCCTCCGGCGGTCATACAAAAATAATTTTAATTGAAAAAATCGGCAGTTATCAAACGGTCGGGGAAACATTGGATGATGCGGCGGGAGAAGCACTGGATAAGGCGGGAAAATTATTGGGGCTGGGGTATCCAGGCGGGCCAGTGATTGAAAGGTTGGCAGAAGGGGGACAAATTGATTGGCTTAAATTACCCCGGCCGATGGCGGAGAAAAAAATATTAGACTATAGTTTTTCCGGGCTTAAAACCAGCTTTTATTATCAAATAAAAGATTGGCCAAAAGAGAAAATTAGCCAAAATTTGGCAAATCTTTGCGCTAGTTTTCAGGAGGCGGTGTTTGAACATTTGGAGAGAAAATTTAGTTTGGCAATTGAGAAATATCAACCAAGAACCTTGCTGGGGTCGGGAGGGGTGATGGCCAATTTGGCCTTGAGAAAAAGGTTAAGAAAATTGGCCAAAGAAAAAAATTTACCAATATATTTTCCAACTAAAAAACAATTTAATACCGATAACGCGGCTATGATTGGCATCGCCGGGTACTACAAGGCAATGAGAGGAGAGTTTGTGGAGGACGTGGAGAACTTGGATATAGAGGCGAGGATGAGAATCAGTTAAAAGTTATCAGTTACGAGTTACGAGTTGACAGTTTTCAAGGAGAAGGACCACGACGATAGACGGCGGCCCAGGGGACAAAAATACTCTGAAAAGTTTTTTGATGAATGACTTCCCCACCCCGGGTGACTTTCCAATCAAAAGCGGTTTTGAGGCCGGGAATGGCCTGCTCATCTTGAATTGTTTTTCCCGGAGCTAGGGTGGGATCATCAATGTAAACAGCCGGTGGAGGCGGGGCGGCGCCCCACTGGCGGTAGTTGGTGATATCAACTTTTCGACCATCAGAAGTGCCATAAATTTCATAAGTTAGTTTTTTGAGTTTGCCGTCGTAAAAACTTTGGATTAGAACATGATTACCAGTGTCGTTGACAAATTTTAGATCTGGATTAGGAATAAAGACGGTGGCGTCGTAACCGGGGGGCATGTCTTCTTCGTAATAGCGGACCCGATAGGCATGATTTTGACGTTGGGTAATGTCGAGACCGGCATTGAGCATGGCCCGAAAAAGAGTGGTGGAAACTTGGCAAATGCCACCGCCAACATCAAGCTCGGTTTTACCCTGACGGATAATGTAGGCTTTTTTATAACCATTGTCGAGAGTAACCTCGCCCAAGTTTTTAATAAAGGAAAAAGTTTCATTTGGCGCCACCAAAATCCGATTAACAATTGAGGCGCCTTTCTCGACATTAAAATTACGAATGGCGGTGCTATGACTAAAAGTAGAACTGCCGCGACCAAGTAATTCTTTAATACCAAGTTGATTGACGTCGGAGGTTTTGATTTTTGGCTCAACAAAATTGAGAGGGATGTCAACCGAAATTGATGGCGAGGTGGAGACAATTAGGTTTTGAAGTTGAGAGCAAAGGAGTGGAGTGAATTTGGCGGTGTCAACAGAAAAGCCGTTTTTGGCCGACTGAAAGTCGGTAACTTTGCCAGCGTCGAATTGAAAGACAGCATCAATAGGGTCTTTCTTGAAGGTGGAAGAAAAGTTGGTGATAAATTCTTCAACTTGGGATTGGTGGCAGGTTGATTCAAAGCCAACCCAGGAAACGAGAGTGTTTGAGTCGACTTCAAAGGGCGGTTCACTGCTAGTTAAAACAAGTTTTTTGTTAATTAAATTTTTGGCTTGGGCGAGAGCGGTGGTTTCTGATGCCGATGAAGGTAAACTACCGATATTTGAGACGGAAATGGTAATGGGAGAATTTAGCTGGTAATGAGACAGAGCAAGAAGAATGTCTTGATGAAGTTGATCACGATTGACTTCAAGGCCAAGTTCGCCGGCTTTAACTTGAGGATCTGATTTAACCAAAATAATTTCGGCGGGGACAAAAGGACGGTTGATTTCAGAGATAATGACCTCGACGGATTGTTGATACTTTTCGGGGTCGAAATCAATTTCGAGAATAAAATCTTTGGGGGTGAAAAAGTCGGTAATATAGCGAAGGGGGCCACGATGGAGACGACGAAAAAGCATGTCAGAAGCCGTTTTGCTGGCATTGACGGAAAAACCGATGGTAGATAAATCAAGAGAGTGGGAACGGCCACTGGGATCAATTAGAGTAAGTTTGCCGGTTTCGGGAAAATCTTTTTCTATTTTGCCAGTGATCTCATCTTTGGAAATGAGCGAATAGTCGTGACCCAAGAGGGTAGTGTGATCGCCGGTTTTATTAAAAGCAAGGAAAAATGGCAGAAAAACTAAAAGCAAGAGACTTAAGAGGAGGAAGGGAACAAGAAAGGGTGATTTGGGTTTGATGAGTTTTTTCATTGACGGCGATCCATGGCTTGATTGGCCAATTGGTCGGCTAAATCATTAAAAGAACGGCGGATGTGGGTAAACTTTACCGGTATTTTAATAGTAGAAAGAAGTTGAATAGCTTCTAAATAAAGTGGTTTGATATGAGGGGACTTTACTTTGTATTGGCCGTTGAGCTGGCAAACTAGAAGTTGAGAGTCGGCGGAAAAATTAATGGCGTCAAGGCCATTTTGATGGTCAACCAGCCACTTGAGAGCCAAAATTAGGCCACTGTATTCGGCTTGGTTGTTGGTTTTAACACCTAGATATTTCGAATCTTGATATTGGATATTGCCTTTATTGTCGGTGATTACGACGCCACAACCGGACAACCCCGGATTACCCCGCGAACCGCCATCAGTAAAAACTTCGAGAATCATACTTGTATTGTACATTGATCATTAACCATTTTTCATTTTCAATCCCTCTAAATCTCCCTTTGACAAGGGAGACTTTGGAGGTCTTATTCCAGAAAAGTTAAGAGATACATGAGAGAGAGGCCGAGGGTGATGCCGAGGAGTTGAGATAAGGAAGAAGAGAGGCGGGGGTGGTGGCGATGGAGCTCGGGGATGAGGTCGGAGGCAGAAAGATAGAGGAAACCACCGGCGGTGGCGGGAATTAACCAGGGGGTAAAATCGATGGTTTGTGAGAGAGGGGCATAAATTAAGACGGCGATGATAGCCGAAGAAGCAGAAAGCAAATTGAGAAACAAAGCCTTTTTGAGACTAAAACCGGCGTGGAGGTAAATGCCAAAATCGCCGATTTCTTGAGGAATTTCGTGAAGTAAAACAGCCACCGACGTAGCCAGGCCCAAAGAAGGCGAGAGGTAAAAACTGCCAGCGATGGCCAAACCATCAATAAAATTGTGAACCAGATCGCCAACCAGACTCAGGCTAACAATGACGGGAGAGTGATCGTCGTCGTGGCAATCAAAATCATGACAATGGCGCCAACGGATGAGTTTTTCGAGGACAAAAAAAACCATAAAGCCAACGAGAACAAAATTAAAAGAAGAAGAGGCGGGGAGAAGATGAAAAAAAGTGTCACCCAAAAGAGCGCCAACTGCCAGAGAAACCAGAAAAGGAACGAGAGCAGAAAGATGGCGAAGACGGGACAAAAACGGTAAAACAGCAATGATGGAAACAAAACTAATAAATAAAACGGAAGTAAGGGAAAGAAGACCGGCACTCATGGGGCTGATTTTAACAAAAATTTAGGGTATATTAAAGACATGGCCAATACTGATTTTGTGTCACCATTACCACCGAGGCGAGTGATGCCAGAAGTTGAAGAGGAAAAAACAGAGACAGTGGTAGCGACAACAGAAGACACTGTTATTTCGGAACCGGTACTAAAAAAACCATTTCCTAAAATACTGCTTTTGATCCCGATTATAATTTTGTTAATCGTGGTGGTGATAGCGGTGGTGGGTAGTTTTAAGGCAAAAAATATAAAAAATGGCCAGGTGGTGCTCAATTATTGGGGATTATGGGAAGATGCCAGCATTATGGACGGGGTAATTGCCGATTTTGAGGCAAAAAATCCGGGAATAAAGGTTAATTACGTTAAAAATCAAAAAGTGAATTATCGAAGCCGACTACAGGGAAGACTGGCGAAAGACGCAACAACAGAAGAGGTGCCTGATGTTTTCAGAATTCATTCGTCATGGCTACCAATGCTTAAAACTGATTTAGCCAAAGTTCCCGCCGGGGTGACCAAAAGTATAGGTTTGGAGACTGATTTTTATAAAGTATTTGAGCGTGATTTAAAAATAGGTGGAAATTACGTGGCAGTGCCACTAATGTATGACGGGTTGGCGCTGTTTTATAACAAAGACTTATTGGAAGCGATTGCGGCGAAACCGCCGAGAACTTGGTGGGACCTGAAGACAACGGCAGAAAAATTAACAGTTAGAGATGATACTGGGGTCATTAAAGTGGCAGGGGCGGCCCTGGGAATGGCGGATAATGTGGATCATTGGAGCGATATTGTGGGGTTGCTAATGAAACAGATGGGGGCGGATGTGTGGAAAAACGACGTGGACAGCAATAAAAAAATTCAAGAAGTGTTGACTTTTTACACCAATTTCAAGACAAGTTACGGAGTTTGGGATGAAAGCTTTCCCGATTCAACAACGTTATTTGCCAGCGGTAAACTGGGGTTTTACTTTGCTCCCAGCTGGCGGGTGTTTAACCTGGAAGAAATGAATCCAAACCTGCGGTATGAAATTGTGACAGTGCCACAATTGCCAACTCTGGAAAATGCGCCAATTGACAGCCAAGTGCCGGAAGAGAGCCTGACGAATATTCATTGGGCAACCTATTGGTCTGAGGGAGTGAATATTAAAAGCAAGAAGCAGGCCGAAGCGTGGAAATTTCTGGAGTTCTTAGCCAGCCGAGAATCGTTGCAAAAAATGTATACAGCAGCATCGCAGATTAGAGCTTTTGGAGAAATATATCCAAGAAAAAGTATGGCTAATTTGATAGAAACTGAAACAAAAGTTAAACCATTCCTGGCCGGAGCCGATTTGGCTCAAAGTAGCCCACTGGCTTCAAGAACGTTTGATGAAGGACTCAATGACGAACTTTCAGCCTATTTTAAGGATGCAATTAACAGTATTTTGCAAAACAACTCGACTCCCGATAAAGCGGTAGAAACTTTGAGAAATGGCATTACTCAAATAGGGACAAAATATAAAATTGGGGGCAATTAATGATTCTAATTAATTTTAAAATCTATCGGGAGACTTTTGGAGAAGAGGCGGTAAAGTTGGCAAGAGTTATTAAAGAAGTAAGTGATAAATACAAAATAAGGATAGTGGTGGCAGTATCGGCTTTAGATGCAGTTAGAATCAAGGAAACCGGAGCAGAAGTGTGGCTACAGGATGTTGACGGAGACAGAGAGGGTAAGGCGACCGGATCGATATCAATGGAACAGGCGATGGAACTAGGGATAAAAGGCAGTTTAATAAACCACTCTGAACGTCAAATAGCTAAGGGGACAGTGTTAAAGATACTCAAAAATCGACCGAAGGGATTTGAAATAATGTGTTGCGCCAAGTCGAGAGGGCAGATTGAAAAGTGGGTGGATAAGGCTAAACCTGACTGGATACTTTTCGAACCACCGGAACTGATTGCCAGCAAGGACAAATCAGTGGCAACCGAAAATCCGGAGATGATAAAAAGAGTGGCAGAATTGGTAAAAAATTCAAAATTAATGGTGGGAGCAGGGGTTAAAAATAGAAAGGATGTGGAGATAAGCCTAAAAATGGGAGCTAAGGGCGTTGGTCTGTCAAGCGCCTTTGTGCTGGCTAGTAATCCAAGAGAAGTACTGGAGGAAATAGCCGAAGGATACAGAAATAACCAATAACCAAGAAACAATTTCCAAACAATTTCCAATACCCAATTTCCAATAACCAAATAAAAAGAATAAAATTGATATAATCCTTAGAGTTTATGGCATCAATTGATAACCTATTAGTTTCGCTTTTTGTTGACGAAGTGGTTGGCGGGTTTTTGGTGACAGTGCCACCAGGACATGTGGGTTGCATATATAGTATTTTTCAGGGGGTGTTGAAGAACGTTTGGTACCCCGGGATGCATTTTAAAATCCCGATAATTCACCGGGTGAAATTGTTTAATGCCCAACTTATCGAATATACGATTGCCAAAGATGTAGTGCTTAAGGACAATAAAGAAATAATGGGTGATGAAGTGATTAACGCGGTGACGGCGGATAATAAATTTGTGTCGGTGGAAGCGACAGTTTTAATAAAGCTGGATACGGAGAGATTGCCGGAGATTTGGCAGAATATTGGGGAAAATTTTGTGTCGAAAGTGGTGCGACCAGTAACTCGAAGCCGTATTCGAAAAGTGATAACCAATTACACCCTAATGAACGCTCTATCGAGTAGCCGAAGCTTAATTGAGGATGAAGTGAAAAAAGAATTGATTGAATCGCTGTCGTCTCATGGATTGGACGTAGAAAACTTTTATTTAAGTTCATTAACTCCAATTGAGGGTTCACCAACGACTGAAACAATAAAGACGGAAGTTTTGGAATTGCCAAAAAGTGAAGAGGAAATAAAGAGTGAGAGATTGATTTCGGGGAATGTTCCGAGAGTTTGAGAAAATTTTTAATTTGAAATTTGAAATTTTTAATCAATTTTAAATTCTTAAATTTTTGAATTCTTAGCCTAAACAGAGAGATAGACACCAAAAAAATTTTCAATTTTCAAATTCCAATTTTCAAAAAATGGAAAAGGGTGATGTCTTAACCCAAACATAAAGATAAACACCAGAGGGAGCAAGATTTGGGGAAAAGGGAGGTGGCGGAGGTGAAGGTGGCACCGGAGGTGGAAACATCGTCAAATAGAAGATAATTACCGCTAAGAATAGGCTTAGTGAGAGAAAAAGCGGAGTGGAGATTCTGAGAACGAGAGGCAACAGAGACTTGAAGAGACTGGGGTGAGGTCGATTTGCGCCGATTTAGGACCTGATTTTCAAAACCGATGTTTAAGGCGGAGGCTATTTGGCGACCAAGAAGTTCAGATTGGTTGAAACCACGCCAGTTTTGACGACGATAGTGGAGAGGAATGGGGACGAGAATGAAATGGTGGGTTTGCCAATACTTAACCAGATTGGGGAAATCTGACATAAGACGGGAAATGGAAAAATAGGCCAAACTTTGGGTAATATCAGTGACCAGACCGAACTTAAGGTCTTTTACTAGGTCGATAAGAGGCGGGTGGTAAGGAAAAAGATTAACAACACCTTCAACAGAATCTGAAGTTTTGGCTGGAAGAGTGGGAATTTTGGCCTGACAGGCGGGGCAAAGATAACTCCCCTCTTGGCCACAACCGTAACAAAAGCGGGGAAAGATTAAGTCTAGAATGAAAGACACTATAGAATAATAACCAATAACCAATAACCAAATTCCAAGAAACAAACAATTTTCAATTTATAGGAGATAAAATAAGAGAACATGGCGATATTTGTGAAAAGAGGAGATGCGGATGAGAGAGTGCTGGCGATGCTGATGGCCGGGGTAATGACAGTGTTGGGAATCAGACTGTTTTTGAAATTAACTAATGATTTCTCAATTGCGTTGGGCCAATGGCACATTGCCCATGTGTTGTTTGGAGGAATAATGATGATTATGGCAATGATGGTAGAAATTAGCTGGTATGGAAGCCAGATCAAAAGATGGTCGACGATTTTATTTGGAGTAGGAATCGGCTTTTTTATTGATGAAATCGGCAAGTTTATAACTAGGGATAATGACTATTTTTTCCAACCGGCGGCGATGATTATTTATATCTTTTTTGTAATAGTTTTCTTTTTTTACAGGTACCTGAAAAAAATTGAAGGGAGAGACCAAATAAGTGACGAACTAGATAAAATAGAGATTAAAATTGACCAAAAGATGGGCATAATGAAGAAAAATAGCTGGCTTGAAAATGGCTGGCGATGGGCAAAAAAACGAGCATATTACGGCTTTTTTAAAAAAAGAGTGGTGTTGAATGTGTTGGTGTTAGTGGCAATTGTTTATATTATAGGGGGAATAACGGACATCATAACGATTTTACCTAGATTTAGGCAATATAGCTTGGATCAATATCGGATGCTTTATTTTAAATCAGTGGCAGATGGATTAATGGCAATACTTTTTGCTCTGGGGTTGTGGTGGGTGGCGAGAAGAATGAGAATTAAGGGGATAAACTTTTTCCAATATGGAATTTTGGTAAATATATTCTTGGGATCGGTGTTTAAATTTTATTTAGATCAAATATCGGCGATTTTTGGTTTAGGCATGGCAATTGGGGTGTATTATGGATTGGAAAGACTAAAGAGAGATATTAGATCTTAGATCCTGGATGTTAGATCCTAGAGATAAGAGTTAAGAACCCGTCGGCAGACGGGCAAGCTGTGAACTGTGAGAATTATGGTATAATAGGGGCGTTGGAGATGTAATGCTTTGACGGAATCAGTACTTTAACAAACTGCAAGCCGACTTTGATTCTAGAGTCGTTAAACAAGGATCAAAACAAACGTGCCAATCAATTGAGCACCTTGGTAAAAGGCCTTTTCAATAAAGGACTTTTGCTTGGAGATGAAGGCTATGGCCCTATGGCTATAACCGGAAACTCTATGCCTGCTTACGCAATAGCCTAAGCAACCAACATTCTTCTATCCCCCATTCCGAAGGAGAGAGGAGAGTGTCAATTAAATCGGAATGCTATTTTTGAGATCTCGATTTCTCAAAGATTAAAGAGCGGGTAATGCCGCAATAATCGACGCTCCGGTGTTTTTCACTAACTTTAACAACCAGAGAGCAGGAAAAAGTTATTTAAGCTTGTAGATGTTTGTTGTAGTCAGTTTCGGACCCCCGCTCAATACGGGGCATCTCCTCAATTTTTTGGTTTTATTTCCCCGATTTTTTATGATGCCATGCCGGATATTTGCCGGTAACAAGTGATGGAAAACGTATCAAAAGATATATATAATACGCACATGGGATTTATAGAAGTAATATATTTAATGTTGACCAGACAAGGATTGGCGGGTAGTATTGTTGGAGAAATGGAGGCCTGGCAAGCGAGACAGGAAAAGAAAAAACAATGGATTAAGTAAACATCCAATCTAGGGCCGATAGAGATTTTTTGAGATAAACTTTGTTTTTTAAACCGTAGAATATATCTTCAAAAATTAGACATTTACCATAAAAAATCGCTCTGTCTCGTAATTGGGCTTTTTTAGGGAGAAGCCGGTCTAGGGCATCTTCACCAAGATCACGATAAATGCGGGCGAAATCACAAGCAGGATCGGTTAGAGCTACTCCACCCCAATCAATAATTCCAGTAACATTATTTCCATCAATCAGGATGTGTTCGATACCTAAATCATTGTGACAAAAAACAAGATTTTTTAGATTATGGCAAGGAGTTAATCGGAAAAACAAGTCAATTTTTGAGTGATATTTTGAGGGAATAATGGCTTTGGTTGTTTGATAATAAGAGTAACCATGTTTTTGCCAATCTTTGAGGGATTTATTCTCGACTAATAAATTTAGGCTACTTAGTTCGGCTATTGGAATGGCGTGGAGTTTGGTTAAAAAATTACTTAGCTGGGGGAAAATGTTATCCCAGGCAGTAAATTTTGAGTAAATGTTAATTAGGGGAGTGCCGAGAATTTTTTGATAACCGACAAAAGAATGATCTTGGGGTAAATAAATAAATCCTGGAAAGGGCAGAGTTGAATATCTTTTAAGTATTTTTTGAAGTGAAATTTCCTGCTCTAGTCGAAGTTGACTTTGGGAGTTTTTGGGGAAGCGGAAAATTAGGGTTGAATTAACCTCATAAGCGATGTTGCCAGTCCCTTCGCCAATTTTGGTTATGTTCTTAATTTTCAGGTCGGGAAAATGAAGGGAAATTAAGGCTTGGGGATTGGTCATAAAAAGTAGGTTTTTTGGGCGAATTGAAACTGTTCAACCATCAACCGCTTAAGATGATACAAATTCCCCTGCTCATAAAACAAAATCAGGGCTTCTTTATACTCTTCTTCTCTAATGCTTCGATAGGACAAGGGAAACCAGTCGTGAGCAATCAATAGGGCGTTGGCCAACATCCGGCCGGTTCGTTTATTACCGTCAACAAAAGGTTGAATGTAAGCAATAAGGACGACGGCCAACAGAGCTTTTTCAAGAGGAAATTCTGCCTGATTGATGGCCTTAATGGCAATGGAGAGCGCGTCTTTAATTTGCCACTGGTTGTCTAGTGGCCGATAATTAGTGCCGGTAACGCCAACAGCAATATGACGAACACCCGAAGTAACATTAAGGCCGGCAACTATCGTATTATGTAACTGGGTGAGCGAAGACAAGCTGACGGTCTTGAGACTGGCTCGTTCTTTTAGAATCATCTCAAATACCCGTTTATGGTTGAGAATCATAGTCGCCTCCCAGCTACTTTTACCACTTGCCTGGCGACTCTCTTTTATCAATGTTTCTGTTTCTAAAAGCGAATAGGTATTTCCCTCGATTTTTGATGATTTCCAAGACAATTCGATGACAAATCGCTCTAGTTCACGCAACATAATATTTGGCCCAAGTTTATTGGTTTCGCGAGTAAAAGATCTAACTTGGCGTTCTAACTGTTTTTTTTCAGTTGGAGAAAACAAACCGGAAAGTTTGGCGAGCAGGCCAATATCAAAGGTTTTGGGAGATGGCAAACGAATGTCTGGTTCGGTGGCAAAATAGGTGTTGATATCAATTGGAGCCAAGAGTGGATGAGAAAGAGTTAGTTGGTATTGAGTATCCCGACTTTGTCCAGACAGAGTGACCATGCCTAATCCAATCAGATGGTTTAGGTCGCGAATTAGAGTGAGTTTGGATACCGGATGAATTGATATTAATTGCTGGCTGATTTCCTGGCGGGAAAGTGGGTTTCCTTGAGCCAAAATATTAATAATGGCTTTTTCTCTTGGTGTTAATTGCGTTTCATTCATATTAATTAGCGTATCATTTTGAAACGCAAATGACAAGGAATGTTATTCTATCGGCAGGTAGATGTCGAAGAATTGGAGGCGGGGGTTGCGATTGACTTGACGATAGATTTCGAAGTCGGGGGTGTCGGGGCGAACGGCGATTTTATGGAGGCGGCAATATTTTTCTAATTCTTTCCAAAAAAGGGAGAGTAACTCCCCGGCTCCGTTATGGGTATAGGTAATGACTTTGCCAGGGTTGAAATCGAAGTACTTGATCTGATTGGCGTATTTAGGGTCGACAACCATACTAGGACGGGCTAGGGCACCGATTTTGATAAGGGATTTTTGGGGTTGATAAGTTGACGAGGTGCTAAAAATAGCCAAAGTAGTAAAGTTTTTTCCTTGGTTAATAAACATATTGGAGAGTTCTTGACAATACTTTTCAATATCGATATAAGAGCAATTTCTTTCGAGATAATAGACACCAAATGGGGGTAGAGTTTTAATAGCCGGATTAACCATGGCTTGATGGTGATTAAGATTGGCCATAAATTTTTCTAGACTTTTGAGGTTAAAGCGGAGAGTGTCAATTTGACTTTTGATTTGAGTTTTCTTGTCGGCAAAAAGGACTTTTAGATCATTTTTCTGCTTTATTTCTTTGAGAGTGACGCCGAGGGTGGTTAGGAGAAGAATCATTTGGTAGTCGAGAACTTGGGACTGAGAATAGAGACGATAGCCTTCGGGATTGATTTCGACTGGCGTTAAAATGCCTAATTGGCCGTACCAATGAATGGTTCGTTTGGTGGTTCCGGCTAGTTTAGCCAGCTGCCCGGCGGTGATAAGATTATCTGTGTTATTCATCCAATTGACTGTAACGTTACGTAATAGATTATTATAGCACATCTATGAACCAAATAGTCATCAAAGGAGCTTACGAGAACAATTTGAAGGGGATCGATTTGACGATACCCCGCAATAAAATAGTTTGTTTTGTGGGCGTATCTGGCTCGGGCAAGTCAACCATCGCCTTTGACATCATTGCCCGGGAGGGCCAGAGACAGTATTTTGAGAGCCTAAGTAGCCTTGCCAGGCGCTATCTGGCTAAAAGCAACCGGCCGGAAGTAGAGGAAATTAAGGGAATATCGTCGACCATCGTTATTAGCCAAGACCGAATGCATCCCAGCCCTAGATCAACAGTGGGGACGGTGACGGAAACCTACACTTATTTGCGACTATTGTTCTCGCGGGCGGGCTTCCCCATCTATGACTCGTCGTACTTTTCTTTTAATCATCCTTTAGGGGCCTGCCCAAAATGCAAGGGATTGGGGAAGGCCGTTGAGGTTAATATAAATAAAATTTTGGATGTTAGTAAAAGTTTGAATGAAGGGGCTTTGATTCCTAAAGAATGGTATGTGGGTGGGAGGCAGTGGAGCATCATCAAGGCTTCCGGCTATTTTGATATGGATAAAAAAGTAGCCGATTTTATGCCTGATGAGTTGGATAGGTTGCTTAATTCTCCACCGGAAATGTTGTCAGACACAAGCCAGGGTTTGGTTAACCGATGGACATATCAGGGGATGGTGTACCGAATAACTCACCGCAATACCAAGGTTCATCGGGGGCCGTCGGAAAGTGATATGAAGTATTTTGATTTTGTCGATTGCCCGGAATGCAAGGGCGGGAGGCTAAAAAAGGCATCACTTGAAGTAAGGATTAATGGAAAAAATATTGGTGAGGTTGGCAATATGCCGATAAGTGAGGCAGTAAAGTGGGTGGCGGGAGTCGATCACCGGAATGCAGTAGTGATAAAGCCGAGACTTTTGGAGCAATTGCAATTTTTGGATGAGGCGGGGGTGGGCTATTTGGCGCTTAACCGTTCGACTAACACCCTATCGGGGGGAGAGGCTCAGCGAGTCAAACTGGCCAGGCAACTGGGCTGTGACCTAATTGAGACAATCTATGTAATGGACGAACCGACGGCGGGGTTGCATCCAAGGGATTTGGAAATGGTGGTAAAGAATTTGAAAAGACTACGAGATAGTGGCAATAGTGTTTTAGTGGTGGAACACGATGAAAAAATTATAAGAGAGGCGGATTATGTGGTGGAAGTGGGGCCGGGCGGAGGCAAAAAGGGAGGCGAGATTGTGTTTGCCGGAGGGCAGAAGGAGTTTGTGAAAAGTAATTGCCTAACGGCAAAGTACATGAAACTAGATACTAGAAACAAGAAACCCGTCAGTAGACGGGCGCAGCAAGAGATAAGAGCTAAGAGACAAAAAATTAAAGAAGAGTATTTGAAAATTGAAAATTGCCAAAGGCATAATTTGAAGAATATAAGCGTGGACATACCGATGGGGGTGATGGTGGCGCTGACGGGAGTGTCGGGGGCGGGGAAAAGTTCGCTTGTTGAGGAGATAATGGCCCAACACCCGGAAAAAGTGGTGAGTGTGGGGCAAGGGGCGATTGGGACAAATAGGCGGGGGTGCATTGGAACATACGTGGGAGTGTTTGATGAAATTAGAAGTTTATTTGCCAAGGAAAATAAAGTATCGGCCTCGATGTTTAGTTTTAATAGCAAGGTGGGCCAGTGCCCGGAATGCCGAGGACTGGGGTTTTTGAAAATGGATATGAATTTTTTGGGAGATGTCAAAATTAAGTGTGATAAATGCCTTGGGAAAAGGTACAAGGCAGAAGTTGAAAGTTTAAAGTTGCAAGATAAAAGCATAAGTGAAGTGCTAGAAATGACAGCTATAGAAGCCAGTGAATTTTTTAAAGAAGAAAGTATAAAGCGAGGATTAAAAATGTTACTCGATGTTGGGCTTGATTACCTAGAGTTGGGGCAAACTTTAGATACATTATCGGGGGGAGAGGCGCAGAGATTAAAGCTGGCTAGTAGACTGCAAAGCCGGGGAGATTTTTATATTTTGGATGAGCCAACGTCGGGACTACACTTTGCCGATGTGGAAAAATTAATGAAACTTTTAAGTCAACTGGTCGATAACGGCAACACAGTGCTGGTGATTGAACACAATCTGGAGGTAATAAGACAAGCCGATTGGATAATAGATATGGGGCCGGAGGGAGGCGAGGGAGGTGGCGAAGTGGTGGCCCAAGGAACGGTAGCCGATATTAAAAGATGCCCGCGGAGTTGGACGGGGAAGTACCTATGATAAGAGATAAGAACTAAGAGATAAGATTATGGAAGAACTGATTTGATGGTTTGGATCATGGCGGAGAATTTTTTGGCTTTGGAGGTGCAGAAAAACTGACGGCAGACTTGGGGACGGGTGGCGTGGATGCTACACTTTTTGTTTTTTAAATAGAGGCAACTGCCGTCGGGATGTTGGGCAAGAATATTGGCGCCACAGTTTCGGGCTTGAGTAAAGTTTTTGATAATACCGTACTCCTGAAAAACCGTTTGATACTGGCCAGAATAATATTCAACTTTTGAGAGATTGATGAGGAAGAGTTTACAACAAACTCCGCAACTTTGACATGAATAGGGCATGGGATTATTGGGGAAATTTTAGGTTACGGCAGTTGCCGGAACGGGCGAAGCCGGCTTGTTGGGCCTCGGCTTCGGAGCAAAACCAAGCATCGCCTCCATTGAGATTAAGATCGGTGTTGGAGTAATTGAGACAGCCGGGGAAAAAGTAGGTCTTCTTGCCTTCACGATTGTTGCCTTTAATTGAGCATTTAGGATCGTCTGGATTTTGATTTTGAAGACAAAGAGGACCAAAAATACCGACTTTATCGAGTTTGGCTTGATCGGAGGCGGATTTGACGAGATCGGAAACGGAGGAGGCGCCGGAAGTAAAATTGGCCCAGCCGTTTTTGACTATTTGCTCATTGATGAGAGTGTTGCCAAGATAGGCAACGGCCAGAGGACGATTGAATTTGTCTTTAACAATAGCTTCGAGACGAAGCGTTTTGCCACCAATTAATGATTCAAGATAGGCTTTAGATTCGGGGCCACCACAGTTGTTAAGCTCGGGAGCATTGATATTGTTGAGGCGGATTTCCCGGCCAGCCAACTCCCCTTCTCCAATAATAAAAGTGTCGCCGTCGATGACGCGGGTGACGGTGTACTCGTCCTTCGCCCCTTCGATAGGCTCAGGGCTTGGGAACGATTCGGTTTTTGGTTTGACGACGTAGGCAACGAGGAGAAAGTTTAGAGCAAAAGAAAGAGCTAAAAATATTTTTAGCATAAAATAGTGTAGCAAAACAAAGAAATAAGATGCTAGTAACTAGAAATTAGAACTTTAGCTTGTTTTTGGCAAAACGGAAGAGAAGATAGGCAATAATGATAATGGGTGAATAAATGGCCAGCCAGATGAGGCTGGTGCCGAGGGCGCGGAGGTTGCCAACCAGAGAGCGGATGGCTTGCTTGGCAATGACCTCGGGGCGCCAAGATTCGCTGGGAGCGTAGGGCAGGGCTAGTTCGTCGGTGGAGAGATAAATAGTAACTCGGGATAATTCGGCGGATTTTTCCAGGTAAAGCTGTTGGCCTTTGAGACTGTCGATTTGGGATTGGAGGTTAATTAACTCCCTTTGGACGTTTAACAAATCGGCAACATTATTGGCTTGGTTCATAATGTTTTCAAACTTGGTTTTAGTGGCAGTAAGAACAGCCAGGCGGGCGTCGTTGTCTACATATTGATCGGTGACATCGCGACCAGAGACGTTTTCGGAAACGACTTTGACAGCCAAACCACGAAAAGTATCGAGGGCGACAGCAAGAGATTTGGCGGGAACACGGACGGTGATAGAGCCGGAACTAGCACCTTGCGGAGTAGAGATAGAGGAATCAACCAAAAAGCCACCTAAGGAAGTGGTGGTGGCTTCAATTTTGGCAATAATCTGGCTAACATCTTTGACTTGGAGAGAAAGAGAGGTGTCTTTGATAACTAGGCGATTTTGAGTATCAGTAGGAGCGATTTCGGCAATTGGAGCCGGATAACTGGGAGAGTACGAAGATACAGTATCCATCATGATGGCGCTACCAGAGCTATATTTAGAACTGGCGATGCGGTTGGCAAAACCGGCTTGGGAGCCGAAAAAATAGTTGATGGCGATGATGACGAGAATGATGACTGCCCAGTGTTGTTTGAGGAAAGAGAGGATGGTTTTCATTCCCCTATTGTATACTACCTTTAATCTCCCGATCAACTTTTTCGCTTAAGAATATCTTCATCAAAGATTGATAAGGAACGTCTTTTTTGTTGGCTAACTGCTTGATGCGGGCCAACAGAAAGGCGGGGAGACGAAGAGAGATTGATTGAGTAGTTGGGCTTAAATTGGGAAAAATGGCTTTTTCGGCTTTTGACCAATCGACGTATTCAGTTGAGTCATGACTAGCCCAAAACTTTCTTTCTTCGGCTTCGGTTTTGAATTTTGGGATGGGCTTAATTTTGGTCATAGGTTTTTTCCTCCTTGTGGTTCATGTCTCGAATAGAGATTATTCTAACTTTTTGATTTCTAATAGTAAAAGATAAAAACAACTTTCGATTAGTATTGGTTTGACCTAATGCTTGGTATCTAATTTCGGAAGATGAATGTTTTTGGTCTTCGGCAATGATTAATGGTTCGTTGCCAAAAACCTCTTCAGCTTCTTGATTGCTGACACCATGCTTAAGAAAGTTTTTATTGGAGTTTCCTGAATCCCAATCAAAAAATAAGGGATCCGGAATGACTCTCATTGGGATAAGTATATGTGGGCGATATACAGATGTCAAGGGAGAAATAGAAATACGGGGTGGATAAATATTACGGGACAATTGCTAACGGAGTTTCCCATAATATTGGCGAGAATAGTTACAACTGGATAATCCCTTGGGGTAGCAACGGCGGGTCAATGCCGGCGAATGGGAATAACATAATCGTGGAAGTGACAATAAGGGACGGGGCGGGCAATATAATCAAAAGTAACAGGAGCGACAATCCATTGACGATCAGTGGAGTGGGCGTGGCGGGGTAGTGACATGTTCTGATATAATAACAACATGTACTCAGTAGAATTTACAACAATTGATCAGGCACGAGTTAGGATATTTTTACATGACTTTTTGCCGAAATTAGCGGTACCTTGTTTGATTTCAGCAAGGGGTGACTGCAAAGTAAAGAGGGTGGAAGGGGGTTGTAATGGATGCCAAGACGCAGAATTAGATGAAACTCTGTTTGGGGATATGGTGATTACGAGACAAGAAGAACCCGTTCCTGATGAAAATAGATTTGAGAATGATGGACGCCATAGTAGTGGAGTGGTTATAGCAACCGGAGAGGTTGATTATAGGATGAGACATACGATGACGGCAGACGGAAGGGGCACGGTAGTTATGGAGAGAAAGAAACCACCAAAGACAAGAAGGAGACGTGGGGGCAGAATAATTGATCCAGTCCTATAAACCGATTTTCACATATAGAAGAGCAATATGGTACACACTGCGATCTGGGTGGTGGCCGGAGCGACACTACTGGTGGTGGCTTTGTATGCTTCAATCCCTCTAAATCTCCCTTTAACACGGGAGACTTTGAAAAACTTGATGGTTTACACAACAACCTATAACATGATATAGTTGGGAAGTATGAATTACAGTTTTAGAAATTTACCAAAGTCTTTGATGACCGGCCAAATTGCCGGCTGTCTTGCTGACGTTGAAAGCGACAGTAACTTAGGAGGTTTACGACTGTAATTTAAAAATATTTTTTAAATCAAAGAAGCCTCCGAAAGGAGGCTTTTTTAGTATGAAAAACAAAATCAAAAGACAATTAGAACAGCTGAATCGGCTTTGGGAAATACCCGAGGCAAGGACATATTTCATAGCAATGTTGCTACAAAACCTGGCCGGCGGGTGGTTTTTTGCCACTTATGTTCTTTTTCTAGTATCCCGCGGGATGAGCCTACAACAGGCAAACTTAATTAATGCTATTTTTATGACTTTAAGCTTTGTGCTTGACCCGTTTACGGGAAAATTAGCCGACCGGGTGGGCCAGGGGCGGGTTTACGGGTGGGGGCAATGGAGTTGGGCCCTTGGCTTTCTGGTGTACGCCGTGGGCGGCAGTTTTTGGCATTTTGCCCTAGCCGAGGGGATATCGGCCATCGGACACGCGCTAATGTCGGAAGCATTGGAATCGTGGCTCCGAAACAAAACTGACGAAAAGACAGCTCACGAAACAATGAGTACAACCGGATCGATTGCCTCACTGGCCGTTATTCCAACAGCGATATTAGGAGGAATGGTGGGGGCCAGATGGGGGTTGGAATGGCCGTGGGTGGTGGCGGGATTAAGTTCGGCTCTGGCGGCGATTTTAACCAGGCGGATGCTGACAAAATTTGCCGATGTTAAGGAAACCGGCGAGACTGGGCCGGAGGCATTGTCGGTGCGGGAGGTGGCTTGGCTAACACTGCGAAGCTCGAAATTGAGGTATACGCTACTGATAGCGTTTGGAGTGGGAATGAGTGTGATGCCTTTTAATATGTTTTGGGCGCCGGTGGTTAAGGAGGTGGGAGGAGAGGTGAAGTGGCTCGGAGCCATGTGGATACCAATTGCCATATTTATTTCAATTGGATCTATTTGGGCGCGGAGACAAACCGGAGCCAACAGTGTGGCCAAAGCGGTGGCCTTAATCGGGGCTCCAATGGTGTTGCCGGTGTTTTGGCCAAAGTTGTGGCCAGTGGTGGCCTTCTTTTCGATGCACGAAATCGGGCGGGGGGCGATTAAACCGATTTTGTTTACCTACAGCAATAGGCAGATTGAGAACCATTATCGGTCGACGGCTAACTCAATCCGGTCGGCTTGCTGGACACTGGGAGGGGCAACGGGGTTAATACTGTCGGGGTTTTTAACTCGACTACTATCCCCCATCGAGATCTGGGCAGTGGCCGGAGCGACACTACTGGCGGTGGCGGGGTATGCTTTAAAACCACCAAACCCCTCAGTCCAATCTCCCCCTTCCCCCTCTTTGACACGAGGGGGTGGAAAATTTCAGTAAAGAGGTGGGGCGACTTGATAGGGAAGTTGAAATACCAAGCTATCTTATAATGTGTTATAATTTGACATGGCACGTTTTGGATTAGAGTTTGCAAGTGATCAACGAGTGGGGGACATTAAAATTGATCCAAGCAGACGTATTACCACTGGTACAACAACTAATGTTGATAGAGGGGTTATCCCGGATAGAGATGGTGGATCATTTTATCTTTCAGTTGCAGTTAAGTCGGTGAGAGATGGAGTAGATGATTCTGGGATGCTAGCAAGCGAGATTGAGGCATGTGCAAGATTGAGTAAGAATAGGATTACAGCACAATATGTGTCTCCTTTTTTAGTTAGTGATGATAAAAGCAGGTTAGTAATGTTTGACTTGCCAGAGTTTGGTTATACCGAAAAATTTGTGGATTTTATGTCGGGATTGACTTTACCAGAACAACGGATTTTATTTCTCCAACTTGGGAAGGCGGCTTTTTCTTTTTTATATGGTGCATTATATGAAAGTGGAATGGTAATGAGGGATATTTTTGGTTCAGACCACAAGGGATTGTGGGTGGGAAAAGATGACAGAGAATCTCAATGTCCATTTGATTTTGTTTTTACTGATTTTGGATTGTGGGAGAAATACGGGCACTATGGAGAGAAACATGCGTCGAGAATAAGAGAGATGTTTTTGGTGGAAGAAAACGGGACAGAATCAATGTTCTTGTTGTTTCCCTTTATCCGAAAAAGGGGGGATCAGGTTGAAGTGACTGATCCGGTGCTAGGCGGATATGTTGACCAGAAGACAGGGTTGTCGTTGGGCGAAATTTTGACTTCAGTGCTAAAGGGAGGTCTGGATGAGGTGCTTTGTGATAAAAAATATGGCTCTGATCGTAGTTATAATGCTTTAGCGATTTTCTTTGATGGGATGTTGCATGAGATACCAATGGAGACACTTAGGATTGCTGAAACTGAGCCATTTTCTGTTGAGGCATTAGTACGAAACTTAGCGTGGACAAACTTGACACCAACTCAGTTGATGGCGTTGGCGGCACCTTTTGGAATGACAGGAGGTGAGCTGCGAGTGAAATTGATAGAGCTATACATGGCTTCGAGCCGGAGAAGATAAGAACCTACGAATCTAGAGTCTAGAGAGATTTTATTCATACTATTTGTCATGTGGACTTTACAAAAAGTATAACTATTTGTTAAGTGTTAGGTTAGAGAAATATGAAAGTGACGATCCCAACGAGATTGCTTCGTCTCCCGATAGCTATCGGGATCCTCGCAATGACGTTTGAGTCTTGATTGGTAGAATTTGGGTTATAATTGGCCGTGGATGATAAAAAAATAGTTTATGAGGGGAGGATTATGCGGGTGGTGGCGACAACGAAGCCGGATGGAAGGGTTTTAGAAACTATGATTCGCCCGCCGGGAACGAGAATTATTGTTCATAGACTGGCAGACGACAATATTTTACTGACGAGGGAAATTAGACTGGATATTGGGGAGGATATAAGGCTTCCGGGAGGAAAGGTGGTCGACACTATTGCAGAATGGGACAAAATTAAAGACTCGCCGGAATTAAGTAAGCTCGTAATTGAGGCTGGAGCAAGAGAATTGAGGGAAGAAACGGGACTGACTACAACTGACTTGAAATTGTTTTCGGTGGCAACGAGCGGAGCGCCGACAGTGGGACATGATATGTATTATTTAGTGACAAACGAGGTGGGAGAAATGAATGAACAGAACCTAATGGAGGACGAAAAAATTACGACGATGTGGACACCCATAAAAGAAGTAATTGAGATATGTTTGGCGGGGAAAATGAGGGAGGGGCGGAGTGTGGCGGCGGTGTTGCAATACTTGAGGTCGGTGGGGAGGATTTGATGTTTGGTAACCGGTAATCTGTAATCGGTAATTGGTGAACTGCAATTTATTGGCTTAAATTGAGTTGGGTAAAATTTGGACCGTAAAGATTGGAGATGGTTGACATAACCAACAAGCTGGCAAAAATTCCGACAGGGAACTTTTTTAACTATGAGATCGAAGGCGGTGGTGATTCCAACGAGATTGCTTCCCCTTCGACAAGCTCAGGGTCGCAATGACGTAAATATTTTTTATTTAATATCCCGTTTAATGTCGCGGGCTTTGATTTTCTCTCCTCCTTCGCTAAAGCTACGGAGGACTTAGGTCTTTAACCCTCTTTTATAATCTTTTTCCATTAACTTTTGTCTCTTCTCATACTTTCTCATCTTGCGGCCGATGCCGAGTTCGACTTTGAACCAATTGCCTTTAAGAAAAATGGCAATGGGAATAATCATGTATTTTTGATTACGATAAGAAATCAGCTTGGCAATTTGCTTTTTGGAGAGAAGGAGGTTGCGAGAACGGGTGGTGTCGATAACCTGGCCTTGGGAATATTTGTATTGAGGAATAGTGAGATTAAAAAGAATGGGGATGCCGTTTTCGATTTCGACCTTAGAATTGGCGAATTGGACGGGGGTGAAACGGAGGGATTTGGCGTCGGGGCCGGTTAAGCTTAGGCCGGCTTCGACCTTATCAATAAATTCATAATCGAGAGAATCGCGATTGAAGTGTTTCACAACCATATTATAACGTCATTGCGAGAAGCGAAGCGACGAAGCAATCTCGACGAGATTGCCGCGTCACTTTTGTAACTGTTCCTTCCGTCCGAGCCGGACGTGGCGCAATGACGTTTACAAGGGGAGGCGGGAGATTTTTTGGTCGGAGGTGAGTAAATAGAGATAGTTGCCATCAATGGCAACGGAGAGGAAGGTTTTGTCTTTAAGTTTATAAACAGCACCGATTTGGCCTTTGGCATCGATTAAATAAACTTCAGAAGAGCCATTAATGAATGACAATTCTTTGCTAGTAAGAGAAAGGGAAAGATTGTGGGGGTTTTGGCAATTGGCAACGGGAACGGAGATGAAATCGGTGGATTGGCCACGATCAAAACGACGAATGCGACAGTCGGAGCCTAAGAGATAAATTTGGCCGTCGATGGCCAGGGAAACGGGGGTGAAATCAATTTTTGAAGTGGCCCAGGATAAGGGCAAACCATAGCCTCCGGAGCGGGGCTGAAGCTTGTAAAGATAAGGAGAGGTTTTGGCAAGAAAATAAATATTACGATTCCAGGTTTGAGCGCTAACCAACTCCCCTACCGATGAGGTAAAAATTGGAGTGGAAGTGGCCGATTCAAGCTTGTTAATAGTTGAGGAAGAAAGGGCAAGAACAAGTTTCTGGTCGGGGAAAAAATGACCAAAACCGGCGAGGGAAAGGCCAGTGGCAAGGCTGGCTTTGGATAAATTTTGAGGGTCGACAAAATCAACCCGGCCCTGGGAAAGACTGGCAACACCAAGGCCATTATTAATGGAGAAAAGATAGTTAAAATCGGGATTGGTGGCCAAAAGAGAGGTGTCGTAAAAAACTTCGGGGTTAAAATCGGCAGTTGAGCCAAGTTTGCCGGAAAAAGAGGTTAGTTGCTCTTTGTAAGTATCAATTTCGGAATTGGGCCTGAGAAGAGCCATTTGGTCTAAAATGCCACGGGCGGTGGAAACCAGCTTTAAGGCAGAATCGGGGTCAAGACTGCGAACAGATTGGGCATTTTGAATGTTAGTGTCGAGGGCGGATTTGAGCTCTTTGTATTTAGAATCGATACTTGAGGCGCGATTGCGGCGAAAACCAACGATAGCGGAGGCGGAAATAAGAACAATGACAAGGAGGCCAATAATTAGATTAAGACGGCGGTGACGGGCAGTTTGACGGGTGTCCATGGGAGAAACAAAAATCGGAAAGTGAAATTTTTTGTGATGGTCGATGGTCGATGGTCGATCGTCGATAGGATTAAGAGAATTGATAGAAACGGTGTCATTTTTAATTTCATCGGAGTCGTCGGCAAAGGATTCGACAAGAGAGGCGGCTAAACTAGCGTCGGAGGGAGGGCTGCAAATTTGGGGAAGAATGACTTCTTCAATAGTTTGAACCCGGGTTTCAGCAAGAATAGATTTAATTTTGTCCCAAGTAAAAAAGTCCAAAAATTCGGAGGTTAAGAGCAAAAAGCGGTCGCCGGCCTGGATGGGTCCGGAGAGGTAGTTGGAAAACTGACTGATCTGCTGACCACGTTTAAGGATAATTATGGCCGAATTATAGGTAAAGACATGGACTGTTTGACCGATAACAACCAGAATGGAAACTTTGGAATTAGAGGGCAGATTCTTAGTGGCTAATTCGAGGGAATCTTTGACAGAAAGTGGCGAAGAAAAATAGGTTTGATTAAAAACATTAATGGCTTGACGACCAAGAGAAGGAAGGTCGGATTCAGCGGAAGAAATGGCGATAAGGCCAAAAAGATGGCCCTTCGACGAACTTAAGCCTTGATCATCGGGCTCGTTTTCCCAATATTGAGACCAGGAAGAAGTAGAGGATGGCCCGATAAAGGTGCGACAAAGATAGTGCATTAAAAAATGATACTACAGAAGGACAAGAGTCATGAGAACGAGAAAGATGGAAAAAAGAAGATGAATGTAGGAAAAAGCAATCAGAATGGGGTTGAAAGAATCACTAATATTTTTGGTCATGACAGTGGTTTGTTTGACAATGATGACGGCAAAAATGAGATAGACAATTGAACCGATGACGAAGATGATTTTTTCAATAAGCAGGATGTAGAGGTTAAGATCGGCAATCATAGTTATCTAATACGGCCATCAATGGCCTCCTGCTCCTCCTCTTGGCGGAGTTGCTGTAAAACTTTAATAACGTGCTCGGGGTTAGGAATTTTTTCGAAAACAAGCTCGTTGACTTCGGAGGCGGTTTGAATGAGGATGGTGCCGTAATTAAAAAGAGTTTGGCTGAAACCGGAGACTTTGGAAGTGACGTCTTGAATCATGGAGATTTTGGCGTCGGTAAATTTTTTGTTGAGGAGGTTGACAAAGTCAATGTCAACTACCCGCTCGTCGGTGACAATATAAGTGTTGAAATACCAAGCCAGAAACTTCTCGAAAGAATAGGCAAAAACAATGAGGTAATAGAAGAGAATGGCGACAAATTGGTAGTTAGGAGGAAAAGAGGCCAAAATAGGGACAAAAGTGAGGAAAATCGGAGCAATGGACATGATAATAGCTGTAAGAATCCAGCTGACGTTGGTAAACCAATGTTGGCGCATAACCAGAATAATTTCCTCATTAAGCTCTTGTTCGGAAAAAGTGAAAGATTGGGGTTTGATTTTAAAGGAGGTGAATGATTTTTTGGCGGTGGAGAGGATGTTGTCGATTTCAGAACGAAAATCGGTCGGGGCTGGGGTATTTATTTTCTTTTTTGTTTTTTTGGCCGGGGTACCGACGGGATCCGCCTTCGTTGGAACTTCGGCGGACAAGTCGTCTGGGGCGATGGAGTCGAGGTTGCTAGATCGGGACATAAGTGATTATAACAAGAAAAATCGGCCTTTGATTTCCAATCCCTCTAAATCTCCCTTTGACAAGGGAGACTTTAAATACAATTAGTTGGAGGGGGCGTTGTATAATGATTTTATGGCAAAGAGCGATAGAGGAGAACTTGTTCTAGATACTCTCCCAATTACCAGACCGGATGGGGAAATGCCGGAGGGACTTCGGGATCAAGCACGTTTGGCTGCAGCTAACTTTATTTACTGGACTACTCCTTGGGTAGAGAATTATCTTAGGAACCTTCCTGAAGACGGACTCTCTGACCATGTCTGCGCTATGATTGTCGAGGGATCGGAAGATATCGGTAGATTGATCTTTAGAACTCATAAGGATGTTATGTTGGCAGATCTGATTGTCGATAGACCAGACGGTAGCAAAGCTAGATTAGCAATGATTTATGATTATGAAAATGGCGTTGATGTCGTGTTACCGGAAACTGAGGCAGAGCGGATTGAATTGGTGACCATATTAGACCGACTCATTCCAATTCAACGTGATGACAACGAGTTTGGACTTAAAATAGTTGAAGATGTTGGCGATTTAGGAAAACATGAATTTGCGATGAGAGAATTGAGGACACAAATGAGCGACGCCGAGTGGGAAGAGACAGGTTTAACAACGGGTGAAATATTTAAATGGAAGGCGGAGGCAGAACTTCCGGGTTTTATAAGCAGAGTAAGTCCAGCTGTCACGAGAGCGTGGGGAGAAGAAAGAAAAGGAACGAGAAGCGATCTTGTTTTAGAAGTGATGACGGTTGAGGGAAAAGCGCCGGGGGCGGTTAGTTTGACAATAGCAGGACAACATGAATTCCAACAAACAATTGGCGACGAATTGTATGAGAAATTTACCAAAGGCCTTGGACCTCCCAATCCATATTCAATAGGGAGAATATCTATCCACCAACAGAGCGATGGGGTGGTGTTGCAATACGAAAGAACGGGGTGGTGGGCTGAAGAACATGAACCTGGCGGTTTAGTTTCGAACTTAGTAATTAACATCTCTACTGGCGAGCTGTTATCCCCAGGATTGATTCTTGGGGAAGGAATTGAGGGTAAACTGGAGACTCTTAGAAAACTAGTTAAAGAAATAAATGAATTACTTGAAGGTGAAGCAGATGGGACTCATTTTAGAAATAAGGGTGAAAGTGGCGGTAAATTGGATTATGTTGCTCGACATGAACCGGGGACAAAAAAACCGGTGAAAAATGGAGGTAACATGAAGCGTAATACAAGGCTAATGTAGGTGTTTTAGACGCTTAGTAACCGGTTGGCGTGGAAAAAACTAATGAGGTTAGTGGCGAGAGTGATAGCCGAGGCGCGGGGAGGGAGGTGGAGGAAGAGGTGTTTAGTTTTAGGATATTTGGTGTTGATGACGTACTGGGTTTGGAAGGCGATCCAATTGCAATTGTAAGAGCCCATGTTGGTGCCGATAGAAAACTGACGACTGTCAAAATTGTCGACAGGGGGCAGACTTAGATCTAGATAAATTGGCAGGAGCGGATTGATTGATTGGTGACAATATGAATTAATGGCGCGGGTTTCAATTTTGATGGTTTGGAGGAATTTCATGCCATCACCCAGGCCAATGATTAGATCATATTGATTGTTTTGAATGTATTTGCGAAAGAAGGGTTGGGGGTAGGATGGGATAAGTTGGAAATTAATTTTATTTTTAATATCCTTTGGGACCGCCTTCGCCAAGGCTATGGCGGTTAAATGGGAGATGTTGGTGCCCCAGGGGTTGGAGAAAGCGTAGAGGAGGGTCATTGATTAATTTTCAATTTTCAAACTCCAATTTTCAATGAGCAAAAAAGAGAATTGGGGACGGCCACATTGCACACATTACCTTTGTTGAACAGAGGTCTTTGCTGTTATCAACCGTTCGAATAAGGGTAAGATTTGGGCCGGATATGACACATCTTGTTTTTCGTGATGAACTTGAGAGTGGGGTAAAATTAAGTGAGTGGAGAGCGAGAAACTCAAGACCAGATAAAGAGTTGGCGGGGGCAATTGAAGCAAAGTTGGTGGCGGCAAGACAAGCGATACAGCAATTGTGACTTAAACCGGCGGAAAATCGGACCAAACGATGGTTTAGGTGGTGCTGATCCCTACGAGATTGCTTCTCCTTCGACAAGCTCAGGATCCCGTCAGTGGACGGGCGCAGCGCAATGACGTTGTTGAGAGCAATGACGTACTTTGCGGGATTATTTTTTTTCGATGTTATATAAACTTGATTTTAAAGTAATCGCACCGGGGGCGCGGAGGGTGAAGATGTCTTTAAAATCGCCACCATCGAATTTAAAATCACCCTTGTCGGTACTTAGGCGGACAGCCTGGGTAAAACCACCAGTGGAATAATCGACAGTGATCGAATTGACCGAAGATACCGGGCCACCTTTATCCCCCACCTGGCGCTTGAGCTCGTCTTTGGACCAAGCGTTGCCGTCACAAGAACCAAGGCAATTTTGAGTTTGAGAAAGATGAGAGGAATCGTTGGTTTTGGAAAAATAGAGAACGGCGTTGACGATATCGGCGAATTCATCTTGAGTAAGCCAAGGGTGGGAACGGCCGGCGGAAACATTGCTTCGGGTTTTGTACCAGCCTTTGTAATACCAAGAAGAACCGGCTTGTTTTTCGTAAGAATCATTGGGCCAACAGCCCTGATTGCCACAGGTAGTGTCCCAAACACTAGGGGTGGAGTGATCAAGAGAGCTGTAACCGTAAGTGGCGCCGCCGGCAGTGGAGGCATACATGGTGGAAAAGATTTTGCCGGTTTTATTACTTTTGACAACTAGGCCACGGGTGTCTTCGACAGCCCGTTTCCAAGTGCCACCGGCTTCGTAGCGGGAACGTTTGTAAACCTGGCAGGCTTCAGTGACACAGATTGAACCCGATAAATTATTGGTGTAAGAAATGGCGTAGGTGCGGGCGGCGATGGCTTGAGCCTTAAGGGCTTCAAAACCGCCGTTATCACCCCAAGACCCGGGCATTTCAGCAATACCAACCAAATAATTTTCTTCAAAGGAAAGAGTGCCGACACTAGTTTTAATGGAGCCGGGGGAATCCATTTTTTCAATTTTGACGTCACCGTAATAAGCTTTGAGAATAGCCTCAAAGTTCTGACCGGCTTTGGCCCGGCCGTAGGCGCCAAATTGGCTCATACCCTTGCGGTGAGGGGCGCCAAAAGAAAAGCCGGCAAAGGCGGGAGAAAAACCGGGATTGTAGTCGGCTCTAGAGGCAGGATCATCACTACTACTGACATCACCAACACTGGTGTTGAACATGGCGGTTTTCTCGGCAATAAGTTGTTGCTGGCGTTTGCTTAATTCGGCCTTGTAGGTTTCGGCTTTTTTAATTTCGGTGGCCAAAAAGCCAAAGCGAGATTCAAAATCTTTTTTGAGTTTGGCGAGTTTGGCTTTTTCCGATTCAAGCTTGGATTTTTGAGAATTAAGAGTGAGAATTTCGTTGGTGAACTTGACAATGGAAGAACGATCTTGAGAAATAATGGCTTGATACCAACTAAATTGACGAACAAGATTGAGACTGGTGTTGGCAGAGGAGAAAAAAATTAGGTAGGGATTGAATTTTTTGAGATTAATATAGTAGCGACGAACCCGAGCGGAAAGAAGGATCTTTTGAACTTCTAAATCGGCCTGTTTATCGATTAACTTAGTGTTGAGATCTCCAGTTTGGAGAGTGATTTTGGTGATTTGGCTTTTGGCGGAGGTGATTTTGGACTGAAGACCGGTGGATTCCTTTTGAAGAGGAGCGATGGCAGTTTCAAGAGCTTGGATTTGACGGCTGATGTCGTTGATTTCGTCGTCAATTGAGGCGGCAAAAATAAAAGACGGCAATAAGACAAATAGGACTAAGAGGACAAATAGGCAGGTGGAAATTTTTTTTAAAAGCACAAATTCATTGTAACATCGTGATATACTTTAGCTATGAAGTGGGGGTTAAAATCAGCCTTTAATGCGGTGATATTGGCGGTAACGGCATTGGTGGCGCCAACAGGCGCGATGGCGGTGGATGTGTTTTGCACTCCGAAGAACTTTCCAGCGCCGGGGATTAATACGGCTTTGGGGTGTATACCAGTGAGAATGACCCATTTTGTGGGGTGGTTGATGCCTTATTTATTTGGAGTGGCGGGGGGGATTGCTTTTTTGAAAATGGTGTCTGGCTTTATTTCAATTGCGACATCAAATGGAGATGCGAAAGCAGTGGCGGCGGCACAAGAGGAAATTACGGCAGCGATAGTCGGCCTCCTCGTGGTAATTTTTGCCCTGTTTATATTAAAATTAATTGGTGATGATATATTAAAAATTCCAGGATTTAGCTAATGCTTAAAGATCTTTACAAACAAGACGCAATAATTGCAAAATACGGAAGTTTGGGGGCGATTGTGACTGAAGCCTTGAAATACGTGTATGTAATTGCCGGATTGATGTTGTTGGTATGGTTGATTTATGGGGGAATAACGATGATGACGGCGGGGACTGATCAGAACAAAGCAGCCCAAGGACAGGGAATGATAACTAACGCGGCGATTGGGTTTGGAATAATTTTTGTGTCGTATTTTGTGGTGCAAATTGCGGAAGTGGTGCTGGGGGTGAAAATACTGTAATTTAATTGATTTGGGGTGGGGAATTTGATATAATTATGTTATAGTTAATATTATAAGTTTAATAAATTAAGAAATAAAATGAGTGATGAAGAAAAGCTTGTTACTATATTGTCACCAGAACCTCTTATCACTTTAGAACCTTTTGTTAGTTTAATAAAAAAGCTTGATGATACACAAAGGACGAGAGTTTTGACAGCTAGGGAAGAACTATTGGCAACTTTAGGATTGAGTGAGGATAGTTGGCTTGGCATAGAAATGTACGGGATGGTGGCGGGAGAAGCGGTTGAGGGTATGATGTGGGAAGAGAGGCGGTCATGGGTGAGTGCGCAGGATGCAATGGTTATGGAAGAAGTGGCGAAACCTTTGGGGGGTGGGACTGTTTGGACAAGAGTTACGGAATTACCAACCAAAGAAGTCTCTCGGGCTACTGTCACGACATACCACTACAACCCAAAAGGAGGATCAGGAGAAGATGTTGGATTCGTTTTTAGTCAACCTGATGATGGTGTGGTAAGAGTTGAAAAATATTCCGCTGGTAGTATCGAAAGATTAGTGGAGGCGACAAAGCAAAGAATAATGGCAGAATGATGGTTGTTATTTTCCCATCCGGCGGTGGCGGGATTGGTACCAGACGAGGATTTTGCTTGAAATTTTAGTCGTATAGACGGTGGCGACCAATCCCCTGCTGAAGGTTTTGATATTTGCGAAATTCACAACCGATACCTTCCCAATTTTCGGAGGACAAATATATTTTTTGACCATTAAATTCCAGGAAAGGAAATTCAGGAAAATTAAGAGAGACCAGGGAAAGACAGGTATTTTCTGATGGAGCGCTGGCTGATAATTTGAGCATGGTGGGCAATGAACCCGGGCCGATGGGAAAAGCTTGGTATAAATCTAAAAATTGGGGAAACTGATAAGTAATGTCAATGAGAATTTCGGTCCAATGAAAACGAAAATTAAAAGTAAAAATGGGTAATAGGAGTTGGAGAGCCTCGACGACACTTAAGTGACGGAAGGTTTCAATTTTGGAGGCACATTGAGTGATAATGGTGGGTAGGAAAAGACAGAAAAATTTTTCCCGAGTTGAAAAAGGAGAGCGCTGGATGGCGCTGACGGGAAAGACATAGGCAGTGCCGTATTTGGGCGAAGGTAACTGACAAAGCTGTTGGTAAATTTTAGAATTGTGAATAGGATTGAAAGTTAACAGACCGATTTTTTTAACGGTGACGGAATTACAAATAAAGCGACAGAGGGCTAGGTTGAGCAACCAAAGCGGGAAGTTGGGACGAAGGGGGTTGAGAAGTTGGTGAATATTGATTGTTTCCCGGTCGAGTTCGCGATAAATATTGCAAAAACGATAGCGAGTTAAAATTGGGTCGGCAGTAAAAGGAGGCGGATTATTGGCAACTTTCTTTTCCCAAATTCTTTGCCTTTCAATAGCAAATGACTTGATCTGGTTTAAGATTCTGGTGTTGTATTGGAGAGGGTTGGTTTTGGGTTGATGAATATGATAAGGCCAGTGGCGATAGAGATTTTTCAGATCGGACGGGATTTCCACAAGGTAATTTTAAACCATTTTTTATTTTCCCATTCTTCGATTGCGTTGTTGATACCAGAGGAGGATTATAATTACTTAACATGAAAAATATCATAAAGAAGGTGTTGTTGCCGAAAATGTTTGGCGAGAGCCTATACATCCCGTTTGTGGGGGCGATAATTGAAAAGGACAAGGATGGGAAAAAGTATGTATTGGTGCAGACAAGGCAGAAATTGACAGATGCTAAATATAGCGGAACTTTGGAAATTCCGGGAGGAAAGTTTAGGGCATTTGAAGATGTGTATGAAACTGTTAGACGGGAGGTAAAAGAGGAGTGCGGACTGATAATTACTGAAATTAAGGATGAAAATAAAAGGATTACAGTGGAGAATAAAGACGACGAATCTGATTTAGTGCAACCGTTTTGTGTGACACAAATGAAAAACGGGCCTTTTGTTGGTCTAATTTTTTTATGTAGAGCTAAGGGAGAACCTCTTAAAGAAACTAATGAGACGAAAGATTGTAGATGGATTGAAATTGATGAACTTCGAAGAGTAGTGAAAGATAGTCCGGAAAAAATTTATACGGCATTTTTGGGACCGCTAAAATATTATCTTGGAGTTTAATATTATTTACCCATGCGGCGATTGCGTTGTTGATACCAGAGGAGGGCTTCGTCGAGCTTTTTGGGGCTGAAGTCGGGCCAAAGGATGTTGGTGAAATAAAGCTCGGCGTAGGACATTTGCCAAAGGAGAAAATTACTAAGGCGGAATTCGCCACCGGGACGAATGATGAGGTCGGGGTCGGGCTGGTCGTGGGTGTATAAATATTTGCCGATTAGTTCCTCGTTAATTTTATCGACGGGAATTTCATCCTTAACGATTTTTTTAACGGCGTTGACAATTTCATCACGGCCACCATAGTTTAGAGCAACATTAAATTGAATTTTCTGGTCAACAATGGCCAGAGAAAGAATTTTTTTGATGGCGTTTTTGACTTTAGAAGGAAAGGCTTGAAAATTACCAAGAACGAAAAACTTGATGCCAGAACGGCGGTATTCTTCGGCTTTTTGGCGGACAATGTCGGTTAAAAGCTGAAACAAGCCCTTGACCTCGGCGATTGGCCGTTTGCGCCAATTTTCGGTGGAAAGAGCATAGACAGTAAGATGTTTGATGCCAATATCGCGACAATACTCGACAATTTCCTGAAGATTTTTGGCGCCGGCGCGGTGGCCTTCAACATCGGTTAAGCCCTTGTTTCTGGCCCAACGACGATTGCCATCCATAATAATGGCGACATGACGGGGTAAATTGGATGGATCAAGTTTAGTCATGACAATTTAGTCGGAAAAAAACAAAGAAACATCTGAAAAATGACAAAGCAAAAAAAGTTTACTTAATTTTACAGTTAGATTGTTAGCACCAGAAGGTTTTGAGTGCCAGGTTATCATGCCGATAAATCGGCACCAACCTGGATAAACCTCAAAGGAGGTGATCCATCCGCACCTTCCAGTACGGATACCTTGTTACGACTTAACCCTCATCGCTGGATTTACCTTAGTCTGCCGAAGGCAGATTTTGGGTACCCCCAACTTTGCTGATTTGACGGGCAGTGTGTGCAAGAGGCGAGAACGTATTCACCGCAATCTGATGATTTGCGATTACTACCAATTCCGGGTTCATGTAGGCGAGTTTCAGCCTACAATCCCAACTGAGGACTGTTTTAGGGATTAGCTCCACCTCGCGGTATTGCAACCCTCTGTACAGTCCATTGTAGGATGTGTGTAGCCCTGGATATAAGGATCATGCTGACTTGACATCGTCCCCTCCTTCCTCCCAACAAAAATAATGCTGGGCAGTTTTCGGTGACACAGTAACACCGAATAGGGGTTGCGCTCGTTACCTCACTTAAGAGAACAACTCACGTCACGAGCTGACGACAGCCATGCAACACCTGTCCTGCACCCTCTAAGGCTTCCGACGTTTCTGCCGGAATGCAGCAGGATTTCAAACCCAGGTAAGGTTCATCGCTTCGTATCGAATTGAACCACATGCTCCACTGGTTGTGCGCCTCCCCGCCAATTCGTTTGAGTTTCGGCCTTGCGGCTATACTCCCCAGGCGGTCTG
>JBAYIT010000005.1:0-75100 GCA_041665485.1 Candidatus Shapirobacteria bacterium
CTGCCTGCCAAAACTGGTACATTTTTTCAAACTCATAACAGTGGATGACAATTGATCCAATTTTCATTTTAAAAAGTTTATAGACAAAATATTAATAAAAATTTTTGAATAATGTTGGCTAACTCGTTTTTAGCTGATGAGTTTTCGCAATTGATTTAATAATTGATGATTAGGTGAAGAGATGGTAGCTTAAACTAATGACAGTTTATCACGGGTTGGAGCTAACGGAGAGAGAGCTGAAAATAATGGGCTATAGCCAAAAAACAGTCAAGAGTTACGTTTACGGTTTGGGGAGATATTTTGAGTTTAAAAAAGATAAATTTGAGGCATTTGATGAAGAAGATATCAAGGATTTTCTGTTGGATTGCCAAGAAAGAGGGGTGTCGCCACAGACGAGAAACTTGTTTCTAAACGCGATTAAGTTTTACTATGAAAAAGTTATTAAAACGAATCAAAATATTGAGATAAGAATGGCCAAGAAAGAATCAAGATTGCCGGTGGTGCTAACGAAAGAGGAAGTTGAGCAAATAACTGGAACAGTTAAGAACCTAAAACACCGACTATTAATTGCCCTATCTTATGGCGCTGGACTGCGGGTGAGCGAGGTGGTGGCCCTGAAAGTGGCCGATGTAAATTTGGAGGAATTGACGATTAATATAAGGCAGGGCAAAGGGAGACGGGACAGAATAAGTGTTGTTTCGGAAAAATTGGTTGAGGATTTGAGGAAAATGATGGCCGGCAAAAGTGGCAGTGATTATGTTTTTGAAAGTGAACGGGGCGGAAAGCTGACCACCAGAACGGCTCAAAATGTGTTTGAGAGGTCTTTAAAAAAAGCTGGAATTAAAAAGAGGGCGACATTTCATAGTTTGCGCCACAGTTTTGCTACCCATTTGCTGGAAAATGGGGTTGATGTTCGTTATGTGCAAGAACTGCTTGGCCATCAAAATATCAGAACAACCCAAATTTATACTCACGTAACTAATCCGAGGCTGAAAAATATCAAAAGCCCGTGGTGAGGAGGGGAAAGAAATTAGAAACAAGTAACTAGAAACGAGAATGGTGGTTAGGCGGAATAAACTTGGTTGTGGGTGCCAATGTCGATAAATTTGACAGTATCTACATCTATTACTTGATAAATTATCCTGTAATCGCCGTTAATCGAAAATGAAAATAGACCGACTTTGTTGCCAGAAAGTTTGTGGTTCTTTAATATTTCGTTTTTGGGGTCGGTAACAAAGAGACGAATTCTTTCGACAGTTCTTTGGGTGAGGCTGGAGTTTGATTTAATTCGACGAGAGAAACTTTTGTTAAAGCGATGACTATATAGGACAATCATTTACCCCTTAAAATTTATTAGATTGTTAATAATTTCGTCAGCATTGTCACTTTTAAAAAAGTGACCGGCTTTAATCTCCTTGTCGGACTCTTTAATCTTCTTGAGTAAGATGGCCTCTTGAGCCGGAGTTAAAATCTCGCCTGGCTCACTAGTAAAAATAGAAAAATGAAAGCGGTTTTGGGCCATTTGGTTCATAATTATCCGAAGACTTTCCTGAAGAGAAGAAAAACCTTCGTTTAAGGCAAACTTCTCGGCCAAAAGGCGAGTTTTAGGATCAACTGGGACTTGAAGTATTGTTCTCATACTTATATTGTAATGGTTTGGTAAAGGAGAGTCAAGAGGAAAATTGGGAAAGAAACTAGGAACTAGGTACGTGGAACGGGGATATAGATTGTGCCGGTTACAACGAGATTGCCTCGTCTCCCGATAGCTATCGGGATCCTTCCGTCTGAGCCGGACGCGGCGCAATGACGTTAGGAGGTCGTCTTGATGGTCAGTTTTTCTTGGATGTCACGCGGTACTGGGTCGTAGTGGCTGGGCTCCATGTAGAAAGAACCGCGACCTTGGGTGAGGGAGCGGATGACAGTGGCGTAGCCGCGGATGGCTTCAAGAGGAATGAGGGCATTGATGGTGGTGAAACCGAAACTGTCGGTGGTGCCACCAATTTGGCCACGGCGGGAAGAAAGATCACCAATAACTGTGCCTAAGAATTCCGAGGGAGTGGCCACCTCGAACTTCATGATCGGCTCGAGAATCAAAGGCCTGGCTTGAGCAAAAGCATCTTTAATGGCGTAAGCGCCGGCTAATTTGAAGGCAGCTTCGGAAGAATCAACTTCGTGATAAGTGCCATCATAGACAGTGACTTTAACGTCGGTGGCCGGATAACCGGCAATAATCCCCTTCTGGAGAGTTTCTCTAACCCCTTTCTCAATGGCAGGAATAAAGTTGCTAGGAATAGCTCCACCTTTAACACCGTTGACAAATTCGACACCTTCACCCCTGTTCTTGGGCTCAATTCTGATTTTACAATGACCGTATTGACCGTGACCGCCGGATTGGTGGATATATTTTCCCTCACCTTCGGCATTGGCCGAAATAGTTTCCCGATAAGCGACTTGAGGAACACCGGTTTTGACATTAACACCAAATTCGCGCTTGAGACGATCGACAATGATTTCAAGGTAAAGCTCGCCCATACCGGCAATAATGGTTTGACCGGTTTCGTGGTTGTAAGTGACCTTAAAAGTTGGATCTTCAGTAGTAAGGCGGTTAAGGGCAACGCTCATTTTTTCCTGATCATCGGTAGTACCGGGCTCAATGCTTAGAGAGATAACCGGGTCGGGGAACTGGATGGGAGAAAGAGAGATGGGGTTGGCTTTGTCGCAAAGAGTGTCGCCGGTGACGGATTCTTTAAGACCAATACAGGCGACAATTTCTCCGGCATAACCTTCTTCAATCCCCTCGCGCTTGTCGGCGTGCATCAATAAAAGACGGCCGATACGTTCGGATTTCTGCTTGGTGGGGTTGTAGACCTCAACACCGGTTTTAACGGTGCCAGAATAGACACGGAGATAAGAGAGGGTGCCAACATGGGCGTCGGACTGGACTTTGAAAATAAGACCGGAAAAGGCATCGTCTTTTTCGGGACGGCGGGTGATTTTTTCGCCGGTAACAACGTCAAAACCTTCGGTGGGAGGAAGATCGATAGGAGAAGGAAGATAATCAACGATAGCGTCTAAAATCGGATGAATACCCTTGTTTCGCCAAGCGGCGCCACAGAAAACCGGAAAAAGTTTGCGGTGAATAGTGGCTTGCCTTAGAGCTGATTTCAACTCGGGAATAGAAATTTCCTGATCGTTTAGGAATTTTTCCATTAGGGCTTCGTCTTCCCCGGCAATTTTTTCCACCATTTGGGCACGGGCCTTGGTGGCAGAATCAAGATATTCCGGAGTGACATCTTTGACGGTAAACTCGAGACCTTCTTCGTCTTTGTCGTAAATAATCATCTTCATTTCCATTAGATCGATAACACCGGTAAAATCGTGCTCTTCACCGATGGGCAAGACCATAGGAATGATAGGACAGTGGAGTTTTTGGTTGATGGAATCGAGAGTTTTTTGGAAAGAAGCGCCAACTTTGTCCATTTTGTTGACAAAAGCCAGGCGGGGAACGCCGTATTTGTCGGCCTGACGCCAGACGGTTTCGGATTGGGCCTGAACACCGGCATTGCCATCGAAAATCATGATAGCGCCATCCAAGACACGCAAAGATCGCTCGACTTCGGCGGTGAAATCGACGTGGCCGGGGGTGTCGATGATATTGATACGAATGTCTTTCCAAAAGGTGGTAATACAGGCAGATTGAATGGTGATGCCCCGCTCGCGCTCCTGATCCATGGTGTCGGTGGTGGTGGTGCCCTCATCGACGGAGCCAATTTTGTGGATTTTACCGGTATAAAAGAGGATGCGCTCGGTGGTGGTGGTTTTACCGCCGTCGATATGGGCAATAATGCCGATATTACGGACTTTGTGCATAGGAACATCACGATTTTTGGAAAGTTTGATTTGATCAGCCATGGGAATCAGTTAACAGTTTTCAGTTACGAGTTGCGAGTTGAAAAACAGTTTAATTAAATAATTTAAAAAATAAAAAAGATTGCAGGCATGGCCTGCGAATGAAGTTATGATAACACAAGTACAGAAAATTTTTAATTTTAAATTTTTAATTTTTAAACAATTTTTAATATCTAATTTTTAAATACTAAAAAAACAAAACAGGGGTGGGGTGGAGAGGAGGAAAAGGGCTTGATATAATTCGACATGGGAAAATGTGTAATTAGTATGTCGATGCATGATTGGGGACGTAACATTCAAGAAAGAATAGATATAATTGATGAGGTTAGTGGTTGCAGTTACTTTTCTGCTTGTGGGACTAAGGGAAACCGTTGCTCGGCTACCAAAGAAGAACAGTGCCCGGCGACAAAATTTCCAGAACTGGCGCAAGAAGTTGAAGCGAGATGGAAAGGAGAAAAGAATCTACTTTAACTCTTTTTTCTTATCTTTTGCTTTTGGTAAATAGTTTTCTTTGGAAACGATTGGCCGACCTAATTCTTTTTCGGTTTGTTTTCTGGCATTTCCAGCAATGTTTCCGCCCCTGTTGGCGACTTTTTTATTTGCCACAAAAGTATCTGGCTTTTCTTGTTGAGAAATTTCTGTGGTCACCCGCTCACCAAGCATGTTAAAAATTAATTCCAAATCATTCATATGATCACGTAAATTTTGCCGTTTTAATCCCTTTAATCTTTTGTATTCACTGGGTGTTACGCCAAAAGTGGCTTTGGAAATTTCAGCGGTCAAAATCTCATATTCTTTTTGTTCTTTTATACCTCGTTTTTGCCACTCATCGGTTAATTCTTCGCGAATGGCAATGCCCCGCATTCGTCTCTCTATCCAACTTTCGGGGTACCCCTTGAGTTTATAGAGCAGTCTTGTTCTTTTAGTTGCCAATTCCGGATCTTCAATTTCTTGGACTCGCTCATAGCCAACTTTTGCTAGCCAGCGTTTGAATGGCTCGGCTTTGGGTGAGGGAATTGATTGAATAATACGAAAAATTCCTTCTGTATTAGCACAATCTGTTTCGCGCATTTTTCCATCTGGGGCGAGTACCTTCAACCGGTGACAATTTGTCACCACTTCACTTCCTTCGTCTCTTAATCTTTGAGAGAGTTTGTTCCAATATTTTCGTGCTGTTTGATCGTCTTGTTGGCTTGTAAGCGCCTGGACGATATCTACCATTGAAAACCACCACTCGTTATTGTAAATAACTTTGCGTATTTCTTTTTTTTGAAATATGGCTATTTTTGTTGTGATTTCCATGCTGGTTTAATTGTATTCCATTTCTTTATACGAAAACAGCCATGTTTGCCTCACACTGTGGCCTTGCGGGTGTTAGTGTCATGAGGGCTTCGAGCCCTTCAAACAGGTTATTTTAACAAAAGACGACTGTAATTTTTCAATCCCTCTAAATCTCCCTTTAACCCGTCAGGTGCCGGGCACGGCAATGGGACTTTAATAAAGATGTTGGTATAAAATATGGAGATGAAGAAAAAAACGGTGGGGATAATTGGGGGAGGGATTGGGGGGTTGGTGGCGGGATTACGGCTTTGCCAAAAAGGCTATAAAGTAACGATTTTTGAAAAGGGGGAGGTGTTGGGGGGGCTTTTAGCCGGATTTAAGGTGGAAGGGACAAACTTGGAGCGGGCCTACCACCATATTTTTGAGAGTGACAAAGAGGTAATTGGTTTAATTAAAGAATTGGGATTGTCAGAAAAGATGGTTTGGAAAAAAGGAACAATCGGGGTGTATTGGCAAAAAGAGATGTGGCCATTTAATGGCCCAGTCGATTTGCTACGATTTGGGGCGATTCCCCTACTGGACCGGATTCGGATGGGATTAGTTGGCTTGTGGCTTCAAAAAGATGAAAACTACCAAAAATATATAAAAGTTACGGCGGTGAGTTGGATGAAAAAGTGGGTGGGAAAGGCGGGCTTTGAAGTGGTGTGGGAGCCACTACTAAGGGCCAAATTTGGGGAAGATTACGACAAAGTATCAATGGCCTGGCTCTGGGCCCGGATTCATACCAGAAGCTCTAAACTTGGCTATTTACTGGGCGGGTTTGAGCAAATTACTAATCGGCTGGCGGAAGAAATTAAAAAAGCGGGCGGAGTTATAAAACTAAAGACAGAAGTAGATTTGGAAAAAGTTAAAAAAGATTTTGATTTAGTGATTAATACGGGGCCGGTTCCGAGAGTAAAGTATTTGGGAGCGGTGATAGTGGCATTTACGTCGAGCCAAAATTTAAGCCAGTATTATTGGCACAATATTAATGACCCTCAGTCCCCCTTCCTGGCTTTTATTCAACATACCAATCTTGTTGATAAGAGTGAGTACGGCGGGAAACATGTTTATTATATGGGCGCTTACCTTTCTCACGATGACCACAGATTTGAAGCGGATGAAGAAACGATTAAGAAAGATTTTCACGAATACTTAAAGCGGATTTTCGCCGATTTTGACCCGGGGCAGATTGATCAGGAGTGGGTGTTTAGATTTAAAAATGCCCAGCATGTGGTGACGACGGATTACCAAGAAATAATAAATAAGACAAAGAAGACCAATAGGACCGATAAAATAATTAATTTAAATTTTGCCATGATTTTTCCCCAGGACAGAGGAATTAATTATGCGGTGCGGGAGGCGGAAAGACTAATAAAATGTCGTTTTTAACAATAAAGTTTTTGCTATTTTTTTTGGCAGTTTGGGGGCTGGCAATAATTTTTCGGCCCTACAAGAGAGCTTATAAATTATTGATAATTGGGGCGAATTTAGTTTTCTACAGTTTTTTTGGAGTAACAGGACTGGTGGTTTTAGTAAGTGATGTTTTACTAAATTACGGACTGCTAAAAATTTTGGGGAGACTAAAAGCGAAAAAAAAGGTTTTGGGGGTTGGAGTGGGTTTGAATTTACTGCTTTTGAGCAGTTATAAATATTTTAATAATCTGACGGGAATAACGGGGATGGAAATAATTGCCCCGATTGGAGTGTCGTTTTTTACTTTTAAAATTATTAGCGTTCTGATTGATAGCTACCGACAAAAGATTCAGGTTAACAGTTTGGCCGACTACTTGGCCTATGTTAGCTTTTTTCCCCAAATATCGGCCGGGCCGATTGCCAGGTTTAAAGAATTTGCCGAGGATATAAACCAAGAGGAGCAAGGAGAGACGGAAAACAACAATATTGGGCCAAGATTTTGGACCTTAATAATTAGTGGCTGGCTTAAAATGTATTTAATTGGGAGCTACTTGTATGAAATAGTTAATCAAACGATTAATGCACCTCAAAGCTTTGGCCGGGTGGACTTAATTTTGGGCATGATGAGCTTGAGTTTTTTTATTTTTGCTAATTTTAGTGGCTATTCGGACATTTCGGAGGCGCTGGCGATGGCGCTGGGATTTAGAACGCCAAAGAATTTTAATAACCCTTATCGGGCAGTGGGGATTCGAGATTTTTGGCAAAGGTGGCACATGAGCCTATCGACCTGGCTTAAGGACTACCTTTATATACCAATGGGGGGAAACCGGCGGGGACGGGCATGGAAATATTGCAATTTACTGGTGACCATGGTGGTGGGCGGAATGTGGCACGGAGCGGAAATTAACTTTTTGGTGTGGGGAGGGCTACAGGGAGAAATGCTAATGATTGATCATTTTTTGCATGATACGGTGTGGCCAAAATTGAGAGGGGTGGCTAACTGGATAAAAATAGCGGGGAGAGGCGGGGGGTGGCTGATAACCTTTGGACTGATAAATATTAGTTGGATTATCTTTTATCCAAAAAACATGGAGGCGTCGGTGACCTATTTTGAATACTTGATTAGACCAAGAGAGAACCTGGTGGTGCTGGGCTCGGGTGGGCTTCTGACAATCCTAATTTTGGCGGGGATTTTGAGCGTGAGAGGAGATAAATTTGAGGAAATAATGGCCAAAACGTTAACTAAAGCCCCGGGAGTGGTAAGATATGTAGTACTAGTAGTGATATTTTATTTGATTATTACCTTCGGACCAAGTAACTATGTGGCTCCAGCCGCCTACTTTAATTTCTAAACGCCGAAAAGAATCGACAAGATTGTGGTTGTGGGCAGTAATAATACTGACTTCGGTGACTGGCTTGTTTAAAATTAGGACGCAGGCAAAATCGGCAGAAATGGTTAGCCCGCTGGCACTGGCTCAACTACCGACAACGATACCAACAATTATGCCGACAACGATACCGGCAATAACACCAACGATAATACCAACGATAGCACCAATAATAGAAATAAAAGAAATCCAACCAGCCAATATATTAATTATTGGTGACTCGATGGTAATGGAAGGCTTTGGCCCGGTAGTGGCAAACGATCTGTTGGCTTATTCGGACTTCAAAGTAGTGAGAAAGGGGAAATTTTCAACCGGACTAAACAGGACGGATTTTTTTGATTGGTATAAATACTCACTAGAGCTGATTGAGGAATATAAGCCAGAGGCAATGGTGATAATGTTTGGCGCCAACGACAACCAAAATATTTTGGACGGAGGGGGCAGGGCTTACACGGTAGGCGAGGCGGGCTGGGACGAGGTGTATACCCAAAGAGTGGCCCAATATATGGCCTTAATTAGCCCAATGGTAGAAAAAGTTTATTGGGTGGGACAACCGCCGGCCAGAGAAGCGGGGTTTTCCGGAAGATTGAAGCACCTAAACGATATCTATGAGGCCGAAGCGAAAAACTGGAGCAATATTAAATTTATTTCGACGTGGGAGAGGTTTACTGTTGAGGGGAAATATCAGGCCTCGGTGGCAAACGATCAGGGACTAAAACAGAGGGTAAAAACAGATGACGGAATTCATTTGACCATTCATGGGGCAAAAATTATGAGTGAAATGGTGATTGGAGTAATCAGGCAAGACCTTAATCTGGCGACGAGGTAAAGAGAGGAATTATGAATTTACGAATTTAGAATTTACGAATCTGGAGATAAGAAATAAAATTTAAGAATTTAAAAAATAAGATTTATGAATATCGATAAACGGAATCATTTGGAAAAAATTCAAAAAGTATTGGTGATGGTGGCGGAAAAAACAAATACGTTGGGTATAGATTGGTATTTAGGATCGAGCGGGGCATTGATGGTTCATGGAATAGATGTTGTGCCTAAAGATTTGGACATTTTAACTAATTGGAAAAACATCGAAAAAATAACCGGTGAATTTAAGTCATTTGTTGTTGACAATAACCCCGACGGAATTAAACTGGAAATTGAAGGGATTGAGGTGGAGGTGTTAGGATTGTCGGATTTGAGAGAACCAAAACTTGTTTTGTTTAAAAATAGGCTGATACCGGTTAGTTCTCTTGATGATTTACTTTTATTTTACAAAAGTAGACCCGGTAAAACGGAGATAGTGAGGATGATTGAGGAAAAAACGAGAGGCTAGGAAATTAGGTGTGGACGTGGCGCAATGACGTTAGATGTTTACGGCGTAACCGTAGGAGAAGCGGTGGCGGTGGAGGCGCCGGTTTTGAGGTCGGTGCCGATAGTGAAGACGATGTCGTAAGTGCCGGTGGCCGGCAGAGTGGCAGAGAAAGTGGCCGGGAAATCGGCTAGTTTAGACTGGAAATAAGCCGAAGACGAGGCTAATTCCGGCTTGGTGTTGACCAAATTTTCGGTGGCTTTGGTTTTGCTGTTGCCAGTAGTGACATCGGTAAAGCCAAGAGCGACAAGCTTTTGCTTTAAGACTGAAGCTTGACCGTTAATATCGGTGCCGTTTAAAACTTGAAGCTTGAGAGTTTTGCTGATTTCGGCAATAGAAGGAATGGGAGTGGCAGTGGGAGGAGCAACGGCAGTGGTGGGGGTGACTTGATTGCCCGGCTCTAGGGGGGGCTCGCCATTAAGAACATTATTGCGACTAACAACGTACCAGATAATGATCGAGGCCAGAGCGGCGGTGACGATGAAAACAGCAACGATGGGGAGGTAGTTCTTTTTTGGTTCCATTGGTTTTTGGATAGGTAAATTACTATTTGGTAATGAGATTATAGCAGAAGAAAGGGCGCCGATGACCGGCAAGGGCAAATTGGCGGGGAGGCTAAGCTGGAGAGCAATTTGAGAGGGATTGTATTCGGTGGACTCGATCTTGGGGAAAATCTCCGATTTTTCCTTGAAATCGACAGGGAGAAAGACCTTTTCCACCGGAGAGCCAAAATAAAGCTGGCTGTAGTTGACGATTTTTTGAATATCATTTTTTTGATTTTTGACGATACTGGAAAGATAAACCTCACTACCTTGGGCTAAAACCAAAACTGACTCCTGATGAGTTTGGGGATAAACGGCAAAATAGTTGGGTTTGTAGTATTTGGAAAAAACATTGGCAATGGATTGGGAAACCGAGGCGGTGGTGATAACTTTAAGGCCAAGCTGGCTAAGATTGGCGTAAAGATTTTTAAGCTTTTCCTGGCAAAGAATGGTGGTTTTGATTAAAGTCTTGCCGGTTTTTTTCTCTAAAACGGCCGAAATCGAATCAGACTCGAGAGGAAAATCGACGTAACCCTTGGCGAGAACGATGAGCTCTTTGTTGTCGATAGTATCGATTTCGGAATCGTAGACGAAGGTGCGGGTGAGAATAACGTCGTCGGGGATGATTAATTTGGCTGATTTAAGGCGGTTTTGACTGAGATAGACTTTAAGAGGAGAGAGGTCGGCCTCTTCCAAGGGCTGGTAGAGATTGAGGTCGAAAGAAGTGAGGGTGGCAACTGAAGAGGAGATGAGGTAAAGGTCGAGCCCGGCACTTTTGGGCCAAACAACCAGCTGGGGACGAGAAAAGAGTGACATCTATGTATAGATTAGACTAAAAGCTCCAAAATAACAAATTGACAATTAACTAATGTTGAAGTTTTCGATACTCCTCAAACAAGTATTTTATTTCGGGTAGAGCGTAATTCATTCTTTTTTCCAGTTCCATTGGATCACTCTCCTTTTCGATTTTATACTGTTGAGGATCTTTATCAAAAACAAACGGATCTTCCCAAGATAACCAATCGACCTCTTTTGTTGATGTTCTATCTCTAAAATAGAAAGCAAGTTGTGAAAGCACCACTAAATCGTGAGCATTGAGGCTGGGAATGGCATCGCCTAATTGTTTGGCAGTAAGGGCTAAATGACACCAGGTAAAATCTAATGTTTTACCGAACAAAATTCTTCCAGCCTCTGTGACCATTGATTCAACCATGTGGTAATTTTTTGGGTGAGTTGCCCAGGCTTTTGGAGATCTAAGAAAAAGAGTTGGGGTGTTTTTTGGGCCAATACTATTAATGTCCTGAAAAAAGGCTTGCTTATAGTTTAACAAGGTGAAGATTGTTCTGTCTGAATAACAAAGATGCAATATTTGATCAGGCTCAGATTGCTTTACGGCGTTTTTGTATCCAGCAACGAGATGATCCCCAACAAATGAGTCGTCTGAATTCGTATTGACCAAAAAGAAATCATCATGCTGGAAAAAATTAATTGATTCCGGATTAGAAATTACTGTTTTTGGCGTAACACTGACGAAAGCCTTATCAAAGTTCTGCTTCAAAATAGGTAGTATTTGTTTCAGTAACTTTGTTTCGATATTGTTGGGATCGTGAAACGGGAAAACTAACGATGACATTGAATTATAGTAACATGTACGAGTTTACAAACGAAACATGTTGGTTGAGACGAAAATTAGGACAATAAAGTTATAACCAGTTATAACTTTTCCTGAAGATACTCCTGAAACAACTTTTTTGTGGCCGAATAAAGTGGCATTGAAGCAATTTGTTCTACAGAAAACCATTTTGCGTCTTTAATTTCGTCTTTGTTTATTTTGATTTTTTCTTCTAAAATTTCACACTGCCAAAAAGAAAGCATGACATTCGGTATATCGGCCGGTAATTTGACAATTAATTTAACCGGTACAACCTGAAGATTAAGCTCCTCGAGAAATTCTCTTTTTATTGCTTCCTGCTCTGTTTCACCTTCATTAACACCTCCACCAGGAGGGTAATATTTGTCGGTATAATTATCGTTATCGGAGTTTGGTTTTATAAATAAGTATTCCCTTTTCTGTTTATCATTTACCCTTGACACAATTCCTATTACAGCCTGTTTCATCTTTTTAATCATAGCACTACCCTCTTTATGTACGAACGAATGAAAGCTTGAAAACGCTTGACTCAAAGAAGAGGCCCTCTATATTTACCATCCACATCAAAGTCTTGGCTTGGAGGAATAGGTTTGTTGCCCTGACAATTTCGTCTTCGACAAAACGGATTGTCATTACCGACAGGACCCAGGCTACCCGCTTTGAATCGAACATAGAAAGATGATAGTAAGTCATTCCGATTCATAAGTTTAGACTCAGCGCGATCTACAATTACGGCACAATGATTACATTGAGATCCATCTTCGGGTGGATCAATGACAATTACACCAGTGAAGCCATTTCCAATTACCTCCCTGCCAAGTATTTTCATATAACCTATAATAACACGAAGTAGGAGGTTTGTCAAATATAGGCTGGGTGTTTATTTCTATATCGAAGTGGGGAGTTGGGTGAGGAAAGATAAATCGTAATTCGTGATCGGTAAACCGTGAACCGTAAAAAACCGCTTAAGGGGTTTGTGCTGATTCCGACGAGATTGCCACGTCGCTTTTGTAACTGCTCCTCGCAATGACGTTGTTTTTATTAGGCTGGATTGGTCGAAACGAGATTGCTTCGTCTCCCGATAGCTATCGGGATCCTCGCAATGACGTATTTAGAGGCAATGACCCTTCGACAGGCTCAGGGTAAACTACAATTACCAACGTAAATGGGCGAAGGCTTTGTTGGCGTCGGCCATTCTTTCGATTTCGGCTCTTTTGGCAACAGAGGTGCCTTCGCTTTTGAGGGCGAGGGTGAGCTCGTTGGCCAATTTCAGACCAAATGAGTGGAACTGTTTGTTTGGAAGTTTACGGGAATTGGCAATTAACCACCTGACGGCTAGGGAATCCTGACGATGACGACGGACGGGGGTGGGAACCTGGTAAACGGCACCACCAATGCGACGGGGGCGGACTTCAATTTTGGGACGGATGTTTTCTAGAGCTTGATCGACCAGAGTGGCGACTTCATCTTTGGGATTTTCTTTTTTTAAAATCTCTAAAGCTTGATAAACCTGCTTTTGGGCAGAAATTTTCTTACCGCCAATAAGGGAAGCGTTGATGATTTTTTGAACCAAAACACTCTGATAGATGGGATCGGGGGTGATTTCCCGGGGTTTGATTGGACCTTTGCGTGACATATATAAGTTATAAAGTTATAAAGTTTGAAAGTTATAAAGTTTGATAGTTATAAAGTTATAAAGTTTGAAAGTTATAAAGTTTGGAGGTTTATTTGGTGGCGGGGGCGGGGCGTTTGGCACCGTATTTGCTGCGGGACTGAAGGCGACCGACAACAGCACCGGCATCATATTTGCCACGAACAACATGATAACGAACACCTGGAAGGTCGCGGACACGACCGCCACGGACAGAAACGATGCCGTGCTCGGCCAGGTTGTGACCAACACCGGGGATATAAGCGGTGACCAGAGCATGATTGCTCAATCTGACTTTAGCGACTTTACGCAAAGCCGAATGGGGCTTTTTGGGAGTCATGGTTTTAACAACAGTGACAACGCCCTTTTTGGTGGGGTTGATGGTGTTGCTTAACTGGTTTTTAATGGAGTTGAAATTACGGCGAAGAGCGGCAGTTCTCTGCTTCTCGGTTCTGTCGCGACGACCTTTTTTGATGAGTTGATTGAATGTTGGCATAATTGAAGCAGTTAAAATTTAGCTGCCGGTATTAAACGTCCGATAATAACATTTTCCTTAAGACCGATCAAGTTGTCGACCTCGGCCAGAAGTGAGGCTTCGGTGAGAACACTGGTGGTTTGCTGGAAAGATGAGGCAGAAAGCCAAGAACCAGTTGATAAGGCCGATTGAATCAAACCAAGAAGAACCCGCTTGCCGGTGGCTAATTTGGCGGTTTTGTTGGCGAATTTAGCTTTTTCATTTTCATCAACAAAAACGGCTCGGGTGATGGTTTGACCATAGAGGAAGTTGGTGTCGCCTGGGTCTTCAATTTTGATCTTATCGCTCATTTCCTTGACGATAACTTCAAAGTGCTTATCGTGAATGGCGATGCCCTGGGATTCGTAAACACCCTGAATGCTATTGATAAGATACCTTTGAGAGGCTTCGATACCTTTGACCTCCATGACTTCCCGAACATCGAGAGAGCCGGAGCAAAGCTGGGTGCCGGCGGCGATGAGATCACCATCAGCAACTAGCAAGGAAACATTTGAAGGCAAGAGATAGGTGACAACTTTGGCTTTTTGGTTTTGATCTTTACCACTAAGTTTGACTTCAAAGCCATCAAGAGTTTCCTTAACTTTGACCTTACCGCTGATTTCGGCCAGAGGTGAAGGAATTTTTGGAGTTCTGACTTCAAAAAGCTCCTGAACACGGGGCAAACCTTGGGTAACGTCGATACCAAGAACACCACCGGTGTGCTTAGTTCGGAGAGTAAGCTGGGTGCCCGGCTCACCGATAGATTGAGCGCCGATGACACCGACGGGGACACCCATATCAACCAGTTTACGAGTGGAAAGATCCCAACCATAGCACTTTTGACAAATGCCGGTTTTGGAGTCGCAGGTAAGAGGCGAGAAGACGTCGACGGAATCGACACCACAAGAATCAATTTGAGAAACGAGCTGATTATCTAAGAGAGTGCCCTTAGTAACAATGACTTTTTTGGTGGTAGGATCGATACAATCGGAAGCAATATAGCGACCCAAAATCCGACGGGCAAAGTAGCGCTCGCGGTTTTTGTCGTTACGATTAATAGTAATAAACTGGCTAGTGCCACAATCAGCCTCGCGAATAAGGGAGGTGTGAACGGCGTCGACCAAACGGCGGGTAAGATAACCGGCATCGGCAGTTCTAAGAGCAGTGTCGGCTAAACCTTTACGAGTACCCCGGGCGCCGGTGACGTATTCAAAAACGGATAAGCCTTCGCGGAAGTTGGATTTAGTGGGCAGGGGAACAATTTTACCGGTGGGATCGACCATAAGACCTCTCATACCGGAGAGCTGTTTGATTTGGTCTTTGGAAGCCCGCTTGATACCGGCGGCAGAAACAATTTTGATGGGAGAATCAGGAGAAAGAGTGTCCCAAGTTTTTTCGGCGATAACTTCGGTGTAATCCATCCAAATGGCCTGACTTAGACGTTTTTTCTCTTCCTGGCTAATAAGACCATTTTTAAAGTTGTCTTCAACCTGAGAAACTTTAGCATTGGCTTCGGAAATTAATTTTTCTTTGCCGGGAAGATAGCCACAATCAATCATTGATAATGACAAACCGGAAAGAGTGAAACCGAGGAAACCAATGTCTTTAAGATGGTCAATAAGCCTGGCGGTTTTGACTCGACCTAAAGTTTCAAGAGTTCTGACAACCAGGTCACTAATCGATTTGGAACCAGCCATAGGCTCGTTGACGTAGCCGAATTCGGAAGGAAGAATGCGATTAAACATGATCCGACCATAGGTGGTTTTGATAAATTGACCTTCAATTTTTAGGACAATAAGCTCTCTTAAACCAAGTTTACCGGATTGGTAGGCTAAATCAGCTTCAGCCCGACTACCCAAGATGGGGAGAGTGGCAAAACCGGGCGACTGCTCTTTGGCAAGATCTTCCTCGCGGACGGAAGTGATGTAATAACAACCGACGGCCATTTCTTGGGAAGGAACGGAGATGGGGTTGCCATCAGCCGGCTTGAGCAAGTTTCGGGAAGGCAACATGAGAAGTTTGGCCTCTTTTTGGGAATTAACCGAAAGGGGCAAGTGGACACCCATTTGGTCGCCATCGAAATCGGCATTGAAAGCTTTACAAATACAGGGATGAAGACGAATGGCGAAACCATCGACCAAAACTGGCTTGAAGGCCTGAATGGAAAGCTTATGGAGAGTTGGGGCACGGTTGAGAAGAACGTAGGTGTTTTTGGTTATTTTTTCGAGAATGTCGTAGACCTCGTTGACCCGATGATCGATGAGGTTTTTAGCGCTTTTGATGTTGGGGGCCAAACCGGAAATCATCAGTTCACGGAGAACGAAGGGGCGGTACATTTCCAGGGCAATTTCCTTGGGAAGACCGACCTGATTTAATTTAAGTTCGGGACCGACGACAATGACGGAACGACCGGAGTAATCGACGCGCTTACCGAGAAGGTTACGACGGAAACGACCCTTTTTACCACGAAGCAAATCAGACAGAGAGCGAGGGGTACGCTTGGTGGTTTTTCTCTTATTTTTGGCTGATTTTTGGGAGTCAATTAGAGCATCAACTGATTCCTGAAGCATTCTTTTTTCATTTCTAAGAATGATCTCGGGAGCATTGAGCTTGAGAAGTTTTTTCAACCGATTGTTGCGGTTAATTAAACGACGATAAAGGTCATTAAGGTCGGAGGTGGCAAAACGACCGCCGGTTAGTTGGACCATTGGACGGAGATCTGGCGGAACGACTGGGACATTTTCCAAGATCATCCAAGAAGGAGAAATGCTGTTGGCGATCATGCCATTGAGAATCCTGATTTTGTACATGATCTTCTTTTTCTTAAGACGACTGTTGGTTTTGTCGAGTTCTTTTTTGAGATTTTTGACGGTAGCTTCGAGATCTAATTGACCAAGTACCTGAGAAATGGCCTCAGCACCCATTCTTGATTCGTAAAAAATATCGGCTTTAAATTGGGAAAGATAAAAACTTTCTTCGTCAGTAATAATAGAGAGAACCTGGATTGACTCGATCTTTTCCCTTAGGTATTGAACGAGGCTTTCGATGCGAGTTTTCTCGCTAACAGCCTTGTTTTCCAACTTTTGAATATCCTGCTTCAGTTTGACCTCTCTTTCTTCAATGGCGATTGAGAGCTGATCTTTGTTTTTGATCTTGGTTTTTAGTTCTTTAAGCTCGGTGGCAGTTTCCAGCTTTTTCTTTTCGGTGGCTGATTTAGTTTCGGTGTTGATTTGATCCTGGCGATTTTTAGAATTGACCTCGAGGTTGGTCAAGGCTTCCCGACGCTTGTCCTGATTAACAGAGGTAATAAGATACTTAGTAAAATAGACGACAGATTCCAGCTCTTTTTGAGGAATGTCTAGGATGACACTTAGGGGTGAGGGGGTGTTGCGAAGATACCAGAGATGAGTAACGGGGGCAGCGAGGGCGATATGGCCCATTCTTTCCCGCCTGACTTTGGAAGTGGTGACTTCAACACCGCAACGATCACAAACGACGCCCTTAAAACGAATTTTCTTGTATTTACCACAGTAACATTCATAATCATGGCTCGGTCCAAATATTTTTTCGCAAAAAAGACCATCTTTCTCAGGACGCCAACTACGATAATTGATAGTTTCCGGCTTGGTGACTTCTCCGTTTGACCAAGAGAGAATGTCGGCAGGAGAGGCTAATTTAATTCGAAGGCCGCTAAAATCGTTGAGATTTTTGAATTTAAACATATGTTTATTCCTGATTTGAGTCATCAATTATAACTGTTTTTGGTTCTTCGGATGGAGTGGCGGAAGCGTCGACAATAGCCGTTTCTTCTTCGGTGGACTCGACTGGTTGATTACCGGTACCTACCGGAGAAATCTCGATTGCCAAACCAGCTAATTCCTTGGTCAAAACCTTGAAAGATTCGGGGATGGCTGGCTCGGGGATGGGTTGACCTTTAATTATGGCTTGGAAAGCTTGGGTTCGGCCTTCAATATCGTCTGATTTGATAGTCAACATTTCCTGGAGAGTGTGGGCAGCACGATGTGCTTCGAGAGCCCAAACTTCCATTTCACCTAAGCGCTGACCACCCATTCTGGCCTTGCCACCGAGGGGTTGTTGAGTAACCAGAGAGTATGGACCGGTGGACCGAGCGTGAACTTTGTCGTCAACCATGTGGACCAACTTGAGGATATAACTGACACCAACCACCGAGGGTTGATCGTATGGCAAACCAGTTCGACCGTCAAAAAGCTGGGTCTTGCCAGTGGGAGAAATTCCGGCAGACACGGCTTCGGTAGCAATTTTATCTTCGGAATATTTTTCAAAGACAGGGACGGCATAATTTTTGCCTAATCTGAAACCAGCAAAACCAAGCATGGTTTCAAGTATCTGCCCTAAGTTCATACGAGCAATAACGGAGAGTGGAGAAATGACCAGGTCTACGGGAGTACCGTCGGCAAGACAGGGCATGTCGTATTCTGGCATAATCCGACAAATAACACCCTTGTTTCCATGGCGACCAGCAATTTTGTCGCCTTCCTGAATTCGACGTAGTTGAGCGACATAGACCTTGACGGTTTTATTGACTCCGGGATCGAGCTCATCATCCTTTTCTTTATCTAAAATATCTACTTTAATAACAACCCCACCTTCGCCGTTGGGAATTCTTAAAGAGGTATCTTTAACTTCTCTGGCCTTTTCACCAAAAATGGCTCGAAGTAGTCTCTCTTCGGCAGTTAACTCCTTTTCTCCTCTGGGCTCAACCTTGCCAACCAGAATGTCGTTGGGGCCAACAGTGGCACCGATCATAACAATACCATCCTGTGTCAATTTTGATAGCTCATTTTCTGAAACTCCTGGTATATCCTTGGTAAGTTCTTCGCTACCAAGTTTTGTTTCAACAATATCTGCCTTATATTCATAGACCTGAATATTAGTCAGAACGTCTTCTTTGACCAGCCGACTGGAGATAAGAAAAGAGTCTTCATAACTTAGACCGTCTATTGAAGCATAAGCGACCAAAATATTGCGACCGATTGCAAGCTCGCCACCAGATGTTGACGGGCCATCGGCGATAAGATCACCAACGGAAATATTTTGACCTAAGTCAACGACAACCCTTTGGTTATAACACGTACCATAAGGCGATGTTCGAGCAAACTTAGTTAAAAAGTATGTTTCTGTTTTTTCGTCGTGGCTAACCTGGCTAAAACTAGTCAGTAGTTTATTTTTTGGTTTTGAATCGAGACTGACGGTTACTTTCTCTGCATCAACATTAATTACTTTACCACCATGATTGGCTAATATTGCTCTACTCATGGATGACGCAACAACTGTTTCCATTCCAGTTCCAACAATCGGTGCTTCTGGTGAAACAAGCGGTACGGCCTGTGTTTGCATGTGTGAACCCATTAGTGCCCTAGTGGCATCATCATGATCAACAAAGGGAATTAAAGACGCAGAAGATCCAACTATTTGATTTGGAACCAAGTCAATATATTGTGCAAGTTCAACTGGACCTTCGGAGAATTCTCCCTGATAACGCAGAGGAATCCATTCTTGCTTAATGTTGTTATTTTCGTCAATATTAATACCAAGGTTTGTTATATAAACTCCATATTCATCATCGGCGTCAAGATAAACAAAATCGTCGGAGATAGAATAGCTTTTCCCTTTTTTCTCTACTTTTCTAAAAGGTGCCTGAATGAAGCCATAGCTGTCTACTTGTGCGTAAAGAGCCAGGTAAGTTACCAAACCAATATTGGGTCCTTCCGGAGAGCGAACAGTACAGATACGTCCATATTGAGAGCTGTGAACGTCACGAATGGAAAAAGCAGCTCGTTCACGGGTTAATCCTCCAACACCAATAACAGTGACACGACGAAGAAGGTCTAATTCTGAAAGCGGATTTGTTTGGTCGAGTATTGCAGAAAGTTGATTACTCCGGAAAAAAGTATTTAGCGAAGAGATTAATGGTTGGGGGTTAATCATTTGAGAGGGGGTTGGTTTTTCCTTTGTGGAAATAAGACTCATTCTTTCTTTAACCATTCTTTCGAAACGAGACAAAGCGGGGCGGATGGCAATTTGAGAAACAATTTCACCACAACGACGAAGACGACGGTTGGCAAGACTATCGATATCGTCAACTCTCTTAACTTCTCCTTTTTGGAGTTGAATGAGGTATTTGATTGTGGCGATTAAATCTTCTTGACGAAGTACCCAGTTTTGTTTATCACTATCATTGAGTTTAAAACCAAATTTTTTATTGAATTTGTAGCGACCAACATTGCCCAATTCATAGGTTCTAAGATCAAAAAATCTCTCTTGAAGAAAGCGGGTAGCGTTTTCTATAACTGCTGGTTCACCAGGACGAAGTTTTCGATAGAACTCGAGAATTGCATCTTCGGTGGTTTTGGCAACATCGGCCTGAAGTGTGTTGTTGATGTAGTCAGAAAATTCGGAGACCAACTGTTTGTCTGACATTTGGCAAACTGCACGAAGAAGAATAGTGGCCGGAAATTTCTTTTTGCGGTCGATTCTGGCAAAAACGACATCCTTCTTGCCAACAAAGAATTCAAGCCAAGAACCGCGACTGGGACGAATTTCGGCATTAAAAAGATTTTTACCGGTGGCTGGGTCGACTTCGGAGGTGAAATAGACACCCGGAGAACGAACAAGCTGGCTAATAACTCCCCTTTCAATACCATTAATAATGAAAGTCCCCTCATCAGTCATGGTTGGCAAATTAAGAAAAAAGACTTCTTCTTCTTTGGTTTGACCGGTTCTTTTGTTTGTAAGTTGGGCGTTTACCCTCACTGGAACGGTAAAATTCAAACCTTTTCTTTTGGCGATTTCAGGAGTGATGGTGGGCGGGTCGATGGTAACTTGGCCGAGTTTTAACTCCCAGTTGTTACCGGTGTAGTCAGAAACCGGCGAAATTGAAGTGATTGTTTGGGAAAGTTCGGTGTCAAGAAATTGCTGCCAGGATTCTTTTTGGATTTTAATTAAATCAAGCTTGGGAAGATTTGGGTATTTTTTACCCCAGTTAATACGTTTTGCCGATGACATCTACGGTTTTTGTAAAACAATTAAAGCAGCAAGTTATGTGCCAACGGCTTGCCGAATGTCGTCAATTATAAACCCCATCTCAAGCAAGAGCAAGGGGCAGGTTTAGAGGAATTTGAAAGTGGAGAGGATTTGGTCAAATTCTGGTTTTGAATTGATGACATCATCTTTATTGCCACCGCTAAAGTTGAAGACATATGTCGATTTTCCATTGTGAATAACATAAACATAGGCAAAAGATGGAGCCTCTTGATTGGAATTTAAGTTGTCAATGGAAAAGAGAACCGCTGGTTTTTCTCCTAAAGTTAGACTGGCAATCTTTGTGTTTTGCGAATTGTCGGCAAATGAGTCACCAACTTTGGCGGTAAAAGCAGAAGAATAAGGGTCTAGGGGCATATTATCGTACCAAATACCCTTGTCGACACGAAGTTCTATCTTCTTGTTTGATGAGCTAGAAAAAATAGATTCGCCACTTAATTTGGGAGTAGACCAGGTGGACGGGTATTTGTATGTAGAATTAAGTGTGCTGTTGGTATATGTCTTCCAATCGGTAGGGATAGAAGATGTGGTGGAATCGGTAAATTTGAAGGTGGAGAGGATTTGATTGAACAGGTCTTTGTCAATCTCTAGTAAAGATTCTTTCTCTGGTTCAATTTTTGTAGACGAATACTTTAATAAACTTAGACATGTTTTACTGTCGATTTGAGTCTCAACTCTGTCTTCGACAAAATAGTTACCATTCATTTGGTCGGAATTAGTGAATCTGACAGCCTTCTTATTGTCCAGATTAGTGTCTATTAGTTCGGCCGGATTATTACATTGCCTGTTCTGGACAGAAATTGATATTGTTGAAGTAGTTTTAGAAAGTTGCATCTTCAGTGGTACATTAGCTAGATCTCCTCCACTACCAGTAACGTCTTTAAGGACATATTTTGGAGAATACTTGAAAGAAAAGTTGTATTCTTTGTTTTCATAGGTTTTCCAATCGGAGGGGATAGTCGAAGAGGAGCAGTCAAGCTCGGTGCAGGTGATGGTGAGGTCGGAACCACAGGTGCAGGTGTTGCAACCATCGGCAGCGGGGAAGGTTTCATTGATGTGATAGCTTTTGTCGTTTAATTGGCAAACAGCAGTAGAGGTGGGGGTGGTGGCGACTGATGGAGTTGGAGATTGGGACGTAGCTGGCGGGGTGGTGGCAGAAGAAATACTAAAATATTGTTTATATAAATTGTAGGCCAGAGTGGCGACAACGCCAAGAAATATAATTAAGGAAAGAAAAAAGGCGTATTTGAAAATATCAAAACCTGGTTTAACCGGGGCCACAGTGGCAACAGCCTCAACTGGTAGAGGTGGAGGTGTAGGTGTAGTAGTGGGTGTGGGTGTGGGTGTGGGTGTGGGTGCAGGAGGAGTTGGTGGCGCTGATGGGATAATGATTGGAGTTGGTTCCGGTTCGGTTGTAGTTAACTTAGCATAATCGTCGAGCACTTTTTGATAATCTTGGTTTTCATCCATAAATTAATATCTCATTTATTGACAGCAGTGTCAATTTGGAATAGGCTAAATTATGATAAAAATAATCGCTTTGTTTTTTTTATGGATGGCCTTACCGGTGGGGGTAATGGCCGGAGGATTTAATTTAAAATCAATTGGCGAGGTGGATACTTCAGGCAAGCAAATTAGACAGTGGTGGTACACAGGAACTCAACCAGTTTTACGCGGTGAAGCCAGCCCGGGAGCGACAGTAATGATTACTATCGACAGTACTCCGGTAGAAATTAATGCCGACAGCTCGGGTAACTGGGATTACGCAGTGCCGACAGCTTTAACTGAAGGCGACCATAAAATTGAACTAACGAGTGGTGGTAGTAACATAAATTTTACTTTAACCATAGGGAACGGTAATGTTAATTGGGAGGCAGTCAATAATGATAGTGAAGCATTGCCGGCGGCAGGCAATTCGATGCCAACAGCGGTGTTGCTGGTTTTGGGACTCATGTTGACGGGAATGGCCGGGGCTCTGGTAAAATCGAGATCGTGAAGAAAATTTATATAAAAACGTTTGGATGTGTGCAGAATAGGGCTGATAGTGAGCGGATAAAAAGTTATTACTGGAACGAGGGCTATGAGCTGACGAACAAGTTAGAGGAGGCGGATTTAGTAGTAATTAACACCTGTGTCATTCGGGAGTCGGCGGAAAACAGGGCATATGGACTAATAAATCAGTTAAAAGTTAAAAGTTACAAGCTGAAAGTTGTGGTAACAGGATGTTTGGTGGGAACGGCGATAAGACAGAAAAAAATAAGAGCATTAAAGGCAAAGTTTCCCGAAGTGAATGAGTTTTTGCCGATAACCAAGTTTGATTATCCCAATCCCCCACTCCGGGATAAAACTAAAGCGGCGATGATACCAATTAGTTCGGGGTGTAACCATTTTTGTTCGTACTGTATTGTGCCATTTGCCCGGGGGCAGGAAATTTCAAGAGATATAGAAGGGATATTAAAAGAGGTTGATTGGGCGATTAAAGACGGATTTAAAGAAGTGGTCTTAATTGGACAAAGTGTAAATTCCTATAATGATGGCAAATTTTTTGAATTATTAGAAAAAGTGGCCAAAAAGCCATTGGAGAAAGTCTCGTTTATTAGCAGTAACCCATGGGATTTTTCGGATGAATTGATTAAAGTGATAGCTAAATATAAAAATATTGATCGGTTGATCCACCTACCAATCCAGTCGGGTGATGATGAAATACTAAAAAAGATGAACAGAGGTTATACTAGAGCTTTTTATTTGAAACTAGTCGACAAAATTAAAAAGGAAATTGAAGGGGTGAGAATTTCGACAGATATAATTGTGGGGTTCCCAGGAGAGGACGAAAAAGCCTTTCAAAACACGGTTAAGCTTTGCGAAAAAGTAAATTTTGATATTGCCTATATCAATAAGTATTCGCCCAGAAGAGGAACGGTGTCGGCCAAAATTTATGCCGATGATGTGCCGATGGCGGAAAAGAAAAGAAGGTGGATGGTGTTGGAGAAATTGGTTAACGAGAAAGAATTACTTTAAGTATTTAGCAATGTTTTGGTTGTGCTCATCGAGGGTGGTGGCGTAGTACATTTGGCTGTCGAGGCCGGAGATGTAGAAAAGATAGTTGCTTGAAGTTGGATTTTGGGCAGCGAAAAGGGAGTCAACTCCGGGGTTGCAAATCGGACGGGGAGGCAAGCCAGTATTTTGGTAAGTATTGAAAGGTGAGTTAACTTTAAGGTCTGATTTAGTGGCAGGAAGCCAGTATTTGACGGGGGGGGTAAGACTATCGCGGGCATACTGAACCGTGGCGTCGATTTGAAGATGCATTTTTAGGGCAAGACGATTTTGCAAAATACCGGCAACTAGTTGTTTGTCGGGCCGAGTTTTGGCCTCACGCTCTAAAAGTGAGGCGAGAATAATAGTTTCAGAGTTATTTTGAGAAAGTGAGGAAATTTTGGTGGCGATTTCTTCGGAAGTAAAACGGCGAGAAAGGCGATAAGTGTCGGGAATAATATAACCCTCGAGACTGGGGTTTAGAGCGATTTGGGAAGGGAAGAGTTGATTAATTTCTTCCAAACGCATACCGGGCTTAATGGTAACGGTGTATTCAAAGTCGCCACCACGGGTGATAGTGTCAAAAATTTCGGCTAAATTTTGATGGCGATTTAAAGTGAATTGGCCAGCGTGGATTTTTGAGGCCTGGCCACTGATTTTGGCATAGAGATAAAAGCTAAGGCGATTCTTGATGAGATTGGCGTTAACTAAGGTTTGAGAAATAAGGGACAAACCATCACCTGGGTTAATAGTGATACTTTGGGGCGAAGAAACAGGGGAAACCGGCAAAAAAGAGTAAATTAGAAAGGCAGGAATTAAGAGAAAAAGAAGAAGACTATATTTCATCAAACAAAGCTCGACGATAAGAGTTTTTCTTGGTGTCGTGAATGAAAATACGGCCACAACGGCAAGTAACAGTATTTTTAGTTCTGACAACTTTGGAAATGCCCCGGGAGAGATTGTCGCCACAACCAACACAACGGCCTTGAGATAATAGCCAAGCCTGAATAGGAGAAATTAAATTTTTAAACATTTTTTATTTATTAACTAATAACTCGACGAAGGATAACTGCTGCTGCCAGCGAATCAATGTCTTTGGAATAATCTCTTTTTTTTCGCCGATTGTCAACAAAGACGGAATTGGCTTCGATAGTACTAACCGCTTCCTCAACCGTCTCTATTGGTAATTTTATCACGGAGTGGAGTCTGTCAATAAACTTAAGAGTAAGCTTGCCTATTTTTCCCTGACTTAGACCAATATAAATGGAATCAATTTGATATTGGTCAACATAGTCTTGAATAAAGCTAAAGATGTTATGGTCGTTTTTTATTGACGAAAGAGGGGAAATGACACCGCGAACAGAAATAGCCAGGCCAACTCTTTTGGTGCCAAAATCAATACCGAGGTAATTCATATTAATTGTCGGCAATTTGAGTTTTAATGATTAGACGGCGAAGATATGTGCCGGGAGGGCTACAAGTGATAAGGGTTAGATAGCGGTTATCGAAACGTTGTTCGAGAACAGAGAGATCGGTTGGTTGAACTTCGTAAATTTCGGAAACAAGGTATTTATAACCTACAGTATCGTAATTGACAAAAATCTCGTCGCCAATTTTAAGCCGATAGAGAGTGGAAAAAATAGTCAAGTAAGATTTGGAATTAAAAAATTGGGGCAGAACTGAATGGCCAAAAATAACAGTGTTGCCAAGTTGGCCGGGAAGGGCAGTTTCTGGATATTGAATAAGACTTTTTTTGAGATCATTACTACCAACAAGTACCTGAGCATCCTGAACTTTGAGTTTAGGAATGGAAAGGCGGTAATTTTGGGGAGAACCAGAGTCAAAAGACGGACTGGTGGTGCTGGGAGAAACAAACCAACTTGAGAGTTGAGTAAAATCTTCAGATTGGCCCAGAACTACTCCCTGCCGATTATAAAAACTGGCAGATAAAGGATTGACAACCTGATGAAAACGGCTGGCATACTCGATTTGAAAACTGACGAGAGGAAAAATAGCAGAAAATAAAAATCCGGCACCGGAAATAAAAAGAGTGAGAGCTAAAAGACGACGAAAGGGAAATTGCTGAGTAGAACGTTTAGGAGGCTGACTTTTTTTTAGGTAGATGTAGGCCATATTTATTGGCTTTTAATTTCAACATTTATCCGGTTGGGATTAAAGGGGAAAAGATTGGTGATCTGAACCAGATTGAGAGGGCTGGTAAAGCGCCAATTATAAAGCCGAGAAAGAGAGCGACGAAGGATGTTGAGGGCAAGATCGGGACGGCGCCCGGCAATTAACTTGGCTATTTGAGCAGTGTCGGCCGACGGAGTGAATGAGCCTTTAATTTGGAGGAAACCCTTGGCGGTAGTGGCTTCGAATTTTTCGGGGATAAATTCAAAGCTAAAATCGGATAAATTATAACTTGAGGATGAAAGCTGGCTATCTTTGGAAATAAGGCTTTTTATTAGGTCGGAACGACTGGATTCGGAAAGAAGATGGGCGGTAAGAGAAATCTCTGCCTTGGCCGATAAAAGGTCAGAGACCTCGCCAACCTCACGGTTCAATTGGATCTTTTCTGATTTGGTCTGCCAAGAGCCGGAAAGGAGATCGGGAGTAGAAGAGGGAAATTTGATGTTTTTCTTAACTTCTTGAGTAATCTTAGTTTTATCGGCAGTGGAAACTATTTTTACTTCAGAACGGTTACCTCCGGAAATTTCCGAACTAGTTCGGGCAACTAACTCGGTTTCGGGATAATCTTTAAAAACTAAATTAGTATTGGTGGCTAAATTAAATTCCGGGCCGATGTCTGAAGCAATAATGGAAACTTTTGTTTGGCCCATTTCAATAATCCCCTCCTCAAGTTTGGCGGTGCTGGGAGGAACTTGGACAGGCGAGGCTAGTTCATATTTTTTTTTGCCCTGATCCAAGAGAATTAATCCACGAGGCAAATTTTTTGCTTGGCTAACTTTATTGTAAAGAGTGATTTCACCTTTGGCGTTGTCACCAATAACTTTAGTGCCAGTGGTGGAAATAGTGGCTGATGTGGCAATATCGAGATTAATTAGACTAGTAGGAACGGAGGACGAACCAAGAACAACCGGAATCTTCTCGTCAACAGAAAAAGGAGAGAGAAAAACAATAACACTGGCCGATGGAAGAAGATAAAATAAAACGGCAAAAATAATAACGAAGGCAGGAACTAACCAAATTTTATGGCTGAAGTTGGGGACCTTGATTTTTGGCAAATTAAGTTCGGGTAACTTGACTGAGGGGCCAGGAACTTTAGGTTCTATCTTTAGTTCTTCTTTTGGTTCTTCTTTTGGCTCTTCGGGTGGAAGATTGTTACTAAAACCAAGATCGGTAGGATCAACATCAACCAATGAGGGCGTGGTCACAAGAGGAGCAGATGGAGGCAGAGGCGAGGATGTAGGTGGAGTGATAACAGAAGAAAAGGCGAGAAAGGAGTCTATTGAACTTAAGCTGGTAATTTCAGGAAGATGAAGAAAAAAGTCGCGACCATTGAGGGTTGGCCAACGAAAATTAGTGGTTAATTGGATGATTGAGGGGGTGGTTTGGCCAAAAAGAAAGATTTGGGGCGGAAAAACGGAATCCGGCGGAAAAAGAGAAAAGCAATCCTGAAATATTTGGGGGTCAAAAGGCTTAGTAAACGGATGACGAATTCGTTGAGTTATTTTACCGACAATTACCAATGAAACAACAAAAGAAACATCGTCAAAATATGTCAAAACAAAGCTTTGGGGATTAGAATCTTTGCTGGCAAAATACTCAACAACCGCCTCATCAGAAGGAACAAAACCAAGAGGTTTAAGGGTTAGATCTTTGCAGACTTTTTCAACTAAGCCTAATTTTGAGGAAGTAATTTTACCGTCGGAACTAACCCAAAAGGGAGGAATAACGAAACCAACTGAATCCGGTTCTTGATCCTCGGGAAGAGAGATATTGGCAGAGATGGTGAGGATAGCTGAATCAATGGCCTTAATTAAAGTTTCCGGGCTGTCAGCTTGCCAAGGAGAAATAGGGGCTAAATTTATAGTAGGCAGTGACGTTTGACTTGAAGAAACTAGGGCAACTGTGGCCGTCGTTTCATCAACATTGATCAACCAGAAACTTGGGTAGATAGTCCTCTCCATTGATATAAGAATACAGCATTAGGCAACTATTTCAGCATAGATTCGCCTTTTGCCTGAACCGGCCGATTCCTCTTTGGTAATTTTGAGTTTACCAATCTCGCCGGTGGCAGACACATGGGGGCCAGTGCAAACCTCTTTTGAAAAAGAGTCGATGGTGTAGACAGAAACTATTTCTGGGTATTTATGGCCAAAAAAGGCCAGAGCGCCCTGATTTTGGGCATCGGTAAATTTCATCTCTTCTCGAGTGACAGGTAGGTTTTTGGAAATTATTTGGTTGACAATTTTTTCGACTTCTATAATTTGGTCTGGAGTTAATTTTTCTTGATGGCTAAAGTCAAAACGAAGGCGGTCGGCGGTAATATTGGAACCTGATTGCTCTACATGATTGCCCAAAACTTGGCGCAAGGTGGCATGTAAAAGATGGGTGGCAGTGTGGTATTTGGTAATAACTTCGGAGTTATCAGCCAGGCCGGATTTAAATTTCCCAGCCGAAAGAGTTTGGGAAAGTTTGATGTGATCAGATTTATATTTTTCAAATTCGCCTTCATCTAAATCGAGATTGTTTTTGTTTAATTCTTCCTTAATTAATTCAAGGGGAAAACCAAAATTTTGATAAAGATCAAAAGCCTCTTTGCCGGTAACTTTGTGATTTCTTTTGATTAATTTATTTATTTCGTTTAGTCCTTTATCTAACGATTTCCTAAATCGGTTTTCTTCGGCTTCTAGAATTGATAATATTTTGACTTTGTTCTCATTTAATTCAGGGTAGGTGCCGGCGTAATTGGATTGGTTATCTAAAACAGATTGGCCGATAATTGAACAAATATTTTGTTCAATGCCGAGTAATTTGCCATGGCGAATACTGCGGCGGATGAGGCGGCGGAGAACGTAGCCGGCTTCTTTGTTGCCAGGCTCGACTCCGTCGGCGATGATAAAAACGGCGGAGCGGATGTGGTCGGCAATAATTCGAAATGATTTTTGATAATTTAGATCTTGATAACTTTTCCCCGAAATTTCTTCAATTTTTTTGATAATCGACTGCCAGATATCAGTAAGATAATTGTCGGAAAAACCATTGAGGACAGCAATGGTCCGTTCGACTCCCATGCCGGTGTCGATATTGTTTTGAACTAATTTTTCATATTTACCCTGATCGTTTTTTAAATATTGAATCAAAACATCATTCCAAATTTCCAACCAATTAGGATTTTTAGGATCAAATACTTTGGGTGGATTATTGTCTTTCCACCAATAAAACATTTCCGTGTCGGTGCCACAAGGGCCGGTAACTCCAGGTGGCCCCCACCAATTATCAACAAGAAAATTAATTCGTTCCGGGGATAAACCTAAATCGAGCCAGAGCTTTTGCGAGACAATGTCTTTTTCAGTGTCGCTATTGCCAGCAAAACAAGTGACAGCCAATTTATCAACAGAAATATTTAGGGTTTTGGTTAAAAATTCAAAACTCCAGGGAATGGCTTCGGATTTAAAATAGTCGCCCAAAGACCAATTGCCAAGCATTTCAAAAAAAGTGTGGTGATAAGAGTCGCCGACCTCATCGATGTCCCCTGTCCGAATACATTTCTGAATATTGGTTAGTCTCTTGCCAACCGGGTGAGATTCACCGAGAAAATAAGGAACTAAAGGCTGAATGCCGGAGGAAGTAAAAAGGGTTGATGGGTCGTTTTCAGGAACTAAAGGAGCGCTGGGGATTTCGACATGGCCCTTTTCGACAAAAAAGGCAATGAATTTAGCTTTGAGTTCCGAGGCGGTCATGAGGGAATTATAACAATTTTCGACTATATCCTACCTAGAGATGTTGGGTTTGTTAGATATTGAGAATGATCTGGCAATTTCGCATCCAGCAATGCTTGATTTCTTCTTCTACAAGCTCTACATTGTCCACATTGTTGACCATCACTAGATGGTTTTAAACAACTGAAAGTTGCGACACTTAATAGGTCAGCTTCTAATCCTTCTTCGGAAACGGCTTGAGCAAAGACGGTAGATTTGTCTATATTTAATAGAGGTGCTGATATTTTAAGCCTACTCCCGGCCCCTGAAACACTATTTCTTGGAGTTAATGCTTGCATTTGTTGAAGGCAGTCTAGCATGGCTCTAGTTTGTGGCATATCTCTCGCATCTTCTAGAATACTACCGTTAGCGACTTCAATACCACCATGCATCCTGGCATAATCTGCGGCTAATCCATGAATTGAAAAAACGTTGCGCAAAATTGGTAACCCCCCAAATTCTCCAACACCCCAAAAATTTGTGGCCAAAGATTCAACTCGTAATACTCTTAGTTCAACTCCACATATTTCAGCAACTTGTTTGGCTGACATGTATTCCTGATAAGCATAATGAGCCCCCCAAGATATGTGCAATCCAACTACTTCCTGTTGGTCACCTCGATATCTTGCTTCTAGTTTTTTGTGCCAAAGTAAGGCAAATGAGTCAGGACCTCCCGATACTTCGACAAAGACTTTTGGTTTTTGGAATTCAGGCATATGTGTTGCTAATTTGTAATGTGCTTGACCAGTAAACTATTATAAATTTCCACACAGTGCGCAACGTGATCGCGAAAACCCCTATCTTCTGGAAATTCGGTAACATCAGGAACTCTTTCTGTTGGCGATTCAAGACAAGTGCTTTGAAGGACGCGAGTGTATAGATGACTATGATCGCCCTCTAGATTATCTAAATTGACGTCATTAGCACTTGGCCAAACGAGATACGAAGGATCAAAGTCTAAATTAAAACAACTAAAGACTGATGGGAAAACAGAATGAGGATATTGACGAAATTTAGTGGCGTCAACCAAAAAGTATGGCTTTTGGTTGGCTCGGCACCACTCGATTTGTTTAGCTAAGAGTTCCCAACCGGATTCAATAAATGGAAATAAAGGGCTAGCACCGACTTCTGTTTTCTTTTTCATGCGAGAATCGATGCTAAGTCGAGGATCCCGAATAAGGAAAGCTATGGGGTATTGTGTTAAAGAAGCTAGTAGAGGAAAATTCTCACCAACTTGATAGGGCATTTCTTTTATAACCAGGCCACCGCGTGTTTTTGGCTTATCGCACAGATGACTTATATCAATTGGGTTAAGAATCTTTCTTAAAGCAACTTCGGTCGTATCCCCGCGATAATAAGTAGTTTCAAATGGTTCGTGACAATAATATTGTACTTCTGGTGACTGCCAAAATACCCGAGCAAAAACGGTAGAACAACAACGAGGCGGAGATACTGCTAAATAGATGTTTGGATAATTTTGCCTTATTTGTTCGGCAGATATTGATCCCATTGGCTTTGAATGTTAACATCAGGAGGACGAGGTGTCAACAACCCACTACATATTGCCTACATATTTAACTTAGATTAAACAGCTTGGCTTGAAAGACGCAGGATTTTTATTACTTATGGTTTTCGTAATCGCTTTGGGCCGAAGAGGGCGTTGAGGGTGGCCAGGGCGGATTTAATGACCATGATAAGTTTGGAGGCAGAGGTAACTGGGCCGGCAACTGAATTGGTGATTTGTTTGGTGTCGTCGAGGATGGAGTTGGTTTTTACTAAAATGCTTTTAACATCGGCATAAATTGAGAATATGAAAAAGGCAAGGGCAGCAAATAAAGTGCCCAGGGCTAAAAGAACACCAGCGGAGAGAATTTGATTTATTTCCATAGTTTCAGTATAGACTAAAAATGATAATTTTTGCTAGTGATAGTAGTTTTGCCGGAAATTGAGCGGGACTCAATGGTAACATCAAGGCCGGTTTGCGGTATTTTCAGTTCAGTGGAAAATTTACCATCGGGGTCAACTAAAATCGGTTCACCGTTAACAGAAACAGTGGCTTCAGAATCGGTTTGACCGGTAATGTTGGCAGTATTATCAATAATCAAATTATTTTCCGGCCAAATAACTGATAATTTGGGTGGACGGCTGTAACTTAAGTATTCAAAATAGAGATAACTGGCAAAAGCCAAAAATAGGACTAATAAAGATAACTTAAAAATAAAATTGGGAGTTATTCCCAAACTTTGACGACGGAGAGGGCTAGATGACGACTCACGATTGAAGTCGCGACGGAAAATTCTTAATATTTCTTCACCATTAAGATTGAGAAAGTTGGCGTAATCTTTAATTATGAGTGAACAATATGGTTCTTGGGGAAAAAGTGACTTATTTTCTTCTTCGATGGCCTGCAAATATTTCTGAGGGATTTTGAGTTTTTTGGAAACCTCAACAAAATCTAGTTCTTTATCCAGACGGGCGTGAGAGAGAATAGTTGAAGCGCGAAGCATAGGTATTTTTTATTCGAGGGTGTCGGATGGCGGAGCATGAGGAATAAGAATATCTCTTGGCTTTGCCCCCTGGCCCGGACCAACAACACCAGCCTTTTCGAGTTGATCAAGAAGTCTGGCAGCTCTAGCATAGCCAAGCTTAAGGTGACGCTGAAAAAGAGAGGCAGAAGCCTTGCCGGAACGACTAATAAGATCAATGGCTTGGGAATAAACAGCGTCGCGATCTTCACCGTCAACAGTCATAATATTCGGACTTAGAGAGGTGGGACTTTGAACTGGTTGAGCAATAATCTCGTTATTGTATTCAACCGAGCTTTGTTTTTTCATAAAATCAATAAGGCGACCAATTTCCTTGTCGGAAATAAAACAGCCCTGGACTCTAACCGGCTTGGCCAGATCAGGAGGAATATAGAGCATGTCTCCGCGACCAAGTAACTTTTCGGCGCCGGGAGTGTCTAAAACCACCCTGGAGTCAGTCATCGAAGCAACAGCAAAGGCAATGCGGGTAGGGATATTGGCTTTAATTAGGCCGGTAATAATGTTAACTGAAGGACGCTGAGTGGCTAAAACAAGATGAATACCAACGGCCCGAGCCATTTGAGCGATACGGCAAACATTGCCTTCAACTTCAGCCGGAGAGAAAAGCATGATTTCGGCCAATTCATCGATAACGATAACGATATAGGGAATGGACTGAAAGCCAGCCATATTATTGTAACCCTCAATATTTTTGGCGCCAACTTGGGTAAATTTTTTATAGCGCTCTTCCATTTCGTGGACAGCCCATTTGAGAGCAGAAACCACTTTTTCCGGTTCGACGATAACCGGAGTGAGAAGATGGGGAATGCCGTTATAAGGGGTCAGTTCAACCCGCTTGGGGTCGACCATAATAAAGCGAACCTCTTGGGGAGAAGCGCGATAGAGGAGAGTGGAAATCCAAGAATTAACACAAACTGATTTTCCAGAGCCAGTTTGGCCGGCAATAAGGACATGGGGCATTTTGGAAATGTCGGCAACTTTAGCATTACCGGCCACGTCAAGGCCAAGAGGAATGGTAAGTTTTGATTTTGCCTGTTTCATAACTTCAGACTCGATAATCCGGCGGATCGGGACCACCTCAAGAGAACGATTGGGAACTTCAATACCCACCAAGGGCCGACCAGGAATGGGGGCTTCAACCCGAATTTGACCGCCAGGAGCAGCCAGGGCCATGGCCAAGTCGTTACTTAAACTTAAAATTTTGGCCAGTTTAGTTCCCAGGGCAACTTCAAGGGCGTACTGGGTAACGGAGGGACTATTGTTGACTTCAGCTACCCGGGCAGTAATACCAAAAGAATCAAGAGTTTGCTCGATAATTTGAGCATTTTTGCGAACATCACCCCGGTCAGCCTTAGCGCCGGGAGTGTCATCAAAGATGGCGGGGGTGGGATATTCCCAAATACGGCTAACGGAGTTGGAAACTGTGTCCATCTGATTTGAATTGGTTTTTAAAACGGGAGGAATATTGACAACAATGGGATCTTCATTACGTTTTGGTTTAGAAATATCGGGAAGCTCGACCTGGTCGGCATTTGATTGAACATAGGTGGGCTTAGAATCAGATTTTTCCGATTTTCTTTTGGAAGATAAGCCAATAGTATATTTTTTAATAACAAGAAAGACATGAACGGTGGTTTTAATAATTTGAGCAATAGAAGTATCAAAAAGAACGACAAAACCAACTATTGTGGTGAAGAAAAAGATAATAAAAGAGGTAAGCTCGCCAAAAAGAGTAACCATTTGATCCCAGAGAAATTGGCCGGCAATCCCCTGCTTTAAGAGGCTAGTCAGGGAAACAAACATGATTAAAAAACCCAAAAAAATGTTGGGTTCTTTAATGGGAGACTTAATTTTGGCAAACATAAAGGCGATTAAAACTAAAAGGAAGGGAACAAAAATAGAAGTAAAACCGAAATATTGATTTAAAAGAAGATTGTATTCGGTGGGAATGGGGCCGGTTTGAAGAAAAGAAAATACGGAAATCGTGGCCAAAATTAAAAAGAAGATGAAGAAGATAGTTTGGATGGTTTCCGGTTTAAGGGAAAAGGAGGGTAATCCCACAGCCCGCTTTTTTCGCCCACGTTTAGCCATATGGAATCAGTATATAGCATTGAGAACCAAGAATTAAGAGCTAAGAACTAAGAAGCAAGAATAAAAGTTAATAAGACAAGCCAAAAAGCCAGCGATGGGTGGAGGGGGCGCCACAGCGGACACATTTACCTGATTCTTCGACTGAATCAAGGGGTAGGCAACGAGTGGTGGCTTTGGTATCTTTTTTAATTTCGGCTTCGCAGTCAGCGTTTTCACACCAATTGGCGCGGATAAAGCCACGGGTGGTATCCATAATTTTCTTAAAATCATCGTAATTATCGACAGTGAAAGTGTGATCTTGGGTAAACTTTTTGTGGGTTTCAAATAAGTTAATCTGGATTTGATTTAATAAATCAGAAACCGTTTGGTGAAGATTATCCAAAGAAACGGTAATTTTTTCACCAGTGTCGCGACGGCAAACAACCACTGAATTACTAGCTACATCGCGATCGCCGATTTCCAGGCGAAGTGGCACGCCTTTCATTTCCCATTGATTAAATTTAAAACCGGCGGTTTCGCCATCACGGATATCAATTTCCACCCGGAAATCTTTGATCTTTTCAAGAGTTTCTTTGGCAAAATCTTGGGCTTTAGTGTGCCCCGGAATAGGAATGATGATGATTTGGATGGGGGCAATATTGGGAGGTAGTTTTAAACCTTTGGCATCGCCGTGGGCCATAATCAGGCCACCGATTGATCTGGTAGAAAATCCCCAGGAGTTTTGATAAGGCATAATTTTTTCACCATTTTGGCCCTGAACTGTCCAGTCAAAAGACTTGGAAAAATTTTGGGCTAGATCATGGGAGGTGCAAGATTGAAGAGATTTACCATTGGGCATTAGGGTTTCAAAGGTGAAAGTGTCGCCGGCGCCGGGGAATTTTTCTGATTGAGATTTTTTACCCTTAATACCATAAATACCGAGTAATTCATTATAAGTTGTTTGATACATATCAAGAGCCCAGTGAACCATGTCTAAATTCTCGGTGGCAGTAGCATGGGCGCAATGGCCTTCTTGCCATAAGAATTCGGAAGTGCGTAAAAATAAATAAGTTCTTTTTTCCCAGCGAACAACATTACACCATTGATTAATTAAAACCGGCAGGTCGCGCCAAGAGGATGTCCACTTTTGATACATGTCGTACATGATGGTTTCGGAGGTGGGACGAACAGCCAGACTTTCGGCCAATTTTTCGCCACCGCCGTGGGTGACAACAGCCAATTGAGGAGCAAAACCTTCAACGTGCTCTTTTTCTTTTTGCAAATAATGCATGGGGATAAAGAGAGGGAAATAGGCGTTTTTAACTCCCCTCTCTTTAATTTTTTTGTCCATAAAGGCTTGAATGCCTTCCCAAAGGGAATAGCCGTAGGGGCGAATAACCATACAGCCTTTAACCGGGGCATAATCGGCCAATTCGGCCTTAAGAACAATGTCGTTAAACCATCCGGCAAGATCAGTATTAAAGTCTTTTAGTTTGTCAGCCATATCTTTATTGTAGACGATTAACTTACCCAAGGACGATTTGATTTCGTGGTACCACCTTAGTTACTTCTCTTGGCTTTACACAGGTTGCATCTGGACCAGCTTGTCGCTGTCATCTCCACGGCGGGAAACCGCTTCATTGATTTGAAGTAATAATATCAGAGTTTTAAAATAAAAACACCTGATATAATTTGATATGGCAGAAAGTTTTAAGTGGGAAAAATTTAATATTACAATGGCAACTAAAGACGAACTAAGTGGTCTAAAATGGTGGACACGTAGGGGACGTGTGCCAAAAGATGGTGGTTCAGACAACTTAACTGGTGGAACTGCAGAAGTGGCAACAATTATTCGACAACGTGGTCAGGTGGCAAGGATATCTGGAACAGGAGAAGGGGCAAATACCTATCTTGCAGCGCAGGTGGTTTTGGCCCGACTTAAGCACCATGAATGGACTGGGGTAAGTTACAGGATGGGTTCTGTCGATGAGGAAGGAGGTATCAAACGGAGAGTTGCTTACTTAAGGCTAAATTTGGATTGAATTTACTCAACTGCTCCATTGGCATAAACCACAGCTTTTGGGCCAACTAGGTTACCTCTGATTAGACACATAATGGTTTCTGAAACAGTTTCCCAACTCGGTATTATTCGACCATCTGGTTCAGTAGTAAACAGTGACGTTAAAAAAACGAGAACACGCTTAACATCTGGGTGTTGATCTAACGTCGCAAAGTGCGTATTTTCCCTATCAGTTAATGCTTGGGTCAAATCACCAATCGCACTTTCTAGATTCCTAATCGCCGCTAATCTTAATCTGCGCACATGTTTCCGTCCAGGTTGAAAGTCTTGTTGTCTGTCCGGTAGTTTGAGAACAGATTCAAAATCATTTCTTGCTGGTACAACTAAACGACTGCCTATACAATCTGAAATATGGTCGTGATTTACGAGGAACATATTTGCTAAAACCAGAAGGTCTGTAAGATCAAAGTCCCCAAATTTGATATTATCAAACCTAACGGAAGGATGGTCTATTTTTTTTAATACCTTCTGTTACGTTCCAAGTAGAAGCTCGTTGGCCGGGGACTTTTGTAAAGCAAAAAAAATGAGGATTTGCGCTTAGCGTTGCACTAATGATTCTGTCGTTCATTTGATAAGGTTTACCGTCCAGCGCTTTAATTGAGAATCCTCTTGATAACTCAAGTATCTGACGTGCTGTTGAGTTAGGATGTGCTTCTAAGATCGCCAGAATAGCCCCAGGACACCCTAATATTCTTAACCCTCTTTCTTCATCAAGATAGGTTACTGGTGGTTTTCGTTTGCCTTTTGTACCGGTTTGTTCGCTGATAACAGGTTTAACTCCTTCAGTTTTTTCAATGGCTAATTCCGAGGGTGAAGAGTCTCTGATGGCAATAACGTCTTCTCTGTGCTGTCTGGTGGAGGTAAGAAGATCTTCAGATACAGCTCCAGCTTTGAACCCTAGCTCTAGGGTGGGTATTAAACCTTCAATACCTGCGAGATAATCTGGAATAGCTGGTTGGGCTACTTCTCGCCAAACTCTTTGTGATGAATCCATGTCGCATAATTCCGACTGTAGTGCTTCGATATAACCTGCGACACATTTCACTTGTTCGGTTTCTGCAACCCTTGAGATTACTTTATCAGCTAGCGCTGACACATCCAATAGACCGTCTGGAGTCAATGTCACCTGACCTGAGGCGAGAGGTTCAGTTTCTTGAACACTTTGTCTAAGTAATACTTGCTCTGATTTAAGTCTTGCTTCGATAGCTGAAATCGCTTGCTTACCAAAAAGGGCTTTTGATAGTGCCGACCTAGCCTCTGAAAGATTCTGTTCTGCTGACATATACTCGTATTATATAGGACACTTTAGACATATTCAATACTCAAATCTAGGTTAATTAAACCTCAATCAACAAAGGCAAGACCATGGGCTCACGGCCGGTTTTGGACATAATGATTTGTTCAATGTGGGCCTGAAGTTGCTCGCGAAGGTATTCGAGATTGGCCGGTTTACTGGTTGACTCGCTAAATTTCTTAATAATTTCAAGTTTTAGAAATTCCAAAAGATCGGCGTTTTCTTTAACAAAAACAAAGCCACGACTTAAGATGACGGGGTCTTTTTGCAAAGTACCGTCAACAGTGTTGACTAAAAGAATGACAGTAAACATACCGTCTTCGGCCAGAAGTTTGCGGTCGCGCAAAACGGTGGTGCCTACATCCCCAACTCCAAGTCCATCGATGAGGACCTTGCGGAGAGAAACATGATTGTCAATATTAAATTTGCCTTGAGAATTGAAAGTGACAATTGAATCGTAATCAGGATTAACAAACTGGTCCTCGGTATAGCCAAGTAACTTGGCCATATTTTGATAACTCTTGATATGGCGGAAGTTTCCGCCAATGGGCAAGAGATATTTGGGGCGGAGAAGGTTTATCAAGAGAGCATGCTCTTTTTGATAACCGTGGCCGGAAACATGAAGTTCTTCTTTTTCACCATAAACAACCAGAGCGCCCATTTTGGAAAGGTTATCAATCATGCTGTAGATACTGCTAGTAGTGCCGGGGATATAGTCGGGGGAAGAAAAGATAACTTTGTCACCCGGTTTGATTTTAATTCGGTGCTTGCCCATGACCATTTTAGAAAGAGCGGAGTCTGGCTGGCCGGCAAATCCGGCGGCCAAAATAAGCAATTTATTGTCGGGGAAATTTTTAATCCTCTCAATTTCGACAATGTCGGTGTCAGAAAGACTAAGATAGCCCAGTTCTTTACCAACCTTAATGGCACGTTCCACCGAGAAGCCAACAATGACAACCTTACGGCCAACAGATTTAGCATATTCGATAGCCTGACTCCAACGAACAATATTACTACTAATGGAGGTGACGAACACCCGGCCTTTGGCAGAAATTATTTCCTGGCGAAAATGGTCGGCAATTGAAGACTCGGAGGGAGAAAAGCCCTCATGGTCGGAACCCAAGGAATCGGATAAAAGGCAAAGAACACCTTTGTCGCCAACTTGAGAAATTTTGTGATACTCAGTTGGTTTGCCATCGAGAGGAAAGAGGTCAAATTTGAAATCAGAACCGTGATAAACAACACCGACTGGAGTAGAAACAGCCAGATGAAAAGTGTCGGGAATAGAATGATTAACCCGAATAGGAGTTAGAGAAAAAGGGCCAGAAACCAGAGAGGATTTTTCGTCGTAAACATTAATTTTGGCCCGAATATCGGTTTCAGAAAGCCTGGCTTCAATAAAGGCGGCAGCCAGACGAGGGGCAAAAATCGGCACGTTTTTGCCAATAATGGGGAGAATAAAGCGGACAGCGCCAATATGGTCTTCGTGGCCGTGGGTAATATAAATACCCAAAATCCGGTCTTTTTTATCTTCAAGATAATGGGTATCGGGAATTTGAAGGTCGACACCAAAGGCGTCTTCTTCAGGAAAGCCAACACCGCAGTCGACAATAATAATCTGACTGCGTTTGGGGTCGCCTTGAGGCAAATATTCATAAACGAACATGTTTTGGGTGACGTCGCCGAAACCACCAAGTGAGATAATTTTAAGTTGATCGCCAGTGGAATTAGTAAATTGTGTCCGCTCAAACTGCGGACGTGAATAGTTTTGATTACGTTGAATCATAGTTAATTAATGCTTGAATCTTTTCCAATAATAATAAAGTCTATTGCGAATGTAGGATAAAACCTGTTGCGAAGGACTCGAATCGATTTCAAAGCTTCCGAGAATTCTAACAGGGTTGTTACAAAATAGCAATGGCATATGTTATAATGAATTCAATCACGCCCCTCGAGCAATCGGGGGGATTATTTTTGGCATTGTAAAAAAGTAAATCTGGTTTTAAATAATCCTCGTTTGATATTCCAAATTTCTCTACCCAAGTGCCCGTGTTCATAAACAACCAATACTTGCTTTTTCTTTTCTATTAAATATCGATAGATTGGCTCAAAGTCGCCATCACCAGTAAAAAAGACAAAAGTTTGATAATTTTCTTCGATAGATCGATAAACACTCATACATATTTCAATATCGAAATCACATTTCCGAATTTTAATTAATTTACCCCTAATATTGGCAATGGTGATGTATTTAACCGGCTTAGTGGTTAGGTTATAGCCAATTTTTTTTATTTGAGTTAAAAAATTTTTTGACTGAGGATTACTATCAGAACCATAATAAAAGTTAATTGATTCGATTTGAGAATAGGTTTTTAGATATTTATAAAGTTTATTTGGGTCGACTGGTTTTACCAACTCATCCCGCCAGCCATAAACATTGGCGTAGTCAATAAAAACCGCCGTTTTGCCTTTTAAAAGTAGTTTCTGTGGGCTGGTGTCAGACATGTGTTATGCTATTTTAATCACGCCCTCCGATATTATGTCGGAGGGACATTTTTTATGGGGTATAAACTTGCATTAACCAATTAACTTGGCCGGCTTGGTCAAAATCAATTTTAAATAAATTAGTGTTAAAACAAACGTCACTATCGTAGGAAATGGTTTTATTGAACTCAGCAACATCTATTTTAGACAGTAGCGCTACGTCGTGGATATCAAGGCAATTAATTTCAGTTTCGAGTGGGAGCTTAAAAGTTCGCGTTAATTGGTTGCCACCATTTTCTATTCTGTAACCGTTTGGGGCCGAATCATCGTCTATCCACTCGACGTAGTCAATGTCAAAATATGGTTGGTTATTTTTTTGGTAAACCTTTTTGATGTTGCCAACTTTTACGGTTTTAGAGTTTAGGTGAAAAACATCTTTAGTCGAAGTGGTGGAAGTTGGGGTGGGTAAAAATTTAAAAGTGGAGAGGATTTGATCGCGGGTATTGTTATCGAAATTCAAAAACACAAACTGAACATAATGTTTATTATCAGGAGTTTTCTTTATGTAGTAATCTCCTTCGACAACATAACTTGGGCCAGTAAAATTAGTAAAAGTGTTGCTTCCCTTAATGGCAATTGGTAGCAATTTGCAACCCATACCGACTTCACATGAATCAACTTCTTTTTTGACAATTTTTAATTCTGAATCATTTGAGATTAAAACATCGATTGTTACCTGTGGGCCAACGGAGTTTTCCGCATATGGGTAATCTATTTTTTTGAGTGTACGATTATCATCCGGATTTATTTGGTACTCGTTTTTTGGATATTGAAATTCAAAGCTGTATTTTTCATTAACATACGTTTGCCAGGTTGTTTCCGGAATAGGAGTTGGTGAAGTTGTTGATGGAACTGTCCTAGGGGTTAGTTGGTATTTGTTACTAATGGCGGCTAAAAGTAAAACTATGAAAATCGACGGAATGAAGAAATAAATAAATTTTGGCATTAATGATTAATAAATAAAACTAAAAGTGGAGAGAATTTGATTAAATAAGGTACTCCATTTATTTTCGTACGCTTTACTGTAGATTGTTTGTATAGAAATACAGTATGTATCAGTGGAAATATTAATACTTCGGATTTTATCGGCTGGTTCATTGCTTAAGTATTCAATAACTGCTGGGTATTGGTTATTTAACTTAACTTGTTTGGTTAAAATCCCAACTGTTCCACGGGGTAGTTCTGAACATCTGTTGTTGTCGACAGTTATTAATAGCTTGATACCGGAAACTGTGTCGTATCCAAAGTTCTCATTGATAAATTTTTCTTCATAATCATTGGATTTAATTTCGATTCTTGATCCATTATCTAATCGCGATGTTACTGGTTGAGAAAAGTTGTCTGGATATCTGATTTCGAAACTATATTGCTGGTTTTCGTAAGTTTTCCAAGATGTGATTGGAGTCGAAGTTGGGGTTGGTAAAACAGGGATTGGGGTGGTTTTGGGGATAAGTTGGTATTTACTACTAATCGAGGCAAGGAGGAGGACGATAAAAATGGCGGGGATGAAGAGGAAAATAAACTTTGGCATTTAGGGACTTAAATAGTAATAACGGGAGAGAGTGAGGAGAAGGAGAACAAAAGCGGTGGCGAGAACTAAAAGGGGAAGTAGGGGAAAATTTAATTTGTTAATGAGGGCAGGGCGGGTTTTTTTTACCATTGGGGGAGGAAATGTTTAACATTGCTTGAATCGACGATAATTTGTTTGGTTTGGCCGTCAAAAACCATTAGAGCAACTTTACGGCACATACCTTCAATATTGCGCTTAAGTGTGCGGACACCGGCGTCGAAGCCTAATGGCCTAACAATTTGAGGCCAAATTTCGGGATTAATTTTAATTTCGTCGGGAGAGAGGCCAGCGTCTTTGAGAGCTTTGGGGAGAAGATAATCTTTGCCGATGTTGACTTTTTCGTCATCGGTGTAAGAGGGCATCTGAATTACCTCAAGACGGTCCATGACGGCGGTGGCAATCCGAGCAGTGTTGTTGCAAGTGGAAACGAATAGGGCCTGGGACAGGTCGAAGGGATAATCCAAATAATGATCAGTAAATCGGCTGTTTTGCTCGGGGTCGAGGAGTTCAACAAGAACACCCATAATGGTATTGAGAGCGTCGTCGGCAACCCGGTCGATTTCGTCAAGAAGAATGACAGGATTATTAGTGCCAGCTTGAGCCAGGCCACGAATAATGGCCCCTGGCTCAGCGTTGGGGTAAACCCGAGATTGGCCTCTTAAATATAACGGGTCGCCCAAACCACCAAAGGGAATACGAATAAGTTCTCGCCCGAGAACCTCGGCAATCGACATGGCCATGGTGGTTTTGCCAGTACCGACCAAACCAACAAAAAGCATGATAGGGGCCCGCATTTTCTGATCTGGCTGACGGTGTTTTTGGAGAGCAAGAACGGAGACGTATTCCAAAATTCTTTCTTTGACGGCATCGAGGCCGTAATGATTTTTATTGAGCTTTTCTTTGGCAAAATTAATGTCGAGAACGTCTTGACTTTGATGATCCCAGGGAAGTTTGATGACCCATTCAACGTATTTGGAGGCAGATTGATAAAAGGCCCAAAAAGTTTCTTCTGATTTTGAATTAATCTCTAGTTCGGAAAAAAGCTCCCCTAGTTTATCTTTAAGGCCAACCGGAAGAGAGAGACTGCTAGCTTTGGCCGATAATTTTTCAATCGCTTCTTTAGTCGTCAAAACAGAATCCATGATTCAGTATAGAACAAAACCTACGTCATCGCGAGGCCAAAGGCCGTGGCGATCTCAACGGGATTGCTTCGCTACGCTCGCAATGACGAAAAACTATCTCCTCGGGGGGCGGAGGTCGGCGCGGAAACAAAAACTCTGAATCGGTGTGATATTATTCGTTTATATATATGCCTACTGACAAACTTCCTGAACTGTTTGGAAGAGAAGGTAATGAGGGTTTTGAGAGAGTCAGACCTTTTTGCTTAGATGTAGCAGATAGAGTAGATGCAGAATTAGCGACAAATAATGGTATTGTAGACCTACCAACAATAACGGCATATAGTTATACTCTGTTGCTGGAAGGGGAGTATAGTGAGGGACTTAAAGCGATTTCATATACAAATCAACTTGATGATTATGCTAGAGGCGTATATGCTTTATCAGAAAAAAATGTTGGTAATGTGGCTGATCTTGGCTCCGAAGATAAGGCTTTATTGGCTTTAGTTCTGTCTATAAATTACTACCGAATTGATAATGGCCACAAATATCAACTCAGTCATTTGAAACAGAATGAAGAATATTACCCGGGAAAAGATTTTAGAACTGGACTACAGATGGAAGAGACTTACCTGGACCGGATCGGTGGCTGTCTTAGCTCTCTCGGTCTTGACCCAAACAGAACAGCTGATTACATTGCGAAGGCTGATGGCCAAGTACCATTTTCTAAATGGCTAGTTCCTGGCGACATTATTGGGTTTGTAGAAGATCCGAGCAAATTTTTAAAGATAGCGCCAGCAAAACAAGAAGAAGTAGCGGTAGGTTTAGTTACCCAGGACACAAAAGATACGTTTCCTTCGGTACATTCTCCCTACAGAGATGCAATGAGAAGGGCTATTGACGGATATCAAATAAAAGAAGAACGAGGGCGAGACCCTAATGTTTTTTTAAGAGAATCGAGGGCGGTAGCCAGAGTTATAAGTAAAAATGCCGATACAGAAACACTAAGACAAACGGGTATATGTTCTGATAGCAAATCGATTGGTCGGGCGCTTGGTGATATTCGAAAGAATGGCTTGGTTGTTAACGGGTTGGATCTTGGTGGAGAAGGAAAAAAAAGATTAAGAGATTTTCGGAAGGCGATTGTTTACGTTATGGATCCTAGTAGGTTGAAATTAGAAGAGGGAGAAAATCCAGCTGAAATTAGGAGTGTGTTTGAGGAATATTTAAGAGTACTTGACGAGGTAGGAGCAAAAAAATACAGTAAAGTGATGATTTAACCTCTTATTATCTCCTCGGGGGGCGGAGGTCGGCGCGGAAGCGGCCAAATTGGGGCCGGGGGCCGAAGTTAGCTTGAGACTCCCGGGGGCCATCGGTTGAACCAGGATGAGCAGATTTAAATTCCGGAGCAGATAACTTTATCTGATGATTATCGTTGAAGCCGGAGACACGAACTTTAAGTTTGTCGCCGATTTTCATAATAGTGTTGGGGTCAGATAAAAAGCCACCAGTCATCTCGGAAACGTGAAGTAGGGCTTCACGGCCGGGAAGGAATTCAACAAAGGCGCCAAAATTTTCAATGCGGGTGACGGTGCCGTCAAACTCTTCGCCAACTTGGACTTCACGAACCATCGATTCGATAGCAAAGACGGCTTTGTCAACATTGGCAATATCGGGCGAACAGACGGAAACCCGGCCATCGTCTTCAATGTCAATTTGAACTTGATATCTCTCCATTAAGGCTTTGATAGTTTTGCCACCACTGCCAACAACTTCGCCAATTTTTTCAACGGGAATGCGGACCATTTTAATTTTGGGGGCAAAAGGGGAAAGTTCGGCTTTGGGAGCAGTAATGGCTCTGTCCATAACATCAAGAATTTGGAGTCGGGCTTTAGTGGAAGCAACAAAAGTATCCCGAATCATGTCAAGAGAGAGGCCGGAGCGTTTGATGTCCAGCTGGATGGCAGTAATACCATCCCGAGTACCGGTAATTTTGAAATCCATGTCACCGTGATGATCTTCAATACCGGCAATGTCGGTTAAAAGCAAATATTTGCCACTGTCGTCGGAAACCATACCAACAGAAATACCGGCAACTTTGTTTTTGATGGGAACACCAGCATCCATTAAGGATAAAGTTGAACCACAAGTTGAGGCCATCGAAGATGAGCCGTTTTGAGACATAACTTCCGAAGTTAAGGTAATAGTGTAAGGAAACTCATCAACAGAAGGAATGACTGGCAAAAGAGCTTTTTCGGCCAAAGCTCCGTGGCCAATTTCCCGGCGGCCAGGGCGGCCGAAACGGCCGGTTTGACCGGTAGAAAATGGCGGAGCGGAGTAATAGTGAATATAGCGCTTAGTAGTTTCTCCTAAAGAATCCTGCAAATATTGTTGTTCGGATAGTGGGCCGAGAGTAGTAATAGTAACCGCTTGGGTTAAACCGCGTTGGAAAAGAGCCGAGCCATGAGTACAAGGTAAAACGCCGGTTTCAACGGAAACCGGGCGAATTTCGTCAAATCCACGTTTGTCGTAACGCTGGCCAGCAAGGGTCTGTTGACGGAAATAGCGGTGAATTAACAGGTCGAGAGCTTCCATCAAAAGGGACAGTTTAATTTCGCCTAATTTGATTTGAGGCTCGTAGGTGGATTCAACTTTTGATCTCAGAGCGATTTCGCCGGCAACATGGGCGCCGTCAGCGCCGGTAGCCATAAAGCTGGCAATATCATCTTTAAGTAAAGCATCAAGTTCAGAAATAAGACTCTCGGAGGGAGAACCGTTAATAAACTCAATTTTATTTTTACCGTATTTTTTAGCAAATTCAATCAATGAAGAATTGATTTGATCGCCAGTTTGGAAGGCAGTTTCCATACAAGCAAACATGGTGTCGTTATCAACTATCTGGGCGTCGGCTTCAATCATATTGATACCCTGACTATCGCGACAAACAAGAAGATCAAGACTGGATTTTAAACTTTCACTAATACTGGGGAATAAAGCCGGCTGGCCGTCAATATGACCAACTCGAACAGCAGAAACCGGGCCATTGAAAGGAATGTCAGAAATCATTAAAGCAGCGCTGGTGGCCAAAAAGGCGGGAACAACTACGTCGTGGTCTTTATCATTACTTAAAACAGTAGCAATGACTTGAACTTCGTTTTTGAAACCAGAGGGAAAAAGAGGGCGGATGGCGCGATCAATAATCCGGCCAAAAAGGACGGCGGTGTCGGAAGGGCCACCTTCACGTTTAATCCATTTACCACCTTTGATAAAACCACCGGCATAAAGTTTGTCGGAAAATTCAACTGAAAGAGGAAAGTAATCTTTGGTTTCATCGAGAGCTCCAAGGGTAACGGTGGCTAAAACAACGGTTTTGCCAAAAGTGGCTAAAACCGAGCCGTTAGCTTGAGGAGCGAGAGTGCCGGTTGAAAGGGTAACGATTTTGTTCCCAACAGAAATATCAAAGGAGTTGTTGTTCATAAATTTATTTTTTCAAACCGAGATCTTTAATTAATTTAGCGTATCTTTCTGGGCTATGTTCGGAAAGATAACGAAGCAGACGACGGCGTTTGGCAATTTTGCTTAATAATCCCCTTTTGGCGGGAGAATCGTGCTTGTTGTCGCCCAAGTGGCCTTGAAGCTTTTCAATCTCTTTAGTAAGAATTGCAACTTGGATTTCCGGAGAACCAGTGTCGCCCTTAGCTTGAGAAAACTTGGTAACGATGGCGGTTTTTTCGTCTTTAGTTAATGCCATAAAATTTAGCTAAATTCGGTAAAAAAGTAATCGTTTGGGGATGGCTCCCCAAAGACCGAGTTTAGTTACAGGAGGGATTATAACATAAGATCAAAGATCAAATCTCAAAAATCAAAAACTTGACACTAGATTTTTTCTGCCTGCAATTGCCGTGAGGTTAACTCCAACGTCTTTTGGTTGTCTCAATCCAAAGCCGATAAGAGATTCTAAGGGGGTTTGTTCCCTTAATAAATTATGTGATGGTAATCCGTAATGGTGAGCTTCACCAGGAGAAAAAACGCGAACTAGCTCACGTTTAGACCCAAAAAAACCGAGAATTCCGTTGATCTCACGAAGCATATTTATTTAAGCAGTGGGGGTAATGGTAAACGTTGCACCTCGCTTAAACATACAACCATCGCAATCATTGGCAAACTCTGGATGGACTTCGGGAATAAGACATCTAACTGTCAAGGTTAAATTAGGATCACCCATCATTCCGACCGATATTTCATCTCTGTGAACAATCCCTGAAGCAGCGCAAGGTTGATTACTTAAACGTCGAACAAGACCGGCGGCAATCAATTCTTCGGGGGTGGATTTTGGATTAGAAATTGTTTCGGGCATAATTGATTATTGTTTTTTTTAAGCTGTGGGGGGGGTAGAGGTACCGGAGGGGGAGAAGGTGCCACCATTATTATTAATAAAGGCGGGTTTGGATTCGACGGCTTCGATAGGAGTGGGATTAATTACCGGCTGGGAGAGGCCATTGCCGGGGGCAACTGGCATTTCCGGCTGAGTGGCTCGGAGGCAGATAGCGCCGGCTTCAAAACTTTCCGGAGAAACATTAATAGAGAAGGACTGGGTAGCAACCCGAAGGCCAATGAGAAGATCTTTGCCAATATCGGCATTAAGACTTAGCCCAAGCATGGGTAATAAGAAAGTGAAGATTTCGGAAAAGGGAGCGTCGGGGTCAATAATTGAAGCTTTGGCCCAAGACTTTTGAACATTAACGGGAGAAACAAAAACCCAGTTGCCTCGATTGACAATTGATGCGTTGGGGCCAAGAGAGCCTTCGTCGCCGAGCATAAAACAAATGTCAGCCACGGCCGACTGATTGTTGATACTAATTTGATTATTGTCGATTTGAGGCCCAGTGGATTTGGTTTTGACAACCAAGTTCAATTTTCCACCGTCGTCATTGTAAGAAACCTGATCGATTTGATCGAGGGGATAAGTTAGGGAAATAACCAGGTCACTACCGCTAAAACTATCGCTTATTAGCTCTAATCCACTAAGTTTGGAATAATTTTGATCGGTTTTTTGGGGAGAGTAAACTTTAGCCTCAATATTCTTTTGTTTAAGGGAAAGGGCTAAGCCCAGGGCGGCGCCAACACTATCAACACTAATTTGAGGAACAACAATGAGAGCAGTTTTGGCAGTGGAAAGAAGTGGGCTAATGGAAGAAACGTTATAATTTTTCATCCTTATAGGCTATTATAGCATCGTTTATAGCAAAATCAACATAGGGCTTAAAAGTCAGGCCACATTCATTACCCATTTTGATTTCTTCAACGACGTTTTTGCCTTGTCTGATACCCTCGATTTTGGTGTCTTTAATTATTTTACCGTCGCGACTTAAATGAACCTGATCACCTTTGGCCAAGCGACCTTTGGTAATTTCAAGGCCAGCAATCCTAACCTTGTCGATTTTGAATTCGGCGGTGATTTTGGCTTCACCAAGAGTAGTTTCTTCGATAGTTGGGTCAAGAAGCTTGAGAACCTGAGACTGAATGTTTTCAATGATTTCGTAGATTATTTTAGATTCAAAGATAGGTACTTTTTCATTATCAGCTAGGTTTTTGATAAAGCGGGGAACAGAAACATTAAAAGCAAATATTTGAGCACGACTTGGAGAAGCCAAAAAAACATCATTATCGGTTACGGCTCCAATACCTTGAGAAAGGATAATGACATCGTCTGAAAGTGAGGCTTTGAGGGCTTCGAGAGTACCTTCAACATCTGCCTTGAGAACTATTTTAAGTTTGGGAGTGTCGGAGATAGTGGGTGAAATTGTTTGATTTTCGACTTTAGAAAGTAATGGAGTACTTTCTGTTTTTTGGGAAGAGATAATTGACCCAACTGAAGGCACTTCTTCAAAGCCAAGGATTTCTAGCGGGTCGCCGGGGAGAGCAATATTAATTTTTTGGCCGTCGGTGCCAGTCATAGCTTTAATCCGGCAGACAATGTTGCCGGCGTAAATAGTATCTCCGACGGTCATTTTTCCTGTTTTAACGATGACTGAAGCGATTGGACCGCAGGACTTATCGAGGCGAGATTCGTAAATGAAAGCGGAAAGTGGCGAAGTGGCTCCGTCGGTTAGCTCCATAACATCGGCGTGAAGTAAAATTGATTCGAGCAATTTATCAACTCCCTGGCCGGTTTTGGCTGAAACAGGAATTAAGGCGACTTGGCCACCATATTCTTCAGGAGTTAGCCCGGCTTCAACCAATTGGCCCTTAATTTTTTCCGGCTGGCTATTTTCAAGATCAATTTTGTTCATGGCAACAATGACAGGGACGCCGGCTTTAGTGATCTCTTTTATACACTCCTTTGTTTGAGCCATAACACCGTCGACGGCAGAAATTACCAAAACAACCAGATCAGTGGTTTGAGCACCGCGAACACGCATTTGGCAGAAGGCTGCATGGCCGGGAGTGTCGATAAAGGTAATAGAACGAGGACTGCCGGAAGTGGACTTGACTTGGGTTTTGTAAGCAGAGATATGTTGGGTAATGCCGCCAAATTCTCGTTTAGTAACGTTGGCACTGCGAATTCGGTCTAAAAGGCTAGTTTTGCCATGGTCAATGTGGCCCATAACGGCGACAATAGGCGGACGAAATTGGTCGGTTTTGACTTGATTGGGCATATTCGTATTTACGTCATTGCGAGGAATTCTAATTTACGACGAAGCAATGACGTTTAGGTTTTTTCGGCTTGAACTTTGATTTCAACTCCGGCTAAAATTCCAGCTAAATGGACGTTGTCACCACCGGAACCAATAGCCAAGGCTAATTGATTTTCAGGAACGGTGACAAAAGCAGTTCCGTTTTCGACAGAAACAACCTTAACACCTTCAGCCGGTGATAAGGCCTGGGCAATAAATTGAGACAGATTTTTGGAGAATTGAATAACATCAACCTTCTCTTCATGGGAAAGTTCGCCAAGAATTGACTGAACGCGGGAGCCTTTTTGACCAATACAGGAACCAATTGGGTCGATCCCGGCTTCCTTGGAAGAGACAGCAACTTTAGTTCTGACGCCGGCGTTGCGGGCAATTTTTTCAACAATAACGGAACGATTGCCAACTTCGGGAACTTCCCTAGCAAAGAGCTGTTTTATAAATTCGGGGTCACGGCGGGAAAGAATAATATCGCTTCGGCCACTTTCGTCTTTAATAATATCCTTAATAAGGAAGAGTTTTTTATCGCCAACGGCCAAGTCTTCAGCTTTAACCTGTTCTTCACGGGGGCAAATGGCCTCAATTCGACCGACGCCAACAGTTTGTTTGAATCCGTCAATTTTGAGAATGGTGCCAGAAATCAGGGCGCCAATTTTCTTTCGATATTCAGTTAAAATGGTTTCTTTTTCGGCCTCATGAATGCTTTGATCAATAACTTGTTTGGCAGTCTGGGCAGCGATGCGACCAAAGCCGGGAGGAGTAACATCTTTTCTTTTGTCGTCGTCGACTTCAACTATCTTAAAAGACCCTGTTTCCGGGGAGAGTTCGGCTTCAAATTTAGTTTCTTCATCAATAATTGTTCCGTGTTCTTTTTGGTCACGCTTGTAAGCAGAAATTAGGCCAAGCTCGATGGAATCCAAAATTAACTGAACATCAATGTTTCTTTCGCCGGCAATTTGAGCAACGGCGGCGGCAAACTCGGTTTTAGGTAATTTTTTTAAATCCATATTTTGTTGAGCAACAAAAATGGGGACGATTCCGCCCCCATTCCGCCGCTTCAGATTAAATTCTTAGATAGGAGGATTATAACACCGCCAGAGCTTTAAAACTACAAAGCCAATTCCTTGAGTAAATCTTTTTGCCGAGAATTCAAACGGGTGGGGATGGTAACGAGAAGACGGATATAGAGATCGCCAACACCATAGCCGTTAACATCCCGAATCCCTTGCCCTTTAAGGCGAATAAGAGTGTGGGGTTGAGTGCCGGGTTTAACCCGAACTTTGAGGGGACCAGAAAGGGTGGGAACTTCAATGTCGGCGCCAAGAGTGGCGGTCCCAAAACTGATTTCTTGATTAACAAAAACATCGTTGCCGTCGCGCTTAAAAATTTTATCAGGGAGAACATTAATATAAAGAATAAAGTCGGAAAACTTAATTCTTTGACCATCATCAACGCCGGCAGGGATTTTAATACTTTTAGTTTTACCGTCGATACTAACCTCTTTTTGACAACCTTTAGCGGCATCTAAAAAAGAAATATCAACCCGATAGGTGGCCAATTGCTGTTGGCGCCGGCCACCGTTGAAGTTACCACCACCGCCAAAAAATTGCTCAAAAATATCAAAGGGATTACTAAAACCACCAAAGTCAAAATCGGCATTGCCAAAAGGGCTACCACCGCCACTACTCCAGGTGTAGGAGAAGGGGCCGTTTTGGTCGGTATAAGTGTGGCCACCAAATCCGCCAGAGCTTGGGTCAAAAGCAGCGTGGCCGAATTGATCGTAGGCACCCTTCTTTTGATCGTTACTTAAAACTTCATAGGCCTCGTTGATTTCTTTAAATTTTTCCTCAGCGTCGGGCGATTTATTGCGGTCAGGGTGCCACTCGAGGGCTTTTTTGCGATAGGCGCTTTTAATATCCTCTTTCGAGGCCGATTTAGTTACTCCCAAAACATCATAAAAATCGGGTTTCATTATTTGACGATTTCGCCTTCTTCGGCGTCCTTTTTATCCTCGGGCTTTTTGTCGTCCGATTTTGACTCTTCAGTGGAGCCTGCTGAAGGCCCGGTTTGACCGGGCTGGGAATAAACCGCTTGGCCGACGGTTTGAAGAATTTGACCTAATTCTTCACTGAATTTGTCCATTTCGTCTTTTTTGACGTCAGTTTTAGTAAGTAATTCCCGGCCGGCTTTAAGTTTCTCCTCGATTTTGTCTTTGTCTTCTGGCTTGACCTTATCGGCAAAATCTTTAAGAGTTTTTTCGCCGGAGAAAATAGTTGCATCAAGTTTGTTGCGACTTTCAGCTAGGCCACGTTTTTCTTCATCGTCCCGAGCGTGAGCCTCGGCATCTTTTTTCATCCTCTCGACTTCTTCTTCGGAAAGATTGGTGGCATTTTGAATAGTAATTTTTTGTTCTTTACTAGTTCCCTTGTCTTTAGCGGAAACAGAAAGGATTCCATTACTATCAATGTCAAAAGTTACCTCAATTTGGGGTGTACCACGAGCCGCGGGAGCAATGCCATCAAGAATAAAACGGCCGAGAGATTTGTTGTCGGCACTCATGGGACGTTCCCCCTGAAGAACGTTTATCTCTACTTGGGGCTGATTATCAGAATAAGTAGTGAAGACTTGCGATTTTTTGGTGGGAACGGTGGTATTACGGTCGATAAGAGGTGTTCTAACCCCACCGGCGGTTTCAATACCTAATGTTAGTGGGGTAACGTCGAGCAAGACAATATCTTTAACTTCGCCAGTTAAGACTGCCCCTTGAACAGCGGCGCCAATAGCAACAACCTCATCTGGGTTAACAGTGGTGTCAAGATCTTTGCCAAAAAAGTTTTTGACGACCTCGAGAACCTTGGGCATGCGGGTCATTCCCCCAACCATAACAATATCACTGATGTCTGATTTAGAAACACCGGCGTCTTTAAGGCATTTCTCAACCGGAGTAATGGTCTTTTGAATCAAGTCGTCAACCAACTTTTCCATTTCCGAACGAGTCAACTTGACCGTTAAGTGAAGTGGCTGTCCATCTTTTTGGGTAATAAAGGGCAAATTGATTTCAGTCTCGGCAGTGCTACTTAACTCAATTTTGGCTTTCTCGGCGGCTTCACGAATACGCTGGAGAGCTTGAGGATCTTTACTTAAATCAACACCGTGCTCTTTTTGAAAATTATCGAGAAGCCAGGAAGAGATTCTTTGATCAAAGTCGTCGCCACCCAAGAAAGTATCACCATTGGTAGCCTTGACTTCAAAGATGCCATCACCGATTTCAAGAATAGAAATATCAAAAGTGCCTCCACCAAGATCATAAACAGCCACAATACCTTTCTTTTTCTTGTCGAGGCCATAGGCCAGAGCGGCGGCGGTGGGCTCGTTGACAATTCTTTCTACTTTAAGACCAGCAATTTCGCCAGCTTGTTTGGTGGCTTGGCGTTGGGAATCATCAAAGTAAGCCGGAACAGTAATAACAGCACTATCAACTCTTTCACCAAGATATTTTTCAGCATCGGCTTTGGCTTTTTGAAGAATCATGGCGGAAATTTCTTGAGGAGTGTAAATCTTACCGCCAATCTCAACAACGGCGGTTTTGTCCTTACCGGAAACAATTTTATAGGAAGCGATTTTTTTGGTTTTTTCGACTTCCGGATCGTCAAAACGGCGACCCATCAGGCGTTTTATACTAAAGATAGTATTTTGAGAATTAAGCACCATTTGCCGTTTGGCCAGGTCTCCGACGAGTTTTTTGATCGGCTCGACAACTGAAGGGATGGTGTTACGACCTTCAGAACTTAAAATAACTTTTGGAACGCCGCCTTCCATAACAGCGACACAGGAGTTGGTGGTACCTAAATCGATACCAATTATTTTGTTAGACATACTTGTTTAATTAATTTAATAACCAATAACCAAAAAACAATTTCCAAACAATTTCCAATTTTTCAAATTACAATGACCAAACTGTTTGAAATATTGAATATTGGTCATTGGGTATTGTTTGGAGTACTTGTAATTTGGTCATTGGTGATTGGAGTTGTTGGCTTCTTACCAACAACGACCTGGGCTGGGCGGAGGCAGTGGCCATTGAGAAGATAGCCCCGTTTATTAACTTTAATAACTTCATTTTCGGGCCCAGAAGCAGTGGCGATACACTCCATATTTTCGGCATTAAATGGCTCGTTAATGGCTTTAATTTCAGTCAAGCCTTCGGAGACAAGAACGGTAGCAAATTTATCGATGGCAATTTTAAGGCCGGGATCTTTTAAGTGGTCGAAGGCCAAATAAAGATCGTCGAGGATATCGATCATTTTACTAATGATGGCCGTAGCTGTCAGGGTAACAAAGAGCTGACGTTGGGACTCAATTCTTTTTTCGAGGTTGGCATAATCAGCCAACGATCTCTTTAGTTTTTCGGTTAATTCTTGATTTTGTAATTTAAGGTTGGCCATAATGGATTTAACTGGTAATAGTGCAAATTAATTCAGCAAAATAATCAACGACCGGGATTATTCGCTGATAATGTACCCTGGCCGGGCCAACAACGCCAAGAATTCCCCGATGAGGCCCCGATTGATAAGTTTGATAAACAAAACCACAGGGCTCAAGGTGTTCAACTCCCAGATCTTCGCCGATAAGAAGATGGATTAACTTCTCCTGGGCAATATCATCAGCAACCGTCGATTTATTGACAATGTCATACCAAAAGGAAGAATTATCAATAAGCGAGAGAACGGTTTTGGTGACATCGATATTATAAAATTCCGGCTGTTCTAAAAGATTAGAGGCGCCGAAACTGTAGATTTGACCTTGATCGATAGTGGCAATGGCCAGAGACCGTGTTCGGCTGGCTAATTCACGGGTAGTTTCCTGAAGAAGACGATCAAATTCATTGCGATAGTCCCAGACTTTTTCTTTAACACCGATTTCTTCGGAAACCTGAAGCGATTTAGGAGTCATCAGGTTACGAACATAGTATTTAAGACCAATTGAAGTTGGGCACCGGCCGGAAGAAGAGTGACTTTTTTTAAGGTAGCCAAGTTCGGTCAAAGAGGCCATTTCGTTACGAATAGTGGCTGAGGAAACACCGAGATTAAATTTTTTCTCAAGGTTTTCTGAGCCGACGGCTTCGGCGGTGTTGATGAATTCCTCAACAACACATTTTAAAATTTTTATTTGGCGCTGGGTTAAATCCGGCATATTAGCAATATGATAAGCCGACTGCTAAAGAGTGTCAAGGTAGCAAACTTGGTTCAGAAAGATTTTGGACTTTGTTGAGTTTGCCAACGATGTTACGGGATTTAGAAGATGCCGAATCAATGGCAGTACTGGCTTCGTGAAGCTTCTTTTGGGTTTTGTCCAGAAGTTCACCAAAGGTGCCAAATTCTTTACGAATAGATCCCAAAACTGCCCAAACTTCGGAAGATCTTTTTTCCACCGTTAGAACCCGGAAGCCCATTTGGAGACTATTAAGCAAGGCAGTGATAGTGTTGGGGCCGGCGACAGTCACCCGATACTGGCGTTGGATAAAATCGATTAGAGACTGATTCTGAGTCACTTCGGCGTAAAGACCTTCAAGAGGTAAATAAAGAATGGCGAAATCAGTGGTGTGGGGTGGGTCGATGTATTTTTCAAAGATATATTTGGCTTCGCCCTTAACCCTATTTTCGAGAGCCTTGGCAACAACTTCAATTTGGGAAATATCGGCTGATTTTTGAATTTCTAGGAGGCGCTGATAGTCCTCAAGAGGGAATTTGGAATCGATTGGCAGCCAACATTGTTTTTCTCTATCGTCTTTGCCGGGGAGTTTGATGGCAAATTCAACCCGGTCATTACTGCCCGGTTTAACGGCAACGTTTTTGTCGTATTGTTCAGAAATTAAAATTTGTTCAAGTAGACTGCCAAGTTGGACTTCGCCCCAAGTTCCCCGAGTTTTAATATTGGTTAAGACGTTTCGAAGAGTATCAACACCAGTGGTTAAAGATTTAATTTCACCTAAGTTCTTGTAAACAGCCTCAAGTTGAAGACTAACTTGTTTGAAAGATTCACCCAGTCTTTTTTCGAGAGTGTTTTGGAGTTTTTCATCAACAGTTAGCCTCATCTTTTCCAGGCTTTCGGAATTATCTTTTTGAATAAGTTCGAGACGTTTTTCGATAGATTCCCGAACTTGGTTAAGGTTTTGGGTGATACCGAGAATTAATTGATCAAGTTTTTGAGAAAAATTATTAAAAGAAGCTCCTAACTCCTGGCGGTTTAAAGAAAATTCTTCTTTAATATTTTTTTCTAAGCGGTCGCCTGATTCAGTAATTTTCTTTTGAATTTCTTCGGAATTATTGGCCTGTTTTCTAGTAAAAATCACTGCCAAAACAGCAATGTTTAGAATAAGGGAAATGATGGTTAGGGTGAGGAGCATAGTATATTATTTTATAAACTTTTTGACTTCTTGGTGGTCGCCGACAAAAACTAAAATTACTTGTTTTTCGGCATGAACAAGATAAAAAATACAGCGATAGCTCAAGTTTATACGAAACTCGCCAACTTCGTCGACTTGGTTAACTTTAAGGAACTTTTGGCTAACATTTAATTTCTTGATGTTAAGACTTGGGTATTTTGGATCGTTTGATAATAATTTAAGCTTTTGATCAAAACTCTTTTTTAAACCCTTGGGGATATTCTTGGCAAAGGACCTAGAAAATGATTTGTCAAAAAATACGCCGTAACTGGAATCAAAATTCATAGGGAATGAGATTTTTTCTATTTACTAGCGGCAGTTTGTTTTCATCAATAGAGAGAGAATCACCATTATCATCAAAAAAAGTTTCGAGGGAAGAAAGTTTCTTGTCGATTATTTGCCCCATTTTTTTGCCGTTACCGGTGGTAATACGGTAAGAATCGGTGGCATGGGACAGAGTAACTAGTTCGCTCTCACTAAGACTGGAATATTTTTCGATCAATGGATCAATGACTTGACCAACTTCTTTGGAGAGATTAATGGCTGGAGTTGAAGTTAGATGAACAAAATTACCGTCAATTTTAATTAACCCCCGCTTCTCCATGTTAGCCAACAATGATTTATAGTCGTGAATAACCGGACCGTAATTAATACCGGCGTAAGAGGCCGAAGATAGGTCTTGACCAGTTTTAAAACGGTAGCCAAACTCAACAAAAAAGGCAATTTTATTAAGCTTTAATTTGCCGCTTTGTTTAGGTTCGAGACGAGCAAGTAAATAAAGGAGATAATCCGATGGGGAGAATTTGAATTTTGTAGTCATGGTTACATGGCGATTTAATTATACTACTTAAACCACTTGCCCTCGAGGGAGTGTAGATGATCGGGGTCGGGGCAGGCGGGATTAATGGGAAACTCTAGGGCAGTTATTTTAGCGTAGGTGTCGGCAATAAGATTAGTGAGGTTTAACTCGTCTTCGGGTGTAATTTTAAAACTGGGACGGACAAATTGATCACGGCTATTTTTTTGAATAAAATCAATAGTACCGGTAAGATGGGTATACTTAAAGCTTTTACTTTGGTCAACTAATAATTTATAAAAGACTAATTGGCGAAAGTAACTGCCATCGGGCCTTAGATCTTTGGATTTAGTGTCGGGATTGCCGGTTTTAAAATCAACAAGGTTAATTAGGCTGTCTGGCAATATCTCTATCTTATCTATTTTGCCAGTGATGGGAATGTTTTTAAGCTGAATATTGTAGCTCCTAAAATCTTTCTCACTAAAGCAGTTGGTGGAAAATTCTCTTTGATAGTGGTTATAGTAATCGGTAAGATGAAGTTTGCCGGTAACCAACAAATCATCATAGTCTTGTTTGACTAAATTTTCCCGGTAAAGATTTTTTTGAAAAACGGCTAAAAATTGATCAAGATCAATAAGTTGGCCTGTATTTTTGTAAACAGAAAAAAGATAAGCCAAGCTTCCATGAACACTAGTACCAAAAGAGAGGGGTTTAGATTTGGCCTTGGGAATTTTTAAGATAGTGTTGAAAAAAAAGCAGAGGGGGCATTTAAGGTAAGAGTTGAGGTGGGTAATATTGAAGCGATATTTTTGACTAAAGTAAGTAATTAAATAACCGGCGATATCAGGCTTGAGCGAGGTCAATGGCTTTAGGGTAAATTGGTTTTGGAGAGCCAGTTCTTCAACTTTTACGTCGGCTGATTTTATATCAAGTAGACTTTTGTCGATTTCACTTAAAAAACGGCTTTGGGGTTGCTCTCGGCCATCGGGGGTTTTGGTGGTGGAAGAAATATAAATCTGGTCTTTGGCCCGAGTGAGAGCGACGTAGAAAAGACGGCGATTTTCCTCAAGTTCTTCATCATAAAGGGCTTCGGTGACTCCGGTTTCAATGATGCCGAGGGGGAGTTTGAGGAGATTTCTACCCCGTGATTCTTCCCAGTGGGAGGCGAGAGTTTTGATCAAAAAAACGTGTTCGAATTCGAGACCTTTGGCCTTATGAACAGTTAAAAGATGAATCGATTTGGATGAATCTGACAAAAGCGGAGGAGAAACAAGAGAAATATTTTCTGATTGAAAAATAGTAAGGCGAGCAACAATATCACCAAAGTTTAGATCGGAGTTGTTTTTAAACTCGGAGTAAAGCCGATCAAGTTGTTTTAAGAGATTTAGGTTTTGTTTTTTAAGGACTGATTTAACAAAACCAAATCGGCGGATAATTCGATTAAAATTTTCTTGTGATGAAAAATTATTTAGACGAAGATGGGCCTTTTTTATATTTATAAATAATTTGGTCTTTTTTAGGAGTTTGTTTTTAAAGATACGGTAAACTTTTTTGTTTGAGTAGCCAATAAAATCAAAACACAGAACCCGACCCAAGAGATCTTGACTGTCGGGATTAATAACAAGACGAAAAAGATCGATAAGCTGGTTAATTTCGAGAGTGTTAAAGATATTAGCGCCAAAATCTTTTTGAAAATAGATTTCGTTTTGAGTCAGAACAGGAATCAGATCATCAAAGTCTTTATTGTTTCGAGCTAAAATAGCGATTTGATTAGGAAGAGTGCCGGAGGTGATTAAATCTTTGATGGTCGAGATGATCCAAAAATTCTCTTCAGTGGCCGAGCCAGCCGTGAAAAGATTAATTGGATCGGGGTCAAAACCACGGGTGGGGACGAGAGTCTTGGCAATCCTATTTTGATTAAAATTAATTAATTGTTGGCTGGCATTGATGATTGAGTGATGACTACGATAATTATTTTTTAAGACAATATTCTGTGGAGAAAAATCTTGGGAAAACCGTTGAACATTTTCAACAGAGGCGCCCTGAAAACGAAAAATTGACTGATCGTCATCGCCAACAACAAAAATATTGGGTTGTGATTGATGGCTGGTGAGGAGACGAATAATTTGATTTTGAGCAGAGTTGGTGTCTTGATATTCATCAACCAAAATGTACTGATATCTTTCTTGATATTGAGACAAAAGAGTGGGATTTTGGGAAAAAGAATTAATGACTTCAAGAATGAGATCATCAAAATCAAAACGGCGACGGACTAAAAGTTCCTGTTGGTACTGGGGGTAAAGAGAAACCAGTTCCAGTTGTTTTGGATAATTTTTTTGGCAGTCGTCACAAAAGGCGATAAAGGCTGATTTCATTAATTTTGGATTTATTAGATCCTTAAGAATGGCCGATATTTTAACCCGGTAGGCAGAGTTCAGATCGGGTATTTTAATAATTTGCTCAAAAATATCGGTGATTTGGGAATAGTTTTTTGGGTAGGCAGTGATTGATTTTAGTTGTTGATAAAAAGAAAAGGTTAAATCAAGAAAGTTTTTAGCCTGATTAACCAAAAGAGATAAGCTTTCTTTGGAAATATTTTCTTTTTTAAGGCTACTAATGGCAGAAATAATTTGTTCTTGATAATAGTAGGTATCAACCGGACTTTTGAGAGGGCTTTGAGGAGGAAGAGAGTCAATTAAGTGGCGGATAATTTGGATTTGTTCGATTTTGTCCAAAGGCTGGCTGTCAAACTGAAATCTAATGAAAAACTCGGGGTTGGACTTAATAATGGAAAAACAAAGTGAGTGAAAGGTACCAATTTTGACCGAATGGGCGGTGGAACCAATAATTGACAGAAGCCGAGAACGCATATTTTGAGCGGCATTATCGGTAAAAGTTAAACAAAGGATAGAACTAGGATCGACTTGGGTTTCCAGTAAAATTTTGGCGACTCTTAGGGCAATAGTTTGAGTTTTGCCGGTGCCGGCTCCAGCAAACACCATTACTGGCCCTTCGATAGTGTCAACGGCCAGTTTTTGCTCAGGGTTGAGAGAGTTGTATAAATTTAAAAAATTTGTTTTGTCCATGGATTAATTTATAGTGGGCAGTGATATGTCCAGACGAGATTGCTTCGCTACGCTCGCAATGACGTGGTTGTTTTACCTATTTTACAAGACAGGGGGCGCCGGGTTGAGGAGATGAAGGATGGCCGTGCATGGCCCAATAGCCATTACTACATACCCAAGTGTCTTCCGGAGTCATGACGCGGGCAAAAGAAACGAAGAGGATTATGAAAGCAATGATAAGGATAACTGGCCTCATGGGCCTCATAAGTATAACAGAATAAACATTAGATAAGTAGTTTTTCGAGGATTTGGCGGGCGAGGGCGGGATTGGCGGAACCAGCGGAAAGTTTCATAAGTTGACCAACTAAAAAGCCGATAGAATTGGGATTCTTTTTGTAGTCGTCGATGGCTTTAGGATTATCGGCTAAAACCTTTTTGGCTAAGTCTTCGATTTTGCCAGTATCAGAGACTTGAAAAAGATTTTGGTCTTTGGCTAAACTCAAGGGATCAGTGCCAGACTGATAGGAATCAATAATTAGTTGTTTGATGGCAGTTGAGGATAATTCGCTTTTGTGATCAAAAAGATTTTTAAAGTGGATGGGATTAATTTTTCCAATATCAATGGAAATAGTTTTTAATGGTCCGATCATTAAATTGGTAACAAATTTAGCAAATTGAGGGTCAGTAGATTTATCTATGGCTTTTTCAAATGAGGAGGAAAAATCCGAATCTTCGGCCAAAAGACTGGCGTCGTAGTCGGAAAGGCCAAGTGATTTATATTTGGCAATTTTTTCTTGGGGAAGCTCGGGGATGACGGAGCGAATGGCTTCGATATCTTCGTTGGTGAATTCAAAAGGAGGAATGTCGGGCTCGGGGAAATAACGATAGTCGGCACTTCCCTCTTTTTCCCGCTGTAAAAAAGTTTGGTTTTTATCGGCATCCCAGCCGCGAGTAGTCTTATTACTAGAATTTTTGGTGATGCCGGTTTGTTGCCAGTCTTGATACTGGCGGTCGATTTCGAATTGAATGGCGGTCATGACGCCGGTTAGCGAAGCGACGTTTTTGATTTCGGCTAGGGGTGTATAAACAGTCTCTTCCCCTGTCTCAATTTTGAGGTTAACAGTGGGTTCGCAACGCATACTGCCTTTTTCAATATCAGCATCGGAAATGCTCAAATAACGAATTATTTGCTGAATTTTGTTTAAGTATTTTTTGGCCATTTGAGGGCTTTCGATATCCGGCTCGGAAACAATTTCAACTAGGGGTACACCGGAGCGATTGTAATCGAGAAGAGTTAGATCGTTAAGATGAACAGATTTACCAGTGTCCTCCTCCATGTGGACACGATTGATGCGAATGAGGTGGCCATCAATATCGATTTGACCGCCAATAGTAAATGGTTTTTGATATTGGCTAATTTGGTAGCCCTTGGGAAGATCGGGGTAAAAATAATTTTTGCGCTCAAAAAAAGACTGTTTGTTGACCGAACAGCCTAATGATAGCCCAAGTTTTAAGCACCAGTCGATAGCAGTTTTGTTGGGGACGGGCAGGGCGCCGGGGAGGCCAAGGCAGACGGGACAGGTGTGAGTGTTGGGGTCAACATGAAAGTGGTCGGCATTACAGTCGCAAAACATTTTGGATTTGGTTTTGAGTTCGACGTGGACTTCAAGACCGATGATGGGAGTAATAACCATAATTTAATTTTTAATTTGAAATTTTTAATTTTTAAACAATTTTTAATGACTTAATTGTCTGTAAGTGATCGGTAACATGTTGGATCCAGATTGAAAGATATTTTTGTGGAGTACGACTTTTTTTCTCTGGAAATAGCGGTTTGTCCCAATAAATTTTATCCAAATTTCTTAATTTGTTAATTAGTTTTTGACTGGTCTGTTGATAGGTTTTAATCACATTTTGATAACTATCGTTTTTGAACTTGGCGGTAGAATTTTTATTAAGATTAGGGATAGTAACCCAAATAGATTTTTCAATTTTATTATTGATTAGGTTGTCTAATTCTTCAATAAAATGTTCATCCCAGCCAACAAGATGGGCAATGACATCTTTCAAACTCCACTTATCGAATATAATTTCCTCTCTTTTGGCGGCAGGAAAAGAGGAGATGGTTTCAAAAAAATCTTTTGAGGCGGATTGGAACTGGCTGATTCGGTCGGTCATAATTTAGGGGATTTCAGATGGTAATCGGTGAGGTTTTGGAACTGGTGGCCGAGGGAGAAGAGTTGAGATTCGGCAAAGTAATTGCCAATAAGCTGGAAGCCAACAGGAAGGTTTTGGGCAGTGAAACCGCCTGGAAGAGCGAGGGAGGGAAGGCCGGCGACATTAATACAGACAGTGTAAACATCGGCCAAATACATTTGAAGTGGATCGTTGGCTTTTTGGCCAATAGGCCAAGCGGGGGTGGGAGAAACGGGCGCCAGGATAACATCAACTTTTTCAAAAGCTTTTGAAAATTCCTGTTGAATTAAGTGCCTGACTTTCCAGGCTTGAGTGTAATAAGCATCGTAATAACCCGCAGAAAGGGCGTAGGTGCCAATAATAATCCGGCGCTTCATTTCCGGCTCCATAAATTCACCACGAGTGGAGAGATAATATTCAAGAAGGTTGGTTTGATCACGTTTTGATTGGCCGAAACGAAGGCCGTCGTAGCGGGCCATGTTAGAAGAAATTTCGCAAGGAACTAAAACATAATAGACATCAATACCAAGACCAGTACTGGGAAGACTAATATCGATAATTTGGGCGCCTTGAGCTTTAAGAGCTTCGACATTGTTTAGAACAATTTTTTTGACTTCGGGATCAAGGCTACCTTCAAAATATTCCTTAGGTAGGCCAATTTTTAGGCCAGTAAATTTTGATTGGTTTAGGAGGTTTAAATAATCGGGAACTGACTCTAGACTCGAAGTGGCGTCGAACTGATCGTGGCCGGCCATAATGCCAGTAATTAAAGCGGCGTCCTGACTAGTTCTAGTAAAGGTGCCAGGGCAATCAAAAGAAGAGGCCATAGCAGTAATACCATAGCGGGAATTTCGGCCGTAGGTTGTCTTAATGCCAGTAAGACCACAAAGAGAAGCTGGTTGGCGGATAGAACCGCCAGTGTCGGTACCAAGAGCGAAAGTGCAAAAACCGGCAGAAAGGGCGGCAGCCGAACCACCACTAGAACCACCGGGGACTAGATCCAAATTCCAGGGATTGTGTGAAGTGAAAAAACCGCTATTTTCAGTACTGGCGCCAAAAGCAAAAGTGTCGGTGTTGGTTTTGCCAATTAAAATAGCATCTTCGTCAATCAGATGCTGATAAACAGTCGAGGAATATTGAGGAATGAAACCCTTTAAAACTTGAGAACCAGCGGTGGTTTCGACACCTTGAGTCAAATAAATATCTTTAACGGCCATGACAGCGCCGGCGAGTTTACCAAGGGGTTTGCCGGTGGCGATTTTAGTGTCAATCTCCTTGGCTTTATTGAGGGCAACTTCTTTTGTGACAGTAATAAAAGCTTTAACTTGAGGGTCAAATTTTTCAATTCTGTCTAAATATTTTTGGGTTAATTCGAGACAACTAATTTGTTTGCTAACCAAGAGGTCACGGATTTCTAAAATAGTTAATAAATTTAAATCGAGGGTCATTTGTCGATGGTTTGGGGAACAATAAAATAGCCGTTTTGTGAGTTTGCCTGACCCAAGGCTTTATCTTGGGGTAATGACTCTTTGATTTCGTCGGGGCGAAGAACATTTTTAGTCTTGCCGATTTGAAAAGTGGGAACAATTTGACTAACGTCGACTTGAGACAGATGGCCGATATGTTCCAAAATAGGCAGTAATTGAGAAGTGTAAAGTTCTTTTTCTTCGGGAGTTAATTTGAGCCGGGCCAATTTGGCCACGTGGTCGATATCAATTTGGGGTGTTTGACTGTTATCCATCTTTGGGTTGATTATAACAACCTAATTTCCAGACTTGAACAGTCTAGCTTTGAGGCGGAGGAGTTGCCAGCGGTATTTGTCAATTAAGTTATAAAGTTTATAAAGTTGCAAGTTTATCAAGAGATCGTAAGTACCGACGAATTGGACTAGGTCGCCGCCATAGCCTTGTTTGAAACGATGAAAGCCGTAACCATTGTCTATTTCCTTGGCATCGGGGCCAAGACAACCCCACATATCAAAAGATTTGAGTTTTAGAGATTTACCCAGTTTGATTACTTCCCACATCAAAAGAGTGGGGGCCATGACTTCGCGGTTGGTGTCTAGTGAAGCGCCGTATGGGTAAAAAAGGCGGTCTTTTTCAATAAAAAGCATGAATGAGGCAAGGGGTTGGTTTTGATAACTGGCAGTCATTATTCGAACTTTACCGGTGTTTTTTAATAGTTGCCAAAGTTTTTGATGATAAGAACGAGTATGGAGATAAAAACCCTGGCGCTTGGTGGTGTCGAAAAGTAGGTCTAAATAAACTTTAAAACCAGCGTCGGTGGTGGTGTCTTCAACTTTAACGTTGTAACGATTGGCGATACGAATGTTTAACGGGTTTTGGGGTGCATGATAGCGAGAAGTTCGTCTTCGGTTTTAGTGAGATCAACGATAAAAGAATAAGGGTAAAAAGCAACTTTGGGAGAAACAACAAGGTTCTCGAAACCATAGCCAGTTTTACCAATAACATCGGGCTCAAATTTAACAAAAATAGCGTTTTCGTCGAGGGCGATTTTTTGAATATTGGTAATAGTCTCCTGCGTAATCTCCGGACCACGGAGAACGGTGCCGATAGAAAAGTTAGTGTGAGGAATTTTGTGGAAGGAAACGGAGTAGGCCGAGACCATTTTGGCTTTATCAAAAACTCCAAGGCGATAAACCTTGTGGCCCTGGCTTGTTTGAAAATCACCCCATTCCCAGGTTTGAACTGGATGGCGAACTAGGTCGTTGTATTGCTTTTTTTCTTCGGTATAGAGAATTCTGGTAATCATGACTTAGTATATATCAGGATCGTAGATGAAATCGGAATCTGACCCTGGTTTTTGGGAACGGAGGTCGTGGATGATTTGGGTAGATTCGCGAAGTTCGGTTAAATCTGTGGGGATTTCATGGAGAAAACGAGAAGGTTCGTTTAGAGAACTTTTACCATAAAATAGGCGACGAGTGGCATAAGTTAAACATAAAAATTCTTTGGCCCGAGTAATGCCAACATAACAAAGACGACGTTCTTCTTCGATATCGTCATCAATTAGACTTCGAGAGTGGGGCAAAATCCCCTCTTCAAGTCCGACAATAAAGACGGCTTCAAATTCCAAACCCTTACTACTGTGCAAAGTCATTAGCCGGACGCCTTGTCTTTTTTCTTTGGAGCGGTTTTTTTCTTGAAGAGAATATTCCTGTTGAACCAGAGCAATGTTTTCTAGAAAATCGGCAAGTTTGGGGAAAGAAGTGGCCACCGATTTTAGTTCTTTAATATTTTCTAAACGACGTTGATCATCTTCATCACTAGGGTCAAATTTATTTAAATAGCCGGAATTGGTTAAAACTGATTCTAAGACATCAATTGATTTTGATTTAGGAGAAAAGTTACCGAGATTAGAAACAAAAAGGGTTTTGAGTTTTTTGCCCAAGGCTTTTTCGATCCGGCCTTCCGACAATTTGTCTTCAGGATTAAAGATAAAACGGAGCATGGCGACTAGATCTTTGATTTCAGCTCGGTCGTAAAAGCGTAGACCGCCAACAAGAACATAAGGGATCTCGGCTTTAAGAAAGGCTTCTTCGATTACCCGTGATTGAGCATTGGTGCGATAAAGAACGGCAATATCGGAAAAAGCGAGATGGTAATTCATAACCAGAGTATTGATTTCATTCCCTACAAAACTGGCTTCATCGAGCTCCGAGGCGGCGGAAAAAACATGAATCAACCGGCTGTCTGGTTTGGTGGCCTTGAGGCTTAAAACTGGGTGAGAAGTATTTTTAGCAATAACGGCATTGGCGGCGGAAAGAATGGTTTGAGTAGAGCGATAATTTTGCTCGAGATTAATGATGGTGGTTTTGGGAAAGTCGTCTTTAAGACGCATAAGATTTCTAAAGTCGGCCCCACGCCAGCCATAAATAGATTGGGCGGCATCGCCGACAGCGGTAATTTCTCCTGAGTCAGAGGCTAAAAGGCGGGTTAAGGCATACTGAATCTGGTTGGTGTCCTGATATTCGTCAACTAAAATATGGGTATGTTTAAGATTAACTTTTGCCAACACCTCTTTATTTTCAGACAAAAGTTTGACGGTGTAAAAAAGAAGATCGGAAAAATCGAGGGCACGGTATTTGGTCAGTCGTTCTTGATAACCTTTATAAATTTTGGCGGCGTATTCTTCCCAAAAGCCGTGGGCTTTGGCCTGGGAATCGGCGGGAGTCATAAACTGATCTTTGGCCGATTCAATAAAATATAAAACCGAGGAGGGTTTAAATTCTTTGGGAGTGAGATTAAGGTCGGAAAGGCAGGTGCGAATGATGTTTTCCTGATCGTCGGCGTCGTAGATAACAAAGTCGCGGGAAAGGCCGATTTCGGGGCCATAACGACGCAAGATGCTAACAGAAAAGGAATGGAAGGTGCCGGCGAATAAGTTCCTAGTTCCTAGATCCTGGATACTAGGAATCAGTTTAGACATGCGAGCTTTCATTTCGCCGGCGGCTTTGTTGGTGAAAGTTAAGAGTAAAATTTCCTCGGGTTTGGCAATTTTTTCTTGGATGAAATAGGCGGCACGGTGGGTTAAAACTTTAGTTTTGCCCGAGCCGGCTCCAGCCAAGATTAAAAGCGGGCTACCCTGATGAGTAACCGCCTGACGTTGATTGGGGTTGAGGTCGGAGAGAATGTCCACAGGGTTAATTTACAATTTCCGACCAGCAATTGACAGAACTTGTTTGTCTGATGATATAATATTTTACATATGGTAAAAAAGTTCGGTGGTTATGGAAACCAAGCTAGAATGGTTGTTCTCATCCTGTCTGCAATCTTGGGTGTTGTGGGTTCCATATTTTCTTTTATTGGCGGTAACACATTTAATGGAATGATGAGGGGAGTATTTGCTGTTTTTGTGGGCTACCAGGTGTGGCAACATGTTCATAGATAAAATAGCGTTTCTGGAGAAGTTTTTTGTTCAATTGAGGTTGGTTAGAGTTTGTAAATTCTAGTATTGCCGGATTGGAAAATGACTTTGGCGCCGAGGGAGGAGAAACGACTTGGATCTAGGGTGGGATATTTTTCGTATTCTTTGGCGCCGACGAAAATATAAGAGACGTTGTACTTTTGAAGAAGGGATCGGATTTTGTCGAGGTCAGCAGACTCGTAAATAGTTTTGACATCGGTTTGGCGGGCGGAGGGCTTTTCATAGCCACCGCGCCAGAGCCATTCATGGACCACCCAACCCTCGACAGTAGGTAGTCCAGTGGCCATAGAAACCTGGTTAAAAGTGGTGTAACTATCCCCCACCGCCTCCAAGATTACCGGTTGGCCGGAAATGTTTTGATTTAGCCAATTAATGGCTTCCCAATTATCAAGATAACTGTCTTTAAGAAAATTCAGACCATAAAGACCTTTATATTGAAGGTTTTCATTGAAGATGCCGTAATATGATTTAATGGCAAAGTAAGGGTAAATTAAATGGATGCAGAAAACCAACATAAACAAAAGGCGATAACCAAAAAAGCGGCGAAGACGGTAAAAAATGTAGCCGGCACAAAGGGAATACATCATAAAAGCCTGGTAGACAAGCTTGAACATAGTGTTGGCCCGGCGATGATCGTAAATATAGATGTCTTTGATGTAGCCGATTTCGGGAATAATTATTAAAACAGTAGCCGTAATGATTAAAGACAATACGAAGTGATCCGTGATCCGTGACTCGTGATCCGTGATTTTTTTGATAGCAAAAAGGACAAAAGGGGAACAGATGAGCCAGAAACCACCGTAAAGAATAAAAAGTTGATAGAAGGGGGTGTGGGAGTCAGAGAACATTAGGCCTTGGGTCATTGGTTTAAAGTTAAGAGAGAAAGGGAGGGTGAAGAGATACCAAGAGATAATCACCAAAAAACCATTAGTAACTAGTTTTTTGGCGATGGTTAACAGTGAACAGTTAACAGTAAACAGTAAGACAATAAAATAAGAAATGGCGAAGAGGAGACCGTAGACGGCAAAATCCCAGGCATTGGTCATAAAGGCAAGAGATAGTAAAAAACCCAAAGGGATAATAGTGGCAAGATCAATAAATTTTTTGGTTGTCAATAAAACTCGAGAAAACAGAAAAGCAACGATTAAGAGGACAATGGGGATACTGTTGACATGGCCATGGAGATCAGAGACAACAAAACTGTAAAGAGGAAACTCGTGGATGGTTTTGTCTTTGATATCGGGGTCAAAGCCAATAAAACGGGTGGCGTCGGGGTACCAGTAGCTTTGAGTGGCACGGGTAAGTGCCTCTTGGCTAAGATCTAAACGGCCATTGGTTTGGATGTTTATTTTTGCAATTTTGTAAACGGAGTGGAGATTGCCACCAAAGGTTAAGAGAAGGGCGGAAAGCAGGCCGCCAATAACTAGATAGCGAAATTCGATTTTTTTGGCTAAGGAAAAAATAAAATTAGAGGTGAGGGAAAAACCGCTAACAAAAGTTAAGGCGCAAAGAGTGGCAATAGAAAGATTATAAGTAATGGCTGAAGCGAGAGTAGAAACTTTAGTAAGGAGGGCAAAGTAAAGATGGCCAAAATAATAATAATTGATCGGTTCTCCGGCAAACCACATATCAACGGGAGGGAAGTACTTGCTCCGTAGAGCCGAGTTGACGAAGCCCCAGTCCATAAATTTCTCGAGACCCTCAATATTGGGGGCAAAGCCGCGGACGTATGACCAGACAATTAAGATAATAAGAAAAAGAAGCTCTTCAAAAAGAAAAAATCGCCAATTTCTTAGATCTAAAGGAAAACGACGATAAAGAACAAAGGCCAAAATTAGGCCGATAACAATAACGGACAAGTTGGTAAATTCAACGATTTTAAAGACACCTAAAACAAAGCTGAGGTAGGTAACAAGGCAAATAGAAATTATTTTAGAAAAGATATAGCCTTTATCCCAAAATTTAGAAAAGATCCTAAAAGTTAGGGGCAAAGTGATCAAGCTAAAACAAAAAATCGTTAACCACCAAGTGAGAATGTAATTAAGATCGGAGAGCATAGTTTATTTTAAAATACTAAAAACAAGGCTAACTGGCCAAACCACAAAGGAAGGGAAAATAATCCCGTTACTGAAAAGCCAAATTAACCAACCAAGAATTAAACCAGCAAAAATGTCGACTGGATAATGGAAACCAACCAGAACTCGAAAAACCAATAAAGGAGTGGCGATTAAATAAAAAGTTGTTGGAGAAAAAACTCCGTATTGGATAATAAATAAGAGAAAAAAGGTGGCTTTAGTAGTGTGGCCGGAGGGAAACGATCCTGTTTTATACCAGCTATCAACCAGGCCAACTGGGGTGGTGTCGTGGCGTTGGAACATGGGCCGGAGCCATAATTTATGACTTTTACCATATTTTTCAACAATTTCGGCAGCTACTGATGCCACAAATAATTGCCAAAAGATGTTCTGATTAAGAGAAACTAGACGAAAAGAAACAAAAATCATTAAGATCCAAATTGAGTAATTCAAAGTAATCAACACAATTCGGCCAATTTTAAATGATTCGAGATACTTAAGAAAATCAAATCTCGGTTGCCAAAAAAATAGGGGGATTTTTGCAGCTAAAAATGAATAGGTCTTACTCATTGGTGGTTAATTATATTCGATAAAATTGTTACTTTGTTTGCCAAATATTATCACCTGTGGGTGATCGTAGACGGTAAATGATTCTTCAGCAGTGTCATCCCTTAAATATATTCCCGGATATTGGCAAGTTGTGTCTACAGTAAACCAGCTATTTTTGCTTGATCGATATGGATAATTTGATGGTCCAAGATAATAACAATTCTTCAAAAATGGTAAATTGTAACCGGGATAGGAATGGAAGGATTTTAATTTTTTAAAACCCAATTTCTCGTCAAATAAGTCTTGGTAGTATTTTGATGTTATTGGATAGCGGTTTGGGAGAGGAGAAATTGAACCCCAAAGACGATTTGAACTTAAGATTATGTAATCAGTTTGGTTTAGTGTTTGTTGTATGCTCAACCATTTTTGGTCTGAGTCTGGGTCGTATAGTGGTAAGTTGGCGTTCTGATATTGAGAAAAACGAAAATTTTGGATTTCTAATGGGAGCGGATCATCCCAATGTTCGTTGGCAATATTAGATCCCGAAGGCATATTGTTAAAAATCCAAAGGCTGGCTTGATATCGAGAGTGAGGATGGGAATATATTCCCAAGAAAGCAACAATATATAGAGTTTGTAAAAAAAATATAAATCGAAACGGTTTTACTAGTTTTGGATGACAAGAGAATATAAGTGAAATTAATAGGGACATCGTTGGATATATTGGGAGGAAGTATCTGGAGACACTGGTAAATTGTATCCCTTGATAAAGAATGGTAAAAATTGTCCAACCAACTAAAGAGAGGATTGTAAAGTTAGTTGGAGAGTCGAGAATTTTGAGGATGAGTGTTTTTATTTTTATCTTGGAAATGAAGTAGACTGAAAAAATTAGCAAAAAAAGAGTAAATGGCAAACCAAAACCCCAGAGAAATAGGGTGGTTAGCGGATAGATAATAGGGGTTTTACTTAGATATTGCACCTCTGGCGGATAATAAGCTGCACGATTATTGAGAATATCGTTGAGTGTTTTAAGATTGGAGACGAAGTTGTTGTTTATAGAAAATAAACCGGTAAAAGCGTACGGTTGAAAAATACGAAACACAACAAAAGTGAGACAAAAAAACAGTGGTGTAATAATAACTAATCTGGTTATTTTTTTTGTTCTATAAGCGAAATATAAGTGAAAAACGATAATAAACGGCAAGAATAATATGGCGGAGATTTTTGTTGATATAGCTAAACCATAGGCGAGACCAGCAAGAAAGAGATAAAGAAATTTGCGACGATGAACAGATAAGGCTAAAAATAGAAAGGTAAGCAGGAGAAAAGTTGTCAAAAAAGTGTCAACAGTGAAAAAGTGCGATAGTTGCACAGGTAATACAAGAAAGCAATAAATAAGACTGGCTAGAAAGCGTTGCGATCGCTTAATGATCAGTACCGAAAGAAAGTAGAGCGTGATTACATTAATTGAGTCGAATATGGCCGACACGACTCTACCGACAAGATATATTTGTTGATAGGATTCGAGATTAAGTAGGTTGGCAAAATGTTTGACTAAGAAAATAGGAAAGGTGCCGTACACAAAAAGAGGAAATTCTTTGTAGTTGTATGGATTAAGTGGCGAGGTGGCAGTATTAAAATACTCAAAAATATTGGTTGGTAATTTTGTTGTTGAGGCAACCATGGTTAAAAAACGTTCATCTGGGTGAAGATGATAGCCATTATCCCAACTGATTCCAAACGTTCTTAGAGAGAGACTCAACACAAAAATAAGGGAAAGAATTAAGGGTGTCCTATACTTATCTTTTTTGAAAAACATAGAGTATGTGCGGATAAAAATAACTCTCTAGACTGTGATGGTTTACTAATTTAAAGTTATACTTTTCGAGGAGCTTAATAGTTTCTTCGACACCTTTAAATTCCAGTTTTCCTCCGAAAGTAAAAAGATAATCGTGTGCATAGTTCCAGAGATATTTTAACAATGGAGTCGTGTTAATGTCTTTAAGAATCAATAAACCGCGATGTTTTAGAAGACTATTACACTGTTTAAGAAGTCTGTTTTTTTGTTTTTTACTTAAGTGGTGAAGCAGGTCAATCATAGTAATAACATCATAATGACCATGCTGATGATTAGCTAAGTTGTCAATGTCGAAGTGCAAATTATAAATATTTTTACTTATGGATTTTGCAACCTCTACTCTCTTGGGGTTGATTTCTATTGCTTTAACAATTCTAGTTTTAGAGGTTGTGGCAAAATATAAGCTTGCTATTCCATAACCACAGCCAATATCTAGAAATAAGCCGGATTGGGGTAAGGTCTTTTCGATTTGAGTAAGAGGTAAAATTCTTGTCCTTAAATACACATAAAAACGCGGTAACCCAAACGGATAAGAATTGATGAGAGATTTTATTAAGGACATGTTTATGGTGTCATTTTTTTGTAGAGTCTAATGGTGGGGCGGTCGAAGACCGTCCAGGTTTCCTCCGCCAATTCGTCATTTAAAATAAAATTATTGTGGAGTGAAAATGTTTTTGTAAGTTTAAACCCGGATTGACCAGAAAATAAAGCTTGATAATAGGATTGACTTGAGGAGAAATGAGGATTATCTTGATTCATAAAAATGCGGCGGGAGGGAATTAAAACATAGTCGACGGTTGAGACTAAATCGGGCAATTGAGATTGTAAAACAGGATCATAATCGAGGTTGTAAAAGTCAAAATTGGTGACATCTAAATTTCTATTATTAAAGAGTGGTAAATTTACGACATTACCACCTTCGGACAAAATGTTTGAGTTGACAGGTAAATTATTGTTTAGCCAAACTGAGGCCGTTTGACGAATATCGTTTTGGAGATAGATTCTGAAAAAAGAAAGACCGGGCAAAAGACAGATGATTATTAAAACGATTTTGAGCGGATAGATTTTTATTTTATTGATAACTAGGCTGGCCAGTAATGGAAAAACAAAAAAAATTGGTGACATAAAACGGGTCCATTTGGTGAAGAGTTGTCCGAAATAAAGGAAGTAGATAAGACAGGAAAGAGAGATGACTAGGTACTTGGAACGTGGTACATGGTACTTGGTAAATAATAAAAAAAATCCAATTACTGCTAAAATGAAGACGGGGAGGCCGGAGGTGTAGGGAAAGATGTGAGTAAATTGAAAAAGGTAGGGGGTGGTGTTGATAAATTGACGAGTGTAGAAAACGGCTATCTTTCCGGTGGCAACACCGGTTTCATAGTTCATCGAAGAGATAAAATCTTGGAAAGAGACAATATTGTAAGGGGAAAGGAGGGCAGTAAAAAAAGCAGTAAGAATCAAAAAGATAACGATTTTTTTAGGTCTTAGGGAAAGGACAACTGGTAAGATAAAAAAGATAGCGGAGATTTTGGTGGCAATGCCTAGCCCTGAAATAAGGGCGACGAGAAAAACCGATTTCTTTCGGGACAGATAAAGATTGGCGGTGAAGACAAAAAAGAGGAGGCTTTCGGTGGTGCCAAAATGAGCAATTTGAATCAACCCAGGGGAAAAGATTAGAAGCAATAGAAAAAGTTTATTTTTAAAAAACAAATAAAGGCTTATGATGCCCAAAACAGAAAAAACGGCAGACCAAAAGCGAAGAATATAAATGGAGTTGATAAAACTATTGGCGATGCCGAGAATCTTGAGACTAAAAAAACTTAAATAAAGGGGGAATTGGCCATAAGCAAAAAAATCAGGATTAAGGTTATTGAAAGATAGTCGGGAAACAGCCATGCCCATATTATTTTCATCGGGCTGAAAGAAAAAACCATTACCCCAATTTAATCCATAAAAACGAGTGAAGACCAGGAGAACTACGAGAAGAGGGACAACTAGTTTAGAAAACATAAACCAAGGTGATGATCAGGATACCCCACAAAAGAACAGAAGATAGAAGAGGGATATCGGTGGCAATTAACCTCTCGGGGCGCTCGCCTTCCTGCATCTCAAAAATTATTTGGCCATAACGCATAATGCCAAAAATGACAGGAAAAAGGGTAATCATATACCACTTACGATCGAGGGCGGTGGGAAAATTATCTAAAAGGAAGTTATGAATCGGACCCTGAAAACGGACCGGTTCTTCAAAAAAGGTAAACATTGCATAGGTAACTAAAGTACAGACACCAAACATAGTAGTATAAAAATTGAGGAGAGATCGACCGTATGATTCGAGAGCATGTCTGGCTTTGGAACCGGTATTAACAAGCTCACTGCGCCTTTTACCGCTGGCTATAAACAGGGACAGAAAAATAACCGTCAACATAATCCAAATGGGAAGATGATAACCACTGGCAATTTCACCGGCGTAAGCTCGAATAATAAAGAAGATGGCAATACCAATAATATCGATAACAGCCTTTTTCTTGAGAAATAAGGTATAAGAGAGCTGAAGAAGAGAAAAGAAAAAAGAGATGATAAAAAAAGTTAGATTAATACTGACCGAGAGAGATAGACCGATAAGTAAGAGAACAAACGAAAGGGTGACGGCGGTTGAAGGATCGACGTCGCCCCGAGCGATGGGGCGATTTTTCTTGGCTGGATGAAGACGATCTCTGTCAACATCAATAACATCATTAATTAAATAGGAGGCAGAGGATAACAAACAAAAGACGATAAAAGCGACTAGACTTTTGATAAAAATCGGTTGATTGAAAAGCTGGGCATTAAGAATAATGGCGGCAAAAATCGAAAGATTTTTAATCCACTGAATTGGCCGAAGTGATTCGATAATGGCTAAAAAATTCATCTTGTTAAATTAAAACAAGGAAGCCGACTAAAGTAACAATGGAGCCGAATATTACCAAAAACCGACTGGGGAGATCAATTCCTGCTTGGGGAAGGATAATTCTTGTTGGAGTGGGGGAATTAGATCGTCGATCGTCGATCGTCGATGTTGGGGTCGGTGTTGGTGTATTGGTAGAATTTGGTACGGGGGTGTTGGTTGGCGTCGGTGTTGGAGTATTAGTAACAACAGGAGCCTGACAGCAGGTAGTAACTGTGGGGGAATCAATACAAGCAGTCTGGTATTCCGGTTTAGAACAGAAGTTTCGACCACCGGTAGCGGTGACACAGATTAAACCACTACTACAGGGTTGAGAAGTACCACAGGGTGTTGAACCACACTGGGAGGGGATAGGAGTATTAGTAGGAGTGGGAGTGTTGGTGGGAGTTGGAGTATTGGTTGGGGTATTAGTGGGGGTATTGGTTGGAGTATTGCTAGGAATTGGAGTTGAAGTGTTTGATGGTGGAGGAGTGGTGGTTGATTGA
>JBAYIT010000006.1:0-5327 GCA_041665485.1 Candidatus Shapirobacteria bacterium
CTTCCCCAACTCACCTCACTCCAGCTTCGCGACATAGTCATCGGCAAACTTCACAAATACGATGAATCCGCTGCCAAAATGTACGTCTGGTACCAAACAACTAAACAGTAATCTGATAAAATACCTATTTATGGCCAAAAAATACTTACACTGGGGAAAATCTACTTCCATAGATTTGTTTGGGTGTGATCTGAAACTTATTTCCAAGCCGCAACCTATTAAAAAATTTGTCTCAGGAATTATTAAAAAAATTAACATGACAGCCCACGGACCATGTTATATCGAGCGCTTCGGCCAGGGTAATTTGGAAGGGCTATCGGCCATGCAGTTTATCGAAACCTCGTCTATTACAGTTCACTGCGATGAACCGCAGTGTCGTGCATTCATCGATATATTCAGCTGTAAAGATTTTGATGAAAAAAAAGCCCAAAAATTTGCCGTTTCCTATTTCAAAGCCAAAACTTCCAAAGCCAAAACTACATATCGTTAATCGACACGGTGTACTTCTTCAGCATTTTAAACGGACGGCATTCAGTTTTACTTATCCGAAGCCCCGGATCTCCCAAATCTTGCTCCAGATTCCAAACCAAAACTCCGCTATTAAGTAGTCTTTGAGCCGTCTTGAATTTTAAATAGGCAAAAACACCCCGATACTCAATATCAGCTTTCTCAAAATGATAAATCGCATTATTATCTTCCAATATCTCACAAATCGAAAACCCGATAATTTTATTCCCCACCACCAAACCTAAACATAAAATATTTTTTATATCTTTCAACATAAACAGTCTTTTTACTGCATCTAGTTCCACTTGCGTATCTTCTCTCACTTTTCCCCTGCTGGTTTCCCAATCCAAAAAGATATTAATAATTGTTTCCTGGTCTTTCTTATCACTCAAATTTATGTCAACAATTTTACAAACGCTTCCATAGTCTCTTTCAAAGCCGTGTATATGATTTCTTTTCTTCATATATTTGCCCCCTTTCATTTCCGCCAAATCGGCAACCTTAACCAAATAATCGTTGTTATCGGGATCCTCGTTTACTACAAACCCGGGAATTTTAATTAACTTTTTAGCCACAATTTCCGGTACCAATTTCAAAAAAGGAATATTTAATTTTTCCTTTGAAAAATTTATCAAATCTGTTGCTGTTGCCTCCAGGTCATGATTTCCCAACATTGAAAAAAATGGTTTTGTCGTCAAATAGTCCTGAAATTTCACCACCAAATTTTTATTCAACCAGCACGTTTCCAAAATCTCTTTTGTGTCATACACCCACATACTTACAAAATTAAAATCCGAATATACTTCATATTTCTTTACAAATCCTTCCAGTTCATCTTTATCCGATTGCTCCAGCCTCTTAAGTTCAGGAAACTTAGGTATCATACAAATATCAAATATAATCCTACAAACACCCCCAATATCCCCCACAACTTTTTCCTGAGCACCGAAGCCTTAATATCTTCTTTTATTATTTTAGGGAAAAATTTTGTTAACACATATCCATAAATTACCAAAAAGACAGGCTGGAATCCTCCCATCACATTTACCAGTGACACAGAACCCACCGAGAAAGCCGCTGCCAACAATAACCTGCATCCGATATAAAAAATTTCCGATAACCAAAGTCCACCCCAGCCCTTCACTGGTAAATTTTTTACTTCGCTCACAACTCTACCTAAAAACTTGGGATACAACAACACCAACAAAACTCCCACCCCCATTCCCAATCCCTCATATGCCAAACTATCCCACAAATTTTGCAGATCCACGACAAATTTAAATAAAATCGTAGAAATTGCATAAACAAAGCTCGACAATACCATTAGCCATATAGCACGATTTCCGATTTTATTTTTCTTACCAGACTGGCGGGCTACAAACACACTGCTTACCAATATCACCCCAAATCCCAAAATTTGCATCGATTTTAATCTTTCCCCCAAGAATAAAGCTGACAAAATCAAAGTGAAAACCGGTATGAGCTGAAATAATACTACAATTTTTGACGGGTCTTCCTCGTCTAATGCTTTAAAATAAGGTAATAAATACAACTGCAAAAATATTCCGGCAAGCACTGCCATTAATATTTGGAAAGGTGGTATTATCGGAAATCCCCTTACCGCAAACAATAAAACACCCACTAACGCTGCCACCGATCCTGAAAAAATAAACACTGTAGCAGAATCTTTAATATACTTTTCCAGCACATACTTATCAGTGAAATTCGCTACCGAAGCAAATGCTTGTGCCAATATCGCCTCACCAAGCCACATAATGAAACATATTTTACGTTAATATCAAATATGGTTCAATGTTGTGTACTAAACACCCACCACTTGTTGACACCCTCATTAAAACAACTTAATCTAAATGTATGTTCAAGGCGCTGGCCAAAGATAGGCTGTCTCAAATAGCCTTAATCGGTTTTATCTTGTTAACAATTTGGTGGTTAATTCTCAATATATTCCCCTCGTCTGATTCGGCAAAATATCTATTTGGTGCAATATACGGATCTACTATGTCCCTTTATGGAGGTCTTGTAGGCATTTATGTTTCAGGCCAATGGGGCGGTAACAAAAGTGTTATGGGAAAAGCCATTATTTTTCTCTCCTTAGGTCTTCTTGCCCAAGCCTTCGGCCAACTGGCAAACAGTGCATACAACGTAATCCTCCAGGTCGAAACCGTTTATCCTGGCCTCGCCGATATTGGATATTTTGGCAACATTCCCCTTTACACTATCGGCATTTTTCTCTTAGCCCAGGCTTCCGGCGCAAAAATTAGTCTAAAGCAATTATCCTCAAAGCTTTTTGCCCTTATTCTTCCTTGTTTACTATTAGTAGCCACATATTTGCTATTTTTACAACACTACGAATTTGATTGGAGTCAACCGCTCTTAATTCTCCTGGATTTTGGTTACCCTCTCGGCCAGGCGTTCTATGTCTCAATAGCCGTGCTGACCTATATCCTATCCAAAGATCTTCTGGGTGGGATGATGAAAAGAATTATTTTCATGATTCTGGCCGCTTTTGTTATTCAGTATTTTTCAGATTTTTCTTTTTTGCTCACAAATTCTCAGGGTAATTATTTTGTTGGCGGTTTTGTCGACTACCTCTATTTACTTTCCTACACTCTAATGGCCTTAAGCATTTTTGAGTTGCGTCTGGCCGCTTTAAAGATCCGTAATTCGGAGGCAACTCCCCAATAAACCTATGCTTCAGACTGCAGACCTGCAAACGCTCATCGAAAGCATCATTGAACACCAAAGAACCATCATTGGTCCCCTGGCCATAGATCAGGCCAGAAAAGTATCCGGAATCAAAATAATAAATACCAATCAGTTAAAAGTTGAGGTCGAGTCCACCGATACTCAATCGCTTCTTAACCAGCTCGTAAAAAGATACGAAGATCTTTTTGGCCTTACATCTGTAGAAGTTTGTAAAGAAGCCGTCAAAGAATCAACCATTCACATTTCGGACAAAGACTTACCGGACATCCTCCGCTGATATGGCCGATACTCAACTCTCCGCCGATGAACGGGAACTGCTCTTAGCCAAAGCCAACGAAGAAATTTACAAACAAAACTTCGAACTCTCGCTTCGGAACAAAACTCTTTCGATTCTCAAAATTCTTTATTCAATTTCCATCTCCACTCTTGATGTCAACGAAGTTTCCCAGCAAATTGTAGACACAATCGCTGCTCAGATGAACTTTCCGGCCGTTCTCATCAGCTTAGTCGATCCGGATGGTCAATCACTACGACCTTCAGCCATAACCAAATCAGAATCGATACAAAATGCCATCAGTATTATCAATAAACCCCTTTCTGAATTAATCATTCCTCTTGATTATCGGAACAACTTAGTCGTAAATGCTGTCAAAACAAACGAAAGACAAATCACTTCAAATCTATTAGACATCCTGGATCCCCTGGTGCCCCAGGACCCCGCAGACGCAATTGCCAAAATCGTAAATATCAACACCCTAATCATCTACCCCCTAAGCATAAACAATAAAGCCATTGGTGCCATGACATTGGGTATTTCCAAAGAGATTGACGATCTCTCCCGCGGGGAAAAAGAAACTTTGGATCAGTTGATTGACGTCGTCAGTATCGCCATAGATCGCGCCAGACTTCACCAAAACTTAAAATTGGCCAACGATCACCTCAAGGAACTCGATAAACTGAAGGACGAATTTGTCTCCCTGGCTTCTCACGAACTACGGACTCCCATGACCGCCATCAAAGGTTATGTCTGGATGGTTCAAAATGGCAAAGCCGGTGATATCACTGATACGGCCAAAAAATATCTCGAGATTGTATACTCTTCAACTGAGAGATTAATTCATTTGGTAAATGATATGCTGGATATTTCCCGTATAGAATCAGGTAGGTTTCAACTTCACCCGGAAACATTTGATTTCAGTGAATTGGTCACTCAAATCCAAACTGAATTTTCTGCCAAAGCCTCGGAACATCAAATGACTTGGCACACAGATATCGACCCATCCCAAATCTCCATAAATGCAGACAAAGACAAAATTTTACAAATACTGGAAAATCTGGTGGGAAACGCATTTAAGTTCACACCGGACCAAGGGTTTGTTTCACTTCAGGCCACAGTAAAAGATAATTTCCTAAGGGTCTCAATATCTGATTCCGGTCGGGGCATAGCTGCAGAAGATATTCCCAAATTATTTACCAAATTTACCCGCCTGGGCGAAGGTCTTCCGACTTTAGCCAAACCGGGAACGGGGCTGGGTCTTTATCTTTCTAAACAATTTGTAGAGTTGCATCACGGCCAGGTTTTTGTCGAATCAGAACTAAACAAGGGATCCACCTTTACATTTACCATTCCCCTAGTCTAATATTAACCAATGACCAATTCACAAAAAAGAATCTTAGTAGTTGAAGACGACGTTGCTCTCAGAGATTTATACGTTCAAATCCTCACCGATAGTAGTTTCCAGGTAGAGTCGGTCGCCGACGGCCAGGAAGCATTTGAGGCCATGAAGAAAGGCGGATACGACCTCGTCCTTTTGGATATCATCCTCCCCAAAGTCGACGGCCTCACTATTTTAGAAAAACTTTCTACAGAGGCTCCGCCGGAAAAACCGAATTTCCATGTTGTAGTCCTGAGTAATCTCGGTCAGGACGAAGCCATTAGTAAAGCCATGAGTTTGGGAGCCGAGGGTTACTTAATCAAAAGCGACTACACCCCGGGCCAGGTAGTAGAACAGGTAAATCACTTTCTGGAAATGGGAGATTCTCACTGACCTACTGTTACCAAAGCGTCATATTCAGTCACTTTCCCCAACTCC
>JBAYIT010000007.1:0-4930 GCA_041665485.1 Candidatus Shapirobacteria bacterium
AAGATAGTGGCATATGGTTACAAAGCCAAAGAAATGCTTAATCGGGAACCTGCTCAGATTGAAGTGGTTAGCCCGATTAAGAACGGAATTATTTCAGATCTAGAGGCATTGGAAGCACTGGTGTCGTACTACTTGAAACTTATATATGAAATTCCCAGTCGATATCCAAAAATTTTTAAACCGAGGGTAATTGTGTCGGTGCCGGTATCAATTACTGATGTCCAGAAAAGAGCTGTAAAATCGGTGTTTTTGACATCTGGTGCCAGTGAAGTAGTTCTGATCGAGGGTTTGGTATTGGCGGCAGTGGGAGTGGGGTTACCTGCCAAAAAGAATTCGGGAACGATGATAGTTGATGTGGGAGGGGGAAAAACTGAAGTAGGGGTAATCTCGATGGGTGGAGTGGTGGTGGGAAAAGGGATCAGGACTTCAAGTGGTGACTTTGATATAGCGATAATCAACTATATAAGAATGAAATACAGTTTATTAATTGGGCAAACAACCGCAGAGCGAGCCAAAATTGAACTGGGTAACGTGGGTGAACCAAATAAATCGTTAAAAGAAATGGTGATTAGGGGAAGAGACCTGGAAACTGGGTTACCTAAGTCAGTAAAAATTAATGAAAACGAAATACGAGAAGCTGTCATATTTGAAGTCCAAAAGTTAATTAAATTAATCAAAGAAGAATTAGATGAAACTCCACCGGAATTGATGGATGATATTTTGAAAAGAGGGATTGTGATGGTGGGTAATGGTTCGAAGTTGCATGGACTAGATAGGTTGGTAGAAAAAGAAACTAAAATCACCACCCAAAGAGCCGATGAAGCGGGATTGTGCCTTATCAAGGGTTGTGGGAGATTAATGGAAGACAGATATTTGTTAGAAAGTATTCGATTGGTTACTGGATAATGGGACATAATGAAAATCATGACTGGCAGTATTGGCTGGTCAACTGGGGGTTATTGACTACTTTTGGGATTTTGTTGGTGGCAGTGATTCGAATGTCGGTTATTAGAGGTGGTTATTATCGAGGATTGGCATTTGAGAATAAAATTGTTGAGACAACTTTGCCAGCCGGTAGAGGGGATATCAAAGATAGGAAAGGAAGATTGGTGGCTAAAAGTGTCTACCAGTTTTTTGAAACCGAAAATGGTGAGAAAAAATTTGTTAATAGTGGTGATTATGATGGATCAAAGTTTGAAGGAAAAGATAGATTGTGGGAGATAAAAAGGCAATATAATTATAAGGAAAGTATGGGATTAATTACTGGTTATGTCGGGCTGGCTGATGGAGGAGAGGTGGGGGTTGAGCGTTGCGGAGGACTGAAACTCGGATCGGAAGACGTTATTGGTCGGGGTGGAGTGGAGGAATATTTGGATTGTGACTTACGAGGAGTAGCGGGACGGAGGTTGGTAGAAGTTGACGCTAAAGGCAAATATGTACGGGAACTGGGGCGGGAAGAACCAACAGTAGGTAAAACAATTGAACTGAGTATTGATGCTTATTGGCAAGATAAAATTTATCAAATTTTAAATGGTAGAAAAGCGACGGTGATTATTAGTGAACCGCAGACGGGAAAAATTTTAAGCCTAGTGTCTTCGCCATCAATTGATGCTAACGCATTTTCGTATCTGGTCGATAATAAAATGATCAAGTCGTATCTTGAAGATACTCAAAATCTGCCACTTCTTAATCGATCGATAGCGACCAGATATCACCCAGGAAGTGTTTTTAAACTGGTTTTGGCAACAGCGGGACTGGAGGAAAAAGCAGTCGATAAAAGTACGACCATAGAAGATACTGGGGTAATTAAGGTTGGAGATTATAGCTTTAATAACTGGTTGTGGACTAAAAGGGGCGGAACAGATGGGATGGTAGATATTGTTAAAGCCTTAAAGAGAAGTAATGATATTTATTTTTATAAATTAGGTGAATTACTCGGGGTGGATAAAATTCATAAATGGGCGGGGAAGTTTGGTTATGGTGAAAAAACTGGAATAGAACTGGCAGGCGAACTACCGGGAATTAATCCAACTGATCAATGGAAACGAGACACTAAGGGAGATCGGTGGTACTTGGGGGACACTTACCACCTGGCTATTGGTCAAGGGTTTTTGGGGGTGACACCACTACAGGTAAATCAAAGTACAAATGTTATCGCTAATAATGGTACTAAATGTAAGATGAGTGTTCTTAAAAATAGTAAGGTTAATTGCGAGTCTTTGGGAATTAAGAGAAACACTATTGATATCATTAGAGAGGGGATGATCGAGGCATGTCACACTGGAGGTACTGCTTGGCCACTGTTTAATTTCAAAACGAAAATTGCTTGTAAAACTGGAACGGCTGAAGTGGGGGATGGAAGTAAAGATACCCACGCCTGGTTAACGGCTTTCGCTCCCGCAGATAATCCAGAAATATCGATAACAGTAATGGTGGAACGCGGTGGGGAAGGTTCTGACGTAGCCGCCCCGATTGTGGGGGATATTTTGAAAGAGTGGTTTAATGAACCTAATACTGTAGTTCCAAGACCGTCTGTGGCACCGATAAATTAATCTGGCTGGACAGAGTCGAGGAATGATTGAGGAACGGCAGCTATTTGATTGGCAACATGGCGACCGCCACGATTACGGGGACAAATCTCATCATATATTCCGGGTCTAAAATGGAGACTATCAACACCAATATGGACTCCATGGTCAGCATCAAGGTCAACCCGAACCATTATATTGTGGGTGCCAATGACTTTTAGACAATGGACACAAGTGGCGTTTTCAACATAAGCAGTAGACATTTGGGGATTGTAGCACAGGATAAAAAAGAAACATGCCTACTTAATTTTAGGCCCAACCAAACATGCCACCAAAAGTATCGGGGGCGTGGGAGTGATCAGGGGATGGATTGCGTGAGCAAACCATGTTGGCATGTGAATCGATCTCAATCGGACCAAAAGATTCATGAGTAAATACATTGCCAAAAAGTATTTGTGGTGTTCTTCGAGTAACTTCTGTTCGGTAGACTGGTAGACCGCAGTGACCACAGTTTATGGTTTGGATTGATTTGGTTTCAACATACTGTATGTTCATATTGCCGATTATACCATTATTATTAAGATTAGAATTTAAATTTATTTTTGAATTGTTAGCCGTGTAAAAAATTAATGCTAAAAATATGGTGTGATATGATATCGGTCATGACTGTACAGGTGAAGGGTGCTTAGTTAAAAGGTACGTTTGTGGCTTGACAGTTAATATATAGATGGCAGACAATGAACAAGTTTAAAACGATATGAAGAACCTACTAATAGTCGAGTCACCGACAAAAGCACGAACAATTGGGAAATATTTGGGAGCAGATTTTGAGGTACTAGCTACGGTGGGACACTTGCGAGACTTGCCAAAAAGCAAAATGGGAGTGGATCTTAAGCATGATTTTGAAATTGATTATCAGATTGATGCTGAAAAAAAGAAAGTAGTAAGTAGCCTAATATCAGCCGCGGCTAAGGCTCAAAATATTTATCTAGCTACCGACCCTGACCGCGAAGGAGAAGCTATTGCTTGGCATGTGGATTGGATTTTGAAAAATCCGGAAACAGTCCGTAAATCAGCCAAATCAAAAAAAGAAATTAAAACTTCTAGAATTTCATTTCACGAAATCACCAAAGCGGCGGTTGAAGAAGCGCTATTAAACGCTCGGGAAGTGGATATGAACTTGGTGGATGCTCAACAAGGCCGAAGGGTCCTGGACAGAGTAGTGGGTTATTCATTATCACCGGTACTTTGGAAAAAGGTTCGACGAGGGTTATCGGCGGGAAGAGTCCAGAGTGTAGCTTTGCGGTTGATAGTGGAACGAGAAAAAGAAATCGAAAAATTCGTTAGAGAGAAGTTCTTTAAGGTATGGGTCGACCTGGGTTTTCGGGCTGACCTTTTTAAGGTTGATGACAAAAGTGCCTATATTTCAGACAAAATAAAATTATTTGATGGTGAATATTCTTATACTAAATCAATATTTAGTACTCGAGAAGAAGTGGATAAGTTTGTCGGTGAGCTGACAATGGATTTTGTGGTATCGAACCTTAATGAACGAGAAACAACTCGACATCCATTGCCACCATATACCACCTCAAAGCTGCAACAAGCTGGAGGCAGAAGATTTGGTTGGTCAGGAAAGCAGACGATGACACTAGCCCAGCGATTGTATGAAAGAGGTTTGATTACTTATCATCGGACTGATTCTGTTAATTTGTCAGTTAAAGCAATTGAGGATTTTAGAAAATATATTTCTAAAGAATTTGGTATTGATTACGTTGCTGAAAAGGTGAGGGTATTTAAAAATACTTCTAAGAATGCTCAAGAAGCTCATGAGGCTATCCGACCTACTAGTGTGGCCAATAAGAGTCCTGATGGATTAGATGCCAAAGAGCTAAAGTTGTATCAACTCATTTGGAAAAGGGCTGTAGCGACTCAGGCTGCCAGTGCAAAACTAAAAAATACCACCGCTATATTTACCAATGGTAGGGCGCAATTTAAGTCGATCGGAGTAAGTATGTTGTTCGATGGTTTTTTGAAAATTGCTGAGGAGAAATTTGAAGAAGAGGTGTTACCACTAATGAAAGAAGGAGAGGTGATTAAGAGTCAAAAGGTAACCGTTGAGGAAAGTGAAACCAATCCACCCCCGCGTTATTCGGACGCATCCCTGGTTCAGTCTTTAGAAAAACAAGGGATTGGTCGCCCTTCAACTTACGCCTCAATTATTTCGACAATTTTATCGAGACAATATGTGGAGCGGGATGAGGGAAAGTACCACCCAACAGCTTTAGGGGTGGCAGTAGTCGAGTTTTTGGTTAAGAACTTCTTAAATATAGTATCGTTACCTTTTACTGCCGAAATGGAAGAAGAGCTGGATCAAGTAGCCATGGGTAAAGTGAATTGGA
>JBAYIT010000008.1:0-4477 GCA_041665485.1 Candidatus Shapirobacteria bacterium
AGAGTACAGGTAATACTTTTGGCCTGGTTTTTTGAAAATTTTTTGGAAGGGACGGCGGGATTTGGTACCCCCGCAACAGTGGTTGCACCGCTTTTAATAGGATTGGGAATAAGTCCCATATCTGCCGTTATATTATCGCTCCTTGGCAATAGCACCGCCGGGGTTTTCGGTGCGGCGGGGGCACCTATCAAAATCGGATTCGGAGAATTAGCGGGTAGTCAACTTCCTTTTATGGCTTCATTGTATAGTCTGGTGGGGATATTAATTCCGGTTTTTATGCTTTGGTTTTTGGTAAAAGGAAAAGAAGACCAAAAAAGAAGTTTTCTTGAAATGCTTCCGTTTGCTCTTTGGTCGGGACTGGTCTTTGCAGTTTCATCTATTTTAACTGTGTTTTTAGGGCCGGAATTTCCCTCGATTTTGGGCTCGGCTTTAGGCTTATTGATAATTCTCTTATCGATCAAAATCGGCCTTTTCATTCCAAAAAGAAACTCGATCTTTATAAGTTATGGAAAAACACCCCCCGAAATACCGCTGGGAAAAACGATTTTTCCTTATATAGTTTTAATCACACTTCTAATCATCGGAAAAGTAGTGCTTGGATCAAAAGGTGTGCCAATACCGCTTATTGTTAAACACACATTCTCATTTTTTAATCCGGGTTTTGTGATGGTTTTGGCTGGGATCGCGACGATATTTTTTTACAAAGCCTCTGCAAAAACAATTTTCAGTTCCCTGAAAATTGCATTGGGAAAATCACTGGTACCTTCGGTGATCATAGTAATGATGTCTTCAATGGCTCAAATTATGGTGAACTCTGCCCATAACATTTCCGGAATGGGGTCAATTATAGATTTTCTGGTGGTTGGTGTTAGAAATGCGTTTTTGCCTCTTTGGGCGCCCTTAATCGGCGCATTCGGAAGCTTTTTGACAGGCAGCGTAACCATATCCAATTTAATGTTTGGTAACTTTTTTGTTACCGCCGCCAGGGAACTAAATTTTAATGTTGATAAAATTTTGGCCTTGGCTGTTGTCGGGGGAGCGGCAGGTAACATGATTGCTCTCGCAGATATCCTGGTTGCAGAAACAGTGGTGGGATTAAGACATAAAGAAAAAGATGTGATTAAAGCAGTGATTGTGCCGTGCCTTATTTGTGTCGGACTGGTTGGTCTAATCGGACTCAGCATCTGACATCCCCACCGCAGTGTAAACAATTTTGGAGAAGTCGGCCTACCGGCCTTCTATTAGTAGCGCCGCACTTGGGACAGGTGAAACTCAAGGAGCCGTATTTGTCTTCTTGCCCGGTTAAATTTATGGTTAGGGAGTTTTTTTCCAGACTTGATGCGGACTCTTGCCCTCCACAACTAACGGAAAAATTCCCAACCAGCCCTTTTTGTTCCATTTCCTGAGCAATTAATCTAGCCTCCGCACCCGAGTGAATTAGATTGATAAAATAATCAACCAACTGACTGTTTGGTGTGGAAACTTTACTTTCATTTTCTCCGATAATTTCCAGCAAACTTGTCATATTAAAGTTTTCATCAACAATAAAAAGTTTATTTCTAAGCATCTCCGGGTCATTGCCGGTAAATGCGGGGCTTAATTTTGCGGCCACTTCTAATGTATGGCTTTTAGGGGTGTCGAAAAGCACGGTTATATTAAATGTAGTTTTTTTATTTTGGGCATCAGTTTCAATTGTGTAGGTAGTGATTTTATTGCAGGGGTAGGCTGATTCGTATGAAGGACTTATCCAGACAGCGGTGCCGGTCTCGTTTTCCGATACCCACGAAGTAAGGATATCTAAAAGTTCGGCATCTTTTTTTCCAAGATAGTTTGAAGTATCGATGCTTATTTCCGTATCCGTCAGAAGGTCAACCAATTTTTCATCTTTGAATCCGAACTTATGTTTGTCGGGGTGTCTGTGTGTTTCATTAAATGCACTAAGTATCTCCTGACTTAAACGATCCGTTTGGGTATACCTCCAAGAGGGGATAAACCTTTCTATTGTTTTTGTGGGAGATTCTACGTACGTCATATTCCTGTTTACCCCGCGTAGTGCATTTGCACGAAACGGAGCTCGGGTTTCGTCCCGCCGGGGCGGGACATGGGCTCTGGATTTAACAGTTGCGGCACATCTACGGAATTCCACCGTAATTCACCAACGCACTCAATTTACTTTTTAAAAAGTTTTCGGTCAAGTGGTATATTAATAAGTAGGGGGTGAGTAATGTGAATTCTTTTCGGAAAAACAAAGAACTAGTCTCCAAAGTATTAGTGTTTGGGGCCGTGATTGCGGTTTTATTTTCTATTTCCGGTTGGATCGGAAGTGATATTTGGTTAGCCTCAACACAATGGCTATTGGTGGCTGCCGTAATGGCTCTTTTTAGTATTTATCTAAAATAATCATTCATTGCGGGGAAAGCGCGTTAATTTTGCGGTAATTGTTGGATAAACCAACTTGACTTTGGTGTTACTTGGTGTAAACTTTCGCTCAAGGTGAGTATTAAAAGGATTGCAGCCATATTTTTAGCCTTGATGTTGGTTCTTGTCCTCTTCTTCCTTATGCTTCCAAAAATTAGAAAAAATAGCCCTCCTATTAATATCCCTTCAGGCACGCCCAGTATTGAGGAGCAAATCAAAGAGAAATTCAAAGGTTTGGAGATTCCGGTTGACGCAGAAAAAGTTGAACTTAAAAATGTTTCGGAAGAGCCGGGAATGGGAATTGCTACAAGAAACGAAGTGTTGGCTGATCTTCCTACTTTGAAAGAGGGGGAAAATTATCAGGTACTTATCAGTAACGGATCTAAAACCATACTTTTGGGAACAATGAGACAGGCAAAAGGGGGATACCTTTTGGAATATGACTCCTCAAAATATAGCGGATACAACCAGATTATTATTGTAAAAGGATCAGTACATATTTTAGAAGGTTCGTTTTAGTCTGGACCTGATACCCTTTTTTGAGTTAATATAGGTGAGGCATGCAAGTTACAATTTACTCCACAACAACCTGTCCTTACTGCAAGTTGCTTAAAGATTATTTAAACGAGAAGAAAGTTGTTTTTGCCGAAAAAATGGTCGATTTGGATGAAAGCGCCAAGGAGGAAATATCAAAATTATCAGGTGGATTTTTGGGAGTTCCTCTTACCCACATAGTGCTTGACGACGGAAGATCTGAAACTGTTATCGGTTTTGACAGGGAAAAAATTGACCAGACGATCGGTCAACCAATTACATGATATTTGTAAACTATAAAGCCTTTGAGGAAAGCTCCGGCGAGAAAGCTATCTCTCTGACAAAAAGTATTGAGGAAGTGGCCCATGAATCTCAAGTAAAAATAATCCCGGTTGTCCAGGTAATTGATGCTGAAATGGTGGTTGCCGCAACCACACTGGAAGTTTGGATACAACATGTAGACCCTGTGAACTATGGACCACACACAGGTTGGACATTACCTGCGGAGGCGGCAAAAGTTGGAGTTTCAGGAGTTTTTTTGAATCACTCGGAACATAAATTTGATGATTTTAATGCCCTTACCATTGCAAACGAAAAAGCAAAAGAGGCGAATCTTAAAACGTTAATTTTTGCTGATAGCCTTGAGGAGCTGAAGAGGGTTGCGGAATTAAGGCCGACATTTGTAGCCTATGAACCCCCTGAATTTATCGGTTCCACGAACACTTCAGTGACTGATGCACAACCTGAGATTATTTCCAAAGCAGCGGAGGTTGCCAGGCTGAGCGGAGAACCCTTAATTGTAGGTGCCGGTGTTTCATCGATGGAGGATATCAAAAAAAGTTTGGAACTCGGGGCAGTTGGGGTTGCAATTGCAACAGCGGTTGTAAAATCTCCCGATCCAAAGGCTAAACTGATAGAATTAGTTGAGGGTTTTAAATAAAAATCATGAAAATTTTTTTGGGAGCTGACCATAGAGGATATGAACTGAAAGAAAAAATTGCCAAATGGCTTTTTGAAATGGAGTATCCTTACCAGGATTTGGGGGCAAACCACCTGGACCCCAATGACGACTTTACAAAGTATGCCGAGGATGTAGCCTCACTAGTTGCTAAAACAGATGGCGCACGCGGTGTTCTTCTTTGCGGGAGCGGGGTGGGTGTAGATGTTTTGGCAAATAAGTTTGACGGAATTAGATCGTCAATCGGTAAGGATGTTTTTCAGGTTGAAGCCGGAAGAAATGACGATGACATGAATATACTGGTAATTGCAGCTGATTTTACCGAGGAAAAAGAAGCTAAGGCTATGCTCATCGCATTTTTAGAAACTAAATTCTCAGGTAAAGCCAGGTATGAGCGCAGACTTCAGGAGATAAAAGAGATCGAAGCAAATAATTAACTATTAAATAATGAACCTACCCAAAGTTACCGATATTGACCTTTCCGGTAAAAGAGTCCTGGTCAGAGCCGATTTGGATGTAGATATTGGTGAAAATTACAGACTCGAAGCTCTTACCCCCACATTAGAA
>JBAYIT010000009.1:0-4292 GCA_041665485.1 Candidatus Shapirobacteria bacterium
CTCATCGTTACTCCAGCCGGAAGAGTTCCTCCGCTAAAGATGTAGTTAGTAATGACTGTTGCATCATCATTGTTGATCTTTCCATCCATATTGGTGTCACCGCAGGAAAAAGAAATCGGCGTTGGATTGTCTTGGGGATATGGATCTACTGTGGATTGATAAACTGGAGAGGCAATAGAACTATTTATCCTCTGCAATTGAGTTTGCAATTCACTCACCCTCTGCATTAAAGAAGAAACCTGCTCCTGAAGCGCTCTAATCGTTGTAGGATCGGAAACTTCCGCTCCAGCTATTCCTGGAAAAAATGAAGTTCCAATAAATCCCAAAAACAGCATTACGCTTAAAAATTTTTTCATGTTTTTTGAAAAATAAATTCGACTGATTTTTAATTATTTATAATAAAAACTTGTCCAAATGGACTCTGCATTAATTATATCACGACTATTTTTGTCAGAAAACAATCTGTGCATAAAAAAATAGCCGAGCTTGGCTCGACTATTTTTTGAAAACTAATTGACCGAGACTAACGCAAGCTTTTTCCGTAAATGCTCTGAAACTGCGCCATAAGCGAAGCCAGTTGAAGCTTCAATGAATCTATTGCCGAAGCAATAGCCATACGCTTGCTCTCAGTCATTGTGTTTTTATAAGAAATGGTTTGAGCTTGCCCAATAAATGGAGCAAAAACAAACACCATTACAACCACCACAAAAGCAATTTTTGATATCTTTTTCATATGATTTAGGTTTCGTTAATGTATTTTTAATAATCAAGAGCTAAATCATCCTAGAGCGCTTCTTTGAAGTGCGGAAGGATTACCTTTTTCTTAATCTATTGTTTCTTTATGTATTTTAGAAATAAAGAATTAAATCACTTAGGTTTATCTTATCTAAATAAACCTAAGCTCCTTTGTTCCCCCAAAAGCACGACCTTTTGCACCAAATTTATTATTATCTCCATAATACACCTAACAAACCATTTTGTCAAATCAAACTTTCCTCCTGCGCTAGTAGCCGGTAGTTAATTATTAGTCCTTCATACACAACAGCTCACATCAAACTTCTTACCTCTAACACTTACTGAATCTTCTCTAACCCGCCATCATAAGACCATCCCTCCAATCCATCATCCCATCTCACCTTCCAGGTCGTAAGTTTAGTTACGCTACTAAGATACGGACCATCAATTGTAGTTCCTAAAGAACCCACGGGTTTGCTTTTAATATATTCTCCGCCGAATTTTGTCCCGAAAACTGCTAAGGAATAATTATATGGAGCCGTATTTACCTTCACTCTGTCGCCGATCATAGCGGGTCTTACCGGCAAAAGTGCAGTGCTATCAGCCACCACCTCCACTACTAAAGTTTTAGTTGCGCCAACACCAATAGAATCAACTGCAGTCAAAGTTAGGGTAAATTTACCAGTATTAGCAAACGTATGAGCCAACACCCTAGCAGTTCCGTCTATCGAAACCACCGAGCTATTTGCCGTTCCATCACCCCAATTAATCGTAAACGTCACTGGTTTTACTGCACTCGCCATATGCGCCAAGTTCCAAGTATTTGACCTTCCAACTATCACCTTCGTGGGTGAGTTCAAACTCTCGTCGGCAATCAAATTAGTTGGACGCAAACATTTCGGCACTGGTCCGCCAATCTTGAAATAATTAATCAGATAAATGCTATCCGAAAGAGTCACCATCCCAGTTCCATCAACATCCAATTTCCAAACCGACTGCGGTGGCACATAAGATCCCATAACATAATCCTTAATCAAAGTTGCATCAGTTTCGTTTACTACCAAGTCTCCATTAATATCTCCACACGGAGCAGTTCTAGCCCAATCTCCATTGGCCAAAACCCTCACACTCTTTGAAAAAGTAGCTCCACTTGCATCAGTCAATTTAATCAAAACATTAAATACTCCAGATTTGGTATAGGAATGAAAATCTCCGATAGAAGGGTAGCTCGCTAAAATTGATCCAGTCTTAACCAATCCATCGCCCCAATCATAACTATATTGAACCGGAAACACTCCACTCACAACATTGTATCTAAAACCGATTCTATTTGTGTGCGGGATTGTAATTTCCGCTGCAGAATTTGGAAGATTAACATTAACAGTAAATTCCGGATTTACAGCTTCTACTTTAAAAGTTCCATTTTGAGTAGGAGGAATAACCGGTGGGATAATAGGTGGTGTACCGGTTGTATTGGCTGGAGGATTAATAGTTTGTTTTCTCACTACCACCTCTAAAGATCGCGTAGCTTTAGCTCCTCGATCGTCCGTCACTGTCACCAAGAAAGAATAAGTCCCGGCCACCTTATAAGTGTGCAATCCAGAAGCCACACCGCCTCCGGAATTCATATCATAAGTTGTGCAACTCTCTATATTTCCATCACCCCAATTCACTGCGCACGAAATTGGTTTATGTTCCGGATCTTGAGCTCTAAAACGGTAATACCCATAAGATCCTTCCACTATGGAAACTGATAGGGCACTGGTATTAAAATTTTCGCTTCCACCCCAAACCACTTCTAGCGTTGGTGCCAAATTAGTTGTCGTAATTATTGGAGGGACCACTGGTTTTTCCCCCTCACCACACCAAGGCCTTGCCCCTGTCCCCGCCAAAAAATTGGAAATATAAACTGCGTCAGAAATAGTCACCCCGCCACTTCCATCAACATCAGATTTTTTAATTCCGGCCGGCATCGCTGTTCCCTGGAAAATATAATTAATAATCGCTCCGGCATCAGTTAAATCAACTGCCCCGCTCTTGTTCACATCTCCACAAGCCACCCCGTCTACTGGAGGGTTTACGATTGTAGTATTTGAAAATTTAAAAACTCCACTCTCACCCCAAACCGAAAGACCCGACAATCTATCACCCTCTCCTAAATCGTAATTAGCTCTTTGATGATAAGTGACTCTCACTCTGTAATTTCCAACAGCAAGACCAGAAAAATCATCCCAAACATAGCTATTTAGAAAAGGTGAAATCACAACTCTCTTGATCTCGGCGTCTCCATTCATAATCGTCAAAATAATCTCATCTAGAACAAAACCAACTGGTAGCGTCGGATTCGTCCATCTCACTGTTCTAGCTTTAGAAGAATTCCATTCTTCACCTAAAACCGGAGCTACCACAGTCACGGTCCCCCTTGGTCCGCCTTCGATAACTGTCGGCTCAGTCACTTTCTCAAAATAATTTCCTACTGCCCAACCAGCAAGCCCGGTCACCGTTTTAAATTTCCACCAACAGTAGCTCTGGCCAAAAGATGGACCACTTTCCACCCAACCCCTCATTCCCTTTGGCACAGTTTGAATAATGTTATTCTGCGTAAAAGGATTAACCGGAATATTTGGTGCCGCCCTAAACCTTACCGCATCTAAAGTTCTGAATGGATCGCCAACCGCAAACTTAATGCACTGATTTATATTGGTAAAAGTAGATTGATCAACAACATTCGTTGTCTGAGTAGAATCATTAGACAAGAGGGTAATATTTGCATCAGCCACCCACCCATCCGGCGTATTATTAAAATCAATATTCCACCAGCAATAACCATCTTTCCTCTCCGGTCCTGCAATAATTTTTCCAGAATCTCCACCTCTCAAACTAAAAAGTACTGTGCCAAAAATAGATGGGGTTCTTCTAACATTTAGATCTCGCCTGGCAAAAACCTTGTCACCAATGGAAAAATTCTGACAAGCAACAGTTGTAGGTGTATTTGTATTAGGAACAACATTGGTTGTTGCACTCGTTTTTAAGTTACTTCCTGCTGCCCATCCATCAACTCCACTGTCAAAATTTACATTAAACCAACAAAAACCGCTCATCGTCACCGGACCAGCAACCACCTTCCCTATCGCTCCGGAAGTTTGAGATCCTAAAACAGAGCTAGTCGTTCCAGCCGCTGAACGAACATTGATACTTAAACTTTTATAAACCTCAACCCTATCTCCCACACTAAATAAATCACAAGAAGGCACTGACGCCTCCGCTCCGGCCGAACCGACAAACCCGGAAAAAATCATTCCGACCATCAAACCTGCCACTAAAAAATTTCTCATAATAAAATTTATTTTTGTTTATTTTTCTAATTTATAATTAAAATAAGTTCTAATCGACTTTTAACCAAACCGCACCAGGCGAGTTTTGGTTCTTATCTACATACATAAATTTTAACACAAACTAAAAAAACAAAATCCCAAATACTCCCCAACCAAGAATCAAGAAAATATATTCTTACCAAACCCACTGGCTTCCTTTACAAAAAAATCCCTCCATTCTGA
>JBAYIT010000010.1:0-3580 GCA_041665485.1 Candidatus Shapirobacteria bacterium
ACCAAGAAGTAATTAAGGGTAAGGATTGACTTCACCCCATATATTGTTAAAATACTGTCAATGAAATCAGTAGTCGTGATCATCAACCATCACCATACCACCAAGTAATTGGCGGTATTTACTGTTTTCAAAACAATAAACCGCCAAACAATAGGCGGTTTTTTATATGGTGGCATTAGCTCAATTGGTTAGAGCATCTGCCTGTGGAGCAGAAGGTTGCCGGTTCAAGTCCGGTATGCCACCCCAAACAATCTCCCACCTTATTAGTATAATTAACTAATGAGTCAAACATCTTTTCCCAAAATAGAGATTGTTAAAAACGCTTTTTCCGCCGATATTGATCACCGAGTTATGTCTGGCGGCACCTTTGATATTCGTAAAATTGTCAAAGTTGATAGTGAATCAGTTACTATCCATCCCCTAATAGTCGTATTTCCCGATCCCCAAACTTCTCAAGAAACACATATTCATCAAGCCATCCACACCCTCGAACATGGCCTGGCCTATACTGGTGGTGTCCGAGATGAACTTGTTTCCATCTCTCAAAACGCTATTGATCGCAATACTCTAATAGACATCTCCCCTTTCCAAAGTGAGAGTGGCCAAATTGGTTTTAGAATGTTAGCTCTTTTTGATATTGATCATTCACTTTTTGAAACAGCAGTTAAAAAAGCCGCCATAAATTTTGCCAAATCATTATCCCTTACTGGTGAAGTTCCCTTTGCCAACGAACGTCAGTGCGGCCAGTTTCGCTTCCATGATTCCCAACTAGCTACCAAGCTAGTTGACCAGTGGGCAGAAAAATTTGAGTTTAAATACCCCACCCCAGTCCCCTTTTCTTCACTCATATCCGTTGCCGATCTTCGTCTTTTAAAACCACAATTATCTTCAGTTAATAATCAACAATTTTTGACTCCCCAAAATAGTTATTATATTTCTCAAAAAATTGAAGAACTATTTGATCAAAGTTGGCAAAGTCTCGGATTTGGAAAAACTCCCAAAATATTTGTAGGTACTTATGGTTGTATGACCGGAATGTATCTGACTTCAGAATATGTTGATGGTATCGATGACAAATTACATACCGCTATCACTAGAATTTTGCTGAGTTTGTATGCCACCGCCACCAACTCACTCAAAAGCGAACTGGAACAAATTACTCAGTTAATTGCTTCTAATTCACCCCAGATATTTGATGTAGCCAGTCAAGAAATCATTTTTACTTCTTGATATTATAAGATATGTGTTATAATCCCCTAACTATGAAGTCAATGCGTCTAAATTTTGCTATGCATCACACCCATACCGTGGTCTCGTTACCGGCGGGGTGTAGTCTGACCTAAAACAAAAATCAATTAATTTCTCAAATCCCCCGCACTTGGGGGATTTTTTTGTTCCCCATTTTCTCTTTTTATATTTTTTAAATCAAATTATGACAAATCAAATTAAAAGAATGGAAGACCTAAAATGGGACGGTTTTGACCAAATTCTCAGAACCCCACCCGCCCCCGGGGAACCCTTAATTAAATTAAGGGACGCCGACGGGGTCAATGGAACAGTGGTTATCTGGTCAGAAGCCAATGGTCGCTGGAATTTTACGGACGTTAGACTCCAAGATATTCCGCCGATAGATGGTGAACCACCAGTTAGAACCTCCATCTCTGGTCGTCGCTACACTTGGAATTCTGAAAAGAATCGTTGGTGTGGTGAATAACCCCAGTAGCAGAGTCCGGCCTAGCCGGACTCTGCCCTCCTTAATAATTAACAAAAAAATGATTAATAATAATGAAACAAAATACCCCACCGTCAGGGAAATAGAACAAATAAGCAGTCGGGCTTCAGAGCTCGGTTACCCCATGCCGGTTAATGCCAATCTTTACCAACTTGGCCAAGAGCTATACCGGTCCCCTTCTCCTCGACTCAACGGAGAAAATAAACTATGGAAACTACTCAAAGAATCCCGTCGCAAGCAAGCTCAATGGCGGAGTGTAGAACGCAATAAATATACTGGTACTGTCAAAAATCCAGACAGACTAGACAAATCTACACTCAGAACCGCGGCTGATATATTTGTTAGTCTCAAAGAACGACAAGCCAGCTATGGCGATGCTGTCTTCAACTTTGCTTTTCCACTTAGTAATAGCGAGTCACCTCCACCTATTTGTCTGCCAAAAAATCTTCCCAATGTAATTTGGAAAATGGCTGAATATATGGAAAAACCGTTCCCCCAAGGACTGCCCATGGCCAGAATTGACGCCATTAGGCAAAGTGATAACACTATAAAAATAATTGAGATAAATCCCTGCTGGGTCGACAACTTGGGAGCACTTCAGGCTTTTTACGAAACTTACTATTCCGCCGGTCCACAGCCAGTCGATATGCTCTGTCAACAAATTGTCGCCCGACAACCTAGAAATAGAGACATAGCTCTTCTCTATACGGCTCAAGCTGACGGCTGTAAACGGGATGAGATCTATGCACTGGCAAACTATATGAGAAGTGGAGGCTATTTTAGTAACATTCTCGTAAGTCCCATGAATTCGACCCTTGATATTGGAAATTTTGGAACTGTCTATATTAATGGCTCGTTCCAAATGAGTCAGCAATATTCTTCCGAACAAAGAGTTGTTGAACAAATCAAAAAACTTCAAGTCGACAAACAACTTCTGCTTCTCCCCAGTCAATTTACCGCTCTCGATTCCAAAACATCACTCATCGGTATGAGCCAAACTCGTCCTGATTTATTTATCCCCACCACCTCAGACCGAAGAGAAATTGAGGGACCGGCCATAGCCAAACCGCTCCAATCAGAATCCCTTAAGGGAATTGTTGTTTTAGACGCTAGTCAAGGTGTTGACTCACCAGAAGAGTTTGTCTATCAACCCATAGTTACTGCTACAACCGATATGGCTCTTGCTACTTACAACTCAAAGGAAAAAACTCTTTCCAGCACTTCCAATCTATATGAAAAGATCAATATTTGGGTGGTTGGCAATCAAGTAGTCGGCGTCATGGCCGCTTATGATCAAGAGATGATGATCAACGATGCTAGTTATAATTTACCCCTAATATGGACAACAAAATAAGTATCAAACCTCTAATAATTTTTGATTTACAGGGAACACTAGTCAAACGGATGAGACCTCCCCTACTAAACGGTTCAGTTATCAAATTAAAAAAACTTAGTCAGTTAAATACATTAGCTATATTCACTGGTGCATCAAAAACTGAAACCATCAATATCTTAAAAAAGCTGGGGATTTATGATCTTTTTATTCCTAAAAATATTATTACTAAAGGAATATTTCCCCAAAAACCCAGTCCCCTAGCTATTAAATGGTTAATAGAATTTAACTTGGCAGTTACTGTCACCTATGTTGGCGACACTAATAAAGATTATTTAACTGCTAAAAACTCTGTTGTCAGCTTTATTTCTGTGGGTTTCAAAAAACCAGGGATAACCCAAATAAGCACAGTAGATGACCTATTAAATGTTAAAATCAACCTATGACCCAAGACAATTCTCTAAAACCCCAAACTCTTCGTGGTTTCAACGACTGGTTTGCCTCAGACGTCAAAC